>JAUNMR010000020.1:18929-68715 GCA_030537455.1 Planctomycetia bacterium | reverse complement strand
AAAAAGAAGATTAGCGCCGGGACTCCTAAAACCGACGCAATTTCAAATGCAAAATTATGGGGGTCTGCGATAAATTCGCTTGCCGTCGGTAAAATATAACGTGCATAGACGCTCTGAAATTCACCAGGTCCACAACCAAATATTGGGAAGTCCTTAATTATTTGCGAGGACGCGCGCCAATAGTCCATACGATATCCCAACGACTTACTGGCTTGTGTAAAGACTTCCGCATCGATTGTTTTCGTAGTAAACAAACCGACCGTAAGTACAGCTACAACTCCAATGCCACACGCAATTGTTTTAATTCCAACCTGTGGCAAACGTCCTCCTTGCCGTAACTTAGCACAGATAAAAGTGACGCCCCATAAAACTAATCCGATGAAGAGAGACAAGACGCCAGCGCGGCTTTTTGTGAGCGCTAATATAAAAAACAGGAGTACAATAAAAAGAAGATACGATATTAGAATAAAGACTCTCAAGGTGGGATTAATAGTCAAGTTAATATCATAAGTCGCTGCGACTTCACGTTGTCGACATTGTCTGATTATGACAGGGGCGCACATCACGACCAATAAGAGAACCGGCGAAAGAAAGCCTGCGAGCGTATTCGCAAGACCGTAGGTTCCAAAAGGTTCCGTACTTTCCAACAGACGCTTTTCAAAGAGAAGTCGTTCTGAGGAATTCTCTTGAAAGACCAAGCCGTTTTCTTTTAACACCTTCTCCGGATCGCTACGATACGCCGCTTGTAGTCGTGGCGTTGCATAGGCAAATGAATAAAGGGAAAAGGCGCTCTGTGCAAGCGCGCAGCACAAGAGCGTCATAAAAAGTACGGCAAGTATCGAAGGACTCAACAATTTCCGGAAATACCGGAGCCAAGCATAAAGAAGCGCCGGTGTAATAAACGTCCAAAAGTAATTGGTCGCGTAGCGTATTTCTCCGGAATGACATACGACTAGCTTGATATAAGACGCAGTCGTCCACACGAGAAACAAAGTGAAGGCAACATCTGCCCAAACTGTCAATTTGCTTCTTCTGACAGAAGGAACGACATTTGTACGAGAATCACTCAAACCATTTGACGACTGAAGTTCATCGTTTTGTTCTGATATGCCGTCTTTACCAACAGTTCGTGAAATCTCGTGATAGTAACTTATCGCCGCCGCCAGAAGCGTCAATAGGAAGAGCAAAATGATCGGCAAATAGTCCCCGTCGCGCGTAGCGCCCTCGGGCGCTGTAAGAAATGACGCCGTAAAAAATAACGTCAAGCCCGAGGTCATTAGCCACAGGCTCCAATCCGATCGACGAGGGCGACGTTTGGCTGTAACTGATGTGCTCGACTTGACTTTGGCGCCTGTTCTTCGATTTCCATCGTTCGTCTTCGTGGACATACTGATCTCTGCTGTTTACTACGTGACGCTATCCTAACTATTACAACACTTATTTAGTGGTTGCTACGACTGTTTTGAGGTATTCAATTGATTTTCGACCCAGCGGAACCACGCCGGGGGAATAATCAAAGGGTTCCACTGCGATCCAACCGTCAAAACCAATTTCCTGTAGGACTTGCATAATCGATGTAAAGTCTAACCGCCCAAATCCAGGACCTTGGAGATTCGGATCGTTAGCGTGAAACGAGACCATTTTGATTTCGCTTGCAGCATAACGCAGGACGTCTTCAATCGGTCGATATTCTCCGCAGTACATCGCTTTGCAGTCAAGATGCAAGGTAACCCATTTCGAGTCGGTCAAGCGTTTAATAAACCCAATAGTCTCTTCGGCGTCATTTAAGAAATTGGTTTCCGTTGGCGCCAGCGCTTCCAGCGCGAGATAAACGCCTGTTTGCTCCAGGGTCGGCGCGACTAAGTCAATAGTATGCGCGGCGTTATCAATGGCTTCTTTACGATTTTGTCCCTTGAGAATATGACGCTGCTGAGGCGAGCCGAAGACCATATAGGAACCGCCCAATTCCGCACAAAGCTCTGCTAACTGACCCAAATACTCCGCTGTTCGAGCGCGAACCTGTGAATCGTCAGAGGTTAGGGAGTAGCCGCTAGTCTTCGCCAGGATCCAGTGTAAGCCTGAGGTTTGAATCCCATAGTCTTTGGTCGCGGTTAAGACACGTTGCTTTATGGAACTATCTAAACGAGAAAGTTCCATTGTTGGCGTATTGCCAGACACAAAACTAGGGTCAAGTGAGAAGGGCGCTAATTCCACGCCGTCGTACCCCCAACTCGCGATCGCCTGTATCTGGTTCTCGATCGACCAATTGTCAAACATTTCATTGCAGAGCGCGTATTTCATCTTACTATCCAAAATTGAGTGTATTTCAATCCTCGGAAATCTATATGGAATGAATCGTCAAAGATAAGAAGTCATTTACAACACAACAAAGACGACGACGGAAAGACGCGTTTTCATGATGTTGTATAATGACTTCTTGTATAAAACGTCAGAATCCGACAGGCAAGGGAAGGGGAGCGATGTAATCTCTGGACTCTCAACGTTCCCATCCCCTCGTTAGTCGTCATGAATCATGGTTAAAAACTAGCGATTCAGTTCGTTGAGCAAGAGATAAAGCGAGGCGCCCCAAGACTCATAACCAACTGCGTTGGGATGGAGCAGGTCAGGCATAACCTCTTTAGTCAGCTCGCCGTCTTTATTCAGGAAGACCTTGCCGATATCAACGACTTGTACATTCGGTAGATCTCTCATATAAAGTTCCGTAAGCGCATTAATCGGCTCGATTTGGTCAGTCTGGCTCGTGCACGGAAAGACCTTCAGAACAACGATCTTAATATTCGGGAAGAGCTCTTGGAGCTTCTTGACAATACGACGTTGACCGAGCGCAATATCAGTCGCTTTACGATCGCGTCCCCAGGTATTATTCACGCCGATCAACAGGACGGCGCTCTTAGGAGAAACAGCGCTGAAGTCGTAGTTGTTCAAGCGCCAAAGAACATGTTGAGTCTGGTCGCCGCCGTGACCGAGGTTAATGGCGTTCATATCGCCATAGTACTTTTGCCATTGCTCCGCGCCACTGCCTTCCCAACCGTGAGTAATGGAGTCGCCGATCATCAAAACATCAATATTGCCAGCTTTTAGCAGTTCGTTCTTGGCGTTGAAGCGCTCACGCCACCAGTCAGCGTCGACGGGGGACGCTTGGCAGTCGACGGGCGTTTCGTTCAGACCGTCGGCAATCATCGGTTCAATAGCTTTCGCCCAAATTTCATAACCGGCCTTATTCGGATGCAGATAGTCGGGCATAATGTCGGGAGACAAGACGCCGTCCTTGTCGAGGAACAAGTCGTTAATGGAGTAGAGTTGGACATTTTCAACAGCGCCATTGGCGTAAATCTTCTCCAGACCAGCGTTAATATCGTTAACAGCCAAACGCAAAGGGTCGGTCGGTTGGTTTCCACGCGGGAAAACTTCCAAGAGTAGAATTTTACTGGTCGGATAAAGATCTTTGAGCTGATTGACGATCGCCTGGATCCCTTCGACCGTTTCCGCCGGAGTACTATGCATTTCGTTCGTACCGGGCTTCTTATGACCGATATTGTTAGTACCGATCATGACGACGATCATTTTCGGGGAGATCTTATCCATGGGGGAGTTTGCCATGCGCCACAGCACTTGGCCGGTACGATCGCCGCTAATCGCGAAATTCATCGCGTTACGATCGGCATAATACTGATCCCAAACTTCCTTGCCACGGTCTTCCCAGAAATGGGTGATCGAATCGCCGACCCAGAGAAGGTCTACTTGACCTTGCTCCATGCGTTCCAGTTGAGAATGATAGCGAGGAATGTCACGATTCTCTAGGGTCGTTGCAGGATTTTGGGCGAACACAGACGTACACGCCAGGCAAGCGAGCGTCAAAAGCGTCGCCACAATGCGACTCAACTTTGATTTCATAAATTAAATCCTTATTGTAAAACCAGTTGTCAAAGCGAAGAAGCCTCAATACACAGAGGCGTCTTCATTGTAATCAAACCTATCAGGAGTCCACAAGCTCGACTTCTGTTTGTGTCTTGAATTATTCGAAGCATTTCGAAAGCTTAAGGTAAAGCGCCGCGCCCCACAATTCATATCCAAATTGACTAGGATGCAGTAGATCGGGCATGACGTCTTGCGTCAGCTCACCGTCTTTATTGAGGAAAACTTGTTTGAGATCAACGACTTCAACGTTCGGCAGATCGCGCATATAGTAGTCTGTCAATTCATTAATGCTATCGTTCACCTGCTGTTGATCTTCGCGCGAATTACACGGGAAAATCTTCAGTACAATGACGTGCATATCAGGGAAGAGTTTACACAACTTTTGTACAATACGACGTTGTCCTAGCGCGATATCCTTCGGTTCGCGGTCTCGATTCACCGTATTGTTGACGCCGATTAGCAAAACGGCGGCGCGAGGATTGATTTTACTGAAGTCATAATTATCTAAACGCCACAAAACATGTTGCGTTTGGTCGCCGCCATGACCGAGATTAACAGGGTTGTAAGGAGCAAAATACTTTTGCCAAACGTCGAAGCCGTTGTTTTCCCAATAGGGCGTAACGTCCCAGAAGTGGGTGATCGAGTCGCCAATCATAAGCAAATCAACATTGCCCTGTTGAAGTTCCTTGTTTTTTTCCTCGAAACGTTCCTTCCACCAGTCGACGTCAACTGGCTCCGGCTGGCAGTCGACGGGAGAATCGCCAAGCGCGTCGGCGATCATAGGCTCAACCGCTTGAGCCCAAATCTTATAGCCCTTAGCGTTAGGATGAAGATAGTCGGGCATGATTTCCGGTGAAAGCACGCCGTCTGGCGTCAGGAAAAGTTCGCCAATGTCATACAATTGAACGTTTTCAACTTTATTGTCGCCATAGATAGCGTCAAGCCCTTGATTGATCTCATTAACGGCTAGGCGAAGACGATCGGTCGGCTGATTTCCACGAGGGAAGACGCTCAAAAGGAGAATCTTCGTCGTAGGATACAGAGACTTCAATTGGTCTACGATGAGCTGAATCCCTTGAACGGTTTCCTCAGGCGTACTATGCATTTCCTGAGAATTAGGTTTCGTATGACCGATATTATTCGTACCGATCATGACAATCGCCAATTTCGGGGAGATTTTGTCCATGGGAGAATTTGCTATGCGCCACAAGACGTGACCGGTACGATCGCCGCCGATTGCGAAATTCATCGCGTGACGATCTTTATAAAATTCATCCCAAACTTCCTTACCAGCGCCTTCCCAGCCGTGAATAATTGAGTCGCCGACCCAGAGAACGTCAACGTCGCCCTGTTCCATACGCTCGTACTGCTGATGATAGCGCGGAAGATCTCGATTCTCCAGGGTAACCGCTAAGTTTTGCGCCGAAGCTGTTGATACGCCTATAAAAATAAGCACGAAGAGGAGACACGCCATTCCGAAACGACCGCATACTCTTAGTAACGAAGAAACCATTGAGTGTCCTCCAAAGGCATGTAAGGGAATCCTATTACCGATGGCAACGTTATGCAAAACCGATGCAAACGCTCCGTGTGATATTATACTAGACTCAAAATCGAAATAAAAGAGATAAAACATCCACGCCCAAGTACAAAGCCCCAGACGCCTGCCGTTCAGCGTCTTATTAGAGTGGGGCGCCACTCGTGTGAAATATCTATCTATTTGTGTTATAACAGTTTACCAACGAGTATTTCTGACGAATATAATCCAAACAGCGATCTGTATGGCGGAGGCTTCAATTCTCGGCAATATAACGAGAAGAACAAAAAAAGAACTTGAAATCGTTACAAAGACTGGGTAAAATTTATAGAAGAACACGGCGCTCCACGTCGTGAGAAATTACGTCTACCGTAAGACGACAAATTACAGAGAGAACAAGAGGAGCTCATGACGATTCGCGTTATCTGTAAAAGTTGTGGCAGTAAGCTTGACGCTAAAGATCACTTACTAGGTCAAGTGAGAAATTGTCCCAAATGCAAGAACCCCGTACTCATTGAACCGGCTCCCACTCAGACGTCGCAACAACCACAGACGCAAATTGTTCAGGCGACCCAAGAGGAAGCAGAGCCGGGACTCAAAATCAAGCGACTCATGCCCGATAACCTCTATGTTATTTTGGGCAATGATAAGGAAATTGCTTTCTGGAAGTCAAACGAGGGCTGGTTCCTCAACGTTGGCGTAGGTTTTGAGCAGATCAAGCGCGTGGCGAACGAAGTTCCTGATATGGGCGATTTCGTTCTCGTTGAGGGCTATGTCGAACAAACTGACGACGGTCGCCGTCTTAAAGGTCTTCGTTTCTGGAAACTCTCCGGGCGTAATGTTCTGAACGCGTTGGTTCATTCAGAAGCCGCAATCCTCGAGAAAGCCACGCAGCCGACAACCCTCTCGAGTTCACAGAAGAGATTCTTACTGAACCACATTCGTAAAAATTACTTTCCCGCCTTTACCGACGACGCTCCGGACGTTGTGGAATATCTCCTAAGCGTGGACGCTCATTCGCATAGCGTTGGAACCTTTGTCGATTAGACTTCTTCCTCCTGTCGCCAAATAATTGTGTCGTCGTTAGTTAATAAAGCTAACGACGCTAATCTTAACGCCACGAATAGATGGAAGAAACAATCCCTCACACACGTGGTTATTTCCTTTACATCCCTTTTGACTTGATCGTTAGACAATGAGACATTTCAACTTTTGCCTGAGAACGACGTTCTTAGTTCTCTGTATAGTGGCGGCGTGGTCGTCGGCGTCCGCGCAATCTTCCCTTACCGAACTGACGAACTTAGAGTTGGCAAATGAGCTATGTGCCGACGTTACTGCATTGCCGCGATGCGGCGTACCCGGTCCGATCATGCCGCTCAATGACCAAGCTTTTCCTGTTCTCTTTGGCGAATATGACGCCAATATTTACGAACCGGTCGTTGCCTGTGCCTGGTACGAGCAGGGTAGGGTGGTTGCTTTTGGTCACACTGACTACTGCCGTGCACAAATCATTACTAAAGACGACTCGTCGAAAACATTTTTCACCAACATTCTGCTTTGGGTCGCCAATAGCGCCAAAGAAGACGCCGGCGATATTAAGGTTGTTGTGTGGCGCGATCCTGACGCCGCGAAAGCGTTGAACGACCTGGGGTTCAACGCCGTTTCCACAGATAAAACCGACGTTGAATTTGACGTCTTTATTTCGGAGTCGTCCGTTCTTTCGGATGAACAATACGACGAGATATTTAGCCAAGTACGTAAAGGAAAGGGCTTTGTCACCTGTGGGCTGGGGTGGGGCTGGAGTCAGCTTAACCCGGACAAGGATCTTGCCACCGATCACGCGGGCAATCGGAACTTTGCAAGACTTGGTGTACCGCTCGCGTGGACGCAGGGGTTCTTGAACGCTACTAACGAAGATAACGGTTACCGACCCACACAAGAGCTTAATATCAAAAATCTCGGTCTTGCACAACCGAGCGCTTTGCTGAAGATTCTTGATCAACTCTCAAGCGCTGAAGCGGACGATTCAAACTTAGGTCAATTCTCCGATGTGGATCTGCGTCAAATTACGACGTCTGTGGAACTAGCCTACCCATTCCTTGCGCCAACGGTTCGTAATCACATCGAAACCGTTGTGTCACAACGAGCTGTTAGTATTATTCCCACAGAGAAGACCCCGATTCTTTCGACGGATCTTTTTGAACGACTCTCTGTGGTCGTGCTAACCGAATCGTTACGTCAGAATCAACTTGATATCGCTCCGGCGTCCGCTGAGTTATTAAAAGCCGCAGGGAATGAGTTTCCAGGAAAGGTTCCAGACGATGCAGAGCGTTTGAACGACGTGCCGGTTATTGTAAAACCGAGCGTCCCCGACTGGACCTCCACAGGTCTATATGCCGCCCCGGGCGAAACCATTACAATTTCAGTGGATTCCGATGTTATTAAAAAAGTTCCTCGTCCCTTTGCTGTTCGCATTGGCGTACATAAGGATCTGCTGTGGAAACTGAATAAATGGCCACGTTTTCCTGAGATAACCTTAGAAAAAAATATCACAAGCGCTCAGACAAAGATATCTAATCCCTTTGGCGGTCCGATTTACATTGTCGTCCCGCACAATCTCAGTAGTTTGGGATTGGGCCTCATTGAATTTCGAATCTCCGGCGGTGTTAAAGCTCCGTACTTTATTAAGAATGAAACGAGTCTGGAAGCTTGGCGCGTTATCCGCGATAACCCGGCGCCATGGGCGGAGCTTCAGGGACGCAATATTATTCTCTCGGTTCCTTCAGAGGTTATTCGTTCGCTCGACAATCCTCAGGAGCTCATGGAAACTTGGGATCAGATTTTAGACTTGGAGGCGGAACTGGCGTCTGGACCTTACGTTCGCGAACGTCCTGAAAGAATCTGCTGCGACCGTGAGATTTCCGCTGGCTACATGCACAGCGGCTACCCGGTCATGACACATATGGACGTAAAGGCGGATATCGTTAACAATGCTAGACTACGTAAATCAGGCGATTGGGGATTTTATCATGAATTTGGTCACAATCACCAGTCGTCGGCCTGGACATTTGACGGTTCGACCGAGGTGACAGTAAACTATTTTACTCTCTACCTTATGGAAAAATTTAACAATCGAACCGCGGGCGAGGCGCGGAATGAGTTAAAAAAAGAGTCGCGACTCAAACTCATGAAGCGTTACTTCGACAATGGTTCCAAGTTTGAAGATTGGAAAGCCGATCCGTTCTTGGCGCTCAATATGACGGTTCAATTACGTGAGGCCTTTGGTTGGGAACCGTTTATTCGTGCGATTTCGGAGTACAAAAAGCTCCCAGCAGACCAACTTCCGAAAAACGACCAAGAGAAGCGCGATCAATGGATGATTCGACTCTCTAAGAACACTGGCGTTAATTTGGCGCCTTTCTTTAACAAATGGGGCGTGCACGTAAGCGAAGACGCCGAACGTCAGGTCGAGCAGCTTCCAGTGTGGACGCCAGAGGAATTTAATGAACTATAAACCATCCCTGCGAGTAGCATACGTCTTATACAAATAAGGTTCGCGTGGAGATCTTCTTTAAGGACGACGTCGAATGAACTCAAATCGCTCATTCGACGTCGTTTTGTTTTTTAGGAGCTGAATGGAACTCGTTCTTACCTGTGAGCGAGATGTACCCACACGAGCGTCATGCCCGAAAGGCAGTCGTGTGTCAAACAGCCATAGTCTGAAATACTACATGATGAAAAAGCCCTGACGTCACACTGTCCAAGTCTCAGTTGGCGTTTCTCATATCAAAGATAATATCAGCTCTCCTTCCAAGCACAAATCACTGACGTTTTCTTCCTTACCTTTTTTAATTAAATCACAGCGACGTTCAATGATAAAAAGCGCCCAAAGTTGAACAGAAGTACCGCTGGATTCCTGACCTCGTGAACGAGTAGAATCCAGTGGCAGATTGGCTTCTTTCTAACAGAAGGGTCGCGCTAAGTCAGGCGCCGGGTAGACTCAGATTTACGGGGTAAAACGCCAAAAGGGTGATAAGCACAACGTCCGATAATGTCTATTATGTCCGGTAGAAGATAGGTTGTTCTAGCGGCTGGGCGCATACTAAACGACTCAGCGTGTCGCCTGTTTATACCTCTCACGCCGACTATGTCGACCTATGCTTCCTATTCAGGACAGCGTTTAGTTCGTCTCCTAGCTTCAAAGCCAGGTCTTCTTTTATCGACTTCGATCTTAGACATGCCCACTGATTAAAATCACGGGGGTATGTCTGTTTTTTCTCGACTTTTCTGTCGATACGTCAACTCCCCTTTTTTGAGTTTGTCGCCCTTTCCTACTATTCTTCAAATATCTCCGTTGCCTTGACGAGTGTGGCGTCACAAAAGACCATCAAGCTGTGTAGGCGGACGTTACTACGGCAGTCAGTCTAATGTTTTTACCTTTCGTACTGTTCCTAGAGTCTCACCATACTAAGCGTTAATAGCCCGGTCGATATATGGGCGAAAAAATATGATTGAGATTGTGACCACGAAGAATTTATTCTTCAGTTATCCGTCTATGGAAAGCTCTTATATCCGTGACAAGTTGGAGTCTTCAGTTTCCTTACGAACAAGAAAAGTCACGTCAGATTCCTCGCTCCTTCATTCTCTACATTGTCTCCTTACGTTGTCCGTTTTTTGCCCCTCTTGTTTAAAAAGTCTCCGTATTTCAGAACTGAAGCGTTCAATGATAATCCCGTCCATGAGAAGACGTTGTTATCACGCTACGAGCGTCGCTCACACAGTTGATTCTCTTACGCATGGAAATCGTCCCATTGAGAAGAACTAAAGTCGCCTGAAGACCAATAGAAGTCGTAAGTTTAAAAACCTAGATTATTGTAGACCCCAGTAATTTAGCAAAGAAGTCTATTCAGCCTAGAGGCTCGACAAGGATATTGTCTTACAACGTTTCTCGCGAATATGCGTCAGTTGTATTTTTAACACGCCATCGCTTAAGGGTGTAATCATTTATAGACAATCAATTTTCAACAGTTAACTCTGCTTGATTATTTTATATGAGATTTGCATTTCATCGGAATTCGCAAACTGTGGTTTTGCACGATTTGTAAGAAGCGTCTTGGCAGTTGATTTATTCAGATTCATGTATCAGCAGACCTCATTCTCCCGTCCTTAAACATATGCTATTAGTTAAATATATGTAAAATCGTTGATTAGAACAATATCTTTTCATAACAAACTAGTATATATAAACCATAACCACTTTTTAAATGGTTGATTTGTAAGTCATTCACGAACTAAAGTCCTGTTTCCATCTTTCTTCAAACTCTGGAATTGTCTAAATATAGACTTTTCATTAGGCGTATAAAACAAACTGGGAGCCATGCAACTTGGGTCAATGGACAAATGCCAAAGGGTGGAGCACAGCGATTGGGAATCTCCGTCAATGCCCGAGTCGCCCTAAGTATCAACAGTAAAGCAAGATTATAAAATTAGTCATTTCTAACATAGCGTTTTTTTCTTTTCCGTGGAAATAATGGCGTCGACGGGTAGGGTTGTTCGTTTATAATTATCAAGAAAGGACGAAGTTTGCGCTTCTGCTCGTCGGCTAAAGCCACGGCAAAGTTTGGCAACGTATTCGTCCGCACATATACCTAAGCACTTTTATAAGAGGAATGTTTCATGCGTTCTGATTTAATTAAAAAGGGACTCAATCGAGCGCCCCACAGAGGTCTTCTTCGAGCATGCGGAGTCTCCGAAAAGGACTTCAAAAAACCTTTTATTGCGATCGTAAGTAGTCGAGTCGATATCATTCCCGGTCACGTTCATCTGGAAACGGTTGCCGAGCTCGTTGCCAAGGAAGTGCGCGATGCGGGCGGCGTTCCTTTTATCTTCAATACGATTGGCGTTTGTGACGGCGTTGCTATGGGGCACGACGGTATGAAATACTCTCTTGCCAGTCGTGAAATCATCGCCGATGCGGTCGAGACAATGGTCAACGCCCATAAATTCGACGGTATGATCTGCATTCCTAACTGCGATAAAATCGTACCCGGTATGCTGATGGCGGCGGTTCGCTGTAATATTCCGACCATCTTCGCCAGTGGCGGTCCTATGGAAGCGGGGCGTACCGTTGACCACAAACCGCTTGACTTGATCTCTATCTTCTCAGCGGCAGCCGGCGCGGAAAATGGCGTGGTTAGCGACGCTGAGTTACTCGACGTTGAACAACGTAGCTGCCCAACTTGTGGGTCTTGCTCCGGTATGTTTACCGCCAATAGTATGAACTGTCTCTGCGAAGCGATCGGTATCGCCTTACCGACAAACGGCACGCTCCTCGCAACCAGTTCCGATCGTCGCAAGTTATATCATCGCGCCGCTCGACGCATTGTTGAAATGGCTCATATCGCCGATCTTCGTGAAAAAGTCGCCGCCGGCGCCATCTCCAAAAAAGAAGCGAGTTCCACACGTAAAGTCGTCTATGTCGATGGTAAACGCACGACTGTCGACCAAATAATCGATCTGGATTTCCCCATTCTGCCACGCGATATCATTACCCAGGCGTCCATTGACAACGCTATGATCCTCGATATGGCCATGGGCGGTAGCTCTAACACAATTCTCCACCTACTGGCGATTGCCAATGAGGCTGGACTCTCCTACTCCCTTAAGCGTTTCAATGAACTGAGCGCTACGACTCCGCACATCTGCAAGGTTTCGCCAAGTTGCGATTATCATATCGAAGACGTGCACAACGCCGGCGGTATCCACACGATCCTCGGCGAACTGCGTCGTGGCAAGGTTCCGTCCTTCACGTACAAAGCTCCGACCGTTACCGGTAAAACCATCGGTGAAAACATCGACGATTACGATCTGCGCGGTACAAAAGTCACTGAAGAAGCGCTGGAATCTTACGCCGTTTTGCCCGGCGGACGAAGAAACGCCGCCGCGATGTCGATTCGTCGTCGCTACAAGTCGGTAAAGGATCTGCCCCTTTCCTTCGATCCCAAAGACTGCATTCGTACCTGCAAGAAAGCGTACCGTACTTCTGGCGGCCTGACGATTCTCTTCGGTAATCTGGCTCCGAACGGCGCGGTCGTTAAGACCGCCGGCGTTTTGCCCAATATGATGCAACACACCGGTCCTGCTGTCATTTTTGACTCCGAGCCGGAAGCCTATAAAGGTATTGTCAGCGGTAAAGTAAAGAAAGGCGACGTTGTCGTCGTGCGTTACGAGGGACCCAAAGGCGGTCCTGGTATGCAAGAGATGCTCGCGCCCACCGCTGCAATCAAGGGCGTTCATCTGGACGATTCCGTTGCCTTGATTACCGACGGTCGGTTCTCCGGAGGCACTGCCGGCGCTTGTATTGGACACATTAGCCCCGAAGCGGCCGAAGGCGGTCCGATTGGTCTGTTGCGCGACGGCGATATTATCGAAATTGACATTCCCAATGAGAGCATTAACGTTAAACTCTCCAAAGAAGAGTTGCGTAAGCGTCAGAAGGAATTCAAAGCGCCCAAGCCACGCTATACCTCCGGGTACCTCGCCAAGTACGCCAAGCTCGCGACCAGCGCAGACAAAGGCGCTATCCTTGACTGGAATTAATCATTCGCGCCCTTACGCTAAGTCGACGACTCAATAGTCGACGTCTAAACGAAGCGACTTTACAGCGCTGCCGTCAATCTTTACGCAGGCTGTGAAGTCGCTTTTTATTATCTTTTTCCCTCCCCTACTCCGCCCCAACTGGTCTTACTTGTGAGAAGACAGATTGACGCGACTCTCTCCGTAATATGTCGCGAAGAACCGTTAGGTTCTAATCATTGCTCCAGCTTGTACTAGATTCCATAATCGACAGCTCAATTAGTGGCGAACTGTCGTTTTTTTTGTTATAATATCGCTAGTGGTAACTTCAACAAACCCTAGCTTCGTGAGGCGTCTCATGGCAAGTAGAAACAAACGTCAGCGTGATAGAGTAATAACCAAGACGTTCTTGTTAGCGTTTTGGCTTATCGTATTTGCATTATCCCAATCTGCACAAGCTTTCACAAGTTTCAAGGCGTCTAATAGAAATGTTTCAGTTGAAATTCCTGAAACCCAAGTCCTCTCGGAAGAAGGCGCTCGCTATACCATTCCTCTGAGTTTTGAGAATAAAACGAATCAAACACTCCATGTCACTGCGTTTTTTTCGTCGATTGATTCGGTGTTTCTGTATGCCTCGTCCGAGTCTGACGCACAAGGACTAACTTCCCCCGAAAGCTTACAACGTTCCTTTGACGTCCAGCCCGCCTCCACATTTGAAGATTCAATTTGCATTGCAGTTCAAAACGCATACGTCAACGCACATTATCCGGTACGCGCAGTTTTTCGCTATGAAGTTGACGGAGCAAACGAAGAAATTGAAATTCGCCCGGTCTTCGCCACTCAAATCACACAAAGTCAAACAAATGCAAGTCGCCTAAGGCTGTTGAAAATTGAACCTGATCAGTACATACGGCTTAATGGACAATTCAACCAATCCTATGTGCCCTACTGGCGTTACGACAACCAGGAGCCGGTGTTTCTACCGTGCAACTGGACAGGTTCCGACTCACGTTCCAGAGCTTCCGTGTCGACATGTGTAATCACGCGTGGGGAAATCGAACGGCAGTCGTGGTCGATCCACCCGCCTTTTTCCGGTGGCGTCGGCACAGTTGGTCTTCGATTCCTCCTGCAACTACCCGAAGCGCGTGAAATCCTTTTGACGTTTTCCAGCGCCATGCGCGACGTCTTTCCACCGGAGCCTCCAACCGACGGGGTTCTCACACGTGTTTACGCTTCGCACATTCTTACAAACGACCCGACAAAACTCACCCCCGAGGAACTTAACGCCATTGCGGAATCCCCCTTGGAAGGCGCTCCTATTCTATACGAGCGTCAATACGCAGGTACGAGTTGGGAAGAAGCTCGCGTCGACCTCTCCAAGTATGCAGGACAAACGATTCTTCTGACGCTAGAAGCCGATCCCGGCGTTAAACGTGATACGACTTGTGACAACTGCTTCTGGGGCGACGTGGTCATACGCGTAAATCCTGCCACCGACACTATTGCCTCTGAAGAGGAACGACTGGCGTTGCGACAAACTAATACGTCAGATTTTGAACTATTCCTCTCCACTCCACACTTGAGCATTCCTACCAGTGGGATCTCAATATCTCCCCAATCCCAAGGATTTAAACTCAACGACGATCAATTTGCAGTGGTAACGCTCGGTCGACACGGCGTTTGCGACGGTTGGATTACTATCGGCAATAAAGAGCGTCGTCTTCAAATCGCAGGCGTCCGCATTCAATATCAACATGTTAATATCGGTTATGACGAGCCTTTAACGTTCTGTCACGTCGACGCTAAGTTTGTGAAATCAGAAGATTTGGAACGTCTTGCGCGTCGATTTGCAGCCGCTCAAGGTGAAGAACTCATTGGGACGTCTCCGGTCGATTACAACCCACAAGAGAAAGACTCCGACTCCGAATTGATTGTAGCGCCCCACCCCAATACGTTACGTTGCTACATTTCACAAACTCCGGCGGGTCTTGCATTTCGCGTTGTCGCCTCTCATAGCGCTCAAATTAATGCAATTCAATTTGGTTCCTTTTCCGAACATGCGACAAGCGTTTATTTCGGACATGGTTACTGCATAAAAGAACCGCAGAAGTTTGAACAATCTGGCGACGGCTTCGGTTGCTCAACCAGTCATGTCGCGTTTGATTTTGCCAACGGTTTGTCACTTTTGGAAGCGACTACGCGACCTGTAGCGACGTTACAAGTGAACCCGGAAGCGAACGTCTATACCATTATAACACGTCCTGACTCAAGACTTACCCTACGTCCGAGCGCCAAAGGCGCGTTCGATTGTGCTTTTGGCTATGCGCCTTGGTTTGATAAAAACCCAGCGCCGCTAACCGGAAAAAAAGCCGGTCGATTCGTCCTCGACTACTGGGGAGGTTCCTACAGCGGCGTTCTTGAGCGTATGAAACGTTTAGTCAATTATGGCGTAACCGACGCTATGTTGATTCAACACGTATGGCAACATTATGGTTACGACGTTCGCCTGCCGGATATTTGGCCTCCGCGCCAGGAACAAGGCACGCTTGAGGAACTTAAAGCAACTCAGAAATTCTGTGATCAAAACGATATTCCATTCGGTTTACACGACAACTATATCGACTTCTATCCTGACGCCGACGGCTTTAGTTACGACCAGATCATTTTTGATCCTGACGGTCAACCTCAAAAGGCTTGGTACAATCCTGGTCCCGATGCTCAGAGCTACCGTTTCAATCCGACAAAATATTTTCCTTACGCCGAACGTAATTTAGCATTAATCAAACAGGATTTAATGCAAACTGCGTACTTTACCGACGTGTTCTCGTCAATTCACATCATGGATTTTTACGACCAAGAGGGTCGTTTCCACAGCCGTGCCGAAACCCTTGACTCTTGGAATCGCTATTTTGATTTAGTACGTAAGAACTTTAACAACAACGCCATTACCGTTAGCGAGTCTGGCAATGACGCTCTCATAGGCGCGCTCGACGGCGCCGACGCCATTCTTCGCAGAATAACGTCGGCACAGGAGAACTTTTCCACAGTGATCAAATGTGAAGATCACGAATACGTGCCGTGGTTCGATGCAGTGAATCACAAACGTATGATTCTCCATGGCGTCGGATATAGCGAGCGTTACCAAGGCGGTCTTGCGCGAGGGTTACGTGGAATCGAGAGCGACGATTACATTAGCTCTGAAGCGTTGACAGGTCACGCCGTTATGGCCGACCTAGGAATGGATATTAGAGGCACGGTACGCAAATACTGGCTTCTACAAGCTTTGGCGCGTTCCTTAGCGCTTGATGAAATCATTGATTTCACCTTTGTTGACGGTAATATCCATCGTCAAATAATCAAATGGAAATCAGGAGTTACCGTCTATATCAATCGTGGTATTGACGACTGGCAACTCCCAGGAATCACCCTACCCTGCAGCGACGCGCCTGTCGTTATTCCTCGCTTTGGTTTTTGGTCAGAAAAATCCGAAGACGATAAGAGAAACTCCTATGGCGGTGTAGTGCGTCTAAACGACCAAGTCGTAGAGCTAAGAGTCGACGGCGCTAATTATTACGTCAACGGTCGCCAACGTCCCGCAAACGTCGTGACGCCCATTAAGTTTGAATATCAAGATGTAACCATTGACAAATCAACCCTTTCTGGACGTCTCATTTGCAACGCTCATCAACCAACGGACAAACCTTACGCTCCTTTCCTCCACTTACAACGTCCTCCCACTTGGTGGGCGGATCATCCGGAACTTACTGTTTTGCCTCTGCCCGAACCATCCAAACCGTCTGACAAATGGCAAGGACTGGAAACAAACCTATTTGGAGAAACCTTCAGTGTACGGATTCCTGACGAAATACTGCCCGGCTTCTACTATTTATTAGTCGGTTTGTACGATAGAAAAACCGGCGAACGCCTGTCCCTACTCGGCTCCGGTATGCCGGACAAGCGCTATTACCTTTGCGGTCTGGAGATTAAAGGTCGTGGAGAATCTCGCCAACTGGAATTACGTCCGGTGGAATCGATCCACGACATAGACTTACGCCTAGCGCCCAATCGTAACCCGGTAGATTTCGGTCTTTGTACCACCCTGGGCGCGTTCCATTATCAGGAGCTGAGCGTTTCACACGCACGCATTACGCCTCTACCAGATGAGCCGAAGTTTAACGTGACGTTACATGCATCACAATTCTGCAATTGTTCCGTAGAAATTCGCGCAATTGATCAGGACGAGCAAGTCATTGAAAAACACGTTGTTCAAACGGACGCCAACGGTCTGAAACTTTCCGTCGACGCATCGAGCGCATTTGCGTATGACGTCGTGACGTCTAATTGATCGATACGTCAAACGAAAAAGGTCAAACAACCTTCAGGCGTTATGACGGTTTGACAAACGGCGACGCCAGACTTTCGATTAAGCCTGGCGTTGCTATTTGTACTTATCTTCTTACCTCATATAAACAGAAACAAGTCGCGATTCGTCAATGCCTTTGAACTTATATAAGCTCGCTTTTCACATTGTCTGTCTTACGACGCTGGCGCTATGTGTGACGCACACGCCTAGCGCTGACGTCGTTTATGCAGAAGACGACGCTACGCAATCATCCAAATCGGCGTCAAGTAAGACGGAATCGCCGAAACCAGTTGTGAAGAATCGCGACTGTGGCGAAATCTTTGACGAATATCAGCACAAGCTTGAATCTCTGGCACAAAAGTGCGACGAGTTAAAAATGCCCTTGGAAGCGCAAGTGACTCGTTCGTTTCTCTATCAAGAGAAACCCGACTTTTTCGTCGTACCGCTTTTACCGGACAAAGTGGCACAGAGCAAACTACCGGACGACGCTTCCTCCACGCAACAGAAGTGGTTTGACGCATTAAACCGCTTGCGTACGAAGTATGCTGAGGAAACCTATGCGGTTGCGGAACGCTATGCCAAACAAAAACGCGGATATGACGTCGTCGCATGTATTCTCACGACTTTGTTTATTAACCCTGACCATCCTAAGGCGCGCAGTTACTTCGGTTATACCCAAGTTGACGGCTACTGGCGAACACCCTGGGAAGTGCGCCAAATCAATGACGGTCTTGTTAAAACAGACGACTTCGGTTGGATTCCCAAAGAGCATCTTGAAAAGTATAAAGAGGGTATGCGCTATCATAACGGCAAATGGATGACCATCGACGACGAGGCTGAACAAATGCACAATAGTTCTGACGGTTGGCGTATTGAATCGGAGCATTTTTCAGTTTTATCACGCGTCTCACTGGAAAGAGGCGTCGAGGTCAGCCGCTTACTGGAGTCTTACTATCAAGCGTGGAGTCGACTCTTCTACCGCTTTATCGCCACTGGTAATCAATGGAACGCAATGCTCTATTCCAAGAGTGAGATCGTCTCCAAACGCCACAAGGTCATACTTTATCGCAACCGTAGCGAATATCTTCGAGAGTTGCGTCGTCATGACAATAACGTCAGTCAAAGCGTAGGCGGATATTTCCCAAGTATGCGTTGTATTTTTGTCTACGAGCCAGCGGAAGACGATGAATTTGAGCTTTTCCCGCTTTTAACACACGAAGCGACTCATCAGTTGTTTTCCGAGTGCAATCTTCTTACACGTACCAGAGGTAAAAATGCCGGCGTCACTTTTGCTCAGAACGCCAACTATTGGGCAATTGAAGCAATTGCAATCTACGCCGAGACGTTTCAGGTTAACAAGAATAGAACCACTGCCTATCTTGGCGGCTACAAGGACGTTTTTCGTATACAGTGCGCCATGGAAAGTCTCTTCGAGGACGACTCCTATATTCCACTGCGCGAATACGCTGGCATGTCGATGTCGGCTTTTCAAAAGCACAAGGATCTTCCCCTACTCTACTCCGAAGCGGCTGGATTGGCGTTCTTTTTTATGCATTATCGCGACGGGGTTTACCGCGATCCCTTTGTTAATTACCTATATATGATTTACCAGGAGACCGACTCCTATAATACGCTCGAACAGGCGCTAGGCAAAACCTTTGGCGATATTGACAAGGAATACAAAGCTTTCATGGAGTTAAAGCGCGGTTCACAAAGAATTCAAGGAACCTCACGTTAAACTTGATTTTGTGGCGCCAGTCCGGTACAATCGTTTCGAGTCGTGAAACCTCGAAGTGGCGACAATCAGTATTGTCGCTACGACGTTGCGAGGTTTTTTGAGGACGCAAAGAACAACAAGGAATATGTCATGTCGTCGCGTTTATTTATAATCTTAACGGTCACATTGATTTGTATCACCTTGCAGAACAATGTGTTGCGCGCAGGAGAGTCAGCTGGCAACGGCTCCTCAACCGAATCGGCGACTTTCCACTTTGAACCGTCGCCGGACTACATTCCAACAGGTTCGCATTTAAACGTAGTTGAAACCCTCACGGCAAATGAACTCCTCAATTCATTTGCATCTCCTTCCATAGATTACACCACCGGTCCGTTGTGGGTCTGGAATGACTACCTCACAGACGACCAGATTCGCGATACGTTACAAGATCTTAAAGCCCAACACATCGACATGGCGTTTGTGCATCCTCGCCCGGGGCTTGCAACGCCCTACCTTTCCGAGCAATGGTTTCATCTTTGGTCGGTGGCGCTCGATCAGGCGCGTAAACTCAATATGAAGATTTGGATTTACGACGAGAACTCGTATCCCTCCGGGTTTGCGGGCGGTTTCGTTCCAGACGCTCGTCCTGAACTACGCGGCGTTGGACTTGATTTAGTTCGCTACGACGAGTTGCTTAATGAACGTAAGGAATGGCAAATTGGCGATACTGTTCTCTACGTCCAGGAACTCCTGCCCTCAGGAGAAACCGTTGATCGAACCGATGAAGTTCTCCAGTCACGTAAATCTGGCGGCGAGGTTCCTGCAAAGTCCCATCCTCAATCGAAATGGTTGGTTTCGCGTCTGCAATATGCTTCTGCGTCTCAATGGTTTGGGGGTAAAACCTATGTGAACCTCATGGAACGAGGCACAATTGACGAGTTTATTAAGTTTACTCACGAGGCATATCGTCGTAACTTTGGCGAGGAGTTTGGTAAATTAATACCCGGCGCTTTCACTGACGAACCACAGGTCGCTTCTGCTGGGATGTTCTCTTGGAATCAGAATTTCCCTGAAGAATTTCAAGCGCGTCGTGGATACGATCTGATTCCACGACTCATCGAACTCATTGAGCCGGTTGGCAATTGGCGCCAGACTCGATATGACTATTACAAAACGGTTCTGGAGGTCTTTATAGATCGTTGGCACAAACCACTGTCGGAATATTGTGAATTGAATAATTTACAATACACCGGTCACGACTGGGAACACGAATGGCCCAACGCACATCATTGTCCAGACAATATGGCAACGGCTTTTTGGCGCCAACGTCCGGCAATTGACCTTCTCATGAACAATTTCTCGCGCGGTTCCCATTCTCAATTTGGCAATGTTCGCTCAGTTCGCGAGCTTAGCTCCGTTGCACATCAGTCCGGTCGCGCGCGTACCTTGTCTGAGAATTACGGCGCTGGAGGTTACGATATTCGCTTTGCCGATCTAAAACGTCTTGGCGACTGGTCTTTCGCCCTGGGCGTTAATACCTCGAACGAGCATTTGTCCTATATTTCGATCCGCGGTGCACGTAAACACGACCATCCGCAAACGTTCTCCTATCATGCTCCCTGGTTCACGCAATATTCCTATCTGGAAGATTATTGGTCTCGATTGTCCTATATTCTTTCACGAGGCGAGTTGACCCCGGAGCGTTTTCTTATTATCGAGCCGAATTCGACTGTCTGGATGTATCAGCAAGCGTCTGATAAACCTGGTAATATCAAAGAAGAGATCGGCGCCAGCTTTGCGTCCTTTTTGAATCAACTGGAAGCGTCTCAGGTCGACTACGACTTAGGATCAGAAGATATTATTTGTCGAATCGGTTCAGTCGACGGCGATAATTTTGTTGTTGGTCATGCCAAATACAGCACGGTTGTTTTACCGCCTCAACTAGAATGCCTCGATTCTTATACAACGGAACTACTTGCGCAATTCACAAAGAACGGCGGAAAGTTGTACTCGGTCGACGCTCGATGGAACCTGGTTAACGGTATTGACGTCGCCAAGGAAAAAGAGACGTATCCTCAATTATATCAAGCTCTTCAAGTCGCGTCAGACAGTATTAACGCTGTAACGCTTGAAGAGCTAATTGCCACAATGCGCGAGCGTCAGCCGATTCAGCTTGTGCCGACCGATAACGCTGAGAATCTTTTTCATCAAACCAGGCGCATTAAAGACGGCTGGACGCTCTTTGTGTGCAATATCGACGAACACAAACCGGCAACGGTTAAGTTGCAGTTGAATCTCGATTCGACGCAATACTACGTGAAATCGCTCAATCTCATTCAAGGTACGAGCAGCGCTTACACAAAGTCTGAAGTCACAATCCCCCCTTGTTCCTCTGAAACTCTCGTGATATCAACGCTTCCGTTCAGCGAAGGCGTTACGTCAAAAGACACCATGAACCAAGGTCAAGCCTCGCAAGCAGACGTTGTTATTGACGCCAGTGAGCTTCTGGTTAATGGAGCGTTAACTAATGCGCAACCCCTGGACGACAATGTCCTTGTCATCGATTACATGACAGTCAAGATGAAGGACGAAACGATTGAAAACGAATACTTCTATCGTGCTAACAACTGGTTCTGGAATAAAAAAGGCTATCCTAAATCTCCGTGGGACAATGGCGTACAATTCAAGGACGAGTTAATTACGAAGAAATTTGACGACGAATCCGGGTTCGAAGTGATCTATACCTTTGAGAATACTGCAGAACGCCTCGATAAAGTCAATCTGGTCATTGAAAGTCCGGATCTTTACAAAGTTTACTGCAATAACAAACCAATCAATCGTAATGCTAACGCCTGGAAATTCGACCGTGGTTTCGGAGTTTATGATATTGCCGACGCCGTTAAAACAGGCGCTAACGAGATCAAATTAGTAGCGGAGAGAGCAACGCTCTTCTGTGAACTCATGCCGATTTGGATTGTCGGCGATTTCTCGTTGTGCGAGAGTACAAAGTCCTTTGCGCTTGCTCCGCCGTGCGATCTAACAGAATTGCTAAACGACCGTGAGAAACTCTCAGATCGTATGCTCACAGCCTCTTCGGGGCTTGAAGGCGTATCCTGGCTCTCCTCTGGCGTCGACTATACGCAAAAGGACGACCGAGCGCCCTACATTCAGTTCAAATTTGCCGAGCCGACTAGAGTCGTAGGAATGAGAGTTTGGAACTATTGTGAATCGAATTTTACGACGCGTGGCATTAAAGACATTGATCTTCTTCTGTTAGACGAGAACGGTCAACCGGTTCAGTCGGAAGAATACCAGCCCATCTCGCTTACTCTCGACAAAGGAACGGGTCTGTCTCAACTCATACGTTTTCCACAGCCGATTCAAATCAAGGCAAATTACACGATCCGTTTCAAGATCAAATCAAACTGGAACGGCATTTCCTACCCCTTGAACGAGTCATTTGTCGGTTCAACTAAACGGGAAATCGACTCTGCTTTTGTTGGACTTGCAGAGATTCAATTCTTACAAGAGATCGGCGACGACGCCACACATACGCTGTCAGAACAACCGCAAGTTTCGGCGTCTAGCGAGTTAACGGAACGTTCCTTTAATAGGCGCGCACAGTTTGTAGTTGACGGCTCCGGCTTATTCGAACGTCGTAACGGCTGGGCAAATCAGGGTATGCCATTCTATGCGAACGCTGTCGATTACAGCTTCACGATTAACCCGAACGACTACCCGGAAGACCGCGCAGTAAAATTCGCCGCAAGTTCCTGGTACGGCGCTGTTCTCACTGTACGCGTACAAGACCAACAGCTCGGCGTGATTGGTTGGGACGACGTCACCGTTGACCTTACGTCGACACTTGCAGAAGCACGCCAATCAAAGGTCGACGCTCTAACGCTTACCGCACGCGTTTATGGCACGCCCAAAAACCTCTTTGGACCGCACCATGCGGGTCAATTACGCGGCTCCGCCTGGCCGGCACAGTTCCATCAGGCGCCAGCTATACAGCCTAATGGACGAGCGTACGACGTCATCGACTATGGAATCTTCCCGCCCGACGCCTCAAAGGCGCCGTGAGTTTGATTGATAGTAACTGAATTGTTACTATTCACTGAATAGTTTTTTCCCAATCGCCTGGCGTTTGTGTCAGGCGTGTATTTAAAGGATTGAACATTATGAAGAAAGCGCTCTTGTTAGCCTTAACGGTCCTCCTTAGCGCGACGCTAGTCTCCGCGCAAGAGGATCCTCGCCTTAAAGTGGGAACCAATGACGTCTTCAAAGGACCCGTGGGTCTTCAGATGTATAGTCTTCGCGATACCTTTGCGCAAGACGTTGAAAAGGGCTTCAAAACGGCTGAGGAATTTGGCTTCGGTTACGTCGAACTTGCCGGCACATACGGTCTGAACGCCGAAGAGATGGTTGCCAAGCTGAATGAACACCACCTTACCGCAATCGCTGGTCACTGGGGTTACGATCTCTTCCGGGACAAGCCGGAACAAGTTGTTGCGGAAGCTAAGGCGCTCGGTCTCAAGTTCGCCGGTTGCGCATGGATTCCTCATGACGGCGACTTCGACGAAAAAGACGTTAACGCCGCCGCTGAAGTCTTCAATCGCGCTGGTAAAATCTTGGCGGACAACGGTTTGACCTTCTATTATCATAATCATGGTTATGAATTCCTGCCCGCTGGGAATGGCAAAACTATGTTTGATTTGCTTGTCGAACGCACCGATCCGAAATACGTCACTTTCCAAATGGACGTTCTTTGGACAGTCTTCCCGGGTCAAGACGCAGCAAAATTACTGAGGAAATATCCAGATCGCTGGTCGCTCTTCCACCTCAAAGACCTCAAGAAGGGCGTAGAAGGCAATAACTCCGGCGGCACTAGCGTAGAAAACGACGTCATTCTCGGTACGGGTCAAGTTCCCTACGTTGACGTCCTCAAAGCCGCTCAGGAAATTGGCGTGAAGTATTACTTCATCGAAGACGAATCCCCCCGAGTTATTGATCAGGTTCCGCAGAGTATTAAGTTCCTCGAATCTGTGAAATGGTAGAATTACCTTAATCGTGTAATTTAGTTTATTTCTATGAAGAGAGAGACGTCTGCTATAACCTCGTCTCTCTCTTCTCTTATTGTTATCGTCCAAACGATCAACCGTGTTGGCGTATCGTAAACTCATATTAAAGATGACCTTGCAGAATCAGTTACGCCATTGTGTTTGTAATGATATTCCAAGAACGGTAATACTCGCCAATGGAGCCTTTCCTCAATCTGCCAAGACGCTGAGTATCTTAGCAACGGCACAAAGATTGGTATGTTGTGATGGCGCCGCACAACAGGCGTTGGAACATTCCTACGTTCCCGACCTTATCGTAGGCGATCTTGATTCGCTATCTTCGGAACTCAGAGAGAAATATAGCGACCGAATCGTTTGTCTTTCTGAACAAGAAACCAACGATTTAAATAAGGCGTTTCAGGTGTGTCTTGCCAATGGTTGGCGCAAATTAACCATCCTCGGCGCGACGGGACGGCGTGAAGACCATACCCTAGGTAATATCGCGAGATTAGTTGATTTCGCAAAGGAAACGCCAGATATTCAACTTGTAACAGACGACGGAACCTTTTTTGTCGCGTCATGTTCAGGAGGAATATTTATCACAGAACCACGTGCACAAGTTTCCATCTTTTCATTTGATCCAGAACAAGAAATCACCTCGCACGGTTTGAAATACCCTTTGACCGCTATGCGTTTAAATCGCTGGTATCAAGCGACGCTCAATGAAACCCTTGAACAAGAGTTTTCTCTTGATTTCACAAAAGACACGCCGATTTTGATCTACATTGCAGATGAACGAAAATAACCGACGCGTCTTTGAAGTTATAACTTTATAAAGACACAGCCTAACTCTTTGCTGAGTCATTGTATCCTCGCAAAGAATTAGGCTGTATTGGTTAGTATAAGTAATCTCGACCGAGTTATTTTTTAAACTGTTACGCAGAGAATTTACGCAATCTGACGATAGGGATTCGCGATCGCCAACGCAGTTGCTCCCATAAGCCCGGCTTCATAACCTAAACCGGTGCGCTCAATAGTCAGCATAGTATTAACAGATTTAAAGAGACGCTTCTGAAACGCATCCCACATCGTGGGATACAGGAGATCGAAGGAACCCGCGACGCCGCCGCCCAAAACAATCTTCTCGGGGTTTACAAGATTAGCCGCCCAGGACAACGCGCGACCAATAACGCTTCCGGTATTGTCATAGACTAACTTCGCAAGCGGATTTCCTTGGCGCGCCCACTCGGCAATCATCGCGGCAGTAGCGTGCTCTGTGTCCTCTTGTACTTTGGACATGATCTCTGCGTCCGTTGTCGCTTCACTATACTGGAATTTAAGATAGTCAAACCATAGCGCGCGCGTTTGAGCCGACACGTCGCCAGAGTCAGTAATAGCGCTCTGGAGTAATACACGATAAGCGCGCGCTATTCCCTGACCAGAAGCAACCGCCTCTAAACAACCGTGATTTCCACAACCACAAAGAGGTCCGTCGTCAACGACGTTAAAATGACCGATTTCAGCAGCTCCGGCAAATTTACCAGCATAGACCTGTCCATTCAAAACCAGACCGCCGCCTATGCCGTTGCTAACCGTTAACCAGAGGTAGTTATCAACGTTACGACAGACGCCGAACTGTTTTTCGGCCCACGCACAGGCATTGACGTCATTGTCCGCGAAAGCAGGACGACCAAATTCCGCGCAGAGTCGTTCAGCCAGTGGGAAATTGGAGATTCCAGAAAAAGGCGCGTAAACCCAAAATCCACGAAAAGGATCGGCGACGCCAGGGATCGTCGCGCCGATTCTCGAAATATCAGTTATTTCGAATCCGGTGGAACGTATCGTTTCCTGTATGGCGTCTAAAATCGCATGCCAAACCAGCTCGACGTCATTGCTTCGAGCTAATGTACGCCTGGCTATTCCTTGGAGAACCACCTCCTTACCGCCATCGGCAGACGCTGTTGTCTGCGCAACGGCCGTAAGCAACTTGGAACCGCCAATATCAATAGCCAAGACGTTGGTTGTGTTACAATCATATGTCGTAGTCATAGGAACGAATCCAAATCGACAAAGCGCTCAGAAGCAAACTTTTTGCTTCACTAGAGTCCAAGTTTGTCCGCCCATGCCTTCAGATCCGCTACAGTGGAGGAAGGACTCAGGACTTTCCCCTCGACAATTTTGGTCGTAGCGTCAACACTGGGCTTGAGGCGAGAGACGGTATTGCCGAAACCACTGCCGCCAGAGGTCGCAAAGAGAACAATCGTCTTACCCGAAAAATTATGTTTTTCCAGGAAGGTGTTGATAATTGTCGGAGCCACATACCACCAAATCGGAAAGCCAACGTAAACTACGTCATATTGAGACATATCCAGAACGTCGTCACAGATCGCGGGACGACTATTCGGATCCTTCATTTCAACAGAGCTTCGCGAACTAGCGTTTTGCCAGTTGAGATCTTCGCGAGTGTACTTCACTTGCGGTTGGATTTCATGCAGTTGAGCGCCGAGCGCTTCTGCCAGTCGAGTCGCAACGCGTTGCGTCACGCCGCTTGCGGAGAAATAAGCAACTAGTTTTTTCATTCTTCTACCTTTCTCTCAATTAGTTCAAACGCCTTGAACAGTAACACCGTATAGACACAGGTTAGACTGTCAAGACGACTTGCCAGGCTTGACAAATCGTTCAAATGCGTCATTTGAGGACAGATAGGCGTCGTATCTATCCCAAGCGTCAAGATATTCTTGATAAACGGTCTCGACTTGCGCACGGCTTTTTAAGAATTGCCGTGCGTTTTCCACAAGTTCCTTTTCCTGGTCGACGGTAATCAGACCGCGAAGCAACTTGTGACGCAGGAAAACGAAATAAGTGTCAATGACGTCACAACGGCAATACCGGTGGATAGCGTCGAACTCACCGGCGTCGTACAGATCTTGAACCATATCGCCATGCGCGTCAAACTTGCCGGGCTTATGTAACAACTTCGACGCCAAATTCAGACCGCCGATAAACTGTGTGGCGCCGTAATTAGTAAGCGCGTCATAGAGATCGATGTGATAGGCGGCGTAGCGATTACGAGGCTGTTTAAAGCTCGGCGCGCCTTCCATGAACCATTCCGGAATGGGAATACCGAAACGAAAAGCGGTCAGCTCCATGAGTGGAAGATCGAACCCACGACCATTGAATGTAACAAAGCGTGGGTAATCGTAATAACGCCACCCTTCCCAAAACCGTTCGCACAATTTTCGCGGACCGCCGTCGTCTATTTTTAGCGCCGTTAGATCGACGAGCGTAAAATCCTCGCTCACCTTCGCCAAGACCACAGAGACAGGAACGTGATAGACATATGGAACAAAGTCAGAGCCTCGTTTCTCCATAAGTTCATCGCGGTAGGCACGTAACGCTTCGTTTGGAGGAACCTCGCCGCCGGTACGAACCAAGGAGACTAGGGCAGGATCTGCTACGCTTTCAATGTCAAAAATCAAGTAACGAATCACATCGCTAGAGGGAGTCGTCGACATACGTTCGAAAATCTCAAAGCACAGGCGTCTGCAAGAGCACAGATGATATACAAAACAGACGCGCTGTTGTGAACGAAAACGCGTCTGTCATATTTCTAATCAACACGACGTCGAGAGTTCGGCGTCAAACACAAAGACGACCTTAGTCTTTAACGCGTTCGATATATTCGTTTGTACGCGTGTCAACTTTAATGACCTCGCCCGTTTCAACGAAGTTCGGTACGATGATTTCAGCGCCGGTTTCCAGACGCGCAGGCTTTGTAACATTGGTGGCGGTATTACCACGAACAGCCGGTTCAGTATACTCAACCTTCAGGATGACATGGTTCGGCGGAGTAATACCAATGGGCGAATCGTTGTAAAGAAGCATCTTGCAAGGGGTTTCCGGGAGCAGATACTTCCAGGCGTCGTCAATTTTCTCTTTCGACAATTCGTATTGTTCGTACGTATCCTTTTCCATGAAGGCATAGACGCCGCCCATTTCATACAAAAAGGTGACGTCGGTTTCATGAATATCGGCCGCTTCGAGTTCGTCGCCGTTCTTGTAGGTTCGTTCAAGCACCGTACCACGCGTGAGGTCGCGAAGCTTGCACTTGTACAAGGCTTGTCCCTTGCCAGGCTTTACAAACTGACACTCAATCATAACGAAAGGATTGCCGTCAATTTGAACCTTCAATCCCTTACGGAACTCGCTAGTGTTATAATTGGCCATTTTAATTTTCCTAAATCAACATTGCCAAGGATGGGTAAATATAATATATTTCAGAAGTTAACAGCCACGACGTTTATATGCGCCGAGTATACTCGCCCAAAACGCGTCAGGCAAGCGCAAAACGTCGCGCCGAAGTCTGTTTTTAGTCGCCAGTAAAACAATGGATCATATAAACGAATCAGTACGAACGGACGCACAATCAAGCGTCCAAAGCTCTGAGCCACGATACCTCAAGCTTGAAGAGGTTGGCGCTCGACTAGGATTACCGCAAAAGGCAGTTTCTGAAGCCGAAACCGCCGCAAACGCCTTTCCTATGCTATTTCCGGATTCGCTCGTGGATCGTGTCCGTCCAGGCGACCTAAACGATCCCGTCTTACTTCAGTTCTTACCGCGAGCAGAAGAGTTGCAAATAACCCCGGGATTTTCCCAGGATCCGCTCTGTGAACTCAACGTCCTGGAGGAAACGCAGACGCCACATAGCAGTCCGGCCATTATGCAGAAGTATCGTGGGCGCGTCCTTGTCGTCACAACGAACAGATGTATGGCAAGGTGTCGGTTTTGCTTCCGTAAGTTCTTTCCACAGTCACGCGCGTTGTATCCGCTCGTCAAAGGACGTGAAAATACAAACAAAACCAATGAAACGGAATTGTTATCGCAAGCGTTTCAGTCCGTTGCACAGGACGAGTCCATCCACGAAATCATCTTCAGTGGCGGAGACCCGTTGACGCTCTCCAACTCCCAGGTAAGGACTTTGCTTGATTATATCAATTCTCTCCGAAATGTTAAGAGGGTACGATTCCACACCAGAGCGCCTATTATTACGCCTGCACGTATTGACGATGACTTCCCTAGCGCTAGTGAGTTTCACACAAGTTCACGTACGCCTCTTGCCTTGTATATAGTCCTCCATATCAATTCACACAGGGAGCTAGATCAGTCAGCCGTCGACTCCATTACACGATTACGCTCACGAGGTTATATCCTTCTATCTCAAACCGTGTTATTACATGGCGTCAACGATTCACACGACGCGTTGGTTTCCCTCTTCGAAGCGCTCGCCGACTTAGGCGTTATCCCCTACTACCTCCACCAGCTTGACCGTGTTCAGGGCGCGGCTCACTTTGAGGTTCCCTATTCAAAAGGTCTTGAGCTCATACGAGAAATTAGCGCTCAATTGCCCGGATATGCAACGCCACGATATGTCCAGGAAACGCCTAATAGTCCCATGAAGACCCCGTTGTACCCCAACTGCCCATTGATATTACAAAACCAAACTCAAGCAGAGTAGACGCACGCTTCGTAAACTCAGAACGACATAATAAAAGGCGTTATCCTAACGACCCTTTCAATTGTCAGTCTTGACATTTTTGTCAAAAATGCCAGAATAATTCAGGCGTCCAATGTACTTTGGATCGCCTCGAGTCGTTTACTTCTCGACGTATAGGTCGTCTGTTTTGGCAAAGCGCCTGGGCTAGAGTTCTCACGGTAGTGATTATCATGAGTAAGCACAGATCAGATTCCGGAAATAACTCTCACTCTCGAGAGGGCGAGGGGCAGCGTCCCAAGCAAAAAGGGAGCAATCGACCCAAGAACGCAACTGCTCGTATAAACACAGTCCATGACGAGCAGTCTGAATCTACTTCTTTGGGCGAGTCGCCGTCGTTAAATGAGAAATCTACAATCGCGCCGGAAGCAACGCCAGAAACGCTCGAGAATCGTCCCAAACCGCTATACTATGAACGTCCCGACGGGCAGAGGGTTTTCTATCACTTATCCGACAAAGAGGAAGCGCCGATTGGAGACGACCTAGAACGCGACTTCAACCAATCCATCTTCGAAGACATAAACCTTAAACCCAGTGACGGCTCGCCCTCTTTCTTAGCTCCACTTTCAGAAACGGATTATCGAACGATCCAGGAGAACTATCACAAGGCTGCAGAAAAGGTCAAAGAATTTCCACAAACACCCGGCGTCTACCTCATGAAGGACGCCAAAGGACGCGTAATTTACATTGGCAAAGCGAAGCGTCTACGCAGTCGTGCGAGCAGTTATTTTCGACGCGACGCAATCGACGACCAGCGCGTCGGTCCTCTGGTGAGGGAAATTAGAGATATCGACTTCATCCTAACGCCCAGCGAAGTCGACGCGTTACTCTCCGAGGCGCGACTCATAAAAGACGTTCAGCCGAAGTACAATCGCGACCTCAAAGACGACAAGTCGTTCCCCTATTTACAAATCACAACACGTGAAGACTTTCCGCGTGTTCAAGCCACGCGCGCGCCCAAAAGTACAAACGTACGACTTTACGGTCCTTTCCTCAATGGGAAACATCTGCGTAGCGCTATTGTCGTCTTGCAGAAAATTTTTAAATACAGAACTTGTACCCTTACTATACGCGCCGATGACAAGGATAGGAAATGGACTCGTCCATGTGTTCTGGCGTCAATTGGGCAGTGTTCCGCGCCTTGTTGCGACAGAATTTCACAAGAGGCCTATCGCAGAAACATCAGGCGTCTACAGGACTTCTTGGGAGGCGATCGTAGCAAACTGCTCAATGATATCAAACGCGACATGCTGGAAGCGTCGCAAAACAAGCGCTATGAGTTAGCGGCTCAATATCGCGACCAATTACTGGCATTGGAATCCCTGCGTGACAAAGGGAATCTAGATGACAACGTTCAGCCGGAGGTCTTTCAAATTGACCCGCGACGAGGAGTCATTGGTCTTAAAAAAGTCCTCCGCCTACCGAAGCTTCCGCGTGTTATCGAGGGCGTTGATATTGCACACTTAGGCGGTCAGGATACCGTAGCGTCCTTGGTGCATTTTGTCGACGGCAGACCATTTAAACCAGGGTACCGACGCTATAAAATCCGAACCGTGTCTGGTATTGACGACTTCGCCTCCATCGCGGAAGCCGTTTCTAGACGCTTTGCATATGACGACCCGAATAATCCACCGCCCGACGTATTATTAATCGACGGAGGAAAAGGGCAGTTGCATGCCGCGCTCCAAGCGCTCAAAAATGCGCCATGTCAACCAGGTATTGTAATTTCTCTTGCTAAACGCGAGGAAGAGGTCTACCTGCCGGATCAAGACGCCCCCTTAAAGTTGTCGCGTCGTTCCTTTGCCCTACGTCTACTTCAATCTGTTCGTGACGAATCACACCGATTTGCACAGCATTATCACCACATGCTCCGTCGCAAATCGACCCTCGGTGAATAACATAAGTCGGCGGACGCGTACAATCTAGACGCAGTCGAAGGTCTTTTATTTCCCTAAAAATCCTCTCCTTTTCCTTGATTATTCATCTTGTGGACGTTACAATAATGACAATATTCAATGTAACGTTACGGTGGACGTTTACGCTGGCGGTATAGGACGCAGTTCTTATAGCTAAGTGTAGAATTCACACGCGTTCTTACAGATACTACTCAACGACGTCGCATTTGGCGTCATGAGTTCTAAGGAGTTCCAATGAAAAGGGTATTGTTCATTCTCGCATCCATCGCTCTTGCAACATGCTCGACGGTTCTTGCCCAAGAGACCGCTGCCAAGTTCCCCCCTATTCCTCCTGCGCCCACGGTCGCTCACCGCGGTTTCTCCGCGATTGCGCCTGAAAACACGATTGCCTCGGCTAAAAAAGCTATTGAAGTTGGCGCGCAAGGTTCTGAATTCGATATTTACACCACGACCGACGGCGTTGTCTTCCTCTGCCACGACGGTAATCTCAAGCGCACCACTGGTTTGGACATGGCGTGTAAAGACGTCGACTCCAAAACCCTCTTCACCCTAGACTTCGGCGCCTGGAAGGGCGAGGAATTCAAAGGCGAAAAAGCAGCGACCTATGACGAAGCGCTTAAAACGTTCAAAGGTACGAAAACACGTCCCGTCATCGAAGTGAAACAGGGTGGATTCGAAGACAAGGTCGTCGAGGGTATTCGTAAGTACAAGATGGTCGAAGAAGCGATCGTCATTGACTTCAACGCTGAACGCCTCAAGAAAATTCGACAACTCGAACCGAATGTTTGTTGCGCGTGGCTCTGCTCCTTCAAGGTTGCTGAAGAAACTCCTGAATCGATGGCCAAAAAGATTATCGACCAACTCAAGGAAATCAATACCAACGTCGTCGACGTCGAATACCACGCGATCTCCCCTGAATTCCTCAAGATCCTCAATGACGCCGGTATCACCGTCATGTGCTGGACCGTTGATAAGCCTGAGGACATTGAACAACTCGTCGAATGGGGCGTTCCGAGCATTACAACCAACCGTCCTGACCTCGTTCTGGCCGCCCAAAAGAAAGCCGCTGAAAAGAAATAGTCTATATAATCTTTCCAGCATAACAGTCTGACAATACGGACTAATATTTGTCGCGTATAGCGTCCAGATAGACGTCTGTACGCGACTTGTCTCATCTTTTAAAGTCAGACTCCTGCTAACTGAACGACTCGTCATTCGAATAAGAACGCCAGAACGATTAGCTGGTTTTCACCTCGTCAGGTCGAACACGCTGACTAACTATAGTTGACATGGACGATATATTTCCGTTTCGTGTAATTTACGAAGACAATCATCTTTTAACGCTTGACAAACCAATCGGTCTGGCGACTCAAGGCGCGCCGGTTGGAGTTGAATCTTTGTTTACACTCGCACAGAAATATATCAAAGAGAAATATAACAAGCCCGGAGCGGTGTATCTAGGCGTTGTAACACGACTTGACCTGCCCGTTTCCGGCGTTGTCGTTTTTGCTCGCACCTCAAAAGCCGCTAACCGGCTCAACGAGCAATTTAAAACACATGCCGTGCGTAAAGTTTATCATGCGCTTCTCCATGGCGTTTTGTCCGAAGATCAAGGCGAGCTCATTAACGTTATTTGTGAAGACCCAAACAACCATCGTCTCTGGGTCAGCGCTCCAAATGCAAGAGTTCCCGTAAAATTCAAACCTAAAGAGGCGCGTTTGAAGTATCGCGTATTACAGAGGTTCACGGCAAACACACTGGTAGAAATCGAGTTGAAAACTGGTCGTAAACATCAGATTCGTCTCCAGTTTTCCCATCTAGGCAATCCAATCGTGGGCGACGCCAAGTATGGCGCAAAGTACTACGAGGGTCTCGGTATTTGTTTACACGCCGCTGAACTTACTCTGGTACATCCCACCACAAAAGAAACAGTGGTTTTTAAATCGCCACGCCCTAATTGGAGACGGTTTATTACGTATTAACTCGACGTAACGTATCACTAATGTGGCGTCAGTGACGCATAGACGCTATTGGCGCCGACCTATTGCGTTAAACGTGGTATGACAAGTATTTTGAAATCGTGGACGACTTCGTCTTGATCTGGGGGATACAATGCCTGACCCAACCGTTTATCAAACTCTTATCAGAAGCGCGCTCATACCAGAAAAGGAACTTGAGGAGATCTTTCAGGACGTTTTTACAGAGTTCATCCAAGAGCAAGGAATCGATCTAGATGATTTTTGTCGTTTGATTGCGGAATCAGAGAATGCCAATCAACGCCCTACCCCTGATTTTGAGCCAATTGTTATTTATAACCGCGATGCGCATAGCCAAGGGGCAAGCGATCAATCTTCTCAGAATACGAATGAAGAAGAAAAAGAAGGAGATTCTTCAAGCGACGCCTCCTTGAATCCCCAAGGAAAATCCACCTACGATCTCCTTAATGAATCAAACGCCGACGTCCCCTCTATTTCCAGTCAAGATTTTGAGTCGCTAGCACAGAGAATTTACAACGCAAAAAACCCCACCAGAGCTGACGCCAATCTTCCGTCAACCCAGCTTGATAAGATCTTCGACGACGCTGTCGGGGAACACATACAGGAATCTCAAGCACAGGAACACCCCAACGTAGGTTCTCATGGTTCCCCTGCAACGCAACGTGTTAATCGTCTCCTAACGCCAGAAATATTACAAGTCTTTGGCGATAAGCTCTTGACGCGTCTACAAGAGCTTAACAAGATCAACAGTTGGCAAGCTTCTAAGATTCGTAGCGGTAAAGCGACTTTTTTCTTGGGTGATTACCGCCTGGTTGACTTTTTGGGAAAAGGCGGAAACGGACGAGTTTTCCTCGGAAGAAAACGTGACAATCCCACAAACGCCGACCGTTCTCGCCCAAGACAAGTAAACGACGTCGCTATTAAGATTATTCCTCGACGTGTCGAACTTTCAAAGTTAGGAATGTTCGAGAGAGAGGCGCTTCTTGGACAAATCGCGCGACACGACAACCTAGTGCGGTGTATTCTCAAGGACATGGATAAACACATCCATTATTCGATTTCAGAGTACATCGACGGAGGCGACGCTCGCAAACTACTTGCGCGTCTCGGAAAAGTAGACTACCGTATGGCGTCCTATATCATTTCCGAAACCGCTCGCGGGCTAGACTTCCTTCACCAAAATGGATTAATCCATCGTGACGTTAAACTAGGAAATATTCTACTCTCTAAACAGGGCGACGTTAAACTCTCAGACTACGGTTCTGTCTCTGTTATACCAACGTTCCTTGAAACCCAACAACCCACGGAAATATACCAAAGAATTGTCGATTGGGAGAACAATGAAGCTATTAACTACTATAGCTCTCAAGAGGAAATGGAAAGATTTCGACGCAAGGCTCAGGGAACTTGGGACTATATGGCTCCTGATCAAATCCAAACGCCTGCTCAAATCTCCCCCCTCTGGGATATTTATTCCCTAGGTTGTGCCTTTTACTTTCTCCTCACAGGAGAGTTACCCTACCCCAATACGCCGGGTCGACCCGAGATGCAAGCGCAGGTTATCTATTCAAACACGGTTCCTCCAGCTCCTATTGAATACGACAATCGGATCCCACATGATCTCTCTAACTTGGTTATGCAAATGATAGCCAAACGTCCAAGCGAGCGAGTGCGCACAGCGAGACAGGTCTATGAAACCTTGGCAAGGTGGACGCCGTCGAAAGGCGAATTAACCTCGCCTATGAAGATGTTGCCACAATTCCCTAATCGTGAGAATTTTTGGGACGCGCAGAATGTCGAATGTACCTTTATTAACAACGCGTTTGTAAATCAGGACTCTTTTTCAACAGGCTCCTCCACTATCCCACATCGTATTAGCGCTTCGTCAAGATCGCAATCCCGTACGCGTGACTTCGGTTCTGACTATCCCAGCCCCGTAAGGGTAACTACGAGCAATGGAGAAGTCGTTGATTCCGCGAGGAAACCCCCTGTAATTAAACTCCCCAATTCGAACACTGGCGCGAGCGGTAGTTCAAACAATCTGAGTAGTCAGATTAAGGTTCTACAAAGAGCTGTCAATTTTGAACAAAGTCGAACCACAAAACTCGAACAATACAAAACGACAGGGATGAAATATGTGCTCTTTCCGTTGCTGGTCGTACTGGCATTAGCCTTGATTGGCGTTATTATTTCTTCATTTACATGAGGAGGCAACCTTCCGCTAGCGACTTGTTGAACGCTTTAACAATATCGTCGATCTGACAGACGCTTGCCATCGAAAGTTCTATTGTGTCGAACCTTAATACATGTGAAACGATCCTTGGGTATCGCTTTAATAACCCCGAGTTACTCAAAATGGCATTCACCCATGCCTCTTGTGCGCGAACTCACATCGAGTCAAACGAGCGACTAGAGTTTCTGGGAGACTCCATTTTAGGTCTGGTCGTTTCGGATTTACTCTACAACTGTAACCCTCCATTGCCAGAAGGAGAACTGTCGCATATTAAATCGATCGTCGTGAGCCGAAAATCTTGTTGTCTCATTGCCAAGCAACTTGAGTTACCGCAGTTCATCTTACTCGGTAAAGGCGTCGTTACGTTGCCTGATTCGATTATCTCCAATGTATTGGAAGCGGTCATAGGCGCGCTTTTTCTCGACGGAGGATACGAAATAGCACGCGCCTTTATTATTCGCGTCTTTAGACCCACAATCGACGCTTTTTTTTCCAACGACGCGTCCACACAAAATCACACTCCTCCTTGCGACGTGCTCGACGAGGATTTTAAATCTCGCTTACAAATACTGGTCGCCAAACGTTTTCCGGGAATTCAGCCTGAGTACTCTATCGTCGAAGAAAAAGGACCGCCACACTCGCGTCTTTTTCAAGCGCTCGTGAAAGTAAATTCCCATAAATACTTGGGCGTCTGGAGAACAACAAAACGAGACGCAGAACAAAGCGCCGCGCAACAAGCATATCAATCGCTTGAAAAACAAGACTGAACTCTTGTGCTCCAGCGACGTCTGGAAACGAAAGGCAGCGCGCCTACACAAGATCAACTGCGTAACAAAGCGACGTTAACAACCAGCACAAGGCTCCATACGTATGCGCTTAGGTAGTTGAATGAGAAGAAAAGCCAGCATGTCAAACTTTACTTCAATCGAGTCCAATTGTTTTCCGAGAATTTTGGTCGCCTTGGCAACCTATAACGAAATCGAGAACTTACCGCGACTGATAGAGCAGATTCATACTACTCTTCCCGAGGTCGAAATACTTGTAGTCGACGATAATTCGCCCGACGGAACCGGCGACTGGGTTCTACAGACAGTTCAAACCGAACCCTACTTTCATGGTATCGTGAGAAAAGACGAACGTGGTCTTGGCTCTGCGGTACTACGCGCCTTTCAATTTGCGGTCGATAATAACTATGACTACCTAATCAATCTGGACGCCGACTTTAGCCATCCCGTGGACGTCGCGCCAAAAATGATTGAGGAGATCTTAAAGAGTCAAGGGAATCTCGACATAATCATTGGCTCACGGTACACCCAGGGCGGTCGTATCGTCAATTGGTCCCTGACACGACGCATCATGAGTTATGGCGTTAATTGCTATGCCAGAATCATGCTAGGTCTCAAAACACGAGACAATAGCGGTTCTTACCGTATCTACCGAGTGGAAACTCTTCGTGCGTTACTACAAGAGCGTCTCCTCTCCAATGGCTATTCATTCTTCGAGGAAACGCTCTTTCGCCTCAAAAGGCACGGCGCGCGTATGGCGGAAATCCCTATTACCTTCACAGATCGACAGTTCGGCTCCTCCAAAATTAACCAAAAGGAAGCGTTCCGTGCGCTCATTGTCATCGGAAGACTTGGGCTGTCACGACTTATTAGACGACGATAACCGGCTTAACTATGCAAGACTCCCTTAACTTCGTACCCTTGTTCGACAACGGTCTGTGTTAGAATCGAGTCGATTTCCTCGTCGCTTGGGACGTTTTCTGACAGGAGAACCTCTGCTGTGCCGGAGGTATGACTCGCTTGTGCGCTCGTTACAAACGGCAATTGTTCAAGAGCTCTTTTAACATGTCCCTCACAGTGCGAACACATCATTCCTTCAATTTGAATCGTACGTTTCATCTCTCTGCCTCTGATAATGGTAGACGTCTCAGACTCTAGCGTCACAAGAGAACGGCGCTTGCTAATGTGAGAGCCGTCCAGTTTGACCCAGTTCAGACGTAATGCGTTGGTTACCACGAAAAAACTAGACGCGCACATCGCTAACGCGCCATAGGACGGTCGTAACGTCCAGCCAAAGACTGGGATAAAGACGCCGGCGGCAAGCGGTATGCCTATTATATTATAAATAAAAGCCCAGAATAGATTCTCTTTAATATTAAAGAGCGTCGCACGACTCAAACGTATTGCACGACACAAATCGACAAGCGAATTATTCACCAAGACGAGATCGGCGGAGTCCAACGCCACGTCGGAACCCGCGCCAACGGCGCAACCGATATCCGCACGTGCAAGGGCGGGCGCGTCGTTTATACCGTCGCCTACAAACAAAACTTTGCCCAACTCTTTGAGTTCGCTTACCTTACGCTCTTTATCGACGGGCAGAAGATTCGCGTGATATTCGTCAATGCCGACCGTCTTGGCAATGGTCGACGCGACTAATTCTAAGTCGCCTGTTAGCATTACCGTGTGAAGTTTGAGAGCAGACAGTTCCGCAATCGCTTTGGCGCTGTCGTCTCGCGGTAAGTCTGCCAGTGTGAAGAATCCTAAGAAATCTTCTCCGTACCCAATATAGACGATAGTTTCTCCACGTTCAGCGAGAGACAACGTGTCTTTGTAGCTTTGCGATGGTATCGAGATGTACTTGGTAACAAACTCGTAATTTCCAGCAATTGCGAATTGACCGTTAATCTGTGCTGATAGTCCATTGCCCGGATGTTCTCGAAAGTCTACGATTTCAACATTTGAGCGCTCAAAAGCGACGTCTGTCTGCTCCTCAAGGTAGCGCGAGAGTGATTTCGCTAAGGGATGATTACTACGAGATTCAAGAGCCGAAGTGATTTCATACAGTAGAGTTCGGTTCGATTTCTCTTCAACATGAACACTTGACACATTCGGTGTGCCAACAGTCACAACGCCGGTTTTATCCAACGCAACGATACGACACTTACCCGTGGTTTCAAGCGCCTCGGCGCGCTTAAAGAGTATGCCCCTACGCGCGCCGACGCCCATGCCAACCATAATTGACGCAGGAGTCGCCAAACCTAGAGCACAAGGACAACTTATCACCAATACCGATACTCCGCGAACCAGCGCGAAACCTAAACTCTGCCCCAGGAACGTCCACACAACGGTCGTAAGGACGGCTATGCCTATCACAATTGGGACAAAAACAGCCGACGTTTGATCCGCTAGTCGAGCAACCGGCGCTTTGGTGGAAGTCGCTTCTGTCGTAACCTTAATGACCTGAGCGAGAAAAGTGTCCGCCCCAACACGGGTTGCGCGGCAGTGTAGGACGCCTGTCAGATTTAATGAGCCTGAGGTTATTGACGAACCGATCAGTTTATCTACCGGTAGACTTTCGCCGGTTAGAGACGATTCGTCAACGGTACTCGTCCCTTCTTCCACAACACCGTCGACAGGCGCACGATCGCCAGGGTGTAAAATAAAGACGTCGCCAACGAGAATTCTCGAGGACGGCGTTAGCGTGGCGACGCCGTCGCGTAAAATCAAAGCGTCGTCGGGCGCAAGGGATACAAGTCGTTTTAACGCATTGGTCGCCTGACCTTTAGCACGAGCCTCTAAAAGCTTGCCTATACTAATGAAAACTAAAATACCACCAGCCGATTCAAAGTACAAGTTGTTAAAACTCAATGCATTCGACGCCAAATCAGCGACGTTTTGTCTGGAAAAGACGTCGTAGGTATAAAACACATGCGCCAAACTATAAAGAAAGGATACGCCCGACCCCAGAGCCACGAGCGTGTCCATATTGGGCGCCAATGCCATTGCATGGCGTAATCCGCTCGTAAAGTACGTGTGATTGATAAACAAAAGCGTCGCCGACAAAAGAATTTGAACAATGACTTGATTGTGCGGATTATGCAAAAAGCTTGGCGCCGCAAAGCCAAACATACCGATACACGTCGAGCAGTACCACAGCGCAAGAAAGAGGCACACGGACACAACGAGCCGTAGCTTAATGGCGCTAAGGTCAACATTTAGGGAATCGCGTAGTTTGCCCCTTGTCGACTCTGATTCCTCTGTATTACGTGAACCATACGTATCCAGCGCGACAGCGTCGTACCCTGCCTTTTGGACAGCGCCGATCAATGCGTCAACAGTCGTGTCGCCTTCGACGCGAGCAAAATTTGTTAAGAGATTCACAGAAACCTCTGTAACGCCAGACACACTCTGTAATGCACGCTCTACACGACCGGCGCAAACCGCACACGTCATGCCAATGATTTTTAGTTCTATCATAACAACGACTCAAAGGCTACAGCTAAGGTCGTAACCCTTCGTAATACCGTGAATAATCGAAGCGCTCTGTTCCAGCATAAAAGAGTCCAGAGCAACCGCGTTTTCACACAGTTGCTCTGAATTATAGAATCTGAGCGCGGCGTCTACAATAGTTTAGACTGTTTTACTGCAGAATGAGAAGTTGATAAGAGAACTTGAGAACCTTACTCTCCTTCGGCGCTAACTTTGTAGTCCAGCGCATCTCATTACGCAGGTTCCAAGTGTACGGGTATGAGGAAGACGCGGAAGTCAAGACCTTGATCTCCGGTTCGAAATTCTCAATCGACTCTGGAATAATCACGCCGGAGAATTGTCGGCTGATCTTAATCTCAGTCTCCTGATCACGTTGGTTCGTCAATGTAATTTCAGCGTCTATAACTGCAACGCGATAGTTAGTACCACATATCTGGACAGTTTTTCCCCAGAAATCCGGCATGAGGTAAGAACTATTGTTTACGTCAATTCTCTCGCGATTCTGAACGTCTGTGACGTCAAAGACGCGTTCATTCTCGACGGAACGTACTCGCAAACTCAAGGCTTTCGTCACGGGCAAAATCGCCTGCTCATTGGGGTTAGTCCAAAACAGATCGTTTTGTCCTAAGAACCGACCGTTCATAATAGTCGATGCAGGCGCAGTTGTCAGAGGAAAGGCGAAGGGATTTTTAAAGATAATAACGTCCCAAGGCTCAAGAAACTGATTCGGATAGTCGCTTATGCCTTCGCCACTGGTCGTTTGACCATACACAGGAGCGTCGCCCTCGCTTGTGGAACGCGAATAAACCGTCCGATAACGTCCCATGGCGTCTCGAACGTCGACGATATTCCAATAAACCATGCGTTTATAATCTGCCTCTGCTTGTGCAACCTTGTAGAGCGAGCGCTCACCCTTCTGCAATGTCAACTCGCCAACAGGTTGAGCGTAAACGTCAACGCCATCGCCGAAGGTCGAGTCGTCGCCTGTCATTGAAGAATCTTCGCCAAGAAATCTCGCATTGTTAACCAGAACCGCCTGTTGCGTTACCAATGCGCTTGTACGAGCGCTGCTCCCAGACGCTTGAGTTATCATCTGGAAGTACTGGGGCAAGTCAACTTCCGGAGAAAGAGGAGACGACACGCCGAGGTATTTCACCTGGGGATACCCACTGTATAAAAAGAGTTTAACGTCAGCGAGATCACGCCATTGATTGATGATCACGGCAGACTCTTCGAGACTCAAGCGAGTCGCACTGAGTAAATCAACTTTGTATTGAGGCGCCCAGGTTGCGCCACGTGCCAAATAGAACAGATGAATCGACGCGGTTTGTTTGCCTTCGGGAAGAGATTTGACGTCAAAGATCAGACGTGACTTCGCTCTGGTAACCGTCTCAGGCAATTCGCTGGAGGCTAGACGTACAGACTGAATTGAGTTCCAGTTGCTAATCCAAATCGTTTCGCCCTCTTCTGTTTGCAAAAGAACATTATCTGAGCTATTGTTCTGAGAAACACTCGAATTGAAGTAAGACGAGTTTGCGTATAACGACACGTTGGGAGTTCGAGACGATAAATCATTGGTCACGCGCTTCTTGAGGGGGAGGACGCGAACAGTGGTTGGCGTCTGTTCTCCAGGAAGTACCACTCTGAGCCAACGTCCTTCGAAGTCGTGACGCCAATCGATATCTTCGGCGTCGGCAAGTGGAATTTCGATTTCACTTGCGCTTGAAGTCGTCTCGACCAAAGCCTCGCTTTGTACAAAGAACGCGCCATGAATCGGCTCTGGAGGCGCAAATGTCACATACCGTCCCGGAGCAGAAACGTCGAAGGTCTCTTCAACGATAATCACGCCGTTCTTGAAAACCCCAATAGATTCCAGACGACCACTCACCGGCGTTACATTAGACTCGAGCGAAGATTCTGACCCCTGCACACGTACGTTTTGACCAAGACATGCTATTGCCATTAGGGTCAGGTAGGCAAGCTTGAACGAAACGCCTTTTTTCAAGCGTCCTTCAAGCAAACGGTGATAGGAAGTACTCATGTCGCAACTCCTTTGATATCAGCTGGCGTGTTCTTGTGCATATTCTAACGCTAGTCGAAACGCCAAGTTTGATTACAAAAACTCTCTAGGATCAAAGTATGATTCACTCGAATCAAAAAGCAATTTGCTTTCACCATTATACAACATTATATTGCGATTATTTTCTCAATCAATATCGGAGTTGTAAAATACGGTCGCTAATTTAGCTATTGGATCGTTTTGCAAGTAAAAGTCAACGACTTCACTGGAACGTACAAGCTGTACACAGGTCGACCATTCGTTGTTTATACGTTCTTCCTCATCTGTTAAATCATTGGTAATTACTTGGTAACGTGCGTTTGTTGTGTCCTTGTTAGCAAAAACCTGCAAACGTTGAAAAGCTGCGTAAGTTCGTGGAAAGTACGTATCCACAGCGTTTGAAATACCTTGCGCGCTTTCCTGATAAATCCCTTCAATGTCCGATATGTTGTGACGATCCATATAATCCAACGTTGCCGCCGTTGAAGTCAAATACAAAGAAGGATAAGATTCAATTTCATGAGGAGTGAGATCTACTTGAACAATAACCTCATCGGTTACGTCACTTGTCGTTCTGGTAAATAGCCAAAACACAGAATATGAGACAACCCCTAAAAACAGAAGACTTACAACACCCAAAGCAATATAACGTACGATCGACGACGCCCCCTGACGCATCCAACGACTTGCGACCTCGCCAAATGAATCGTCTTCACTAAAATTCGTAGAGTCGCCTGGTGTAGACGTCAAAGACATACTCGCAAGATAAGCGTCTAAGTCCGTCTCCAAACGCTGCTCAAGGAAGTCGTCAAAGAGTTGTTCCTTTTTCGTGTCTGTCAATCCGTTGCGTTTTGGTTGTCCGTTCATCTCGTCATTTCCATATCGAGCGCTAACAAACTAACGCTCCCTCGAATGTACTGTTCACATCGCAGTCAAATTGATTCATATAAGCAACCTACATACAATTGCCTTAACCGCCAGCTTCATCGTAAACGCCTCTAACGATCAAGACGTCCTTTAATTTGTTACGAGCGCGCGTTGCTAGCGCGCGCACAGCGCCCTTGGATTTGCCAAGCTCCGTTGCAATCTGTTCATCACGCAACTGATCCACATATTTCTTCCAGAGCACAAGGAACTCATTCTGGGTCAAAATCTCCTCGGCGATGAACCAAAGATTATCACGTTGTTCTCGTTCAATCATAGACGCGTCGGGTGAACGTGATTCTACGCATGTACCGTCCGGAAGAGAAAAAGGTTGTGGTATCGCTTCATGCTCGCTGTCTGAATCAGTCGCCTCACGATACGATTGAGCTCGTTCGACGACATGCCCTGCTCTTCTGGTCCAATCGACCAAAAGGCGATATGCGATTCGAAAGAGCCAGGATGAAAGAAAAGCCCCGTTTTCCAATTGTTCAAGCGAAGTCAAGGCTTTCACAAGCGTCTCTTGCGCCAGTTCCTCGGCAAGATCTTGAGAACCGAGACGACCACGAAGATAACGCTCTATGCGACCACGATAACGACGATCGATCTGGTCGAACGCTGTGCGTTCATGCGCTTGAAAACGCCGAACCAACATTGCGTCATCGTTTCTTTGACTCTCGTTTAACAATCCGAAACCTACTTTTATTCACTGATTATAACAATATGGTTCAAAACTGCATTTTCCATAAACAACGAAACAAACAGGCGACTTTGGCAAATACAAAAGACGCCTGTTTGCTCTTTACTTGTAACCTAATCTTGAACGGTTCAAGATCTCAATAGATCCGTATAGCACAGTTTAGTGGGAAACGCGCTATTACTAGTTAGAGGCTTTCGCACAGGCTTCAATCGCCTTGGGCCAAACCAAGGTTTCAAAGACGTCCCTCAGTAGGTCGCCGGAAATCTCGATGGTTGTAACGACTTGGTTGCCGTTACGCACACTCTTGACGCCGTCAAGCGCTTGCACAGCGAACTTCGCCTCAGCGCTTGGATTCTCTTTGTTCTTAAGCGCTAGCTTCGCCATCGCGACGCCGCCGTTGGAAATGTCAGTGAGCGATTGAGCGCAATCTTCCGTACCAGTCGTCAGGATCGCAGTCGTTACAAGATCATTACCGTCGGCGATAGTTTTTAAATTGAACGTACGAAGTTGTTCGAGGATTTCACGAGCATTGTTCAATTTTTCATGAGCGCTGTCATCGCCATACTTATCAGCGGCTTTAAGCGCAAATTCAAACGCCTGCTCTTTAACAATAACTTCAGTGTTCACGTGTTGAGCAAGACGATCCGTGATAAATTTATTCGTCGCTTGGAAACGATCAAGCTTCTTGCGAAGAAGTTCTTCGCTACCAGTCACGATCACGACATAATCAGACATTTCTGCTACAGCGACGCCGCCAATATAGAGCGTGATAGTCTTACCGTCTTTTTCAACGGTCGCCTTGACCACATATTGTCCATTGTCTTTGGAGAGAATGGTAACGTTCTCGTCTTCGGCAAACAATTTATTGAGGTCGCCCTCGGAGGGAGTAGCGCGAAGAATGTATGTAAGCGAGAGTCCCTTGGGAAGCGTGTCTTTGATATTATCGTCGAAAGCAGGAAGCTCCAACGCATAAACAACGCCGTCAACATGTTGGAAATACGCAGTCGCGATGGCCGCGGCGTAAGAATCCAGACCGGTTTCATTACGCACGACGTCCAAGAGGAACTTCTCGCGAACTTTATCGTCCGGGTGACGCGCCAATTCCTTTTCGATTGCCTCATTCAGCTTACTTTCGGCCAACTTCAAGACGTCGCGCGCGTCTTGGCATTTAAATGCGCCGCGAATGGCAGAGGTGGTCAAAATGTTCGACGGAGATTTGAAAAGAATGACGGCGTCGTCTGCGTATGGACAAGGCGCGTCTGCGGCGGAAACCAAATTTGCGGAACAGAACATAGTCAAACACGCGGTCACAAGGAGCGCGAGGTTGAAGATTCTCTTGGCAAAGGACAATTTCATTTTAAACTCCCGAGTTGGTTTTGATTCGGATGTGCGTTGAAATACCAATGTAACGCTTACAATGTTCAAGACGAGAACATACGGTAAACGTTACGCCACTTTTGTTTTTTTTAAAACATTTGCACGAGATAACGACGTAGAACGTTGTAAGAACATATGCCGTTCATATTAACGACTCGGTAAGTATCTCATTATAAAAATAAAAACGCGCTGGACGTAACGTATCGTTCAGCGCGCTATAAATGAGTTTTCACAGCAGGTCGCTAGCAAAGACAATCTACTGCCGATTTGCTTTGATCTGCTCTTGTTCGATCGCTTCCAGACGCTTGAGTCGACGTCGATGCCGCAGTTCACCAGGAAACTCCGTACGCAACCATGCGCGAACAACGTCCGTCATACTTGACTCGGTCGTCATTTCAGCAGAGAGACACAGTACGTTCAAATCATTGTGGCGTCGGCTCAATTCAGCGCAGAAAACGTCCAGAATAGGCGCCGCACGCACGCCTGGAAATTTATTCGCCACAATACTCATGCCAATACCGGTTCCACAGATCAAAACGCCACGATCCGCTCGACCTTGTGAAACGGCAAGCGCTACCTCTGCAGCCACGTCGGGGTAATCTGTTGACTTCTCTTGATCCGATTTAGGACCAACGTCAACCACTTCATGTCCAAGTGATTCCATGAGACGACCAAGATTGAACCGCACGTCTACGCCGTGGTGGTCGCTACCGATATATATTTTCATGAACGCCTCCGCTACATTTAGCAAGAGTCTCTAGCTCAGGGAGTTGCAAATAGACCGACGCTTCGACGTCGTTCTGCAAAACTCGTTATCGTTTTCCATTCATAATCGCTTCGATTTGATCACAAATCGCCACGGCGCGTTCATTCGTGGGCGCTTCTGTAATAATGCGAGCGATCGGCTCGGTGTTACTCGGGCGAGCCAGCGCCCAAGCGTCTGGCCAATCGATGCGAATACCGTCTTCGGTGTTCTTCTCTTCATTCGGAAACGCGTTCCAAAGCAGATCGACGATCTTTTGGAAACCTTCCGTCGGTAAACCAACCTTACGTTTGACGATCGAATAACCATGGATCGCGTCGGCAAGCGTAGAGAGCGGACGGTCGTTCCGCGCCATCATTTCAAGGACTTGCGCCATACCGACGAAAGAATCGCGAACGTAACCAACTCGCGGATCAATCGGACCGCCGTTCCCTTCGCCGCCGAAAATTGCGTTCTGCTTTTTCATGAGATCGACCACGTTCGCCTCGCCGACGGGAGAACGATAGCACTTACAACCAAACTCTTCGGCAATGTCGATCGACATACGGCTTGACGCACAATTAATCACGAGATTCTCAGAGGCAAGAGCGCCTTGAACACGCGCATTCTCCAGACGGTTTTTACAGCACAGCGCGGTCGTATATTCCTCGCCAATGTAACGTCCGGTCTCGTCAATGAGCGCCAAGCGGTCGGCGTCGGGATCTTGACAAAAACCAACGACCGCGCAAGTGTCTACTACTTTCGCCAAAACGCCTTGCAAATTTTCAGCTGTCGGCTCTGGCGTGTGAAGGAACTCGCCATTCGCCTGCTCGCCGCATATCACGACCTCACAACCGAGCGCCTCTAATAGACGACGACCAAGGATGCTGCCTGAACCGTTGTTCGAGTCCAAAAGAACCTTGAATTTCTTTGAACGAATCAGTTCAACGTCGACCGTCGCGAGAGTGGCGTTCATATGAGCAAGAGTCGTATCCTCAATACATTTGCGACTGCCAATATGCTCAACGTCAACCCACGGAGAATCGAACGCGGAAGAAGCCAACGACTGGTAACGTTGCAAAACCTTTTCGCCTTCGCACTTAGGAATCACACGACCTTCCGCAGAGAATAATTTCAGACCGTTATATTCTCGAGGATTGTGACTGGCAGAAATCTGAATACCGCCACATGCGCCGAGACTACGAATCAAGACGCCGACCGTCGGCGTGGCGGCAACGCCCGCGTCATACGTGTCACGACCAGACGCGTTAAGCGTTGCGTTTATGATATCTGCGAAAATCGAACCAGAACGACGACCGTCATTAGCGATAACAAAAGGTCCTTTTGACGATTCCTCTTGCGAATAAGCAAGCGCATAACGCGCCGCTACCTCAGGCGTCAAAGTCGCGCCGATCTGACCGCGAAGACCAGATACGCTAATGATCAATGGGCTAGCCATTATCCTATTATCTCCTTACTCGCTTCACCATCCGCTACAAAGGCAAAGCAACTTTTTACAACTCGACAAGTACAACCGCGCCTGTGTGAGAAGGAATACCCCGCCTCGCACACGTCGCAAGACCGAAATAATTGTAACGACTCCGTCGTTTATTGCAAGTGGCGCTCTCGCCTCACAAGATTGCTAAACAACCGCGAATTAGGGAACATTTACGACTATCCAAGGCGCGAGCCGATTGATTTTTCTTTACAATTTGAGTATAATAACGGCGATGAGTCCCTGTGTTCTGCGACGTCCATTTGAGACGTACTGACTTGACTACATTTGTCACGTTGTGAATATTGAGACTCCACGCCTTCATGACGTCTATAAGTTAAGAATGCTCGCCAGTATCACGACCTTTAGGTTAGATTATTCGTTACAAACACGCGATTTTTTTGGCTCATTCTTCACAAATATAGTGTTGAAATTCCATCCATTCCTCATAATTAGTGAATGTGTCGACTCTCAACAAACCAAGCCCGTAAGGAGATAAGCAATGCAATTTCGAGGCGTCCTGTTCACGAGGCTCCGAGCCGTCCGCACGGCGCTTGCCTCGTTTGGCATTTTTATGGTAGGCGCCCTTTTCGCGCCTCTCCCCAACGCTGTGTATTCACAAGACGAGCCGCTCGTGCTCGTCGACGAGTCATTGGACGTCGACACGACCAGTTTTAACAACCAGGTCGTTCCGTCTTACGTCAACTACGAAGTCACGCCTGACCTGGCGTATCGTCGCCTCGTCGCGGGCAACGCCAAATATCTCAATGAAGATTCCGACGCCGCTAAAACTTTGCCAGACCTCTCCAACGACGCTCAACGCTTCCCCATTGCGTCGATACTCTATAGTTCCGACATGCCGACGTTGCCGACCACGCTCACGCAGACCACAACACACGACGTTTACCTTACGTCAATTAAGGCAGGCGCTGTCGCTTCGGAACACATGACCGCTATTGAATACGGTCTGCTGAACCTCCAAACTCCCTTGCTTGTCGTTATGGGACATTATCCTAGTCGCGAAGTTTCTAACCTCATTCGCAACTACGACGCCCTTAAAGCGCAAGCGCAAGCGGAGTCGAACAAAATTGCGCGCTCTGGCGCTCAAACAGTACAATCGAACGCAGCGACGCCAGAACAGCTTAAATTGTACAATCTGATCGGACCGGCGATTGCGCGTTCTAAAGAAGCCTACCCCGACTTGGACGGGTATAACTTGGCAAACGTAGTCTCTGAAGCGCTGGTGTGGCAGTCCCTTGAGACGATCCTCATGAAGTCTACCGTTGCGCAAGACCTCATTCGTGCAGGCAAGCTCAATGTCATTGCCGCGATTGTCGACGATCAAACTGGCAAGATATATTGGCTCGGCGCTCATCCTCTGCAAGAAGAGTTCTTAAAACCCACGCCTGAGAATCTGCAAACCGTTGAGGACTCTAACACGATTCTCACTGAAAGCGAATTGCCCGAGGCGCTCGACGATTCCACTATTCAATCCTACGTCCAGGCGTATGAAAACGACGTCTACTACAACGAAATTGTCAACGAATACTACACTCAACCGTACTACTACGAGCCCAGTTGGGAACTATTCAGTCAACGCGCTTGGGTCTATCGTCCCTGGTACGGCGTCTGGGTCACTCCATTCACCCCTTGGCCTTATTGGCAACCTTGGGGCGCTCCGACCCCTGGCGGCGCTAGTGTGGGACTCTCTATCTGGGATGGAAGATTAAACTTTTATATCGGTTACAACCGGCATTACGATCGATTGATCTACTATGACCCCGATTACCGCCCCCTCGACCCTTGGTGGGGCGCTGATTACTTCCGACGCCCAGCTCCTCATCCGCATGATCCAATTTTCGACCTCATTATCTCCGGTCGCCGACATGACATACGTCACGAGCCGTTCGACGCGCCGTGGAGAAGACCTGGCTTCCCGGCTCCCGGCGCGCCAGCTCCCGCCGCTCCCGCGCCTGGTTACCATCCCGGCGTCGCAAGACCTGGTATTGTCATTAGTCTTGGCGGAATTCAAATCGGCGTCCCGCTAACGGATCACAACCGAGATCGTTACCGTCCCGGCGGTTCGGCGCCGAACCCAGGTATGCGTACCCCCGGTTCGCAACCAGGGGGAGCCCCCATGTCGATCCCCGGACGTGCCGACCGTGGCGCTATCGTTAATCCACGACAACCCATTGGCGCGCGTCCCAATCCCGGCGTAACGCCTGGCGCACGCCTCAATCCCGGAGTCCAACCAGGTTCCGGAGCGCGCCCCAATCCGGGCGTAACGCCTGGCGCGCGTCCCAATCCCGGAGTCCAACCAGGTTCCG
>JAUNMR010000020.1:0-18829 GCA_030537455.1 Planctomycetia bacterium | reverse complement strand
AATCCGGGCGTAACGCCTGGCGCGCGTCCCAATCCCGGAGTCCAACCAGGTTCCGAAGCACGCCCCAATCCTGGCGCAACGCCTGGCGCGCGTCCCAATCCCGGAGTCCAACCAACTCCTGGAGCACGACCTAACCCTGGCGTTACTCCCGGCGCGCGTTCCACCCCCGGAGCGTCGCCTACTGCCCCAGTAAGCGCTCCCTCTCCTGCGGCACGTCCGACGCCAGGTTCTGCTGGATCGGCTGGCGCTCCAAGCGGCGCCCGACCGGCGCCTGGTCGGCATGCTTCTACCGATCCCACACGTGGCGCCACGCCTACCGCGGAATTTGCCCATGGTAATAACAATCGTACAACGCCCCAAGCGCCTGCGGCTCGAGCAGAATCCCCCCCTCCTATCGTCGCGACGACTAAACCGACTACTTTGAGTAATCCTGGAGCACGCGCCCCTGGTCGACCTGTGACGCAAACAGCGTTACGCCCTGCATTGAATCCTGACGCCAGACCCAACCGTAACGCACGCGAGACTGTCGCTCCGTTCGCTTCACGCCCCGCGACACAAACTTCTGCGCCAAATCCGACTGTCGCACGACCTGTTACCGCGCCCTCGACTCCACGCCACAACTCCAACGCTACCAGCCCTGCTAGGGCTAGTAGGGCTGACGTCACGCCCGGTGCGCCTAGCGTCCCAGCTGCGTCTTCGACACATAACCCCCAACCTGCGACAGGAAACGCCAACAACCCGCCCAGGCCTCATAACAACTAAGCGTCTTCTCATCCCAGGGTCTAATCCTTGTGGTGTTGAAAGCTCTTGCGCGTTACCGTGAGAAATATTCATAGAGAACGATTGCCCCTAAAGATAATATTAAGGGCGCGGTCGTTCTCTATCTTATTATTTCTACGGCGCTAGTATTGCCCCCAAAACTTGGTACAATGACCACAAGATAATTCGATCGGCGCTTTTACGGCGCCTTAGTTCCAATCTATTAATCCATTCGATATTTACAATGTCACGATATAACCCAGCAGTCATCGAAGCGAAATGGCGTGAATATTGGGAAACCAACCAAACCTTTGCCGCGCCTAAACTACCGACGGATCTTCCGAACAATCCTCAAGGTAAAAAAGCCTACGTCCTGGATATGTTCCCCTACCCAAGCGCTCAAGGTTTGCATGTCGGGCATCCGGAAGGTTACACCGCAACTGACATTTACTGCAGGTTCATGCGCATGAATGGATACGCCGTCATGCACCCGATGGGTTGGGACGCTTTCGGCTTGCCCGCCGAACAACACGCCAAAAAAACCGGTATCCATCCGCGTATTACCACTGAAAAGAATATCGACAACTTCCGCCGTCAGCTCAAAATGCTCGGCTTTAGTTACGACTGGTCGCGCGAAGTCGCTACGACTGACGTCGATTATTTCAAGTGGACTCAGTATATCTTCCTGCTCATCTACAACTCTTGGTACGACGCGAACTTAAAAAAGGCACGACCGATTGAAGAATTGCCGATCCCAGACGACGTCCAAGCGCAAGGCGACCTCGCCGTGAGACAATATATCGACGACCATCGCCTCGCTTATCAAATCGAAGCGCCTGTCAATTGGTGCGCCGAACTCGGCACCGTTCTGGCGAACGAAGAAGTCGTCGGAGGCGTAAGTGAACGCGGTGGATATCCCGTTGTGCGTATGCCTTTGCGTCAGTGGATGTTGCGTATTACCGCCTATGCCGATCGACTCGAGGAAGACCTCAAAGATCTCGATTGGTCCGAAAGCGTTAAGACATTACAACGAAACTGGATCGGCAAAAGTACTGGCGCGGAAGTCGATTTCTATATCGGCGAAGAAAGCTCCTACGAGCAATGGCGCGCTAATCGTGCTCAAACGTCCTTCCCACGCAAGCCGGACGCCGACGTGCTACGTGTCTTCACCACGCGTCCCGATACCCTCTTTGGCGCTTCTTATATGGTCGTTGCGCCAGAACATCCGCAAATTGAACGTCTTACGACTCAAGGGCAAAAGCAAGTCGTTGAGGAATATCGCAAACAGGCCAGCTATAAGTCGGAACTCGACCGTACCGACCTAGCCAAAGAAAAAACTGGCGTCTTCACCGGTTCCTATGCGATCAACCCGGTCAGTGGTCAGAAGATTCCGATCTGGACGGCTGATTACGTCCTGGCCTCCTACGGCACTGGCGCTATTATGGCGGTGCCCGCGCACGATACGCGCGACTTCGAATTTGCTAAACAGTTTGATCTCCCGATTCGACAGGTCGTCAAACCCGATTCGAGTTCCTCTGCCGATCCAGAAAAAGTTGCGTTACTCGACGAGCCGTTCGTCGAATTGGGACTCGCTTGCAATAGCGGTCAGTACGACGGAACCCCGTCGGCTGAATTTAAGGTCGTTATTACCGAAGACCTGAGCGCCAAGGGACTGGGACGCAAAACCGTCAATTACAAGTTGCGCGACTGGCTCTTCAGCCGTCAGCACTTCTGGGGCGAACCGTTCCCATTGCTACGCGAACTTGACGAAAACGGCAATCCCAACGGCGCCGTCTTACCACTCGATCCTTCGGAATTGCCCTTAGATATTCCGCACAATCTCGAATTCAACGCTCAAAAGCATTCGCCGGAGCCACCGCTGGAAAATGCTCCGAGTGATTGGCTTTACATTGAACGCAATGGTAAAAAATATAAGCGTGAAACCAATACAATGCCCCAATGGGCCGGTTCGTGTTGGTATTACCTTCGCTTCCTGGATCCACATAACGACCAACGTCTTGTCGACCCAGAAGTCGAAAGAGCTTGGACGCCGGTTGACCTCTATATCGGCGGCGCGGAACATGCAGTACTTCACCTCCTGTACGCACGATTCTGGCACAAGATACTCTTCGATTACGGTCTTGTCTCCACGTCAGAGCCGTTCCAACGTCTCGTAAACCAAGGCATGATCCTTGGCGAAATGGAATTCACTGCATACCAAGACGCTAACGGCTCTTGGGTCTCTGCCGACGACGTTGAAGAGCGACAAGGCGCGCTGTACTCCTGCACAACTGGCGCTACGGTAACTCCTGTCAAGATTGCGCCAAAAGACGTCGGGAAAAATGGAACCCAATACGTTCTTACAAGCGATTCCTCGATCGTTGTCCTCGGAAAATCTGAGAAAATGTCCAAAAGCCGTGGCAACGTTATTAACCCAGACGACGTTGTGGAGCAATACGGCGCCGACTCTCTGCGCCTCTACGAAATGTTCATGGGACCGCTTGAATCGGTTAAGCCTTGGAATCAGGACGGCGTCAATGGCGTTCGAAACTTCCTTGATCGTGCATGGAGAATGATCGTCACCACTGACCACGACTCCAATGCGCTGAGCGAAGCGCTCACTCAAGACGCTCCCACAGAAGAACAAGATCGCGTTCTCAATAAGACGATCAAGCTCGTAACCGAAGACGTTCGCAATCTTTCCTACAATACTGCCATTGCGCGTATGATGGAGTTTGTCAACTACTTCGGACGCCAAACGACTCGACCAATTATTGCGATGCGTCAGTTTGTTCTGCTCCTGTCGCCTTTTGCGCCTCATATCGCCGAAGAACTATGGCAGATTCTCGGTGGAAAAACCACGCTTGCATACGAACCGTGGCCTACCTGGAACGAGGACGCTCTGAAAGAGTCCCGACTGGTCATTCCGGTCTCAATTAACGGCAAACTGCGCGCGCGTATTGAAATCGACGCCGACGCCGACGTCAACGCCATGGAACAGATTGCGCTCAATGACGCAAGAATCAAAGAGCTCATCGCTGATAAGACGATCGTCAAGAAGATTGTCGTCCCGAAGAAGATGGTTAATATCGTTGTAAAATAACGCGACGAACGATTCCTGCTCTACAAATCGACTTCGGCTTGTGTTATAATGACAACGCCTAACGCTGGCACGACGTTCTGCGAAAGGCAGAGCGTCGTGTTTATTATAGATAGAACGCTGTTATATCCCGTCGCTTTTATAATAATAACAGCGCTAACCACGTGTTATCTATAAAGTTACCAAGGTTACGTTCGTTTGGATACGAATCTTAATTCCTCCCTCCAAAGACGTACGAATCACCTGCCGACGCCAAATTGATAAAACGGAACCGAGTACGATGAACAGTCGAAAAAACTTTAATGCATTACAAGAACGTCGAGACTTCCTCAAAACTAGTTCGCTTGGCCCCTTCCTCGCCATGGCGAATGCCTACCCGCCTATGCAAAGGACGTATGCGGCGGATTCTCCCAACGAACGTTTCAAAATGGGATTCATCGGTTGTGGCGGTATGGGATACGGCGACGCCTGTGGTATGGCGTACTACGGTGGTGATTTCGTTGCCTTCGCTGACGTCGACGTCAACCAGACGGACAGGTTTAAAAACGCAGAAGCCATTACTAAAAAACCAAGCGAGGTGGACTGTTACCAAGACTACCGTCGTTTACTCGAACGCGACGATATCGAAGTTGTCGGTATTGCGACTCCGGATCACTGGCACGTCAAAATCGCCGTGGAAGCGCTCTTAGCAGGCAAACACGTCTTCTGTCAGAAACCGCTTACTCTGACCATCGAAGAGAACAAGCTCATTCGCAAGGCCGCTCAACAATCGAACAAAACCTTCCAAGTCGGTACGCAACAACGTCTCATGAAAGATTACTTCATGACCGCTACACTGCTTGTGCGGAAAGGCTTGATCGGTAATATTAAAAACATTGAGGTTTATCTCCACACCGGTCCCTCGGGCGGTCCTTTCCCGACGGCAGAGATTCCTCAAAACCTTGACTGGGATCTATTCCTTGGTCAAGCGCCGTACTGTGAATTCCGACCGCAACGATGCAAGGGTACCTTCAGATATTGGTATGAATACTCTGGCGGTCAATTTACAGACTGGGGCGCACATCATGTCGACTGCGCCTTGTGGGCGTTAGACCAACTCGGCAAAGGACTCGGTCCGGTCGAGTTCGACGGTCGTGACGTTAAACACGCCTCCGCCCTCGACGACAAGGGAATGCCCACGTGTGACGACTATTACAACACCGCCGTCAATTTCCAGGTCAAAACCAAGTTTGCCAACGGCGTCGAAATGCTGATTTGTGACAAAAACTTCAACGGTATTCTCTTCGAGGGCACAGAAGGGCGTATCTTTGTCGACCGCGGGCGCATCACTGGCAAACCAATCGAAGAGGAACGTCACAAGTCCCTTACCGAAGAGGATTTCATCGCTCTCAATAAGGGCAAGCCGTTGGAAGACCACAAAGCCAACTTTTTCCGCTGTATTCGAGAAGGCGGCTTGACCGCATCGGACGTCGAGTCTCATACCTATGCGATGAACGCATGTCACCTATGCGGTATTTCCGCACGCCTCGGACGCGTTATCAAGTGGGATCCGGTCGAAGAACGAATACTCGACGACGAATACGCTCAAACAATGACCGCGCGTGAAGCGCGTAAAGGTTATGAATTGCCTACCCTCTGATTTCGGGAGCTTTATTCCTGCTATGCGCTTGATTTAATCGGAAAAACAAAGTATTATACCTATGACGCGCTACTGAGTTTGAGCGTCAGCCTCTCGTTTAAAGTAAGACAACTCTTGTCTACGTTATTTTAATACAATTCAGCCCCACCTTTGTGGAGGATATACATATGAAAAAAAACGTCATCGTCCTCATTCTTGGCGGCGGTCGCGGCACGCGTCTATATCCGCTCACGAAAATGCGCGCTAAGCCTGCGGTGCCTATCGCTGGAAAATATCGACTCATCGATATTCCCATCTCAAACTGCATCAATAGCGGTTTGAATAAAATCTATGTCATTACGCAGTTTAACTCAGTCAGTCTTCATCACCATCTGAAGTCATATCACTTTGACGCCTTCAGTCATGGTTTCGTTGAAATGCTCGCGGCTCAGCAGACGAATGACAGTAGCGCATGGTACCAAGGCACTGCCGACGCCGTGCGTCAGAATTTTAACTTCATCCGCCAGCGTGACGTCGATTACGTCTTGATCCTCTCCGGCGACCAGTTATATCGCATGGACTTCCAAAAGATGATCGAGACTCATGAGCGCAATAACGCCGACGTAACGATCGCAACCGTTCCAGTGCAAAAAGAACGCGCTAGCGAACTCGGTATCATGAGAATTAACGAGGAAGGACAAGTCCTTGGATTCCTCGAAAAACCAAAAACCGACGAGGAATTGGAACACGTCTACACCGGTGAAGATTTCATTCGCGATCGTGGATACGATCCGCAAGGACGCGAATACCTCGCTAACATGGGCGTTTACCTCTTCAATCGCCAGACGCTTGTCGACGCGCTCACAAAGACGGATTACACCGATTTTGGAAAAGAGGTCTTTCCCGCGGCAATTCGTACCAGAAAAGTATGCGTCCACCTCTTCGACGGTTACTGGGAAGACATCGGTACAATCCGTTCCTTCTACGAAGCGAACCTGGCATTGGCGCAGAATCCCCCGACTTTCGAAATCTCCCCGCCTGAAGCGCCCACTTATTCAAAAATGCGTTACCTGCCGGCCAGCCGTTTCGAAAACGCTACCATCTCGCGTAGCTTTATTGCGGACGGTTGCCAAATCGGAAACGGCGCCGTGATTGAGAACTCCATCATCGGAATTCGAAGTAAAATCGGACGTAATTGCGTGATTCGAAACTCCATTATCATGGGACAAGACTTTATCACGCGTCCGGAAGACGATAAATTGGAAATCAACGCCGGACGTCCCGCCGTTGGTATCGGAGACTGTGTCATTATTGACGGCGCAATCGTTGACAAGAATGTACAAATCGGACACAACGTTGTCATTCGTAATGATAACAACGTGCAAAATACCCAGGAACGTGAGTTCGGTATGATTCGCGACGGCGTAATCTGCGTCGAAAAAGGCGCCGTACTACCGCCGTACTGGTCCTTGACCGAATCGTTGAAAAAATAACCCTTCCCTTCCTGTTCAAATTTGAACGGTGTAAAACAACAAAAGGCAAGCTCTTCGATCATTTCGGGGAGCTTGTCTTTTGTTGCTTCGTGAACCAGGCGTAAATCAAATCTCTCTACAACGAGAAGTGCATGCGCCTCCACTTGCGAACAAAGAAAGAAGCCTCAAGGAACGATAAAACCGATCATTCTTCAATCCACAATGACCGCATTAGGATTTCTGCATTTTTCTTATTCCAATGTGGTAGATGAAAATTCTCCGAATCTCCTTCAGGTTCTTCAACCGAGAAGAGGCGATTAAAGAAATCGAAACCACGACTCATACAATCCAGCGGGTCGTTAGTATGTTCCATCCCTAAAGCGTGCCCCAGTTCATGCAAACCTGCGCCTAAACTTGAGGACGATAGCGCCCAGCGCGTGTTTCTAAAGGCTGAATCACGAAGATAATCAGAAGGTATAGGCGTGCAATCGCTGAAGAGCGCGCCAAGATTATTGACGTCGTCAGGCCAAGTGAAAAGACAACGCGCGTCTAACACGCCCACACGACCTGCGCCCAACGCCGTACGAATAGACTCTACTTCCTCGGGCTGAGAAAACGCCAAGAGAACGAAATACGAAGCGTAGGAAGAACTAAGCGAACCTGTGATAATCTCGCGTCTTATCGCTTGAAATCGTTCTTCTTGTGATTTCTGCAGATAGGATCTCGAACTCTCACGACCGCGCTGACGCCAAACGATAACCTCTCCATTCTCATCGTGTTCAAGACGAAAAGTTTTGCGCCCATAGCCGTCGTTATGAAGCTGTTCCGCTGTCGCTATTTGCCATAGGGATGCGGCGTTCCGAAGTTTAGTCGATAACCTCGCGCTCAGCTCTTCGTGTGACAATACCCCCGGAATATCTCTAAAGTCTTTTGTAAAATCAGTTACAGTATCATCACAGTCTGTAAACAGAACAATACGAACGAAATAGGGGTTACGACTACGTCGGAAAACAATAGAAAAATCAATCCGAGAACTTTGAGACGCTATGGTGAGTCGATTAGCGCCTTCTGAGAGTTTCACAAGCGCTTTAAAACGACCAGTTACAACTTGGACTCTAACGATCCTATCAGGGGAACTCGACGATAGGTTCTCAATAACGACCCAGTCGGAATCAGGCTCCTCGACACGACCACAAAGTAAAGCATAGGGATAATGTTGGACGTCGCCGTCTGTGTAATTGTCGATTGTGATTGACGCCAGGCAGGAGTTTTTAAACATTGCCAGGAGTACAAACACAATCGTAATTAGCACGCCTTTGAAGAACATAGGGAAAACCGACACAATCGTTCAGACGACGACGCCAAGGGCGCTCTCATGACGCCTTAATCTACCGACACAAAAATCACGCAACGTCTTTGGGTTCAACGGAAGAATCGCTAGACTCGATCGCGTTCGGATAAGTAGGACTCTCCTCCATTTCGATATCGTCGCGTTTAGCAAGTCTCTTTCCGCGACACAGACACCAAATTGTAAAAAGAGCCGATATGACAGCGCCCATCACATACGCCGTGTGTAATTCAAGCCCAAACCCCGCGGGTCCTTTATGTTCCTTTGACGTCCACAAAATAAAGCTTGCGACAATAAAGGTCATAAAAGCGCTGGGAATAATCGCAATCCAACCTTGTTTTCTCATGGCATAAAGCCAAACGCAACAACCTCCCAAAGTAGACGCGGCAAGGACTTGATTACCCCAAGCAAAGTAATTCCACAATTTTCCAAAGGACTCGTTGTTTTGATTCGACCACCATAGAAGCAGAGCGACAACAACGATCAGAGGCGTGGTAACAAGCAAACGGTTGCGGATCGACTGTTGACTGATTTTGAAGATCTCTGAAAGACTCAAACGCAAACTACGCATTGCCGTATCACCGGAGGTAATCGCCAAAACCACGACTGCAATTACAGTTATTGAGCCAACGTGTTTTCCAAGGAAGAAATCGGTAATTTGAGGCAATACCGCCTGAGCAGGAACGGGCTTATCCGTGCCAGTCCAAAGTTCTGGGAAGGTATTATAGACCACAAGCGCAGAGGCGGCCCAAATCATCGCAATAATACCTTCAAGTACCATCATGCCGTAGAACGAGGCGCGCGCTTCACGTTCCGATTTCATAGTGCGTGCAATGATCGGAGACTGAGTCGCATGAAAACCAGAGAGTATGCCGCAAGCGATCGTAACAAACAGGCAAGGAATTATCGGGTTCGTCTGAAGGTAGTTATTCTTAGCCGTGATAAAAGCTTGCGATTCCTGAAGCAACATATGATCTTCAATCGATTTATAACAGATCGAACCCAAGAGCGCTAGACTGCCAAAAATCAGAATGGCGCCAAAAAACGGATACAGAGAACCGATAATCTTATCAACGGGAAACAGTGTCGCAATAATGTAATAGATGAAAATACAAGCGACTGCGCCCCAGAAGAAATCCGTGCCCGGTACAAAGGTCTTATCGATCAACGTGGCGGGAACGTTGATAAAAACTGCAACGACTAGCAAGAGCAAAAAGACCATAAAGACCGAAAAGAAGCCATAATAGCCCGTTCCAAGGGTCTGACGTATAAACTTAGGCAAATTCGACCCGCGATTACGAAGAGACGCCATCCCCGCAAGGAAATCGTGAGTCGCGCCACCGATGATATTGCCAATCGGAATGAGAAGAAAAACGATCGTACCGAACTTAATACCTGCAATTACGCCAATAACCGGTCCAATACCCGCAATATTGAGCAATTGAATCATCATGTTCTTCCACTTGGGCAAGACAACGTAATCAACGCCGTCGTTATACTTAACAGCTGGCGTCAAACGGTCGTCGGGAGACAAGACGCGCTCAATAAAGCGACCGTAGGTTAAGTAACCTACAATCAAAAGTAGTAACCCACAGGAAAACAATAACATCGGGAACGCCCTCTATTCTATGTTCAATCCGATAAACAATGACGTTGAGTTTAATGTAACAAGCGTCCAAACGAGAAAACGTCCGGACGCTTTAATAAAAGCTCATCGCAACCTGGCTGAAAAGTCGCAATGGGAAAAACGCCTGAAAGAAACAAGAACGCATTTGCCAAGTATCGTTGAGACAAATACGTTCCTGGACAATGTTTACGCTAACATACGTCAGAAGCCATGGTTAGGAAGACGTCAATCACGCTTCCGGAATCTCGGGAACAGTAAACTCTTCCGAACGATATTGTCGCTTGAGCAATGCGTTCGCCTTTTCTGCGTCAACGCCGACAAATTTGCGTGTTTCCGCGTCGAAGGTCAACATATCGCTAACAACCACGTCGCCGTCGACCATCGGAATATCATGGGAATTAAGTGTCGTTTGTGCGCTGGAGAGCGCGTCGACCCAAATCTGTTCCGCGCCAGTGGCCACGCCCGCGATTGCGGTGGCGCGTTCGGTTGTCATCTTGGAACCGCAACGGAACGCAATATTCGCAAGATTGCACCATTCGCTCGTCGCTTTGCCAATAGCCACTTCGGCATTGAGCATCGAGGGATTCTGCGTCAGAACGGCGTCGACAAAATTACGTTGGTGTTCCATCTGACCACTGTTGCCTTTGAACTCTTTAATGAGTTTACCATCGGCGTCAAAGGCTTTCGCGCTACCACGTTGACCTTCAAGACGACCGCCTTCGCAGTAGGCGATATAGCCGGAACCCGGACCAGGGTGTGGACCGGCAGAACGAGAATCCTTCATACCGAGGGTCGACATCGCAAAGACCACTGGAATGGAGCCGGAATCGAAGTAGACAAATTGAATATTCGGGGTCTCCCCGTCGTCGTTATAGCCCGCGCGGATACCGCCGCCGAGAATGCGATTCGGAAATTCAACGCTGTCAAGCAACACATTGTTACGGCAATCGTCGAGAACGTGAACGCCCCAATTGCCCATTTCGCCGGTGCCGGTATTCCAAGACCAGTGCCAGTCGTACTGGAGATTATTGCGATAGATCGGAACGTCTTGGGCAGGTCCGAGCCACAGGTTCTTGTCAACCGTTTCAGGGAATACCATCGGTTGCTCGGTACGACCGATAGCGTCACGGCGCATATAGTGGTTCACGCGTGCGTTGATGATCTTACCGATTTGTTGTTCTTCGTGCAGAAACTTCTTGATTTCCGCCTGCATTTTATCGCTACGCTGTTGCATACCGACTTGGCATACACGCTTGTAACGACGAGCCGCATTGACCGTTTGAATACCTTCGTAAATATTGTGCGCAAGCGGTTTTTCAACGTATACGTCCTTGCCCGCTTGCATAGCCCAAATCGCGCCGAGGCAATGCCAATGGTCACAAGTCGCAACGACGACAGCGTCAATATTGTCGTCGTCGAGAAGTTCACGGCAGTCGGAATAGGTCTTAAGTTCCTGCTCAAACTTAGCCTTGGTCGAGCCAACGCGTGCGGAGTCGGGATCGCAAATTGCAACAATATCGACTTCGGAGAACTTACGGAAGTTAGCGAGCAATTCATTAGCACGAGCGCCACAGCTAATTGACCCGAGTCGAATGCGTTCATTGGCGCCGAGCGTAATCATCGCCGGCGTGGGGAAAAAGGAAGCGACGCCGGCGGCCAAACCTGCGCCAATAAAGCTTCGTCGATTAATCTTCGTCATAGTACGCTATCCTTGTCCACGAGGTTACAAGACAATCCGACAAACATCGAGTGAATCGGCATTTTAGGTCATGAACAATGAACGAATGAAATCGTTACACACTGTTCTGGTTTGCTGAGTAATTGTATCACATCTTCTCTACAAAACCAATAAGAAAAGCTGGAAAAAAGACGTCTGCGCCTATCTTTTAATACCAATCGGTAGAATCATACGACGCCGCCCTTCTCGTCTTCCTCGCGCCGAAGTTGCTCGATATTATCGACGCCCCAACCGAGTTTGCGTTGGAGGTTGCGATAATACTTATTCTCGGGTACCAGAATCGTCCTAAACGCAAAGGGGGCGCGGCGAATCACCACAAGGTCGTCGGACGTTAATTGCTGGCGTAACGCGCCGTCTATCACAAGAAAGACGCTGTCGGAGAGCGCGCGCAATTCGTAGACACGCTCCGCGGAATCGATCACGGGGCGGTAATTCAACGCTTGTGGCGCTATAGGAGTAATGACAACGGCATTAAGTTCGTTACGAATAATCGGACCGCCGACAGAAAGGCTATGACCGGTCGACCCCACCGGAGTTGCGACAATTACGCCGTCGCTACGAAAAGTCGTCACGCGCTGACCGTCAATTGCTAGATCGATACGAACGACGGAAAAAGGAGGTCCGCCCAACGCTGCAACTTCATTAACGACAAGGTGATTAGAATAGCAATATAAATCCGAGACGCCTTTGTACCAATCAGAAGGTAAGGCGCGAGAAAAACGGCAACTTGAAACCTCTGGAAAAGGCGGAGGGGACGTAAGGGCGTCTTTCTTTCGCCACACGGTGCAATTGAGTAAAAGTTGCTCGCGCGTGGCAAACTGTTCAAAATCAGATGATTTTAAAAAGTTCGATACGTCGCTGGGGTCGATACTAGCAAGAAAGCCTAGCGTTCCCAAGTTCACGGCAAGAATAGGCAACTGACGCTCGCCCATCTGACGAACCGCGCGCAAAATTGAACCGTCGCCGCCGAAAACAATCGCCAGATCGGCCTGAATCTCCGACAGATCGAGTTCACTAGCAAAATCCGCCGCGACGACTTCTACTGCGTGTTCGATTTCACCGCGTAATTTCTCGACGCCAGCCAAAACGCCTGCGCGTTTGCCATTACCCAGTAAAATTGCTTTCATCTCAATTACTCGCTCAACCTAAAGCCACAGTCAAATGCCGCGCGCTATAATAACAGAGCGCAAACAAATGCCACTGTATTAAAAAGAACGCCCATGCATCGCTTGAGTGTCGATAAATGAGCGTTCTAACAGATAAAATAATCCAACTTGGGAATTACGCGATCCCGTGTTCTTTTTCATATTCGGCGATCTTGTCTTCAAATCGCAAGGTCAACCCGACGTCGTCCCAGCCATTGAGCAAGCAGTCGCGACGGAAATCGTCCAATTCAAACGTCAGTGACAAACCGTGCTGGTCTTTGATCGTTTTCGCGACCAAGTCAACGCACAAGGTATAGGGACGGAACTGTTTCTCGCGTTGAAAGAGCATATCGATTTGCTCTTCAGAGAGGGTAATCGGCAAATACCCGTTTTTAAAGGAGTTGTTGTAGAAAATATCCGCATAGCTCGACGCTAAAATAACGCGAAAACCATAGTCGGCAATCGCCCAAGGCGCGTGCTCGCGACTGGAACCGCAACCAAAGTTATGGCGCGCCAGGAGAATCGTCGCGTTACGGTATTCAGGACGGTTTAATTCGAACTCAGGATTCTCGTCGTAGTCGTCGTTCAAGTATCGCCAGTCGAAGAAGAGGAATTTACCGAAACCGCTCCGTTCAACGCGTTTGAGGAACTGCTTGGGAACCAATTGATCCGTGTCGATATCGCTACGGTCGATCGGAACCACCAGACCGTCATGTTGTGTAAAAGCTTGCATATTAGACGCCTAATATCTAATTGACCCGCAAGGACAATCAACGACGCTAGACGATTGCGTGCAAATGCTTCTGCGTCTGTTATTCCAACCGTTGAGTCGTTTTGTCCCAGAGGATTCTATCTTATTAATTATCATTCACGCAAAGGCGATTAAACCTTAGCGCCCTACTTCACAGATATTTCCATTCTCGAATATCAACGAAGCGACCCATAACCGCAGCGGCCGCTGCCATGGCAGGGGAAACCAAATGGGTTCGACCGCCCTTGCCCATACGACCTTCGAAGTTACGATTACTCGTACCTGCGCAACGCTCGCCGGGCTGGAGACGGTCGGGATTCATCGCTAGGCACATACTGCAACCAGGTTCACGCCATTCGAAACCCGCGGCGGTGAAGATCTTATCAAGACCTTCTTCTTCCGCTTGGCGCTTAACAATACCACTGCCAGGAACGGCAATAGCGCGAAGCCCGTCAGCTATTTTATACCCCTTGAGAACGCGAGCCGCGGCGCGGAAATCCTCGATGCGTCCGTTTGTGCAAGAGCCAATAAAGACCCAGTCGAGTTTAACGTCGGTCATTGGAACGCCGGCCTGCAAGTCCATATATGCCAGGGCGTTTTTCGCCATCTTCTGATCTTCGACATTGTCAAAACTTTCCGGCGATGGAATCGTCGCGGTGACTTCCACACTCTGCGCGGGGTTAGTCCCCCAGGTCACGCGAGGTGCGATATCAGCGGCGTCAAAGACGACTTCCTTATCAAAGACCGCGTCTGGATCAGAAGCGAGCCGCTTCCATTGAGCTACGGCTTCCTCAAACGCAACGCCGCTCGGCATATGTTTGCGACCGCGCAAATATTCAAACGTCGTTTCATCAGGAGCGATCATACCGACGCGAGCGCCCATCTCAATCGCCATATTGCAAACTGTCATACGACCCTCCATAGAGAGGGAACGGATCGCTTCGCCAGCAAATTCAACGGCATAACCAGCCCCGCCGGAGGTGGAAAGTTGGTTAATGACGTAAAGAATCAAGTCCTTAGCGGTAACGCCTTCGCCAAGCTTGCCATTAATCGTAATGCGCATCGACTTCATCTTTTTCTGACGAAGCGTCTGTGTCGCCAAGACATGTTCCACTTCACTGGTGCCAGTACCCATCGCCATAACGCCGAATGCGCCGTGCGTCGCTGTGTGGCTATCGCCACAAGTGAGCGTCATGCCAGGTTTCACATGTCCCTGCTCCGGCGCTACCACGTGAATAACCCCCTGCTCGACGTCGTTCAAGTCGTATAGAGTAATACCAAACTCTTTACAGTTAGCGCGAAGAGTTTCAACTTGCTTACGTGCGATTGGATCTTCAATCGGTTTATCGCGATCCGTTGTCGGAACGTCGTGATCCTGAACCGCCATTACGCGTTCGGGGTGACGAGGTTTTCGTCCCGCCAAACGCAGACCTTCAAACGCTTGAGGCGACGTCACTTCATGACAAAGCAATTGATCGATATAAAGAATCACAGAATCGTCCCCTGGCGCTTGGTAGACCAGATGATTCTCCCAGATTTTGTCGTACATCGTCTTCGGTTTAGACGAATCTTGGTTCGACATGATTTAACCTCAATAGTCTCGGGTACGAAACGAACGAATAAAAACGTCTTGATCGCAATTCAAGTCGCTTTTACATAAAAAAACAACGCCCGTTTTGGCTGAGGCGTTGAACATTGTGGGAAAATGACGGCGTCAGCGTCAAAACAGAATGCTTACTAGCGTCTAACGCTCGAAAGCGCCGACGCTAATACGCATTCTACCAGCTGTAAGAAATACGTCAACACGAAAAAACGGAATGGAAACGTTCGCAAGCGTTCGAGGTAATTCGTTCAAAAAGCTAAAAATAGACGCTCCGTCAACGCTATGCCAAGGAATCGATTCCACTGTAATAAACCGAGAAGAAAACAACTCAATCTATTACGTAGTTTTTACTTAGTCTCGGAGACTGTTTGCGTCTTAGCGTACTCTACGGCTCGTGTCATAAACGCGTCGATTTTATCGAGTAGCTCTTGAGGAATATCGTCTCCCATGCCGGAAATTCCGTGGGTAAAACCCGGATTCTCCGAAAATTCCGCTATCGGAGCGCCGAGTGCGCGAAGGGACGCGCACATAAGTTCATTCTCCTCGACGCGACATTTCCATTCGATCTTACGATCGCCTAACACAAAGAAAAACGGAGGAAAGTCTTTGCTAATTCCACCCAAAGGCGCATTCTCATCAATTACAGGATTGTACTGCTCGCCCGGATAGTTCAGAAGACGCTTCACAAGAAAATGAGTCGTCATCTGACCGCTCACTGGAATATAACCAGCAAGGTCATAGCGACTAGCGCCAAACTTCTCAAGCCACTGAGAATAACTCCCGAGCATTGCGGTCAAATAACCGCCTGCGCTCCCGCCGCAAACAAATACCGCCTGAGGATCGCCGCCATATTCCTCAATATGACTTAACACCCAAGAGACGGCGCAAGCGGCGTCGTCAATAAAAGCAGGAAAAGCAGCGCGCGGAGCCAATCGGTAACCCACCGCAACAATGGCAAGGCGACCGTCTTTAAAGGACTGCAAACGTTGGAGCGCCGATGGAAAATACTTCTGTCCTCCTTCCAGACCGCCGCCGTGGAACCAAACGATTGTCGTAAACGGCTCCACTGAATGCTTGGGATAGAGAATATCGAGCTTACACTGCGTCTGTACGTACTCGTCGGAGCTCGCGCTGGAGTCTGCGGAATAATAACTGATATTCATAACCCGATCATACTCGCCTGTCCAATGACCCTCCTGCGACCGAGTCACGCCACATAACGTCAGCAATAAGACTAACGTCAGACACAGGTTGACCATCAAGCGGTTTTTCGAACCAACTACGTTTTTCATGACGACGCTTTCTAACTTCAAGTTCGAACAATGTTAAGTATAGCGATCACAAAACTGCCGAAGCGTATGTCGTCTCACGAAATATTCACGACAATTTGCAAACGCAAGACTCTGTAATAATAAGGGAAGAACGAGCAGAAGTCAACCAAAAACGAACGCCGAATAGAAAGTGACCATCCGCAACGACCTCAAAGCGCGCAAATCCCAAATATGACGTCAGATATAATATGACGTCATAAGACGAGAGTCCCTGCCGTGTTTATCTCAGGATAACCGGTCGTTTCGAAAAGTTATTAAGAACGTCAAACTTCATTAAAAGCCGTGAAAACTGAAATACTCAGACGTTCACGGCTGGACGAAAAAAACTCAACTACAAAACGTTTGATCGTAGGTAACTCGCAACTCACTCCTCGGCAAGTGCAAAGGCTGACCTCGGAATCATACCATCTATCGACAGGAAATTATTTAACTTCGAGATCCTCGACAAAATCGCCAACGACAACGCAGGGAGAATCGCGTTTAACGCCTTCGCCAAAGTAGTTGAAATCGCTAACCTTGATCCCACGCACGTTACTGGAAGGAGTCGCGCCGGCAAAATAAAGCTCTCCGCCAAATGAACCGCGATCGCCATACACGTTGAAACGACTCAAAGAACAATCACACAAACGACCTGGAACTGGATTCTCGAAATCGCCATAGTGACAACTCATCGGTTTCGCCATGAGCATAATCATCGAATCACCATTGGAACGAATGCGAAAGTCTTCGAAATGGCAATCGCTCATGACGAGTTCTTGATTCGGCTGTAACCACACGATCGCATTCGCCCAATAATGGTCATGCTCGCGATAGTTAACGCTGTAATAAAGGACGTCGATATTCCGCGCGACTATATTACGCATTTGCTTCGCTTCACATTCGTACCCAATGCGAAAGACATTGGCTCGATCTGTCCAAAAGGTACAGTCGTGAATTGTAATGTCTTCACAAGACGCGTGATCTTTACGAATCCCTTTGATCGCAATACTATCGTCCTGAGCGCGGAAGAAACAATTGCGCACCTCGACCCGACGAGAGTTGCAAATATCGAGCGCGTCGTCATTTATCATATTCGAGGCACAAATGCGCAGACCGTCAATGACAACGTCTTCGCAATTATTCAACACACAGGACCAACTCCAGGGCTCGCGTAAAAGAACGTCACGAATCAGTAAGCGTTTGCAGTCAAGCGCATTAATAATAAACGACGTCGGTCCGGCATAGCGTTTCCAGTTAGCGCCAGAGAGAACGCCACGACCACGAATAGTAATATTGTCCCCGCGAGCTACCACGCCGCCGTTCACAACCGCGCCGGCCGCTACATAGAGAGTCTGATTATCTGTCAAATTGACTACCCCGGGAGAATGTTCCCCAGGACCAAAGAAAACAACGTTCTCGTCTCCTTCGTGCGGCGCGTCTATCTCTGGCGCCAATCCAAAAAGAATCAAGGGCTTAACTCGACCATTTGGTTCAAAAGAAACCATGAAAGGTTCATTTGCGTGAAGAACGGCGTTATTCTCTTCGAGCGACTCGATTACCACGCCATAACGTTCCGGCGCTACCGTTGATTTCGCTAGGGAAAAAGGAGCTTTAATTTCAACGGTAACTTCTCCGTCAAATTCGAACGTAGCGAAATAATATTCCCCACTACCCTCCTCTTGATCGGGGGTACGATAGACCGAGATTTCATGACCGTTAACCAAGACTCGATAGGAATCCGTCGCAGCATGTCCATCTGGAGCGGATACTGTGTAGACGTCACCCCGGACATATGTCGTCAAAAATAGCGCCGTAAGCGCTACTGTCAGTTGAAAATACGCCTTAAAAAAGGACTTGTTTCTCATTGTTGTCTCCGATTCTTCGTGCTACTAGGTTAGACTTTATCACACTCCACGCTTCTGAAAACGGCGCTTCATCATTGATTCCTCCCGGTCATTCTAACGTCTCAACGCTCAAATATACCGATCACAGAACCCTTTAACGCATTATAGAACACTCGCGCCCCATTACAACTACATAACACCTTATCGACGCCCTGAAAGTCATTTACAACATTGTCAACCCATAGATATCTTTTTATTAATTATACTTACATACTTTCACAACTTAACAACAAGAGCACAAACATCCCAGAAGTTTTATAAAGGGAACGTGTAGAAACAAGATAGAAGCGGACTTCATCAGTTCGGTTTTATCGGTGTAGACTAACATCACAACTTGCATGAGTTAGAACAGGAGCGCCAATGTATCTGACGTATTGGCGCTCTTCGCCGAATGAACCCAAAAAGGACGCGGCGAAAACTCGCAACGTCCTTAAAAATAGCCGAGGCGGGACTA
>JAUNMR010000001.1:106955-209365 GCA_030537455.1 Planctomycetia bacterium | reverse complement strand
AAATTGCCGACATGTTGAAATTCGAACTCCAGCAGGTTAAGGAATGGCTCAAATAAGAGCAGATTAACATTTCGGGGAGGACAAGCCGTTTGTGATTGACTAGCTCGAAAAAGACGTAAGTCGTCTGTTGTAGGCGCAGACGTAGCGCTAGGCGCCGAACGGGAAAGACTCCTGATACTCTGTACAACTGCTCAGGTTCGGCAAGGTGATAAATTCGAAAAAGAAAAATGATTTTTCTGTGGGGTTGAGCGCTTGCAAAAAAGAGCGAATGCGCTATACTGTAAAAGACGTGTCCGATGGACGACCTTCAACGGGGGCCCCTGCAATAGGAGCGCGGTGAACCTGGTCAGGCGAGAAATCGAGCAGCCATAAGCGGTTGCTTTTATGTGCCGGGGTTCTCGTTGAGGGTCGTCCTTTTCATTTCTTGTCTCCTCGCACTCGTCATTTGACCTTTTCTTTATTGAGTTTTTACGAAATACCGCGCCTGAATACACGTTTGAGCTTATAATAGGCTTATTGTAGAGCGCGTAAATTCAACGCGACTAAGGAATCAAACTATTTTGGATCGACTCACGGAGACGCTCGAGTGAAACGCACGCGAAACAATGCCGCAAATAATAATCCCGACGGCATGCTCTTTAATGCCGCGCCCGACGCCGAGTCTGCGCAAGAGGATCACAATTCCGCTCTCAAAAAACGCGCCAAGCGTTCTAAAAACGCGATGGATAACGCGTTGGAACAAGGCAGCCTCTTTGCAACCGTCGCCCCACAGGAGCCGTCCCTCTTCGCGCAACCCCTGCAACCTCAGCACGACCAAGAGCAAGTACAAGAGCAAGTGAACGTCGAGCAACAGCGCGCGAACTTCGATTCGCAGTCCAGCGACGTCGCCGCGTCGAATGCCGAGGAAGAAAACCTGTCCGTCGACGCCAACGCCATGACGCCGCCCTCGCAATCGCAAGAGCGTCCCCAAGAGACGACGAAGACACTCGATGAACAGGAAGTCTACGACGCTGAAAACAATCTTAACCCGGAAGAATCACAGAAGACCGTCCCCCCCCAGCCTGTGTTAAACGACGCAAACGCGAATAATAACAACGTTCCTACCGTCGCTACAATCAAGCCCGCGCAAGTTTCGCCTCGCACGGTCGCTCCAGACGCCTCGGTCGTACGTTCATCAAGACCAAAGCCCTCCGCATACCAGGTCGTCGCAAGAAGATATCGTCCACAGGGGTTCGCAGAACTCATTGGGCAGGAAAATGTCGCAAGGGCGCTTTCAAACGCCATTGAGACTGACCGAGTCGGACACGCGTACCTCTTTACAGGAGCGCGCGGCGTCGGTAAGACTTCGTGTGCGCGTATCTTTGCTAAGTCGTTAAACTGCGTGCACGGACCCACTTCCACGCCGTGTCTGGTCTGTGACAGCTGCGTTAGAATCGCTTCTGGCGAGGACGTCGACGTTATTGAAATCGACGGCGCCAGCAATCGCGGGGTAGACGAAATTCGTCAGCTACGTCAAAACGCCGCCATCGCCCCGACAAGATCGCTCTATAAGATCTATATTATCGACGAAGTCCACATGCTCACCAGAGAGGCGTTCAACGCGCTATTAAAGACTCTAGAGGAACCGCCCGCGCGAGTGAAGTTTATCTTCTGTACCACAGAACCTAATAAGATCCCCATTACGATCCTATCGCGTTGCCAGAGATTCGACTTCAATACCATCAACGGTGGGTCTATCGCTCAGAGACTGCGACAGATCGCACAGCAAGAGGGCGCCACCGCCGAGGACGCCGTCTTTGACCTGCTCGCAAGACGTGCGAATGGCTCCATGAGAGACGCTCAGTCGCTACTGGAACAGTTGCTATCCTTTGCGCCTAATAACATTTCAATCGAGGACGCGCACAAAATGCTGGGCGCGGTCGACGACGTCGCCGTCTTCCAGTTGCTAGAAACAATCGCGTTGGGCGAGCCCGCGCCGATCTTTGCGCTCACCGATAAGGCGGCAAGGTCTGGCGTCGATTTCGGAGTCCTTTTAGAACAAATCTCCGGACTCTTCCGCGATCTCATGGTCGTCGCAAGCGGTTGTGCTGCCGACGCGCTACTGTATACCTCCATGGCAAGACTGCCCGACTTACAGCGTATTGCCAATCAGTTCGGACTCAGAAGAATTATTGCGTCCTTACAGATTCTTGACCAAGCGGCGCAACGTCTGCAGTTCAGTTCCCAAACCCGCGTTATCGTGGAATTAGCGCTGGTGAGACTCACAAGACTCGACGCCTTCCAGGCAATCGAATCGCTTATTATCCAGCTAAAACAATCCCAGCCCGTGAGGCTAAACCCTAGTAATGACGCCGATGGTGCAAACGACCTCGGCGCGCAAAAAAAAAATAAACTCTAGCCCCGTCGCTATTCCCAACGCTACTGGCGCCCCGTACGCCAATCTACCTTCCCAGACGCCTGAGAATCTCACGACGTCGCCCAGTGGAATTCAATCCAGTCGTGCCGTCGACGCCTTTCCGCCCACGCCAAAGACCAACTGGCAAGCTAGCGCGCCCAACGTACTCATGAACGCCTGGAACGACGCGGTAAACTCCGGCGTCATGCTACGTTCAAACGCCTCCGCTTGCGCTATGATTCGTACCCAAGCGCCTGACCTCTTTATTGCGCTGTTTCCGACCACGTCAAAACTACAGGCGGATTTCTGTCGACAAGAATCTGCCAAAATCCAGGCGAGACTACGGCAGGTTCTTGGCTCTAACCTGCGATTACAGATTACTTGTGACGACTCCCTCGACGCCAAACAAGGAAACTCTAACGCCCCTCGTCGTGCGCAAAATGCCGACGCTAGAATCCCAAGGGTCAATTCAAGGGAACTTATGCGCCAGGTCGAGCAATTGGACGTAACGCGACAAATAATTGACGTCTTTAATGCCGAACTCGCCGACGTCAAAGTCATTTCCAACCCTCGCAACAACGATAAGGGGTAATCGAAATGCCCTATCCCTACAATGGTCGCGATATTCTCTTGATCCCCGAAATCGCTGGGATGGACGCTAGACGCTCCTTTGTTAGAATTCCTCCGGAATTAGACGTCCCAATGACAAAGCGCGTGAGAAGAATTGTCGACTCCACTCCTTTCCAAAGGCTCGCCAAGGTCGCTCAACTCGCCTTCGTACAGCTCGTTTATCCCGGCGCTAGACACACGCGATTTGAGCATTCGCTGGGAGTCTATCGTCTGACGCTCTTGTTGCTGAAAAGACTCGCTCACGACGAGCTCTTTTCCTCCCTGGTTGACGCACGAGACGCGCAAACCCTCATACTCGCCGCGCTACTGCACGACCTCGGACATTTCCCGTACTGCCATCTTATCGAAGACTTAAGAATACCCAATCTGCGTTCACATGAGCAGATTGCAAACGACTACGTCACAGGCGAACTGGCGCAAGCGATCAAAGAAGACTGGGGAGTCGAGCCACAAGACGTCAGTAATCTGATTTCCAAGACGCTGCCGACCCAGGCGCCCGGACAATCGCAGGAGGAGTTTCAAAGGCGACTGAAAGTCTCGAAACTCCTTGCCAGTATTCTTTCCGGACCAATCGACGTCGACAAGATGGACTACCTCATGCGCGATAGCCTCGCCGCCGGGGTGCCTTACGGACGAAACTACGACCTCGACCGTCTGGTCGGTAGCGTCTGTATTAACAGCGCACAAGACGGAATCGCCATCTCCTCTAAAGGCAAAACCGCCGCGGAACTCATGGTCTTTGCGCGATACGTCATGTTCAGCGAGGTCTATTGGCATCATGCCTCCCGCGCGGCCACCGTTATGTTCCAGCGCGCGCTTATCTTACTGACGCGAACTTACACGGCACAGAGTCTCTTCGAAAAACTCCAGAACTCATACGATTACCAGGCGCAGACCTATCTCCTTGAGCTCGCTAGCCGCCAAGATAACGACGACGCAAGCGTCAACGCCAAAAGACGCGAAGCGTACAAACTACTCTACGGCCTATTCGGTCCAAAGCGCAGACTAGTCAAGCGGATCCGACAGTTCAGCGCTATGGAGGCTCCGCGTTTATACCGCAAGTTAGCGGGACGTTCCTACGACGACCTCGACGCCATCGCTCATAACCTCGCTGATATTTTAAAAATCGACCGCGCCGACCTCATACTAGACGCGCCGCCGCTCGACAAGGAAGTGCAATTCGACATTGACGTCTACTACCCCGAGGAAGACGTATATCGACCGCTCGATCAGGTCTCGCCCGTGGTCAGAGCGCTCGCTAAGGAACAGTTCGACGACTACGTCAAACGCATGAGGGTCTTTGCCGACCCCGAAAGCGCCACAAAGCTAAAAAAGCTCAAAGACTTCGACGACGCTTTAAATCAAGCGGTCGAACTCTATGACCAGCGCCGCTCAAACGCCGGTTAGATCACGCTGAAAAGACCTTTTTATCCGCTACGCCTTGAAACTCTCTCTAATTCGTTTAAGCTATTAGCGAATAATAAGGGAACAAGTAAGAGCGCATGCGCGTATTTCCTCGCAAATTCGCTTTGTGGCTCGCAGCGCTCTTCTCACTTTTGTAAACAAAGGTTGCTCAACGCTTATGAACTCTGGTTCGCCCAATAATCAAACGCGCGCTTATCTCATGCAGCGATTTGAAACCCTCGGGATTCATCCGCGCGGTAAACTAGGTCAGAACTTCCTCATTGACCTGAATTTACTGCGACTACTCTACGAGTCGGCGCAACTGGATAAAAACGACGTCGTACTTGAGGTCGGCACTGGAACCGGTTCGCTTACCGGCGCTATGGCGCAACTGGCCGCCGTCGTTGTGACCGTGGAAGTCGACCAGGTCATGCACGAAATGGCCAAGCAGGAACACTGGGATAAAGACAATATCCGCTTTCTCTTCGCTGATATCCTCGAGAACAAAAACAGACTCAATCGCCACGTCTTAGACGCCATTCGCGAGGAACTTGCGCTCGACTCGCAAAGAAGATTCAAGCTCTGCGCCAATCTGCCTTATCAGATCGCAACCCCCTTGATTTCTAACCTTTTGCTCTCCGACGTCCCTCCATACTCCATGACGGTTACGATTCAGAAAGAGGTGGGCGATCGTATCTGCGCCAAGCCGCGAACAAAAGACTACGGCGCTCTCGCCGTGTGGCTACAGGCTCAGTGCGACTGCAGAATTGTGAGAATCATGCCGCCGTCGGTCTTCTGGCCTAGACCAAAGGTCGATTCTGCGATCGTACAGATCAACTACAACCCGCAAAAACGCGCTAAGATTCCAAATCTCAGATTTTACCACGAGTTCGTACGCGCGCTCTTCTTCCACAGAAGAAAGTTCCTACGCTCCGTGCTCTGTAGCGCCTTTAAGTATCGATTGGAGAAGGAAGTCGTCGACGAAGTACTCGAGCAGATGAACCTCAAGGGCGAAATCCGTGCCGAAACGCTCAGCGTCAAGACGATTCTGGCAATGAGTGAAAAATTCAGAAGCCGATTGCCTGAGGATAAGCAAACGCTCTTATGACGTCATTCGCTCAATAATCCCGCGAAACGTCGATGTTGCAGCCCTTTGCCGCCGACGAGTTCCGTAACATGCTTGAACCTATTTTCGAAAGACTTACATGATGTTCATTGCCTTTGAAGGATGCGACGGCGCTGGCAAAGGCGTCCAGCTAGCAAGACTGCATGAGCGACTGGAAAGTCTCAAAATACAACACGTCATGCTACGCGACCCCGGCGATACGTGCCTAGGCGACGCCATTCGTAAGATCTTACTCGAAAAATCCTCCCTCAATCCGTGTGTCAACGCCGAGGCCGCCCTCTTTATGGCGGCGCGTGCGCAACTGATTCACGAAAAAATTATTCCTGCGTTACAAAACGACAACGTCGTGGTTATCGACAGATATCTCCTTTCGACCGCCGTCTACCAGGGCTACGCCAATAATCTGCCAGAAGAGGAACTGCAAACCCTCTGGAGGTCTGGACTAGCGCTCGCCTCTAATCTCTTCCCCGACCTAACCCTTGTACTCGACTGCCCCACTGAACTTGCGCGACAGAGAATCAATCGTCAGAAGGATAGAATCGAGTCGCGAAAGCAAGAGTACCACGAACGCGTCGCCTTGGGATACCGTTATTTTGCGCAAAACTGGTCGCGCTACGCTCCCGGAAAAGTTGCGCTCATCGACGCTGCCAAAACCCCTGAGGACGTTTGGACACAGATACAAAGCGCTATATCGCAACAACTTGATTTGGAACTTGAACCGCGCAATAGAACCACGGAGCTAACGTAAGAACACGCTGGTCAACAGTATGTAGTCAGTTCGACACATCACGCGCTCGCGTACTGAGCAAGTCAATTTGCCTACTTTACCGGCGCTTAAGTTCTATCCGTATGTGACAAGCGACATACATATAATTCATAACCAGCGCCCCTTGTAAAAAACGTAAGATTGGTTAGAATCCACTAGAATATTATTAAGACTGTGGCGTCACAGCGCGGCACTGCGTCGCGCATTGGTGAATTGACGCGCTCGCTATGTGCCACAAGCGTTGACTTGAGTTCAGACGCGAGACTTTGGAAAATGAGACGGTTTCCGCGCGTTGCTCCACTCGACTCCACAATTCTTTTAGGTCTATCAAGAGAAATGGAGAGCGCAAAATGCAATTTTCTCAAGAAGTCGAACACATGACGTGCGTTGCCAAGGGTCCCAATCACGGCCCCGCCGCGATTCCCGAGGAAGGTCGCTGGGTTCAAGCTAAACAAATTTCGGACGTCTCCGGCTTTACCCACGGCATTGGATGGTGTGCTCCGCAACAGGGCGCGTGTAAACTCTCCCTCAACGTTAAAGAGGGCGTCATTCAAGAAGCGCTCGTGGAAACCATCGGTTGCTCCGGTATGACCCACTCCGCCGCTATGGCCTCGGAAATTCTCATCGGAAAGACCATTCTTGAAGCGCTCAACACCGACCTGGTCTGCGACGCCATTAACACGGCGATGCGCGAACTCTTCCTGCAGATCGTCTACGGTCGCACCCAATCCGCTTTCTCCGAGGGCGGTCTGACGATCGGCGCCGGTCTGGAAGACCTTGGAAAAGGTCATCGTTCCCAAGTCGGCACCATGTACGCTACCCTCAAGAAGGGTCCCAGATATCTTGAAATGGCCGAAGGATACGTCTTGGAAATCGGTCTCGACGCCGACAATGAAATCATCGGCTATAAGTTCGTGAGCCTCGGTAAAATGATGGAAGCCATTAAGAAGGGCGTCGATCCCAAGGAAGCTTACGAAAGCAATATCAAGACTTACGGTCGTTTCGACGAAGCGGTCAAGAAGATCGATCCGCGTCTGGAATAATATCTTCCGACTCGTTCTTTCCAAAGAACGTCAAATCGTACGTTACGAGCCTACGCTAAACGGCGCGACGTTCTGTCCCCCGAATAATTAAGAATAATATTCATTCATAGGATTATTAATATGGTTACCTTTGAAAGTATTGAAAGACGAATCGGACAAATCAATCCGGTTTTGGCCAAGTATGGCTTTGCCGATCTGGAAGCGCTACGCGATTTCAACCTCTCCAAGGGCGTTGACGCCGAAAAAATCGTGCGCTCTATTCAACCGATCGCCTTCGAAAACGCCGTTTGGGCTTACACCCTCGGCGCTGGTATCGCGCTGAAGAAGAACTGCGCCAAAGCCGCCGACGCCGCCGCCGCTATCGGCGAAGGTCTGCAGACCTTTTGTATTCCCGGAAGCGTCGCGGAACAACGTCAAGTTGGTCTCGGCCACGGCAATCTCGCCTCTATGCTCTTGAGCGATTCCACAAAGTGCTTCTGCTTCTTGGCCGGTCACGAATCTTTCGCCGCCGCTGAAGGCGCTATTGGTATCGCGCGCAACGCCGATAAAGTACGCCAGACTCCGCTCAAGGTCATCTTGAACGGTCTGGGAAAAGACGCCGCTCAAATCATCAGCCGCATCAACGGCTTCACCTACGTCCAAACGAAATACGACTATGCCACTGGCAAGTTGGAAATCGTCCGCGAAAAGCCCTACTCCAACGGCGAACGCGCTAAGGTTCGTTGCTACGGCGCCGACGACGTCTCCGAAGGCGTCGCCATTATGCGTCACGAAGACGTCGACGTCTCCATCACCGGTAACTCCACCAATCCGACGCGCTTCCAACACCCGGTTGCGGGAACCTATAAGAAGTGGGCCAACGACAATGGCAAGAAATACTTCTCCGTCGCGTCCGGCGGCGGCACCGGTCGTACCCTTCACCCGGACAACATGGCGGCCGGACCGGCTTCTTACGGTATGACCGACACCATGGGGCGTATGCACTCCGACGCACAATTCGCCGGCTCCTCCTCCGTTCCCGCACACGTCGAAATGATGGGGCTCATTGGCATGGGTAATAACCCCATGGTCGGCGCTACAGTCGCTGTCGCCGTGGCTGTGGAAGAAGCTTTGAAGTAATTGACTTGTTAGCTTACGCTTAGCGACTGCAATTGCACGCACCGTGTATTACATACGAATAAAGGACGAGGTTCAAATGGGTCTCGTCCTTTTCCTTTAACCGTTTTATCAACAACTCTTTGCCACACGCTCCTGACTCCGCCGACCAATCCGCTTATCTCACGTCAGTTCTATTTCTTTTCTCTATCTCCGCGACGCCGACGCGTCAGGCGTTGAGGTTTTCTATCAACATACCACGCGCAATTTCATAACAGCGCTAACCTTACGTTTGGTTTGAAAGGACTTCTTCCTGTCCATAAGTACGAAATAAGCGCGTCGCCGACGTCACAACGACGCCAACGACGCGCTCAATTCAGAGAGCCTGGCGGAAACGCTAAAGGCTGTAAACTAGACGTTTACTTCTGTAGCTCAGCAGTGATGATATAACTACCGCAACCGAGTTCGAACTCCACGCGACCGTCGACGACCGTCTTATCGAGGGATTTTTCATCGAAGTTGAGGAATACGCGTTCGTATTTCGCCATGCGGATCTCGTTTGGTTCGGGCGGCACGAGCTTCAGACGCGTCGTTTGAATGCCAAGCGACTCCGGATTGCTTGTGGGAACGCTGACCGTCGCGGTCGTGTTCGCGGGAATCGTCACTTTCCATTGGAAAGAGCCGTCTTTAACTTCCCACTGGCTCAAAATCATACCGCGCGCGGAGTCATATTGCGCGGAAACCGACGTCAGGTCGCCGACCACGTTAGGACGCATGACGATATGCTTAAAGGCGGGATTAGACGGATCCGCCTTGATACCGGCGAGGTATTCGAAGAACCACGTCGTAAGGTCGCCAACGAGCATGACATGGTTGCCGCTATTCATAGCCGGATCAGCGGTGTCGCCGTTCCACAGTTCCCAAATCGTCGTGGCGCCTTGCTCGATCATATAGCCCCAGCTCGGGAAATCGCGATGCGTCGCGAAGGCGTACGGAAGATCAATGCGACCGGCGTCGCTGAGTAGACGATTGATCCACTGACCGCCAATAAGACCGGTGCCGAGGTGTTTGTTCGTAACGTTTTCGATATTGTTGATCAGCGTATTAAGGACTTTCTCACGTTCGCTTTCGGGAACGACGCCGAAAGCAAGCGGCAGTACGCAAGAGGTTTGCGAGCCGTTGTCATAACGACCTTCTTCGGCATTGTAGAACGTCTTATTGAAGACCTCTTGCATCTTGTCGGCGCGTTCGCGCAACTGTTTCGCTTCCGCGGTCTTATTGAGTTTATCTGCAAAGTTCGCTTGAACGCGCAGGTCGTTGATCATATAGACCGTCGCCAGCAGAGTGCGGTTCGTCTGACGCATTGGGTCGGCGGAGTGGATCAATTCAGGGCGCTCCGGCGGAACGCACCAGTCGCCGTAGTTATCGCGCGAGATCGTGCCGTCTTCGTTGCACAGGGAGAGCATGAAGTCGAGCCACTTCTGGCGCGAATCGAAGTGCGCAGCGATCGGAGATTCTTCGCCGAACATGAGCGCGAGGTTTTGTGGAACCAGGAGTTGCGCGCTCGGCCAGGTCACATTCGGGGAGTAAAATTGCCAGTAAGCGGGGCAGACGTCGGAGACGTTGCCGTCTTCGCGTTGAGACTCTTCAATGTCTTGCAACCACTTGACATACAGAGACGCGTTGTCGAAGACATACATTTCGCCGAGGCATTCCATGGCGCGGTCGCCCTGCCAGCCCATACGTTCGTCGCGTTGTGGGCAATCAGTCGGCATACTCAGGTAGTTGCCGCGAGTACCCCAAACGATATTTTGGAAGATTTGCGAAATCGTCGCGTTAGAGGTCTCGAAGAAACCGATCTGCGGCAAATCGGTCGTCACGGTATAGCCGGTCACAGAGTCGAGTGTCGGAACGCCGGGGTAACCAATGAGTTCCGCGTAGCGACCGCCGTGCTGAGTGAAGCGAGGCTCATAGATTTCGCCCTCGGGCAGACCCGCGAGAGTATAGATATCGCGCGCCTTCGCGGTACGAAGATTGTCGACGTACAGTTCGCCGTCGTCTTTAAGACTCTCAGCGAAGCGGATTTGAACACGATCGCCAGCTTTACCATTGAGCTTAATTCGCGGAACGCCAACGAAGTTCTGCCCAAAGTCGATGATATAGCGACCGGGCTCTTTCTCTTCAATGGCAACCGCTTTAATTTCATAGGTTTCGCGCATAGGGGGAATCATCTGCGCGACCAATTTCCCCTTGGGTCCGTCGACAACCACGACCGGATCGGGCGTCTCGACGGTCCAAGCCTGATTGAAACGCACCTCGAGATAGCGAGGAGAATCGCCGGGTTCAAGCCCCTTTTCTGACTCTTCGCCTGTCAGATTGTGCGCCAGACGACCGTCGGCGACTTCGCCGTCGTAATCGTTATTTTCGCTGATAGGACCATTGGCAGTACCCTTCCAGCTTTCGTCGCTCACGAAGTAGTCGACCTCGCCATTGGCGTATTCCACTTCCATTTGCATGAGAAGGCAGGGATCGCCGTAATGAACGCATTTATCGGCGCGAAGCGCGTAATAGCGACCGTTGCCGAGAACAACGCTCACTTCGACGTCGTTCGCATCCATCTTTTGAGTAATCTCGAAGATATCGGTTACGTCGAAGGTATTGTATGGCACGCGCTTATCGTAGTCGGTGTACATCGGACCGCAGATCTGGTCGCCCAGTTTAACGCCGTTGATATAGCATTCGTAGTATCCGAGACCAGAAATATAGACGGTGGCGCGCTTAACTTCTTGATCCTTGCGAATCCAGTAGGTATTAGCGAGGTATCTTGCGGGCGAGGCTTTTTCTAGCGGGGCCTGTTCGATTTCGCCCCAAGGCGCATTACCCCATTTGGTCAGCACAAAGACGTTGGACCAGGAGGAGTCGTCGAAATCGCGCGTAAGATATTCGGGCTCAAACCCTTCGATCGCTTTCCAGGATTCGTCGGTGATATAATTCGTGGTACCGTCCGCCGTGGTAATATACATTGCGCCGAGCACGCCGCCGGGATTAGGATTGGCGCCGACGTTTTCAACACGCAGGGCAAGGACGTTCTTACCATCGACCAAATTGGCTTTGAGGTCGCGCGTGGCGGCGCGTCTGGTATTATCGGAGCCGCCGAGTTCCACGCCATTGAGGTAGACAGAGCCGCGGTCGTCTTGGGTGAAGTTTCCAATGGCTTCGGTGACCGCGCTCGCATCGGGGACGTCGAACGTAAAGCGATAGGTCGAGGAGCCGACTGGGAGGCTTCCTTCATTTGAGTAAGCGATCCAATTCGCGACGGTAATATCGGCGGGGGTGACTTGGGTATCATCGACTCCAACGCTGATCCACTTGCCTTTCCACGGGGAGGGATCGTCGGCGGTCGGATAAAGACCAGTGGAGAACGGCGCGTAAACCTGAGAGGTACGTTTACCGTCATTGTTCCAAACGATCAGTTCTGCCATGAATTCCGTGCGAGGAGGCAGAGGGGCGCCGCCGTAGCGGATATAAAGCTGTTCGTCGCTATCGACCTTACCGGAATCCCAGACGACCTGTTCTTCACCGTCGGAGCCGAAAACGCCTACCTGACGTACTTTAAGTTGATACGCGCTCTGACGTTCGTTAAGATCCTGAGAGAACAATTTCCAGCTAAAACGTGGTTGAGGAGTATCGATACCTTCGGGGGCAATGAGGTTCTCAACGCGGAAGTCAACCACGTGGAAACCATTGACGCTAAAGGCGTAAGAATTCGGAGAAGGAGTCGGTCGCTTCATCTCACGAATATTATCATAACCGCGCGTGAGCGTCGCGCTCGCTGCCAGAAGACAGCAAGTCAAGACCGCGCATGAAAGAATGCGATGTTTCATCGGTGTTCCTTATCTAATCTCGACATTTAAACCGCAAATCTCTGTGGCGAAATGTCTTAACGAACTACAAAGCGCGTCCTACGCCTCGTTTATAATACGCAAGATTCGTGGTAAAAACACACAAGCGTCGTCAATACGCAATTCACGACGCCGAGCGTTGCGTTATATGGTTGTGGAACTACTGGGCGTTCACGGGCGCGAGGAGATTACGTTCCCAGAATTCCATTGTCTTATTACGCAGGTGAAGGGTCGTGCCGGCGCCTTCGAAGATTCCGTGCGAACGATAAGGGTACATGAACGCCTCGAAGTCTTTTCCGGCGGCGATGAGCGCGTTTATGAGTCGCTCAGTCGTCTGGAAATGGCAGTTATCGTCGCCGGAGCCGTGAATCACTAGCAATTTCCCTTGGAGATTACCGGCGTAACCGATAGCGGAGCCAAGTTCATAGCTTTCGGGGGTTTCGGTAATCAGCCCGGAGTAGCGTTCCTGATAGATTGTATCATAATTACGGTAATCAGGCACGGGCGCGATAGCAATTCCACACTTATACAGGTCGGGGTAATTAAACATGAGGTTGAGCGTAGAGGTGCCGCCGCCGCTCCAGCCCCAGACGCCGATGCGGTCGACGTCAATCTTAGAGGCGCCATGCCAGGTGGAAAGGAAGGCGCGTAGCGAAGCTGCTTGATCGCTACGACCGACCGCGCCGAACTTCTCATAGATACGTTTACGCCATGCACGACCTTTGGGCGCGGGCGTACCGCGGTTCTCAAAGCATACCACGACGCAGCCGCGTTCGCAAATCGCGCGATGATAGAGGTAGGTGGAACCGCCCCAGGAGTCGAGAACCGTCTGCGCGGCAGGCTCGCCGTAGACATAAACCAGGAGTGGGTATGTTTTAGAGGAATTATCTTCATCCCAATCATTCGGGGTAAGAACCCATCCGTCGACGCTGATCTTTTCTGTGTTCGTGGCGCCGGCTTTCTTTTCGAAGTCGCACGCTTCGTCGATTTCTACGCTAAAGAACTCGAAGTCGCCCAAACGTGCCTCGTCTAATTTTTTGCGAAGCGCTTGGTTATCGACAAGTACTTTGGAAACGGTCGCTTGGGCGCCGTCAAGTTGAACAAGTTCAACGCGCGAGGGAACGCCAAAGGAGGAGCGACGATAGATCGCCCAATTGGAGTCGGCGGAAAGGGACCAGCTTTCCGTTCCATTATCGCGCGATTCTGACGCATTGCTAAAGACAACGCGTTGATTCTCGCCCTCGAGCGAAGCGCGATAGAGGAACCGTTGCGTCGCGTTAGAGGGGGACGCGTAATAGTAGACTCCGTTCTCCTGACCTGACGCGTCGTAGTCGAAGGAAACGAACTCGATCGCGTCGCACTCTGGCGGCGTCAACGCGCGTTGTTCCGTCAGGTCGCTAAAGCGACTCAGATAATAACGTCGCCACCCGTCGCGTTCGGAAATTCGAATGAAGCGGTCGCCGTCTTGTAGTTCATACAAGGGGTAGACGGTCTGCCAAGCGCCGTCGGGATCGGCGTCGCTAAAGAGGAAGGTCGGCTCGGCGGTTTCCGGGTCAATACGATAGGCTTCGCACAAACGTTGCGAGCGCGGGGTTTTGTGGACGATCAGACCGCCCTGACCGGTATGCCATTGCATTTGCGGGAGGTAGAATTCCTCGGGGTCGTTAAAGTTGACGAACCGGGTATTAGCGACCGGGTCGTACCCTTGTGTTTCAGGGGTGGGCAAGGTGATCACGCCGATTTGAGCCGTCGCGTTGGCACAACCGACGCGAGGGTATTTAAAGGCGACAAGAGTCGGATAGCTACGCAGTCGCTGAGCGTCGGTCTCTAATACGTCGGGGGACGCGTTATCGTCGGAGGGCGTCTCGTTGATTTGGAAATCCCCGTTCAGTTGCGTCGCTTCGATGCGCGCGGCGCCGGTCGAGGTGGAAAGACCAACGTTGTCGAGCATAACAAACATCGGCTCGGCGGAGGAATCTAAGCGCCAGAACGCGATATATTTACCGTCGGGCGACCAGCGCCAACCGTCGCGGCAGTCGAATTCTTCTTCGTAAACCCAGTCGAAGGTTCCATTGATAATATCGTCGGAGCCGTCGAAGGTCAGTTGCGTTATGGCGCCGGAAACGACCTCTTCAACGTAAAGGTTATTCTTATAGACATATCCGACGCGCGAGCCGTCGGGGGATAGTTTCGCGAACTGGAGATAGCACGGCTCGCTCGTCACGCCGACGCCGAGCTGACGGAAAACGCCATGACGACGATCGAGCGCCCAGTAATCGCCACGAGTATTACGGCGCCAGACGCGGCGTGTATTGGTATAAATAAGAACCGTTTGCGCATCAGAGGAAAGTTCATAGTCGGAGACTGCTATAGGGCGCGGGTTTTCTTTATTGGAGTCGCGCGGAATCAGCTCGGACGCGCTTACGACAATCTCGCGCGAACCGTCCGGCTTCTCGAGCACGACGTCACGACCGCCGCTCACCGACGACGACTCAACCTGGCGAACAAAAGCGGCTCCGCTGGAAGACCACGTAGCGCTAAAGCCCTGCTCGGAGAAATAACCGCTACCGTAAATGCGTTGCATGGTCAGAACGTCATCGACCGAAGATTCCTGACCATACGCGCTAAAATCGGAGGAAAATACAAAAAAGACAAGGAAACTGCAAAAAAGCAATAGGATCGGAGCGTTTGACCGAACCGTTAGCCTCAGACTCAAATGCATTGCCTACAATCTCCTTTCTTCTCATATTCAAGAAAGTCAACAGCTTACGATAAGACGTCAAAACGTCGCCACGAGCGCAATTACGCGCGCGACTGCGCTATACAGCTAGTATCGATAAAACGCGCCGAAAAGCAAGGGTTTAATAAAAAAATAAAGGCAGAATAAACGCAAGTCGCACGACAAGGAGCACGCGCGCGAGCGCGACGCTAAAAAGAAAAGCGCCCCTGGCGAAACGTCACGCGCAACTTCAGACGGAGGCTACATTTGGTCGATATCGCGAAAGACATAAACGCCGCCGTTTTCGCCCGCGAGGCGTTTATAGGTCTTCTTCGCTTTATCGGAGCTGCGACCGTATTCGATCACGCTAATCTGTTTGACTTTATAGAGTCGACGTAGTTTTTGAATATTCGCGAGGGTCTGTTCGCTAAGTTCTTCGTCGGCGTCAGTTAGAAAGAAGATCACGTCTGGTTTCATTTGTAGCGCCTTCTCCAAGGCCGGTTCGGGCGAGGTTCCGCCGCTTGGGGTAAGAGAGGCGAGAAAGCGCGCCGCTTGCGCCTTATTGGCGAGGGAAGCGTCGACCAGCGCGCTACCGCCGTTAAAGCTCAAATAATCTTGGTTATAGACGATCAACTGAAACTTCTGAGCGCCATTTTTCGGCTCGAGGCTCTCGACGCTGGCGATCGCCTCACGCTGCGCCGTACGAAAGGGCGCGCCGCCTTTCCAGCCCATACTATCGGAGTGGTCGAGAACATAGACAAAACGTCGACCCGTCCCGGACGCTCCTCCGAATCCCACGCGCTGACCATCTCCGGAGGAACTACCCCCGCGCTCGCCATAAACTGTGACGCCTTCGGTGGAACCGTACGTTGTACTGGAGGAGTTTAAGCCGATTTCAGCGTTAGGAAGGAGACTCTCGGCAAACTCATGAACAGAAGCGTTGATATCGACTTGCTCTGAGGCAGAAGAATCGCTCGAAGAATTGGCTTCGGCATTATTCAATTCGCTAAGCGCCTCGGGCAATTCGCTTTCCATTGAATCGCGAGACTCCAGCGCAACAAGACCGATTTCGTCCGTCTGGCGATCCGATTTAGCCGCGCCAAGACGAGTATGACGCTGCATTAAGAAAAAGAGCGCCGCTAGAACGACAATGTGAATCACAATCGAGCCCAGACCAGACGCAAACCAGGCGCGAACGGTGGAAAAAACGCGACCGGTTCCCTGGAACGACGAATCTGACACTCGTTTATCATAACTGGCGCGCGTTTTCATAGCTACCGTGTGACCCTGTGACTTGATTATATCTCAATTGCGCTTATAATATAAACAAAAAAAAACGCGCGTCAAATAGCGTCTACAAACGCTCGCGTACGCTCGTCTTTACCGTCGTTACACCGCGCCCATTACGCTTTGCGTTGAAAGAGTCCATATGCGTATCGTCAAATACCCGCACCCTATCCTGAGATATAAATGCAAGCCGTTACGTAAAATCGATCAAACGATCAGGGACATTGTCCAGGAAATGTTTGACCTTATGTACGAAACGCAAGGCGTCGGGTTAGCTGCCAACCAGGTCGACCTACCTTATCAGCTGATCGTCATTAACCCAACGGGGGACGCGCAGCAGAAGGACAAAGAGGTCGTGCTCATTAATCCAATAATCCTCAAACTGCGAGGCAATGAAGAAGGCGAAGAGGGCTGCCTGAGCTTTCCCGACATGAGACTGATTGTCCCGCGTGCTAGGGAGTGCAAATTCCAGGCGATCGACCTCAAGGGGCAGGTCGTCAATTACCACTGGAAGGGCTTTGACGCGCGAATCGTCCAGCACGAAACCGACCATCTCTCGGGCGTGTCCTTCTTCCAGCACGCCGTCGCCTCAAATGGCGACCTGGAAACGCAACTGCTAAAATTACAAGTCAAGTTCAAAGAAGACCTAAAGAACGGTCTGGAACCGACCGAAGAGCAATTCCTCGAAAGCGTCAAAAAGTGGGAAGAAGAAAGAGCCTAGCGAGCTAGCGCCACGTTCGATAACGACTACGCTGTCCTAACGCGTTAAGTTCGAGGCGTTCGAACGAGCGACTATCATATGCCAAGAGCGACGCAACCGGTATTGAGGTTACGTCGCTCTTTTGTATAAACGCGTCAGACGTCAAGAGTTCCGCATTGCATAGGGGGAAAACCTAACGCATAGCGCAAGCGCAGCGAGTTAAAAATCATTCTTCCGCAGCGTTTTGAGGCGCTCCTTGCGGACCGCCTTGAGGGGGACCGCCCTGAGGACCGCCAAAGCCAGGACCGCCGAAGCCAGGACCAAACGAACCGGGCATACCCTCAGGCATTTCGCGAATTGCGACCACGCGGAAGCCGATCGTCGGATCGGACGTTTTCGGGTCTTTAAGTTCGCCGCGCGACGTCGCGGCGCAATCGTCGATGGAGGAGTACCAGGATCCGCCGCGAACTACGTTCTTATCGTTCACAACCGTAGAGGTCCATTCCGCGGCGTTGCCCGCCATGCCGATCGCGCCGTAGGGGCTCTCGTTCTCTCGATATTTATAGACCGGAACAAGGAAGGCGCACGTCGCGACGCCGGTCTTGAATTCATCGCTATAGGTAAAGCCGCTCTTATCTTCTTTATCGCGCCAACCTTTGGTAATCACGCCTTTGGCGGAGATCGTCGCGACGTCTGAAAGCTTAGAGGACTTGCCGTCGAGGGTAATCATACCGTCCTTTGCAAGGTCGGCAAGAACAGTCGCATTGTACTGAACGTTCGTGGTAAGCGCGCCTTTGGTATAGCTCACGCCAGAAGTCGTGCCATAGGGGTACTTCTGCTTCTTTGCGCCGGCGGCGGCGTTTTCGAATTCCGCTTCGGTCGGTAGACGGAAAGTCCAGCCCTCATGCACAGTGGCGAGCCATGCGCAGTAATCTTCCGCGTCTTGAACCGTCACGCCTACGACTGGGCAGTTCTTAGAGCCTTTGGGATAAGTTCCGTCAACCCAGTATTTCGGCAGTTGTGTACGATTAGTCGCGTCGACAAATTCTTTGAACTCGCGATTACGAACTTCGTAACGACCGATTGCATAACCGCTTTCGATCGATTCTTTTTCACCGGAACCATCGCCAGCGCGACTCTTCGCGAAACGGAAGGAATCGTTCGGCGCAACTCCAACGTAATTGCTATTCGGAGTCGGTTGCATACGCGCGCGCATGACGTTCTCGTCAATATTAGGCTGGTTCTCGCCGCGACCGCCGCGATTACCTTGCTCGCCTTGACCACGTGCGCCTTGACCTCGACCGCCTGGTTCAGAACCGCCCTCAGGCTGACCGGCAAGGGGCATGCCAAAAGCGTCGATCTGCTCTTGAATATCGAGATAGCCGTCGTCTTCGTTATCGGCGTTACCGAGCGCTTTCACGAGTTCTTCCTCGAAAGTAGCGATCACGAACTTTTCATCGACGATCGACTTATTCAAAGCCGATTGAACCGCGCCTTCGCCCATACGACCAAAGCCGCCGAAACCGCCAAAACCGCCGCGACCGAAACCACCGCCGGGTCCGCCAAAACCGGGTCCGCCCTGTCCGCGCTGACCATTAGGACCGCCCTGGGGACCGCGACCTTCGCCACGAGCGCCACGACGACCTTGACCTTGACCGTCTGCATTCTCTTCCGGAGCCTGACCGCGAACAATCGTCTCGCTATTGAGCGTGTCATTCACAGGAGAATACGCCCCGCGATTACCGCGACCGCCGCCCTGGCGACCGCCCTGACCGCCTTGACCGCCGAAGCCTGGTCCGCCGGGAAAGCCGCCTTGACCGCCTTGGGGACGCATATTCTGGAACGCGCCGCGCAATTCTTCTTCACTCAGAAGACCGTCGCCGTCCGAATCGGCGTTAGTCAACGCCTCCTTGAGCTGATCCGGCAATTGACTATCGCCGAGTTTAGCAAGTGAAATATTGCCGTTGTCGTCGCGAAGTTCTGCGAACGCCTGAGCGCCACGACCGAAACCGCCAAATCCGCCTTGACCAGGTCCGCCAAATCCGCCTTGACCAGGTCCGCCGAAGCCGCCGCCGGGAGCGCCAAAGCCCATTGCTTCGCGTGCTTTCTCTTGAAGAGACTCCAGTTCCGTTTGATCGAGCGAGCCGTCGTTATTTGCGTCCGCTTCTTTGAGGAGCTTCCTATATTCATCGCGGAACTTTGCGATATCAATGCGACCGTCCTCGGTTTTAGCCGCGTCTGCGACTTGACGCAGGAACATCGTCACGACCATTGCGCGCATACGCGCCGCCATATTCGGATCTACATTGCCGCCGGGCATTCCTCCGGGACCTCCGAGGCCGCCGAAACCGCCAAAACCGCCGGGACCGCCGAAACCAGAGAAGGAGTTCCATTCTTCCTGGTCGAGATAGCCGTCGTTATCTTTATCGGCTTCGGTAAGAGCCGCTTTCAGACCGCTTTCGAACTTAGCGAGGTCGATTTCGCCGCTTTCTTCATCGCGAGAATCTTGCAGAGCCTTGAAAAGACCGTTCGCGTTTGCCTGACCCGGTCCGCGTTGACCGTTAGGACCGCCTTGACCGCCGCGTTGACCGTTAGGACCGCCCTGGGGAGCGCGACCTTCGCCACGACCGGCGCGACGTCCCTGATCGTTCGCGTTTTCTTCCGGAGCCTGACCGCGAACGACCGTATCGTTAGCGCTGGTAGCATTTGCGCCGGTATTGCGACCATTAGCGCCATTAGCGCCGCCGCGCACGGGACGTCGACCGGCGCCCTCGGCGTTATCGCCGCCACGGTTGGGACGAGTGCCGCCCGCGCCTTGACCGCCGGGGTTCGGCATATTCGCGCGCTGTTGTTCCTGAAGAGCTTCCAGTTCATCGGTGGAGAGTTTGCCGTCGTTATTAGAGTCGGCGGCTTTGAGCGCTTTGAGATATTCTGCTTGGAACGTCGCGATCTTGACCTTACCGTCTTCGAGCGCCGCCTCGCGAGCCTGCATTTGTAGACCCAAAACGGCAAAGCCGCTCATATTAGGTCCGCCAGGACCGCGTTGACCGCCAGGTCCGCGTTGACCGCCCGGACCAGGCGCGCCCTGCGAGCCCGTTACGCGCGCTTGTGGAGTTTCGGCGGAACCGGCGTTGGCGCTTGGCGACGCGCTATTCTCGGCAGAGGCCGGCGTTTGCGTCGCCGCTGCGCTACTGGCGCGCGTACCGGCGCGACGCTGTTGTCCCATTGCGGGACCGAATGCAGCAAGGCTCAAACTCAGAACCAAGCAGATCATTAAGTCTTTTCTCATCTTCGTACCCTAAGACGTTCTTTTGCTTTGAGGCGGGTGGAATACAAGCGTATCGGGACGTAACCTCATACGATGGGGGGCATTAATTGTCGGAGGACGCGCTGGGGAGCGCAGGGAGGGATTCGCTCGCGCGCTGGTTCCGACCGCGTAGGTCTCGACACACAATGCGCTTAACGGGTAATCGCGCCACAGAGGCAATAGATTCCTAAGTGGGACGTCAGTTAAGACGCGCGCCAAAAGAGGCGTTGTTTATATAAACACTACGGGGCTTGGATTGTTTCTACCTTTTTCAAAAAAAGTGTAATTTTCATCAAAAGCCGTAATGGAGCGCATGTCGAGACGCTACTTATAGAATAATGCGACAGGGTAACCTTCGCAATAGACTAGTCGCGCTCCAGGGGCGTTAGCTGGTAAAATACGAACCTTTTTTTAAAAAAAAGCCCATGTGTCATTTATTTAAATGTCGGCGCTTGTTAATTCAGACGATTTATAGTAAAATTACCGAATACAGAGCATAGCGTCTTGGGACGCGCACGAGGTCGAACTTCGCGCGATGACTGAAATGAAACCATTACAGCTTACGTCGCGGCTTACGTCGCGTTTGGCGGCGTCGTGTAAATGCGCTAACTATACGGAATATTACCTGATATGAGCAGTAAACGTGAAGTTGTCGTCACTGGAATGGGCGTCTTGTGCCCCATTGGTATTGATTTGGACGCCTATTGGAACGCCCTGATTAACGGCGTGAGCGGCGTTGGCTTCTCTAAATCAATTCAAACTCAGCTAGAAAGAAAGCCCATCTGCGCTGAGACGCCCGATTTCAAGCCAAAAGACTATATCAAGCCCAAAAAGAACATTAAGGTCATGAGTCGCGATATTCAGCTGGGCATGGTCGCCTCGATTTTGGCTACGCAAAACGCCAACCTTAACCTGGATAACGACGCCAGAGCCGTCGAACCCGAAAGACTCGGCTGTATCTTCGGTTGCGACCTCATCGGCCTGGAGCTTGACGCGCTACTGCCCGCCTTTAAGCAGGGGATTAAGGACGGAAAGTTCGACTTCTCCACTTGGGGGCGCGCCTCAATGGAATCCATTATGCCATTGTGGCTACTACGATACCTACCCAATATGGCGGCGAGTCACTTTGCCATCTCAGTCGACGCCAGAGGACCCAACAACACCAACGCGTTGGATCGTGGTTCGAGTCTAGCGGCCATTATGGAGGGGTGTCGCATTATTGAGCGCGGCGCCGCTGACGTCATGGTTGTAGGAGGCGTAGGCAATAAGCTCAACCCGACGATTCTCGCTCGCGGGGGCGCTTACAATCTCGCGCCATATTCCGAGAATCCCCAGGACGATCCACGTCCCTTCGACGCCGACCGCAGAGGAACCGTCGTCGGAGACGGCGCCGGCGCGTTTGTGCTGGAGAGTCGCGAATTTGCCGAGGCACGTGGCGCTAAGATTTACGGAACAATCCTATCCTTCGCCGAGGCTGTTGAGCCCACCGCCACCTTTGGAATACAGCAGGACGCGATTGAAAGCGCCATACGTCAGACGCTTCGCAACGCGCATGTGGACGCCGCCGACGTCGGTCACGTCAACGCTAATGCCTTAGGAGTCCCCGACGACTCCAAAGAGGCGCTGGCGCTACGCAATCAGCTCGGGGACGTCCCGGTCTTTGCCGCCGCCGGACACCTTGGCAATCTCGGCTCTGGCGCCGGCGCCGTGGAACTGGTCGCCTCATTCCAAGCGGTTGCCAATAAGCAGATTCCAGCCACGCGCAATTGCGACAAAGTCGCTCAGGACTGCCCGGTCAACGTCGTCAAGGCGCAGCCTCAACCGCTTGACAATAACCTCTTCCTTAAGCTCAGCCACGCCAACACCGGTCGCTCCTTCGCCATACTGGTACAAGCGCAATAACTCTGTACGCGCGACAAAGAATGCGACGTCGGTTCTAATACTGACGATCCGATATTCAACGCGCGCGACGACTTATGAACTGATACAAAAGAATATTGGCGTGACGCGCTTTCATTGTGCGTCGCGCCCTTGCTATAGATATAGAAAGGACGGCTCGCCATGGGCGTTGCAAAGGTAGCCATTGTTGGTCGACCGAACGTCGGTAAATCGAGCATTTTCAACTGGCTCATTGGCGAACGCGTCTCCATTGTCGACTCAGTCGCCGGGGTAACGCGCGATCGCGTGTCTTTCCTACTCGACATTGGTCTGGACGGCGTACCGGAGGAGTACCTCCCGCAGGAAATCGACTCTAATTGGAAAATCAAGGATCAAATGCGACGACTCAAGCCCTTGTCGCAAGAGTCCTTAGACCAGGGGGAAGACGAACTCGAGGAAGAAGCGTACGAAGAAGACGAACTCGCGAAAGACGACGATTCTGCGTCCCTCCTCCCTGCCGACGGGAGCGTCTACCAGAACGAGGAAGAAGAGGATCCTGACGACCAAACGCCCGCGCCATTCCTCGTGGACGCCATGGAGCAATCTCAAGACGTCGACGACCAAGCCGAGTCTGTTAATCCCGAAGAAGATTTGCTTTTCGACTCAACGCTCGACGACCTCGCCGAGCAACAGGACGACGACCAGGAGGAGCCGCAAAGACCACAAATCTCCACGAGATACATCGAGCTCATCGACTCGGGAGGAATTGGAGTGGTCGATAAGGACGACCTCTCCGAGGACGTTGAGCTACAGATCCAGGCCGCGATTAACTCCGCCGACCTGATCCTCTTTGTCGTCGACGCCAGAGACGGTATCGCTCCGCTCGACGAACACGTCGCCGAGAGACTGCGTAAATTACGTATCCCTGTCTTACTCGTCGCCAATAAGTGCGACGGAACAACGCAAGAGGACGACGCCAAGGAATTTTATAAATTCGGATGGGACGTCGTCTTTGTGAGCGCAAAGCAGAAGCGCGGACGCGTCGCGCTCATGGATCAAATCGAGAAAGCGCTACCCTTGAGCGCCTTCTTCGACAATGCCGGGGAGAACTACAAAGAGCCGGAAATGAAGATCGCCATTGTCGGCAGACGAAACGTCGGCAAGAGCACGTTTATCAACGCCCTCGTTAAGGAGGAGCGCGTGATCGCCAGCCCCGTGCCGGGCACCACAAGAGACTGCATTGACGTTAGATTCGAACTCGACGGAAAGTCCTTTATTGCCATTGACACGCCGGGTTTTATGAGAAAGAAGAGCCTCAGCTCCGACCTGGACTTCTACGCGCTCACACGTGCGGAGAGAAGTATCAGAATGGCGGACGTCGTGCTCATGTTCTTCGACTGCTCACTACAGATCGCCAAGATGGACAAGCAGTTAGCGAGCCTCATTGAGTCATACAATAAGCCGTGTATCTTTGTGGTGAACAAGTGGGACAAAATGGCGCGTTACAAAATGCCCACCAGTCGTTGGGCGGACTACCTGCGCGAGACATTTGCCACAATGTGGCACGTGCCGATCGCTTTTGTCACCGGTATGACTGGTAAGAACGTGCCGAAACTACTGCAGCACGCTCGACTGCTCTATCGCCAGAGCCAAATGCGCGTGCCGACCAATCGTCTCAATAAGCTGGTCGCGGCGGCGCTCAATCACACGCCTCCCCCGCTCTTCCACTATCGTAAGCCGAAGATCTACTACGCCGCACAGGTCGCCGTTGCGCCCCCGACCATTGTCATGTTCTGCAATATGCCAGACGCGTTCAGTCCCAGTTACAGGAGATTCTTACTCAACGTCATCCGAGACGAATTGCCAATTGGCGAGGTTCCGATTCGACTGTGGTTCCGCAAACGCGAGGCTGACGACGACAAGGACGATATCGACCGAAGACGTATCACCTGATCTGTGCGTGCGCGCAAAGTTGCGAATACAAACCAGCCGCGCTACCGGAGTATAAACGCGCGCGTCGAAAGCGCTATCTTTCGGCGCGCGTTTCTATGTCCAATTGACGGGTTTGTATAAACTATCTATATTACCAACTACAACAATTTCTATTATCCCCCAATCTTTTGTCAAAACCGTCAAATTAAGCGCAAAGATCGTGGGTATTGCGCGTAGTAGTTTGGGGAGAAGATTTTTTCATCTCGATAATAAAAAGATCGGCATAATTGGAACTAGTTAAAAAAAAGGGCGTCTAATTCCACACAGTGGGGGACGGGAAAGGCTATTCGTGCGGTTTCCTATGTGGATTCCAGATGGAGACAAACGCCCTACCGTTCTGTCGCCTCGTCATTTGTTGTTATCGCCCGCGTTGACGCAAGGAGATTTATTATGCAAAGCGCAGAACTCATTTCGACCGCTCAAACGACCTCCGCCTCCCAGGCGTTAGGAACCCCTTATGTGGCGGTGATCTACCAAAAGCAAACGTTTCAGCCGAATAACCAATGTTGTGATATGGCCGTTTCAAAAACTCAGGACGTGACCTTCCTCTTCTGCCCATTGCAAAACGCAGACCATGATCCCATTCTCACCTCGCCCGCTAAGGTTGAGGATGAGCATAATTCTCTTTGCCTCTCTGAAAATATTAGCTTCTTCTATAACGACGGTTCACAAACTACTTGTTGCACAATTAGTACTCAGCAGACCGAGCTTGACCTAGCCAAACCGCTCGGCGCTAAAAAAAGAGGCAGAAAGCCTAATAAAAGGTCGAAGTACGAAGTCGACCCTAATGCTAATCCCAATCTACCTATGCCGAGTCATTCCATTGATTTGCTCATAAGAACCAGGCATCCTGTGGAAGCGGATTATGAAAAGGCGCTATTCAAATACGCCAAGAGACTGGGCGTCTCCATCGAGGAGGTTAAGGAACAGCTCAAACCTAACGCTAACCTCTCCCTACAACAACTCTTCGCATGGAGTCACGTCCTCGACGAGCCTTTTGCCTCATTCTTGCCAATTCACAGCGACTTCGCGGAAAACCTCATTCAAACGCGCGGGTTCTGCTTACGCGTGCTCAAAACCGTCAAGCAACTGCCGCTTTGTAAGGGACATGAGCAATTAATGCTCGTCACAAAGTCTATACTCGACATGTTCCATGAGTTTTGCCCTGAATTTGACGACGTTAAACCCTGGCCCTCTATCGGGCAAAGCCGTGCCGCAAAAGGATATGGCGCCATCGTGGATAAGGTCGACTCCAACTTCTCGAGGCTATGTGAACGATAATAGTCTCGCCACTGAAAACGCATGTAACTCCTACTAAACTCAACCTAGGCGTCGACTGTTATTAGCCGCAACTGACCCTTAACATCAGCGCAAAGACGCCACTCTCGACGCACACCGGGCATAACTGACCGTAACGACGTTGCTTTTTGATAGTTTCTGCCTCTATCTCTTTGCAACGTCGTTTTTTTATTAATCTTGTTTATTAGGACTGTCGACATAGATAATATAGCGCGCTTTGTGTAAGAGAACGCGGTGTATTACCTCACGTAAATCCGGTTGGTACGATGGGTTCGCTTAATCGTGAAGAATATGTAGAACAGGCGTACTTCTTTAAGACCTTTCGAGAACGACTTGACGACGGTTATTCCAGTCAAGAGATTCTCCACGCCATGAAGAACGAACTGCTTAGCGCCACGATGTTGCCCGTTGCTGTGGGAGTCTTGCTCTCTGAAGTAAAACTTTCCGGTAAAATGAGCGTGGCTATGGCGCGCGTGCCACATTACTTCACCTCCTTTCAAACCTTTGTCATACGACAAGCTGAGCGCGAGGAGGGACGATTCGACTTCCGAATAGCGCTTGAGGTTCTCGAAAGAGAGGCGCAGTATCGCACGAGCGAGCTGTATTCTGCGCAAGGCGTCTTCTTCTTTCAGTTCGAAACAATCAGTCGCAATCGTTTAGGTTTCGACTACGGTCTGGAGGCGGTCTCAAAAGACCCGGTCTACGACGAAAACTGGAAGAATTGGATTAACGTCGTGTTACGTCGACAGATCGGATTCGTTGACATTGCCAACCTTGTCTACGTGCGAAGCGAGCATTACCGCTTGCAAGAGGACGAAGAACCGCGACCGGTTCTCTTTGGCGAAAAAGAGGGACGTATCGCGCACGCCTCTGCCGGCCGAGACCCGTCGTTCTTCTTTTCCGCGCTACAGCGTCACTTAGGCTATCCTGCCGTGCCGCGACATTCCATTGAGGAATTAAGGGAAGACCCCGCTACCGCGGAACTTAGAAGAAAAATCGAGCTACTCGAAAACAGACTGCAAATCCTACAGGAGGAACTAAAAGGAGGTCTGAATCTCGAAAGGTTTTACGTGAAAGAATAATTCACCCTTACCTTACGCTCCTAACCTTTGCCGTCACTAGTTTACGCGTTACAATGTCGCAAGCGCTAATACCATGGCGCTCCACACGCAACGTAACGGAAAGTCAAGTGTTTTCACAAGATACGCACGAACTATTAACCAACGTTCTAGCGCGTGCCGGTCAATTGCCTGTCCTAACGTCAAGCATGACGCTAAATAAACAGGATAATTATTTGACATATCTTGCGATTTTTTTACTTATAATACTTGACGCCACATATTGGACTTGTAAAATCCCTGTGTACGCTATATAGCGTTATTTAATATTTCCCCTATCGCTAAAAGCGCTTAGTGGGTTATCGCGTCAAAGACGCCCAAGAAAAGGATATTTTTACTATGACTAAAAAAGACGTCATCCGTTTAGTTTCTGAAAAAACTAAACTCTCTCAACAGGAAGCCAAAGAAGTTGTTCAGAAGACCTTTGAGTCGATCATCGAAGTCCTTGTCAAAGACGGCCGCATCGAGCTGAGAAACTTTGGCGTCTTCGAGGTCAAAATGCGCCAGGCGCGTACCGCTCGCAATCCCCGTAGCGGAGAGGAAGTCTGGGTTGAAGAACACGAAACCGTCGCCTTTAAGCCCGGAAAAATGATGGTCGCAAAGGTGCAACGCGATCGCACTAAGAAGAACGCGAAGAAAAAGACCGCCGCTAAGGTCGCGACAAAAGCCGCGAAAGCCACAAAGACCGCCAAGCCTGCGACAAAAGCCGTTAAAACCACTGCCAAAGCCGTGAAAGCGCCCGCCAAAGCCGCTAAGAAGACACACGCTCGTTAATTCTTGACCGCTCTGAATTAATCCTAGCTCAACTCCATTATTGAAGTTGCGCTCAATTTTACGACACGCCGTTCGCTATGCGCGCGGCGTTTTTATTTAGAACTACCGCGCCCTTACTACCCCCTCGCAAGGAACTGACGCCATGCGATAAAACGCGACCGCGATTCTTTCCGTCCGCGTAATACCCCCGATCAAAGCGACTGCTAACGGCTTTATGACGCGTCACACACTGGGTATGTCGAAAATTTTCAGGAAAAATAAAAATTACGCCTTGTCAAATCCCATAAGTAATATATACTTTCTTTATCGCTCTTGGAGAGGTGGCAGAGTGGTCGAATGCGCGGGTTTGCTACACCCGTGAGCTCGTAAGGGCTCCGCAGGTTCAAATCCTGTCCTCTCCGCTTATAGCTTGGCTTTATCGCCAAGCTTTTTTTATTTCTTGTTCTTCTTCCCTAAATTCCGACGCCTCCGATGTTTCTGTGCGACTCTTTACCCTGCGACTGCGCCCCTCGACGCCACGCGAAAGGTCAAAAGAACTTGACTTAATAACGCGGTATGCGTAGAATAACTGCGCTTTTAACCTCCATCAAATCTACCCTCCACGCCTTAACCTTACGAAAGGGCTCACAATGGAAATCGTTGTGCTAGACGGATATACGCTCAATCCCGGCGACCTCGATTGGAACGCGCTACAAGCGCTAGGCAACGTTACAATCTACCCGCGAACCGCGTCGGAACTGACCATTGAACGCGCCCAAAACGCTAACGCAATACTCACGAATAAGGTCGTGCTCGACGCCGACACAATCGACGCGCTCCCTAACCTGCAATATATCGGGGTTTTAGCGACCGGCACGAACGTTGTCGACCTGGAATACGCCAGAGCAAAGGACGTCGTGGTGACCAATATCCCCAAGTACAGTACAGAATCCGTTGTCCAGTCGACCTTTGCGCAATTGCTCAACTTCGCGACCGCGCTGTGCAAGAACGCGGCGTCCACACGCGCCGGCAATTGGAGCCGTTGCCAGGACTTCTCCTACACGAGCGCCCCAATCTTTGAACTATCGGGCAAGACCCTCGGAATACTCGGTTACGGCGCCATTGGCAAACGCGTGGCACAAATCGCTAACGCCTTTGGTATGAACGTAATCGTCTTTTCGCCACGCCTGTCCCTCGGGTCAAGTGATCAGTTCGCGACCGCCGTGTCGCTCGACGACCTCTTCGCGCGCGCTGATTTCCTCACATTGCATTGTCCTCTCAAAAACACGACCGAAAAGATTGTCAACGCCGAAAGAATCAACCAAATGAAGAACGGCGCCTACCTCGTGAATACCGGTCGTGGCGGGCTAATCGACGAAACCGCCGTCGCCAACGCGTTACACAGCGGCAAGCTCTCGGGGTTCGGCGCCGACGTACTCTCGACCGAGCCGCCCCAAAAGGACAACCCGCTCATTGACGCCCCAAACGCTTATATTACCCCACACAATGCCTGGGCGACTCTAGACGCGCGCGTGAGGCTCATGAAGATCGCCGTCGACAACCTCGCTGCCTTTATCAAGGGCGAGCCCGTCAACGTCGTCAACTGAGTACAAAAGCGCGCGCTACAATTAAACTCTAACTCCCTACGTCTCATGACTTCAAACGCCTTTCCCTCCAAACGCGCGCTATACGCCGCGCTCGCTATGATGGAGTTGGCGCGACATTTTCACGCCAAGAGGGCTATTGCCGCCAAAGACCTAGCGAAAAGGTTCAATCTGTCCCCTAACTACCTACTCAATATTCTACAAACCCTTCGTGCCGCTGGACTTATCAAGTCAACGCGTGGCGCCCTGGGAGGCTATCAACTCGCGTTGCCGCCTGAGCAGATCGCGCTGGGGTATATCCTGACCGTCATTGAACCTTCGCACACAACGTCAGACGACGACGCAACTTCCGACGAGACAAACGCTAACGGCGCCCGCTCAACGACCGCCAATCGCGACGCCACGGCGGAACTGTTCCAAAAGCGGCTTTATGACGCTTGGCGCCAAGCGGAAAACAAACGCCAAGAGTTCCTCAACGCGCTCTTACTATCCCAACTCATCGAACCTCAGACCGAGGAAACAATACTTAACTTCACCATCTGACGCGTCCTATCGCTCGCACAAGCGCCATGCAAACTAACTCCGAACAGAATCTTACGTCAAGCGCCGAACGTCCTTGCGTCTTCTTCTCTGCAGGCGATCCCAGTGGCGACGCCCACCTGGCAAAGCTCATACCCCAGCTCGCTATGCGCTTGCCCAACGCCAAGTTTATCGCCTACGCCGGTCCTCAAACGCAAAAGACCGTATGCGACGTTAGATTCGACCTCACAAAGTTCGCCGTCATGATGCTCGTGCGCGCCATTGCGAATCTGCCGACCTATCTTAAACTACTGCGCGACGCCTCGAAACTCTTCAAAGAGGAACGCCCGGACCTGGTCGTACTCGTCGACTTCCCTGGCTTTAACTGGAAAATCGCTCAGCGTGCTAAAAAAGCGGGAATACCCGTGCTGTACTTTATGCCGCCACAGATCTGGGGGTGGGGACAATGGCGCGTTAAGAAGATGAGAAAATACGTCGATTACGTCCTCACATGCTTTGAGTTCGAAGACAAATGGCTCCAAGAGCGCGGCTGTAAAACCGCCTTTATTGGACATCCATTCTTCGAAAGCGCGCGCGCCGCTGACTTAGACGACCACTTCCAAAAGACGTTATTGGCGCAAACGCAAGGTCAACGCATACTCGCTGTTCTCCCCGGTTCACGGCGGCAAGAGCTCGATAGAAACCTCGACGACCTCCTCGACGCCGCTCAAGACGTCGTTGAGAACACAACCGACGTAACGGTCGTAATCGCAACATATAGCCAGGAGCACAGCGAAATCGTTCAGGCGCGACTGCAAGCGCGCGGTCTGAATTTCCGCGTCTATGCGGGAAAGGCGCGTGAAATCATGAAGAACGCCGTGGCGAACCTCGGAGTCTCCGGCTCTGTCTCCATTGAGGCGCTCTCATTGTGTAAACCGACCGTTATCCTCTATAAAATCAGTAAGTTAGAGTACCGCGTCTTGCGCTTTCTCAAACGCGTGAAGTATGTCACCCTCGCGAATATTATCGCGGTCGACCTCATGCCGGAGCAATCCCCCTTTTATCCGCGAAAATACCTACCCAAACAGACCGCGCACACCGACCAGGAGCGCGAACTCATGCTCTTCCCGGAATACCTCAGCTATCGCAGTCACGCTCAAGACGCCGCAAGAATCCTAATTGAATGGCTCAATAACGAAGAGAAACGTCAAGAGCTTGTCCAACGGATCGACCAGGTACGCAGTCGCGCCGACCTCTTCCCCTCCCCTATGCAACGCGCCGCCGAGGAAATCGTGAGCTTTATGCAAAAGAAACAATAACATGACCTTATCGTCATAAGCAAACGCAAAAGAACCAGTCGCGCCAGCGTCGCCAAAACGCCAGCGGACTGGTTCTTGGTTTTAACGCAAAGCGCAAAGAGCGCGTGCGTGCGACTTACAGCGCCGAGGTAATACGATAGACGCCCGAACCGAGTCGGAAAAGGCGACGGTTCGGGTTATCGCCGCTGGTCGACTCATATTGCGACGTCAATTGCGTCGTGACCGTGGCGTCGCCTTGCACGCGTTCGATCGTCACTTGGGTCTGCTCGTCCTTCACCGGGACAGACGTAAGCGCCTGTGCGCCAAACGGTACTGTCACGTCCCAAACAAACTCTCGGGAAGCTCCCTTCAGACTCCAGGCGCTCGACGTATCGCCGTAGGGGGTCTGGAAATGACCCGACGCGCGCTCGACCTTACCCGGCATGGGACTCGGTCGAAGCAGAAGCTCGCTAAATCCGACCGAATCGGACGTTTGCTGAATGCCGACGATATCAGATGTAAACCATTCCTGAATCGCGCCGAACATAAAGTGGTTCATTGAACTGCCCGGTCCGTCCCACGTCTCCGAAAGGGTCTTCATGCCCCAATGTTCCAGCATATGCACGTAGCCGGGCGCGTTATCGCGTTGTATCATCTTCCACAGCACGTCGTTACGACCAAAGGAGGCGAGCGTACGAATCACAAAGGGCCACGCGACCTCGCCGCAAGACATGCGATAATCCCACTTCTCGATTTCCGCCAAAAGATTTTCAAACGCCGCGGCGCGTCCTTCTTCCGGCACAAGGTCAAACGCCAACGCAAAGCCATATGACGCCTGAGAACCCGTCGCTACGACTGAACGCTCGGCGTCCCAATACGCGCGAATAAATGCAGAACGACCCTCGTCATAAAGGTTACGATAGTACCTCGCGTCGTCGCTCTTGCCGAGCTTCTGGGCAAAAAACGCCATCTTACGCGCGTTGTCGCACAAAAACGCCGTCGCCGTTAGCTCGCCAGGAGTGTGCTGGGAATAGCCCGCATGACGCTTCTGCTCCGACCAGTCGTACCAGTCGCCAAGTCCGGCGCGTACAAGACCTGACGCGTCGCGGATCGTCGACATATAACGAACGTAACGATCCATCGTCGGGTACTGTTCTGAAATGATCGACTCGTCCCCGTACCACGTGTAAAGATACCAAGGCAACTGTACGCACGCCGCGCTCCATTCCGCCGACCAGAAAAAACCCGCCTGAAAGCGCGTGTATTCCGGCGCGATATCAGGAATCATACCGTCGTCAAGTTGCGCTTCGGTCATATCGCGACAGACTTTACGAAACAGCGCGTGAAGGTCGTAGCGGTACATCACCGACGGTCCCATCAGGTGCGTCTCTTCCAGCCAGCCGAGCTTCTCGCGGTGAGGACAGTCCGTCATAAGGCTAACAATATTACTACGAACGGATCGATCGATCATCTGGTCGATCGCCTCCAGGTGCGCGCCGTCTGACTCGAAACTACCCACGCTCACGAGATTAGCGCCAATCCGCTGCGCCTCAATCGAAGTAATCTGACTCTGCGAGGCGCTAAGCTCCTTCGCACGCGTCACGTCCGGTTCGTACCCAGCTCCTTTTATATAGGCATATTGGAACCCCCAATAACCAAACGGAGGCGAGAGCTCTTCCTCCGTGGAAAGCTCCGCGCCGTAGTTCTTGTCTGCGCTTATGCGCGCCGTCTCGACACGAATCGTCCCGTTCGATGCGTCCGCCTCCAATGGACGATTGAACCTGTACTGGTCATAATGACCCGCCCAGGGTTTGCCCTGCATTTCTGCCTTATCTACCTGTAGAATATCGCCTTCGTGAGGAATCACGTGTAAAATCACGCGACCGGCAAAGTTATAACCAAAGTTCGCCTCGATACGACCGTCCTCCAGCACGCGCGTCTCTTCCGGTTGAACGCGCTGCCAGCCGACCACCGCAGGCTCCCCTTGAGCGCGAAGCGCGCCGCCGGGACCCTCGCACGCTTTCGCCGCAACCGGGACGCCCGTGGCGACAAGACGATCGTGTGAGAAAACCCCGTGAGAAAAATCAAGATCGTCCCCGCCGTAAACGCACGAGAAAACCGCGCCAGTCGGAAGCGTTTGCCAATGTTCGTCCGTACCGATCGTTTGAACTGCGCCGTCCTTATAGCGAATCACAAGCTGCGCTATCGCCTTCGGTAAACCAAAGCTACCGGTGAATTTAACGTAACGACCGCCCGGTACGTTGTACATGCCATTGCCCAGCGCGATCGAGACGCTAGCCTCGCGCGCGCCCTCCATAAGTTCCTTTGTCACGTCGAACGTCGTGTAAAGACACGTCTTACGATAGTTTGTCCAACCAGGGTCTATACCCGCGCTATTGTCCACGCGAAGGTCGTTCACTGAAACGATCTGCTGACCCAAGCCGCACGAGTGCAGAAACGCGTCGACAATCTCTTCAGGGGCATGGCTCAACTCAAATCGACAGAACAATAGCGGCAACGGGTCGGAGTCGGAGCGCTCCGCTGTAATCCATTGTCCCTGCCATTCTTGTGGCGTCAGCACGCCGGTTACGAACTCGCCGTAACCGCGCGCGATCCCACTGATCAGCTCGCCGCTTGCAAGTTCGCCGCGCCAGCGCGCGTCAACGCGCCAGTAATATCGTCGGGAAGACTCCAGCGCCGGTCCGGTATACGGCGCGCCAAAGCTCTTAGCGCTGGCAATAAAACCGCTATGCCAGCAGGAGGTGGAGGAGCCGTCCTCTAGCGCCGCGCGGTCGCTCGACACGTGCAACTCATAACCGGTCTGACGCGCATTATACGCCTCGGGCAACTCTAGCGTCCAACTAAACTCCGGACGCGCCGAGTCCACGCCCAGCGTCGGACTTGGACGCGAGTCCGTCGATAAATGCGTAACCTCCGCAAAACTGCGCGAGGGAGCGATCAAGCTCGTGGCAAGCGCAACGACAAGCGCCGTAATAACTCCGATAACGCCTCGATTCATAACCTATTTCTCCTCTGGCGTCACGCGCGAACCTGCCATGCGCGACGCGAATGTCTCGGGGGCTTGCTTAGTTTAAACGCCTAATAATCAAGACGTTAAAAAAACAGGGCGCGCCCCAACGCGTACGTACGTTGAGGCGCGTGTGATAAATCATTTGTTCTTATCGCTTACAACTCACGCTAACGTCACCGCGCGAACCGTTTAATCGGCTCGTGCTTGTGTAACGACGCACGGTGCATACGCTCGATCTTCTCGATCGCTTCCGGTCGACCCTGACCGGTTGCCATGTACTCGTCGAGTTCCGCATAGGTGAAGCCCATATCCGCCTCGTCCGTCTGCCCCTCATATAGACCGGCGGAAGGCGCTTTCTCAATAATACACGCAGGCGCGTCGAGAAAACGCAGGAACTCGTAGATCTCCGTCACGGTCAGGTCGCTAATCGGGTTGAAGTCGTGCGCGCCGTCCCCCCACTTCGTGAAGTAACCGACGTAACCCTCGCTCTTATTACCGGTTCCGGCGACTAAGCGCCCTTCGCTCGCCGCGATCGCATAGAGCGTCGTCATGCGCAAACGTGGCGCGATATTGACCTCCGCGGAGGAGTTAAGTTCCGTCACCGTCGATAGTTGGCGAATCTCCGATTCCTTAACCGGCGTCAGGTCGACCGTGCGCGTTTCGATATGGAACTTCTTCGCTACTTCAAGACCGTCCTGGGCGTCCTCTTCGAAATTACGACGCGACGAACAGGGCATAATCACGCCTAAGGTATTATCGCACGCCGCTTTACATAAGATTCCTACAAGCGCGGAGTCCTTGCCCCCGCTATTGCCAAAGACTATGCCTTTAACGCCTGTGGTCTGAACTAGATTGCGAATAAACGCAACCCGTTCGTTAAATTCTACTTGATAATCGCGCATGTCTCATTCCTTTGCCAAAGGAGCCGCAAATTCGCGACGCCAAAAGCCTATTGTCACTTATATTATACCCGCGCAGGGCGCGAGCGCAAACGCTAAATCGTCGAGATATGAGGTATCGTTTCTTCCAAAACGTCAAGAAGAATGCGCGCCGCGTCCAGGGACGTAAACATTGTCACGCCGTTCTGAACCGCACAGCGACGAATCTCCAAACCGTCGTCGTCGCGAACGCCGGAAAGTATCGAACGCGTGTTCACGACGTAACTTACGTAGCCCGTGCGAATCTCCTGGAGAATCTCGTCGCTACCTTCGCTAAGCTTCGCAAGTTCCTTCGCCGGTACGCCACGCTCCCTAAGATAACGCGCCGTGCCGCGTGTCGCCTCGATATTAAAACCCAAACGATAGAACCGTTCCACCAATGGGAACGCCTCGGCCTTGTCCTCGTCCGCAAGGGTCACAATCACCGAGCCAAAGTCCTTAATCTGCACGCCCGACGCCTGTAACGCCTTATAAAGCGCGCGGTTAAGACGCATATCGTAACCGATCGCCTCGCCCGTCGATTTCATCTCGGGCGAAAGATAGGGATCCATACCCGAAAGCTTCGCGAAGGAGAACGCCGGCGCCTTAACGTGCCAACGTGTGTTCACATGAGGATGCAAATCCTTAACGCCCTGGGACTCAAGACTCTCGCCAAGCATTGCGCGCGTGGCGATCTGTACCAGATTGTAACCGCTCGACTTCGATAAGAACGGCACGCTACGAGACGCGCGAGGATTCACCTCGATCACATAGACACGCTCCTGGGAATCTACAATGAATTGGATATTATAGAGTCCCACAATCCCGATACCCAGTCCCAAACGACGCGTGTAGTCCATGATCGTTTCTTTGGTGATTGCAGAAATCGAAAAGGGCGGGTAAACGCTGGTGCTATCGCCCGAGTGAACCCCGGCGCGCTCGACCAGTTCCATGACGCCTGGGATAAAGACGTCGGTTCCGTCGCAGATTGCGTCGACCTCGACCTCCTTGCCGAGAATATACTTATCGATCAGCGCGGGCTTTTCTTCGTCCAGTTCGATCGCGTGCTTTAAGTACTTGCGTAGAGCGGCTTCGTCGGCGACGATCTCCATGGCGCGTCCGCCCAGTACAAAGCTTGGTCTGACCAGAACGGGGTAGCCGATTCTCTGCGCGACCGCAACGCCGCGCTCGATATCGGTGACCGCCTCGCCCTCGGGGTTGGGGATCTGCAACTGGCGAATCACGGCGTTGAACGCGTCGCGATTCTCCGCGCGCTCGATCGCCTCGCAGTCGGTTCCGATAATCTTGACCCCGTGGGCGGCAAGCGGCGCCGCAAGGTTCACCGCCGTCTGACCGCCCAACGTCACAATCACTCCCTCGGGCTTTTCCAGCTCGATAATATTCATAACGTCTTCCACCGTAAGCGGCTCAAAATAAAGCTTATCCGCCACGGTGTAGTCGGTCGAGACCGTCTCGGGGTTATTATTAATCACGATCGCTTCGTAACCGCAGGCGCGGATCGCGTGGATCGCGTGAACCGTCGAGTAGTCGAACTCCACGCCCTGACCGATACGAATCGGACCAGAACCAAGCACGATTATCTTCTTTTTATCGCTGACTATCGACTCGTTCTCCTCTGCATAAGTGGAGTAAAAATATGGCACATAGCTTTCAAACTCACTCGCGCACGTGTCGATCATCTTATAGACCGGAAAAAGCCCCTGCGCTTTACGCTGCCGGTAGATCGACTCCTCGCTGGTTTGCCACAGTTCCGCTACGTACGCGTCGGAAAAACCCATGCGTTTCGCATGATAAAGATACTCCGCGTTGTGCTCGTTTGACTCCAGCTCCCGCTCAAAGTCCACGATCTTCTTAATCTTATCAATAAAGAACATATCGATTTGCGTTATATCGCAAATCACAGAAGGATCGACCCCGAGCCAAAGAAGCTGAGAGATCGCGTAAACTCGATCGTCCGTACCCTTCTCCACATACGCCAGAAGCTGGTCGACTGTCATATTCTTCGAGTCGAACTTCTCCATATGAATATGCGTCTTACCGTCTTCCAGCGAGCGTATTGCCTTTAGTAGCGCCTCCTCAAAGGTGCGACCGACGCTCATTGTTTCACCAGTGGCTTTCATTTGTGTGGAGAGCGTATTCGACGCCGCTGGAAATTTATCGAAAGGAAAACGTGGCGCCTTAACTACCACGTAATCGAGCGCCGGCTCAAAGCACGCTGGAGTATTCGTCAGAGGAATCTCCTCTAAGTTCATACCAATCGCAATCTTAGCAGACACGCGTGCTATCGGATAGCCCGTCGCCTTCGAAGCCAAAGCCGAGGAACGCGACACGCGAGGATTCACCTCGATCACATAATACTTAAAGGAATGAGGATCGAGCGCGAACTGCACGTTACAACCGCCCTTGACGTTCAGCGCGCGAATGATTCGCAACGCCGCGTCGCGTAGCATATGGAACTCCTTATTGGTCAACGTTTGACTCGGCGCTACGACGATCGAATCGCCCGTGTGAATCCCGACCGGATCGAGGTTCTCCATATTGCAAACCGCGATCGCCGTGTCGTTTGCGTCGCGCACTACCTCGTATTCGATCTCCTTATAGCCTTTAACGCTCTTCTCGATGAGCGCCTGACTGGTCGGCGAGAGCGCGAGCGCCAGCTTCATTTTCTCTTTTAATTCCTCGGGCGAGTAGGCGAATCCACCGCCTGTTCCGCCGAGGGTGAACGCCGGTCTAATCACCACGGGGTAGCCGATCCGCTCCGCGGCGAGGAGCGCTTCCTCCACCGAATAAGTTATCTGCGAAGGTATCACCGGCTCACCGATCTGCTCGCAGAGCTCTTTGAACAGTTCACGATCTTCTGCGCGCTCGATACTTTCGACGTTAGTTCCCAGAAGTTCGATCCCGCACTCCTTCAGCACGCCGCGACGCGCTAGTTGCACCGCAAGGTTCAAACCGGTCTGACCGCCCACATTCGGAATAATCGCGTCGGGACGTTCATAGCGACAGATACGCGCTAAGTACTCAAAGGTCAACGGTTCCATATAGACCTTGTCGGCGATCGTCGTGTCCGTCATAATCGTGGCGGGGTTGGAGTTGACCAGTACAACCTCGTAGCCTTCTTCTTTGAGCGCCAAACACGCCTGGGTACCGGCGTAGTCAAATTCCGCCGCCTGACCTACGACGATCGGTCCGGAGCCTATCACCAGAGTCTTCTTGATATCGGTTCGTTTCGGCATCTTATTTCGACTCCTTCATGATCTGTGTGAACTTCTCAAACAAATACCCGCTATCCTGCGGTCCGGGCGCGCTTTCGGGATGATACTGCACGCTAAAAACACGATCCGCCGCGCATTCCACCCCCTCCACCGTATGATCGAGAAGGTTAAGATGCGTAATTTCAAGCCTTGTCGAACCCACGCTCGATACGTCCACCGCGTAACTGTGATTCTGAGACGTGATCTCTACCTTACCGGTGAGAAGATTTTTCACCGGATGATTACCCCCGCGATGACCAAATTTCAGCTTGTAAGTCCGAGCCCCGTAGGCCAGCGAGATGATCTGATGACCAAGGCAAATCCCGAAAATCGGTACCTTACCGCGAAGCGCTCGCACCGTCTCCACCACCTCTGGAACGTCCTGGGGATCGCCCGGTCCGTTCGAGATAAAAACCCCGTTGGGACGCATGAAGAGAATCTCCGCTGCCGTCGCGTTATAAGGAACGATCACCACGTTACAGCCGTGCGACTTCAAGGAGCGCAAAATATTGAGCTTCATTCCGCAATCGATCGCAACGACCGTAAACTGCGGATCCGCCGTGCGAGAGTAGCGACGTTTACGCGCCGTCACTCGCGAGACTGCGTCGTGAGGGATCGGCGTCGACGCGATAATTCTAAGCGCTTCCTCTACCGACGTTTCAGGACTTGTCATAATACACCGACGCGAGCCCTTGTCACGAATACTACGCGTGAGTTTGCGCGTGTCGACTCCGGAAAGACCTGGAATATCGCAGTCTTCCAGAAGCTCGCCTAACGACTTCACCGAACGAAAGTTAGAGGGCGAGTCGTTGTAATCCCCCACCACCAGCGCGCCGAGGCTCGGGTTCACGCTCTCGAAGTCGTCGTCGGTGATTCCGTAGTTGCCGATCAAGGGATACGTCATAACGACCGTTTGATCCGTGTAAGAAGGATCCGAAACGATCTCCTGATATCCGACCAACGACGTATTAAAGACCGCCTCGCAAACGCGTTGTGCCCCGCTGCCGAAACCGTAACCGTAATACTCCTGACCGTCTTCCAAGACCAGTTTGCGATCATATGCCTTCATAATAATCAGCTCTGTTATCTAACTATCTACGCTTACGAAACTTCCAAATGCTCCCATCGTCGTCTAACCACGCCGCGACGCGATTATCGTCTCGGCGATTTCGCGGCGCGTTACGCAACGATCCATCGCCTGCTTCTCGATATACCGATGCGCCTCTGACTCCGTCATTTTGAGTTGCTCTATCAGTAACCACTTGGCATGATTAACGATACGTATCTCTTCCATCTTCTCCTGAACGCTCGCGGTCTTCTGTTCCATCTTGCGCAATCGTTCACGAACCCCGCAAAGTAGAGAGAGAGTCTGTAAGATCGTCTGCGTCGACGCCGGCTTTATGAGCGTCAGCACGCCATAAGGAGCCAAACGCGCGTTCACGTCGCTATACAGCTCTGCGCTAGTAAACAGGAGCGCGCACGCGCCCCCTTCGGAACACACGTCCAAAGCCAACTGACTGCCGAACTCGTCAGGCAACGGCGCGTTCACTATCACGATATCGCACAGTCGCTCAGACAGCAAACGTCGCGCGCTCGAAACGTCCCCGACCATGGATACCGGCGAATACAACGTCTGAGGAATGACGCTCGCAAGAGAGCGAGAAAAGTTCTCCGAAGACGATACTATCAGCACGCTATAACGACGCTGGAGCGACTCTGTCGAATCGCGCAATGCCTTGTAGTGCGCGTGATCCTGAGCGCGCACAAGACGTTGAGTCGCGCCCGCACGCTGACCTGCGCCTATTTCTCTATCTCTATCCATATTATCCAACCCGTTGATTTTACGTCCTTTATCTATGGCGAACGCTACGACGCGCCTAAAATCAGCCGTCGCGCCTGATGACTTATGGGTTCGCACAACGTCAGGTCAACGGTTATTACGATAGCGATAGGCGTAATTCTCAATCAGCTCACGCGGAAGGCATTGCGCTATGAAGGGCGATTCCAGCGCGAGAGCCGCGGCTTTGTCGAAGCGCTCGGGCAGACGCTTGAAGCGTTGTGTCGTCTCCTCGGGCGCGTGATACAAATTGAAATCAATCGGCTCGGGCAATTCCAGTTCCCGCTTGATTCCGTCCAGAGCGGCGCGAATCGCCAAGGTGAAGGCAATATACGGATTACAGGTCGGATCTGGCGAGCGCAGCTCTACGCGACGATAATCGCCATGAGCCGCGGGTATGCGCGCGAGCATCGAGCGGTTCTCTTCCGACCATGACACGAACAGAGGCGCTTTCTCCCCGCCAAAGCGTAGGTAAGAATTTTGCGTCGGGTTATAGAACAAGGTCGTCTCGCAGATATGTTCCAAAAGTCCGGCCAGCGCGTACTTTAGTACGTCACGCTGAGGACTGTCGAAAGAATGAACCGATAAGTTGATATGCAGACCGTTACCCGGATGGGAAGGCAACGGCTTGGCGCTAAAGTCCGCATACAACCCATTTAGCGTCGCGATCGTATTGACTACAAAGCGGAACGTCGTCATTGCGTCTGCCGCGCTCACCGGGTCGGAATAACGGAAATCGATCTCGTTCTGACCCGGTCCCCCTTCGTGATGAGAGCTTTCCGGCTCTAAACCCATCTGGTCGAGAATCAGACAGATCTCACGACGGATATTCTCCCCTTTGTCGATCGGCGACACGTCCATGTAACCGGCGCGATCATAAGGGGTTTTCGTCGGCTCGCCATTTTCGTCACGTTGGAAAAGATAGAACTCCAACTCCGGTCCGAAACTAAAGGAATAGCCCTGCGCCTGGGCGTCGGCCACCGCGCGCTGGAGAATGGCGCGAGTGTCATAGGCAAATGCCGTGCCGTCTGGATGCGTTATCGCGCAGAACATGCGCACGACGCGACCGCGTTCGGGCCGCCACGGCAAGACCGCAAGCGTCCCAGGATCCGGATGAAGTATCAGATCGGACCGAACCTCGCCGCCGAATCCCGGAATCGCTGACGCGTCGATCGAGATTCCGTCGCTAAACGCGCGAGAAAGCTCACGCGGCATGATCGACACGTTCTTCTGAACGCCAAAGATATCTGTAAATGCCAAGCGGATGAACTTTACGTCTTCTTCCGCTATGTACTGTTCCACTTCGCTTTGGGAATATGTCATCTCGAGGAAACTCCTAATATTCCGATCTAGCGCCACGCGTAACCCTCTACGCCGCGCGCTCTCCACAATTATAGCCCGATTTATTAAATCTGACGCCAGCGCTACCCGTTATTCTCAGCGACGACTCAATCGCGTCAAATCGACTCGTTCGTTACGCTAACTCGCTATTTGACGGTATATAGAAATCGCCGACCCCATCGCATGAGCCCGGCGACCTGCGCGTTAATTCGCGACATACATCTGCTTGTAAGGATTCTGACTGTCCGGCGTGACCACGCAGAATCGCTCCTGCGACAGCGCCTGGTAGTCGACCCCAAAGACCTCGCAGAAGCGATGTAGATACGGCGCGATCTCCTCCCAATCCTCCGCGGTCAACTCGCTAACCTTCGTCTGAACCGGAAACTTAACGCCGCTACCGTCCCCGCGAAGAATCAACTTACCGCCGTGCATACCGGTACAGGGAAAATTGCCTACGCTAGGCCGACCGTCCTGATGCAATCCCAAGACGATCAGACGACCGCCAGCCTGATATTCGCCGAGGAAGCTGCCGCAACGCCCGCCTATGACGATTACTGGCTTCTTCGATTTATACTCCTTCATGTGAATACCAGCGCGATACCCTGCGTTGCCGCGCACGTAAATCGCACCGCCACGCATCGCGTAACCGACCGCGTCGCCGACGTTGCCCGATATGACAATCTCACCGTCGTTCATCGTATCGCCAACTGCGTCTTGAGCATTGCCGTGCACAATTATCTCACCGCCCGTCAAATACGCCCCGAGTGCGTTGCCCGGAACCCCGTCGATTGTCACGCGACCGCGCTTCATGCCCGCGGCGATAAAACGTTGACCGCAACAGTTGACGATCGCAACGTCGTCCTGCGCGTTGTGGACCAATTCGTTCAATCCCGCAAATTCATACTCCGTAGCGTTTATACTCGTCATACTAACTCTCCCAAAATATGACCGCGCTCCGACGACGACAACGCCGACAGACTCGGTCGAATCTGCATCGCGTCAAAATCAACGCTATCCAACGCTCGACCCGAACGGATCATCTGGCAGTATATCCCGGCGCGTTCGACCTCGCCCAAAAGGATCATGCCCGTGAGTTTCCCGTCCTTGATATACAACTTCTTAATATGCTCCGCGTCGCGCTCGACATACGTCTGACCGCCTTCTTCTTCGCTGTAGCGCGTACCCGCGGTGAGCGCGTGAAGACCCCAGAACCCGATCGCGTTCATCGGTATGCCCTCAAGATATTCATGAGAATGACCCGACATATTCAAGCCGGCGCAAAAGCCCTGCTGATATGCGTTGGGCATGAGCGCCATGACCTTAATCGTACCGCTTGACGCGTCGTAGCTCTCGGTGCAGTCGCCCGCGGCGTACACGCCCGATACGCTCGTCGACATATGTGCGTCGACCTGAATCGCACGACCACACTTCGCGCCGATCTCACGCGCCAAACCTATGTTAGCGCGCACGCCAACCGCTAGAACAAGCGCGTCGAATTCCACCTGTGCGCCGCCGTGCATGATCGCGCAATTGCCACGGAACTGCGCGACTGAATCGCCCAGGAAGAAACGCATCCCGTGAGATTCCAAAAGCGCCTGCATACGCTCCGCGCACTCCTGATCCAAAACGCTCGACAGTACGCGCGGCGCTAAGTCGCAAACCGTTATACTAGCGACCCTTTCGCACAATCCCTCCGCGCACTTCAGACCGATCAAGCCCGCGCCGACGATCAGTACGCGACTGCTCGTGTCCACGCTCTGTTCCAGCTTGATCGCGTCGTCGAGCGTCATGAAAGAATGCTTATTCGCTACCGTCTCCAGACCTGTCATCGGCGGCACAAAGGGGGAGGAACCCGTCGCAAGACATACTGTGTCATAACTTAGAACGCTCCCGTCGTCCAGCGCTACCGTGCGTGCCGACGCGTCGAGTTTGACCGCGCGAACGCCCAGGAGAAGCTCGCAATGATTTACACGATAAAAGTCTTCGCCACGATAGCTCATGCGTGGAATCGCCGCGCGTCCTTCCAGATAATACGAAATCAACGGTCGACAGTACGCGTGCCAACGCTCGCTCGACACAATGGTAATCGCCCCCTCGGGGTCAACGCTGCGAATACCTTCCACGCAACCGACCGCCGCAACGCCGTTGCCTATAATCACGTAGCGTTTCACGTCAGATCCTTTCTTCATAAACCAAAGCTCGATTCGGACAACCCGCCACGCAGTTCGGCGAATCATACCCGGTTTGAGAACACAATTCGCATTTCTGCGCCACGCCCTCGGGCCCCTCCATGACCGCGCCGTAAGGACACGCCAGTACACAGGTCAGACACCCCACGCAACGCTCCTTATCAATGCGTACTACGCCCTCGGAGCTACGCGTGAGCGCGCCGGATATACAACTGCGTACACATCGCGGGTCAATACAGTGCCGACAGGAAACCGCAAAGGTCACAAGCCCCGTTGCGCTACCGCGTGTGGACGCTACCTCCTCGACTCGTATGCGAGGATAGATCCGACGTCCCTTCAGAGCCGCCGACATTCTCTTGACGCCTGAGTTCGCGTGCGCACAGTTGTACTCGCACAAGCGACAGCCCAAGCACCATCTCTCATTCACATATACTCGTTTCATGCTCTTAGATTCTCTCTTGCGTCTGCTCTGTTATACTCCCGAACGTCAAGCTCCAATTAACGTTCGTACCATGCGTGCGTCTACACTGCCGCTGAGCGCGACCTCAAACGGTTGGCAATTCTGAAATTACGTCGCGTCACTCGCCGGCGTGAGCTATCCCAAGGATATCCAACTCCTTCTGAGTCATATTCACGCCGCGTAGCATTAAGCGGTTTCCGCGCAGCGCTTCGATCGAGTTTACGCCCATACCGCCCATAAGTTCTTTGATCTCATGTCGCCACGCCGTGAGAAGGTTCACCAGTCGCTCGCTCCCCACGTCCGGGTTCAAACGCTTGACCAGCTCCGGTCGCTGCGTCGCAATGCCCCAGTTGCACTTGCCGCTCTGGCAGGTGCGACACAGGTGACAGCCCAGCGCAAGTAACGCCGCGGTCGCAATATAACAGGCGTCGGCGCCCAGTGCGATCGCCTTAACCACGTCGGAAGCACAGCGGATACTTCCGCCCACGACCAGCGACACGTTATTGCGAATACCCTCGTCGCGCAAACGTCGGTCGACCGCCGCCAATGCTAACTCAATTGGAATACCGACGTTATCGCGAATGCGCGTAGGCGCCGCTCCTGTGCCGCCACGAAAACCGTCGATTGCTATGATATCCGCGCCGCTACGCGCGATACCGCTGGCTATCGCCGCGATATTGTGCACCGCCGCGACCTTAACAATCACCGGCTTCTGATAGCGCGTTGCCTCTTTGAGCGAGAAGACCAGCTGACGTAAGTCTTCGATCGAATATATGTCATGATGTGGCGCCGGTGAAATCGCGTCCGACCCCTCGGGTATCATACGCGTACGCGACACGTCCCCGACTATCTTCGCGCCCGGTAAGTGACCGCCAATACCCGGCTTAGCGCCTTGACCCATCTTAATCTCAATCGCCGCGCCCGCGTTGAGGTAGTCCTCGTGAACTCCGAACCGTCCCGACGCCACCTGAACGATTGTATTGGCGCCATATTGATAGAAATCCTCGTGTAAACCGCCCTCGCCCGTGTTATAGAATATTCCAAGCGCCCGTGCGGCGCGCGCAAGGCTCTCGTGCGCGTTGTAGCTGATCGACCCGTAGCTCATTGCCGAAAACATGACCGGAGTCTCCAGCGTAAGTTGAGGTCCGAGAGTGGTATCGAGCGAACCATCGGGCAATCGTCGCACTTTTTCCGGCTTCTTCCCGAGGAAGACGCGCGTCTCCATTGGTTCGCGCAACGGGTCAATCGACGGGTTCGTCACCTGCGACGCGTTGATCAGAATACGATCCCAGTAAACCGGCAACGGATTCGGATTGCCCATCGAAGAAAGAAGCACGCCGCCGCTATTAGCCTGCTTATAGACTTCCTTAATCAAGTCGTCGCGCCAGTTAGCGTTCTTGCGGAAACAGCATTCGTTATAGGCGATCTTCAGCGCGTGGGTCGGACAAAGCGTCACGCAACGGTGGCAGTCGACACATTTCGATTCGTCGGCAAGCATGAGCTTACTGTCTTGGTCGAAGAAGTGCACCTCGTTGGCGCACTGACGTTCGCACACGCGACAGGCAATACACCGGTCGTAATTCCTAAGTACTTCAAATTCAGACGTTATATAATTGACAGCCATTAGAACGAACCCTCCTGCAATCTGACGATCACCGGCTCGCCCCCCGCGGGAGCATAGACCGTCTCTACCTCTGGTTCCATTACGCGTATCGCCGCTTCTTCACTGGCGATATAGCACATATCGTCCTTCTCGCCCACCACCATCGAGCGTAGTTTCAGACGGTCGTTCAACGCCATGAGACCGCCGGAAAATCCTAGTACGATCGAAAACGGACCGGTGATCAGCAGGCTCGGGAAGATTTTGCGCAGATACGCGCGTTGCTGATTCTCTTCACTATTGTGCGCGTCGAGCGTCGACCAGAACGGCGCCGCGATTACTGACGCGGTCTCCTCAAGCGTTAATCCCTGTCGACGCAAGAGATAGTCCGCTATATAGGTAATAACTTCAGTGTCCGTCTGAAGAGTGCACTTATAACCGAACATCTTGATATATCGACGGTTAGCGTCGTAAGATGAAATCTCGCCGTTATGTACGACTGAATAGTCTAGTAGCGCAAAGGGATGGGCGCCGCCCCACCACCCCGGCGTATTGGTCGGATAGCGACCGTGTGCGGTCCACGAGTAACCCTCATACTCCTCAAGACGATAGAACCGCCCCACGTCCTCTGGAAAACCAACCGCCTTGAACGCGCCCATGTTCTTACCGCTTGAAAATACGTAAGCGCCTTTATACAAGGTGTTTATACGCATAACGCACCGCGCGACAAACTCCTTCTCGTCCAGCTGCAGACGTGAGAGCGTCGAGGCAAACGGCGCCACAAAATAGCGCCAAATCATCGGTACGTCCGTGATTTCTGGGATCTTACGGATCGGTATGATTTCCGCCTTGACGATTTCAAAATTCTCTTTGAGGAACTTCTCGCACTCCACGCGCGACGCGTCGTCGTCGTAGAAAACGTGAAGCGCGTAAAACTCCTTATACTCCGGGTAAATCCCGTAGCCGGCGAACCCGCCGCCAAGACCGTTCGATCGATCGTGCATCGGGTACATGCTCGCGATGATCTTCTCGCCGTTACACAACTTACCGCTCTTACTGATCATCGCCGAGATTGCGCAACCCGACGGTATACGAACTTCGCCTTCCTTTTGCATTGAATTCGTCCTTTCAAGCAAAACATAAAAAAAAGGCGTCCGCTCTGAACACAATGTCACTTGTGCTCGGAGTGAACGCCTTTGCTCATCCGGTATGGTATTCTAGCGCTACCTTACGACTCGTCAATTATCTTTTCCTAAATTTTATTAAAAAAAATTATAACTTCCTTTCACTATATCATCGACGCTTATATTATCCCCCGACAAACAGGACGCACAGCGCCCTTTTCGACCGTTAATTCACGGGTAATTCTTCCGCGCTTACCACTCGCCTTTGCGCCTAACAATCCCTCGACCTTTCCGTAAACCATTCTAAGAAGCAATGCCGCCAAAAATAACGGCGCGTACTTGCTCCAATCAGCACGCCGACGCCGACGCCTAGTTTAGAGGTTCAGCTCGGGAAACCATGATGGCGACCGTGAAGCGACGCCATAAAGACCTAACTTGGCGACCCAAGAAATCAGCGTCCAGTTCAGCGACAATTCCAACTGCATTTGTGCGAAAGTTTACCAACTCGTACGCTCTTTGTACGCGCCTCGGCGCGCGCGCGCGTATACGCGCGCGCGTTAGTTATATTTTTATATATTATTATACTATTACTTATACTAAGATCTTTACTTCATAAAAAAACAAAAAATAAACAAAGCTTTTTACCCTAGAATTTACGACTGCAAGAAAAAAAGTTCAAAAAAACAGATCGTTTTTAGGAATAATCCGCCGAGTTCTTGCAATTATCAAATAGAAGGACATTCGTTTGAGCAATGGCGCCGTGGATGGCGTCGGTCAAGTCTCACGCCCTTTCCACGACAATACCCGCGACGTGTGAGCGTACTTTGAGCGGCAAAATAAATCAACCTTTCCTAAACGAACTGGGGAACCGTCATGAACGACCTTTACAACAAGCTTTGGCGACTGCAACACAAACTCGGAATGAAGGGATACGGCGCCTACTGCCGACTAGTGGACCTGTGCGAGGCGTTTAAAAAACGCGGAGTGCCCTACGACCTGGAAGAACTCGCGCGCACCGTCAACGAACGCGCTGGAATAGTGCACGCCGTTGTCCACGATTTCGCGCTCTTTCGCATCGTCGACGGTAAGATCGAAGAGATTGATTCCACGGCGCTTACCGACGACGAAGCGCTTGAACGTCGCGTGGAGATTCTCGAACGCAATCTCAAGGCGATCGAACTGCTAACACGTTATGGCGTGCGTGGTTACGGCGTTTTCTGTCGTCTCAGCGAGACCTGTCGCGCACAAGGTAATCGCGGCGTAAAGTACGACCTGGAAGAACTTGCCGACCTGCTCAATGAAAAAGCACAGCTCGTCAAACAGATCGTGGAAGAACGCGGTCTGTTCGAACTGGTCGGCGACGAAGTGCGACTGTGTCAAGACGAATCGCCCCTTACGCACGAAATCGCGCGAAAACGCCAGATACGTCAGAATCGCCGCGTCGGCGCCCAAAAAGGCTACGCCGCACGACGCGCAAGGCAACGACAAGAGGAAGAAATCGAACAACCGGTCAAGTCAGAACAGTCTGTTTCGCAAGACTTAGAATGTGTCCCCGAAATACAGCCTCCTCGCGCGCGCGGTCAAGGCGCCACGCGTAAGTCCAAGTCGCGCACAGTAAAACAAAGCGCTCCAAGCGAAGAGACGCTCGAGGAACAGAACATGTCGCTCGAAATAGAACCCGACGCCGATATCCAAGACGACGCCAATGATCGTCTCGACGAACCGCTCAACCCTAACGTCCAAGACCACGTCGACCGCGATAAGCAAACATGCGAGTCTCAAAACAGCGCTTCAATGCAAACAACCGTCGAGGACGCCAGTCAACAAGTCGGCGCATCGGAGACCATTACGCAAGACAATGATTTTGATGAATTTGACGGCTCTGACGTATACGCTGCCGCGCTCGCAAAGCAAACAGAACAAACCGCCAAGAGCGTCGATCGCTCAACGAAACGCTCGACCTCAGGCGGCAAGAAGCAAACGCGCGACAAACCATTTGACGAATGCCTACAGCAGGTTGTCGAATCGTTCGAGGACTTTAAGAACGACCCGGTCTATCGTGAAGTCATGCAGCGTCACGCTAAGGAGCTAACCAAGGAAGAGGAAGAACAAATCCGTCAAATCCACGAAAGACTCGCACGCGTGCGCGATATCTGGAACGAAATCTTCGCCAAGACACGACGCACTGTACACGACCACTTCCACAACGCGCTCATCATGGAACGTTTCACCGCCTCCTCCAAACTCTATACCGACGAGGATTACCGCGAAGCGTTCGAGGAAGCGAAACGCTCTTCCTTCCCCTGGCAATTCAAAGACGTTATTAAGCCTGACAACATCCAGCGCCTGCTCACCAGCGCAGAAATCGAAAAAACCAAAGCCGCTCAGAAGAATAATACACAACAGTCCAAATCGAACGGCTCCGACAATAAACCTTTAGATTCAGAAACGTTAGAAGTGATTCAATATGGTCGCAACATGGGTTGGAACTAACTCTCAAATTAATCGTAACAATTAAACGCGCGTGACTGCCCACGCCGCTATGACAACAAGCACAAGTCCATATAATACAATGACTTCCACCGCATTTTCCGAAACTGTCGCGCCAGCGGCTCTCGTTTCACACTCCCGGAGCGAACAAGACCGCGCGCAATTTGCAAGTCGTTCCTCCACGGCGCCTTCCGGCGACGCAAAACAGCCCGTCGAGCCGTCCCAATCCTGCATTTGCGGCGGACTGGGCGTGATCTTATCGCGCGACGAAAAGGGTCGCGTCTTCGCGCGCTCTTGCCATGTCTGCCGCATTCAGCAGAAGCGTCGCGTCGACGCGCTACTGAAGAATTCAGGCATACCCGAGGCGTGTGCGACAAACTTTACGATCTCGCCGATCGCCGCGGATTACGTCACGCGTTTTCCACAGTTGCGACGCAGTAACTCCTGGATCCTCTTCGCCGGTAAGCCCGGCGCGGGCAAGACCACACAGGCGGCGTGGCTTGCGCGCGAAATCGTTACGCGCTACCAAGCGCGGGTGCGATTCTACACCGCTTTTGACCTCACGCGACGACTCACCGCGCTCAAGCGTCGCAACGACCAGTACGAACGTGTCTTTCAGGACTATCTGCACGCTGACCTGGTGGTCGTGGACGATTTTCTCAAGACGATCCCATCGCGCAACTCCTTTAATTTCGAAGACTTCCACGCCACGACAATTGAACTGCTCTGGTCGCGCTATGACGCGCGCCGACCCGTCGCAATCACCACGCAATGCGCCTTCGACCAAATCGCACAGTTCGACTCCGCTCTAGCGAGTCGCATTGTAGAATCGTGCGACTCGCGCGTGGTCGCCTATCGCGCCGACGCGGTCAACTGGCGACTACAAAGTCGTGCGCGCAATCCAATCCAGCGTCAGGAAACCCTCTTTAAGACGTCTTGAAGATATGCCGTAATTTTGCTACTATATGCCAAGGCGACACGGGGGCGACGCTACGGTCAGCGCGCCAACTCCACGCGCTGCTTCCCTCGGTTTAGGTAACTCCAATGTACGCGGTTTTTAAACGAAACTTCCTAGCCTACTTCCTCAACCCCACAGGCTACGTCTTTATTTGCGTCTTCGTACTGCTAAGTTCCGTAGCCGCGTTCCTGCCCGACGAGTTCGTCAACTCCAACCTCGCAAACCTGGCGCAACTTAACGCCTGGTTTCCGCTTATTATTCTTGTCTTCGCACCCGCGGTCGCAATGAGCGCTTGGGCAGAAGAACGACGACTCGGCGCCGACGAGCTACTGGTCACGCAGCCGATCACTTCATGGCAGATCGTCCTTGGCAAATTCTGCGCCGCCGTACTGGTCTATACCGTCTCGTTACTGTTCTCTGCATTCTCTAACTATATTATTCTGAGATTCTTAGGCAATCCCGACCTCGGTCTGTTCTGCTCCACCTACCTTGGCTACTGGCTCGTTGGCGTCGCGGCAGTCTCCCTGGCAATGGTCGTCTCCTTTGCCGTGTCGCAACTGACAGTCGCCTATATTCTCGGCGCGCTACTGAACGTTCCTCTAGTTGCGCTGAAATGGTCCGACGCGCTTCCGGTAAACGATTCGCTCGCCTCCGCTCTGCGTAACTACAGTGTCGACGCTAGTTTCGCTACCTTCGGACGCGGCGTCGCCTCGCTCTCCAGTACGCTCTATTTCCTCGCGATTCCCGCGGCGTCACTGTACCTGTGCGTGCTAATTCTCGACCACAAGCGTCTTCCGGCGAAGTCGGCGCGACTACTGACCTGTCATCACCTCTTCCGCTTCCTCGCCTTTCTTCTCCTGACCGTTGCCATTGTTGGTTTTACGCGCGACCATGACCTTCGCGCCGACCTCACCGAGGAGAAACTCAGCGCACTGTCCCCAGAAACCCTAAAGCTTATCGATCATAAGTTTGCGTCCTATCCGATCGTTATCGAAGCGCGATTGAGCGCGAAAACGCCAACAGAATACGTGCAGACCAAACTCAATATCGTCAGCGTTCTCAATGAGTTAAAGAATAAATCGAAAAGTCCGGTCTTTCTCGATATCCAAGAGATCGCCCCCAATACCCCGGAAGCGTATCGACTGGAACGACAATACGATATCCGCCCGCGAAAGGTCGCTTTTAATACCCGTGGTCAAGTGCGCGAAGACTCCATTTTTATGTCGATCGTCTTCCGCTGCGGTCCGAAAACCCTCGTGATACCCTTCCTAAATCGTGGTTTGTCAGTGGAATACGAACTGGTCAGCGCACTGCTGAACGTGTCGTCCCCTCCGAAAAAACGCATCGGTATTCTCCTCACTGACGCCGGCGCGCTCGGACGCTTCGACGACTATGGTCGCGAACTTCAAAAGCCCTGGCCGCTGCTCGATGAGCTAAGCAAACAGTACTACGTCGAGGCGGTCGACCCGAGCGCCCCGATTCTGCCTGGACGATACGACGTGCTCATGGCGTTCCAACCCTCCTCGCTCGGCACAGTCGAAACCCTCTTCTTCACGAACGCCGTGAAAAACGGACAACCGACCATAATCTTCGAGGACCCTAAGCCGATCTTCCTGGATTTCCTCACCGGTACCCTGGAACCACGCCAACCGACTCCGACCAATCCAATCCCGGCGCTAAAGGGCGAGTTGAGTCTACTTTGGCTCACCCTCGGAATACGCTTCGACGGCGGCAATGTTCTGTGGAAGAACTACAATCCCTACCCGAAACTCGCCGGGCTGTCCGAAGAGTACCTCTTTGTCGACGCGCGACCGATTCAGTACGACGCAACTACCGACGCGGAAAAGACTAACAGCGCCAAAACCTCCTTTAATGCATTTAACCCGGACGACCCAATCGTATCGTCCCTGGAGCACATTCTCTTCCCGTTCGTCGGCGCTATCGTGCCGTTAGACGACGCAACCACAACTTTTACGCCTCTTATCCAGACGGAAGCGGGCGGCGGCTCCGCGGTCAGCGATATTATCCCCCAGGGCGTGCGCACGCGCAGTCGTAAACGAATCGAACGCGCGGCAACTTACACGCTAGCGGCGCGTATCACGGGTCTTGCAAACCAAGGCGCTCGCGCGCCTGGCGACGAGCAGAGTCGCCCAATGAACGTCGTTGTGGTCGCCGACGTCGATATGGCGACGCCAGGGTTCTTTACCCTGCGCGAATCCGGCGCCGACGCGCGGTTCGGCGTCGCCTTTGATTTCGACAATATCTCCTTTGTTCTCAATGCCGTTGACAGTCTCGCGCAAGAGGAATCTCTCATTGCGATTCGTAGCCGTCGACCGCGCCATCGCGCGCTCACGCGGATCGAAGACGTCACGCGTAAAATTCGCGACCAAGCGACCATCTCACAAATCGCCTATATGAAGGAGTTCGAAGAAGAACGACGCAAAGAAGAAGCCGCGTTGCAAACAACCGTACAAGAGCTCATGAAGCGCGACGAGAATAAAAAGGAACTCAAACGCGAGGAATCGTTGGAGTTACAGTCCGCCATTGTAGCGGCGCAACAGCGTCTGAATAAGGTTCTCGACGATAAAAAGCGCCTCTTCGACCATAAAGTCGAGGAAGAACAGCGCCAGGTCGACGAATATGTTCGCCAAACCCAAAGCCGCTATAAGACCTGCGCCGCGCTACTGCCCCCAACGCCCCCGCTAATAATTGGGCTATGCGTGTGGCTGTACCGTCGCCGTCGCCAAGGCTCTCACTACGGATACTAACGCGTCGACCCAGTCGGTCGCCCGCGTATTCCTCGTAAGTATAAAGAACGCGCCACGTTCGCGCCTGCGTGCAATTTATTTGCGCGACAGCGCTGAACTGGCGCCTCTTTTCTGGTACAATAGCGTTAGCGTAATCCACAACGCCACGCGTATGATACGCGCGCTCCCGCTGGTTTGCGTCGGAAAACGCCACGTGGCGAAATAACGCGCGTCGCGTGGTAATTCGCGCAAATGTTCTTACTCACAAGGAGATAGCTATGCTACACAGCACACGACGAACGTTTTTACGCGCCGGTCTTGGCGCGCTGGCGACCTCCCCGATACTCTCGGCGTTCGCGGCTCAGAGGCTCTTCGCTCAGCAGCCGCAAAGCGAGCTGATCTGGGGCGCGCTGCTGCACCTGGGTCACAATATGTGGGGCGATACTCCGAACGCGTATACCCCGCCGGTCGATAAGTTTGCGTGCGAAGAAGACCTTTGGAAAGAACTCACCGAAAAAGCCGCGCAGCTCAAACTCAATATGATCGTCGTTGACCTCGGCGAGGCGATCGTCTATAAAACTCACCCGGAACTGGCCGTGCCCGGCGCCTGGTCGACCGAGAAACTGCGCGAAGACCTCAAACGTATGCGCGACCTGGGACTAGAGCCTATCCCGAAGCTGAACTTCTCCACCGGTCATGACTTCTGGCTCGGGGAATACGCGCGCATGGTCTCCACCTCGACCTACTACAAGGTCTGCGCCGACCTGATCCAGGAAGTGAGCGAACTTTTCGATAAACCGCGATTCTTCCACCTCGGTTACGACGAAGAGAACTACGAGAATCAAACGACTTACGACTATATTGTCATTCGTCAGAAAGAACTGTGGAAGCACGACTTCCTCTTCTTTGTAGAACAGTGCGAAAAGAACGGCGTGCGCCCGTGGATCTGGGGCGATTATGCGTGGAAACACCCCGAGTTTCTGCAATGGGCTCCTAAGTCCGTGGTCATTAGCAACTGGTACTACGGCAAGGACTTCAACCCCGAAACCAGCGCGCATGTGAAAACCTATCTCGACTTCGACAAAGCCGGTTTCGACCAGATTCCTACCGGCTCTAACTGGAACAACGACGAGAACTTCGGTCTGACCGTCGATTTTTGCAAAGCGAACCTCACACGTGAAAAACTCCTCGGCTTCCTGCAAACGCCTTGGCATTTCACGGAAAAGAAGAGCCACGAGCATAACCTCCGCTCCTTAGAACAGGTCAAAGCGGCAAAGGACAAGTTCTAACCTCCTATATGCGTTGCAGTTGCATAGCGCGTATCGCCTCGATGACAATCAAACGTGGCGTCGACTACGCCCCAGTAGTCGGCGCCTTTCTCTTTTCCAACGGAAATCACACGCGTGCAGAATTGTCGCGCCTTTTGTGGTACAATCGCAGTAGCGACGTCGACGCTCTGTGGACGCCGACCTGTGCGTCAATAGAGTACAAACGCACGAAAGTTGTTAGAAATAAGGAGATAGCTATGCTACACAGCACACGACGAACGTTTTTACGCGCCGGTCTTGGCGCGCTGGCGTCCTCCCCGATTCTCTCGGCGCTTGTTGCGCAAGGACTCTTCGCGAAAGAGCCGCCGCGCGAGCTGATCTGGGGTATGCTCCTGCACCTTGGTCGCAATATGTGGGGCGATACGCCGCGCGCGTATACTCCCCCGGTCGATAAGTTTTCGTGTGAAGAGGACTTATGGAAGTTAGTCACCGAAAAGGTCGCGGAATCCGGTCTGAACATGATCGTCATTGACCTGGGCGAGGCGATTCTCTATAAGTCCCACCCAGAAATCGCGCTTCCCGGCGCGTGGACGCCCGAGAAGCTGCGCGAAGACCTCGCACGCCTGCGCGACCTGGGTCTGGAACCGATTCCGAAGCTGAACTTCTCCGCCTGCCACGACCACTGGCTCGGGGAATATTCGCGCATGGTCTCCACGCCGACTTATTATCAGGTCTGCGCCGACCTAATCCAGGAAGTGAGCGCGCTCTTTGACAAGCCGCGCTTCTTCCACCTCGGTCTCGATGAAGAAACCTATAATCACCAAAAGACTTACGACTATGTCGTGGTTCGCCAGAACGAACTGTGGAAACACGACTTCCTCTTCTATGTAGAGCAGTGCGAAAAGAGCGGCGTGCGCCCGTGGATCTGGGCCGACTACGCTTGGAGCCATCCGGACTTTATCGAATGGGCGCCCAAGAACGTTGTTATGAGCAACTGGTACTACGACATGGAGTTCAACCCCGAGGAGTGCAGGTACGTTCAAACCTATTTCGACTATGACAAAGCGGGATTCGACCAAATTCCCGCCGGATCTAACTGGGCTAACGAAGGGAACTTCGAGGCGCTCGTGGAATACTGTAAAGCCAACCTCAACCACGACCGTCTCCTAGGCTTCCTACAAACGTCCTGGAGTTTCCCCGAAAAGAAAGGTTATAAACACAACCTGCAAGCGATAGAACGTGCAAAAGCCGCGAAGGATAAGTACTAAGGCGTGGAAGCGATTTCATTACTCCCCTGGCAGTTCGAATAATCCAGTTCCATATAATACGCATATTTTGGAACGATTCCTTCGATCTTCGGAGGAATCATTATGAAGAGGCGTACGTGCGTCTGTGGAAGCGAGCCAACAGGTGAACAATAGTCGTAAAAAAACGCAAGGGGTCGTCACATCGGGCTGGTCGTGCGATCCGCAGGCTAAAGCCCAGAATAAATACCACAAGCGCGTCCTTGAGCGGTCGTCAACTGGATTATTTCCACTGGCAGGGAGAGTTATGAAATAGACTCCTACTCACACAGAGGTTAATGGAATCGTAAGGTCTTGTGAACAAATGGCGTCGGCGTCGACTACCGCTGAGTAGTCGGCGCCGTTTTCGTTTCAGGGACGGCTCATGCGCGTCTAAGTCGTGCGACTACGCGCATTACGGAATCGGGATAATATCCTCGGTATACAATGGCGTACACATTCGTACGGGCAACGGAATGGTTTCGTCGTCGGGGTCAAGGAACTGCGCGGAAATCTCGTATGCGCCGGGCGTTAGAGATAAGACCGGCAGGTCGAACTGGCAGGCTTGCGCTTCCGCGAGCGGTTTGCCGTAACGCTTGCCCTGACCATTGGGCTGAAGCATGAGGTACTGCCCCAGCGCTAGCGCGGCGTCGAGCGTGAAGGTTATCGGCTCGGCGTCGGGCGTGTCAAGGGACTGGATTGTTATGGCTAACTGTTTGAGAGTTCGTGCTTTAGTCGTATCGTCGGCGTCTTTTGGACAGAAGTGCGCCTGTATGCCGAGACTTGCGACTTGTGGCACGTCTAACCGCCAGGAATATCGACCGTTAGCGTCGCAAACCGCGTCGTTGGCGACCATGCCGGACAGGTCGCTAGTTGCCGAGCCGATATTGTGCCAGCGCGGATAGATCACGCGCCGGAACTGTAAATCGCCATTTTGCAGCTCTTCCAGATGGAACTGTCGGCGTTTTGGCAGTAGCGCGACTCGCTCCTCGACGCTCTTGACCCCCGCCAGGCTCGGGTCGATTCTGAAATTCTCACAGATCTCAGGGGTAAGTCGTCCAGAGAGTCGTAAGTCCTCGTAGCGTCGGATCATATCGAGTAGTTCGCCAATGAACGGATGATTATTTGCCGCCGCGACAGAGGTTTGGAAAGAAAAAGACGCGTTGTACCCGAGGGTGGCGCCGAGGCAGTATTCATACATATCGGGAGTGGCGTTGGCGTCGTATGCGTAATACCATCCTACGTCTAGGTATGAGAAGGAGTTAGCGCCGCTGGTAAAGCCGCCGCTACGCTCTTCCAGGTAGGCGTTGAGGTCGTCGTGACCGTCAGCGGAGGCGTTGCGAGCAATGAGGTTCCAGGAGTATGGCGAGCAGCTACTGGCTTGAATCAGTAGGTTTTTATTGTCAAGTTTATCATAGAAAGCCTTGTGTAACCTAGCGTTATAGTACCAGTGGTCTTTCCATTCGTCTTTGTTCTGCAGTCTTTCGGAACCGTCGAAATAGAGCATATTAATCGGGAGCTGATTAGCGAGTTGCGCGAAGTTTTCGGCAATTTCGTCAATGAAGTCGGTTCTCAGATCCGGCATGTGGTAGCCGTAGGCGCGCGTGAAATGCTGTACCAACGCTCCCGGCTTATGTTCAGCGACCGTTGTGCCATAGTATCCACGCTGACATTTAAGCAGTCCTTCTTTGGCAACGTCTTGATAACACAGTAGTTCGTCGTCGATACGAACAATTTGCCCGGAACCCATGTAGGGATTTTCACCGACAGGGAAGTTCGAGCCGTCGTCGCGCGTCATGACGTCAACCGTCTCTTTTGAGTCGGATAATCCCTGCGCTAACGTGGTCTGATAGCCGGTCACAAATCGTTTGTCTGGAATCGGCGTAATATAGGGGTCGTTTGCGTCGACGGAGGCGCCGAGGAAATGCAGACCGACGTCGATTCCATTGCGATTGAACTTTTCTATCACGTTACGTAAAGACTGTATTCCATCGGGAAAGTTCTTGGGATTGACCTGGTAATGTCCGGTAGATTTGTGCCACGATCCGCCCAAAAGTAGAACCTGGCGGAATCCCCCTCGCTTTGCAAACTCCAAAGCCTGGTCGCATTCCTTTTCGCTAAAGGAGGTCAAAAAGAGATAGGATTGATGCAGTCTTGGCGCTTCGCCTCTCCATTTTCCATCCAGGGTTGGCGCGGGCAAATCAGCGGCGATTTGCACCTGCTTAACGGCGTCTGGCAGCTCTTGAGGCGGGGCGACCACCAGAGCACAGGCGGCCGGGGTTAAGTCATGTCGCGCAAAGCTTTTGGCGAGGAGTGTTTGACTCTCCTGTTCCCACAGGGGGGAGTCAAAATCGCTAAAGTCTTCTAGACGCTTGGTATAGAGATTACCGTTTTCGTCTTTAAAGACGGCGTCGACGTAATCGATGAGGCACCGCACGTCGGTTTGCGCCGGCATGGAGTTATAGTAGTAGTATAACCTCTTTACAGAGTCGTACTTAAGGGAATTGAGCGCGGGCGAATTTAGTTCGCAGACTTTCCATCCGGTGAAGTCGATATTGATATAATCGTCGCGATACAAACCATTTCCGGAGAGTTGAATTTTGAGCGCTTCATGTTTTCCATCGCCATAGACCCTGGCGCGCAGAGCGACGCATCCGGTGAGGTCAATGGTCTTTGGGAAATCGGCGCCGCGCATAACGTAACCGCTATTATCAGATAATTTAGAAGAGGCGGCGAAGCATGCGACGGGCTTATTAGGAATCTCGCTAGCCTCCGGTTGCTCGGACGGAACCGTTAGCGGCGTGAAAGCGTGCTGACAGCCAGGTTTATCGACACGGGCGCTTTGCTGTTTCTGCACTAGCGGCAGTACGTTGATCGAGGCGGTCATAACGCCGATTCGTAGCGCCTTGGGGTCGTTTGGAACAGTGGTATTAATCCAAGTAGCGATCGGGTCGTTTGGAACGTTAACACGGAAAAGCTCTAGCTCTTCGACGTCTTTTCGGACGCTGACCTCATCGGTCTGAATCAGCACGGCGTTAGGAAGACGTTTGAGTTTAAAGACCACGAAGGAATCGTCAGGAAAGACCGCGCGAATCGATTCTTCGTCTTCATATATATGGGCGAGTTGAGCGCTCTTGACATATGCGACTTCACCGGAGTCGTAACGTAGCGCAAAGGCGAGCGTTGGCGGAGCGATCGGCTGGGCGTTGGCGTCAAGGAGTTGCACGTAGCCGTTGGAGTCGAGCTTGAGGGTCGCGTCGCCGAGGTTCCAGTTGAGGATTTCCGGCGGCTGAGCATAGAGAGCGCGAGCGCAGAGGCTCATGAAAAGAGTCGTCGCTATCGTAATTAATACCAAGAGTTGACGAGGTACGAAGAAACGCGCGCAGGCGTTCGTGGAGTTGGAATTGGCGTGAGGCGTCATTTTGAACTCCTGTAAGGCGGAGGGTTAGCGCATACCGTGCGTAAAGCCATTTATGACTTGGATTAGGAGAGCCAGGAACACATGCGAGGCGCGGAGGATATTGCCATATCAAGGTTTAGTCCTCAGTCTCCTCGTACTCTGCCAAGAGCGTTATTCGCGCTTCTCTTCTTTAGCCCAGGCGTTGAAGGCGTTTTGTAAAGTCTCTTGCGTCAAGAGATCGCGATGAATCCAGACGCGAACCTTCATGACGATCTCCTGACCGGGTTCGAATCTCTGAGCGACGACGCCGGGGAAACCGACACAAAGCGGACCGTAGTAACGCGTTAGCCAAGTCGGTGGAAAGTCGGGAAAGTTCGGGGATAGAAAGATCGCGGCGCCGGAAAGCGCGTCGTCTTGGTTGGTTTGGTCATTGTGAGCGCCGAATCGTGAGACGTAGTCCGCCCACTGAAGCTTCGTTTCCGGCAGGTCTTCTTTTGCCACGCCTAGGTCGGTGGTAATGAATTCGTCGACTCCGATTTTACCGCGGGGGCGAAAGCGAATGGTAAAACCGCCGTAGCTCTTGTGTTCCGCGCCCTGTAGGGAGACGGGTTTTTCCGTGGGAATGAGGGTGATCGTGAAGTCGATCGCGCGCGCGGGAACTCCTTGGAAATCTTCAACGTGATTAGCAACGATCTGCACGCTCTCGCGCATGATCATTTCGCCGTACTGGTCTTGATTATCAGCGATATCAAGTCCTTTTTTCTCGGGGTTTATCTTTTCATCAGGCGTGGTAGCATTTGCGTCGACGAACCAGCCGAACTCCAGGGAGAGTTTCGCTTGGTTTTCGTAGACGCCGTATTCGTTGAGCTTAATGAATCGCTGGCGAATCATTGTATTAGAGGTCCACAGGTCGAACTTTCTGACAGAACCGTCCTTTTCGTGGACAAAGACGCCGGGCCAAGTCCAGAATACGCCATGATGATGGTAATGGTCCTTGGGGGCGTTGTCGGTAAGGTTTTCGCCGTCTAGCCCGTAGAGAGGATAGACGTAATCGCCAGCGTAACGTCGCGGTTCGTTCTCGGGGACGTTGTGCGGGAGGAAAGCGTAATTAAAGACGTAGACCGGCTTTTCGTTATCAAAAAGCGCAAGGCTTTGGTCGGAGAGTTCCCAGCGGAACGTAGGCGTCGGTTGCTGTGCTTGGGCATAAACGCCGATGAAGAATAGCGTTAGCGCCAGGAGGATCGTCCGGGTATAACGTAACGGATTGTGTAAGATGGCAGTGGGCATGTCTGGTCTCGGGGGAAAGATCGGCGGTTTTGGTTTGTTGTAACAACCGTGAGTGTGAAGCGGAATCATGTTATAACGCAAGCTATCGCTGTGGATAGAGCGCGGAACCGATGCGCACGAGCGTGGCGCCCTGCTCGATCGCCAGTTTGAAGTCGTGGCTCATACCGATGGAAAGTTCACGGAACTGGGTCAATTCGGGGAAGCGTTCGCGGCACTGTTCGAAGAGGATTTTGAGAGATTCAAACTGTTTTCTGGTTTGATCTTCGGTAGCGGTTAGCCCGGCCATGCCCATGAGACCGCAGAGGACGACGCGTTTGAGCTGCGCGGCGCGCTCGAGTGTTTCGAGAACCTTCTGGGGCTCAAACCCTTGTTTGTTTTCATCCTGTGAAATAAAGACTTCGAGGAGTACGGCGGTTTTTTCGGGGAACTTATGGGCAATGGGTTCGTCGGCGCGGCTCTGGCGGTCTTGTCGCAAATTGGGGTCATTCTCCTCCTCCAAAATGCGCTCGAGAGTTTCCAGGAGCTTCCAAGAGTCGACGGAATGTATGAGCGAGGCATGACTTAGGACGCGTCGCGCTTTATTGCGCTGTAGCGGGCCGATAAAGTGCCATCGCACGGGGTCGTTCTCGGCGACCGTGTTCGAGTTTTCAAACCATTGTATAGGAGGATTTGTGCATAGCGCGGGGTTCTGGTTAGACCAGTATTCGATTTTCTCTTGGAGTCTTTGCATACGGTTTTCGGCGAGGTCGCGCAGACCGGCGCGTAACAATCCTTCGACAACGCCGTCGTTGGGGGTCGCGTACTTCGAGACGGCAACGAGCGCTACGTCTTGGGGTTGACGCGCGGCGCGAATTGCGGCGTCGGCGATTTCCTCGCGTATGATTCTTACGCGTTGTGCAATTTCTTCAAAGATTTTGGGGTCGATGGGAGGCGTCGTTGTCATGAGTAAGATCGATTCGCGTCGGGGATGAACCGTTCGAATCGCAAGTCGTGATAATAGCGTATATAGAGTAAAAGCGCGCCGTTTGGTCTAAGCCATACGGCGCGCCTTTATGCCGACGCGCTTGGATAGGAGCTAAGAAAACCAAGGACGTCGACGTAAAGTCATTAAACAAAGTCGTTAAGCGACTTAGATTTTATCCAAGGACGGGATATTAAATTCGCCGCGGTACTCTCTGGTCTCCATAGCGGTCGCTTCTTTGTCGCCGACGAAGGAGTCGGTCTTGGGGTCGATTTGCAGAGCGCGTCCCATGGAGAGCGGGTATTTGTCGAGGTCGACGCCATTGGCGCGTAGGTGCTCGACGGTACGATCGAAAGTTTCGACGTTGTCGTCGTTTCCGGGGATATCGGCGACGATCTTACGAGCCTCGTCGACGGAGACGTGATTGTTTTCGCCGAGGTAGTAAGAGATATTGCCGACGTGGCTCAAACCGGCGGAGAGGTGACCGCAACGCGCGTCGGCGTTGAGACTGGCGTAATCGTGTGCGATCACGGCGTCGACGAAGTTTTTGAAGTGATTGCCGCCGCCGCGGAATTCACGAATCTGCTTGCCTTCCAGATCGAAGGCGGCGCAGTGGTCGTAAGCGATTTGCACGAGGTAACCGTCGGAACCATGAGCGACGACGCCGATTTTCGCTCCGCGGTAGTCGGGCGTTTCCAGGCCGCGTGTTTCGAAGACTAAAGTCTTGCCGTCAGCGTAGTTATAGATCGACACTTCGGTATTGGCGGTATCGCCGGCGTCGACGTAATTGGGATCGTTGCGTTCGGCTTGATATCCGAGTCGACCGCCGTAGGAGATGACACTGGAGGGAAATTCGTCGACTCCGAGGAAGGTGCGCGCAATGTCGGTCTGGTGCGGACCCTGGTTTCCGAGGTCGCCGTTGCCATAGAGACGCTGCCAGTGCCAGTCGTAGTGGAAATTCGGACGCGTGGGCGGGTCGACGATCGGAGCCGGACCGCTCCAGAGGTTGTAATCGACCGCGTCGGGAACCTTGTACTGGCCGAGCGCGCCAATGGACTTGCGGCGCTTGTAGCACAGACCGCGAGTCAATTTGATTTCTCCGATACCGCCGGAACGCGCGAATTCGAACGCGTCTTGGATCGCCTTATTGGAGCGGCACTGCGAACCGACTTGGCACATAACGTCATATTTTCTGGCGCATTCGATAAGGGCCTTTCCTTCGAAGATATTGTGGCAGATCGGCTTTTCGATATAAGCGTGCTTGCCCGCTTGCATGGCCCAGACGCCACAGAGCGCGTGCCAATGGTTACAGGTAGCGCAGGAGACGATATCGAGATCCGGATCAGAGAGGGCCTCGCGCAGGTCGGCGACGACCTTGGGGCGATACCCGGCTTTGTCTTCGACGAGCTTCGCACGACTGGCGGCGTGTTCCGTGTCGGGGTCGCACAGATAAGCGATGCGCACTCTCTTATCGCCGAGGTAACCGTTAATGTGGTCGCCGCCGCGCGAGCCGCAACCGACGATCATAACGTTAATGAGGTCATTTGCGGCGACTTTATCGTCCTCGGGACGAAGTGAGACGGCCTGGGCAACGCCGGTAGCGCTAAGGGAGGCAACGGCGGACATAAGAAGCGCGTTTTCTAAAAAGTGACGACGTGAAATACGTGACATCGTAAATTCCTATAAATCAGCAATTAGGTCGGGCCGTCGCTCAGAGACGGACATATGTAAAAACCGTCGTGACCGTTTTGTAACGTCACGGAGGGAACAACAATTTTGGATTATATCGGAATCTGTGCGAAGAAACAAGGAAAATAAAAAAGAATTGGAATCATGAAGCTCGTGGCGGTTCATCGTTCTTTAAAATAAGAGTTCAAGGGGTTATAATTAAAGGTAGAAGGACGTGCGATGCAAACAGTAAGAGACGCGAAACCAGCGACCAGGAGACCCGAATGCAAACCAAATGGCTATACGACGAGTTCAAATCGAGCGGCGTGTCATACGAAGCGACAAGTACAGCGGCGGCGTTTGACAGTCGGCATGAGCATTTTCGCGACTACACCGCGGAATTTGCACAGATCTGCGAGCGCACAGGTCTGAATAGCGCGAGCGCAACTCTCGACGTAGGCTGTGGTTCCGGGGCTTTTGTTCTTCCGGCGTCGAAGTTGTGTCGTCGCGTGACAGGGGTTGATATTTCCGAGGCAATGCTGTCAGTGTTACGTTCGAAGGCGTCTTCTAAGGAATTGGAACGCATCGAGTTACAGCACGCGGGTTTTCTGACGTTTGAGTCGACGCCAGAGAGCTACGACGTTGTGGTTTCTTCCTTAGCGCTTCATCATTTGCCGGACTTCTGGAAGGGAGTGGCGCTGGAGCGTATCTGGACTTGTCTGCGTCAAGGCGGCGTATTTTACCTCGTGGACGTGGTCTTTGACTTTCCTGCGCATTTGTGGCGCGAGGGAGTAGAGACGCTTTTGGAGAATATGGTTTCCGCGGCGGGAACCGAGGGGTATAAGCACGTTCAGTCGGAATATAGCGCGTATGACTGGGCAATGCGCGAACTTCTGGAGCGCGCAGGTTTTACGATCGAGTCGACGTATCGGGATTTAAGCTTTACGCACACATACGTGTGTCGCAAATCGTTGGCGTGTCGTAGCGCTGGTCCCAAAGGTCAGCGGCTTTTGACGAGTTGTCAGAAGATTCGCGAGGTAGACGCGGCGCTCTCTTCGCGCTGGGGCATGCCGACGCTACTGCTTATGGAGAATGCGGCGCGTTCCCTTGCGGATCAATTCCATGCACACGCTCGTGAATTAAACGGCGGGTTGGAGCCGCGTCGCGTGTTACTGTGTTGTGGCAAAGGGAATAACGCGGGGGACGGCTTTGCGATGTTCCGTCGTCTGGAGTATCTCGGGTACGACTGCCGGGTTTTGGCGTTTGCGCCGCCAGAGTCGTATCGCGCAGACGCAAAGACGAACCTTGAGATTGTGCGTCGCGCGACCGGTGGTCAAGCTAGCAAACTAATCTTTTGTACTGATCCGTTGGAAATACGCGCGAGTCTTGAGTCGGGACTGCAATGGTGCGACTGGAGCGTAGACGCGCTTTTGGGCACGGGCGGTAAGGGAGCGCTACGCAGTCCTTACAACGAGATTGTTACGCTCATGAACGCCAGTGGCAAGCCGATCTATTCGGTAGACATTCCCAGCGGCCTGAACGGCGATACGGGCGAGGTCGATGGAGTTGCGATTCGCGCGCGCATGACGACGACGCTCGGGGCGTACAAAGAGGGACTACTGCAACGCGTCGCCCAGGCATATGTGGGCGCGCTCTTCCTCGGGGATATCGGCGCGCCCCTGGGAGAATTTTTGGCGTAGGCGCTGAGTTTTTGGATATTCATCGCGTCGGTTAGCACGTCAGAACGTAAATTCGTTGCATATATATTGAGTCAGACGCGTGCTGAAGCGTTTGTATCGTTTGAACGAGCCTCATCATAGCGGGTCACGCCGATGGTTATTAATCAGACACAGCCCGAGCTCCACAGGGGTAGCGAACGTGGCGTCACGCGCCGCGAGGCGCTTGTGAGATTGCTATCAGGGGCGTCGTCTCTGGCGGCGTGTGGGGGCGCATTGTCTTCGCGCTACCCGATGCATAGCGGCGCGTTTGGTTTTGACGGAACAGACGAAATCAAGGGCGGTTCGCGTCTGACACGTGATTCGGTCGTAACTGAGGACGAGGCGGCGCTTTCGGACGAGATCCTCTCAGAGGTTCATTTTTCCCTTCGCGCTTTGGCGTCGCGGCAGCATAGCGACGGTTCGTTTGGGGAGGATAGCGAGCTATTTGGGGGCGATCCGGCGATAAGCGCGTTATCTGGTCTGGCAATGCTGGCGTGGGGGTCTCGTCCTGGCGACGGCGGGGAGTTTGGAGTAGCGCTGGAGCGCACGGTCGATTATCTTCTGTCTCATCAGTATCAATCAGGCTTGGAGACTTCCGGGGGTTTGAGTCTTCCAGAGGATTCAAACTGGCAGGGGGCGGAGGCGGACGGTCTTATTTTTAGCGCAACGGAGCGCGGTCGTAAACCCATGTACGGTCACGGTTACGCGACGCTCTTTCTTGCGGAAAGTTTGGGCGAGACGTCACATTCAGGTCATCGCAAGGGCTTGGAGTCGGCGACGGAATTAATAGTTCGTGTTCAGAATAGCGAGGGCGGGTGGCGTTACGAGCCGAAACAAGCGACGGCGGCGGATTTATCGGTGACGGCGTGTGAGCTGAGCGCTCTTCGCGCCAGTCGCAACGCGGGTCTTTATGTACCGCAAGGTACGATCGATTCGGCAGTTGGGTATGTGTCGAGTCTTCAGAACAGCGACGGCGGTTTTCGCTATATGACGCTTGGGGGACCGAGCGGCTACGGGCGCACGTCGGCGGCGATTTACGCATTGCAGTCGGCAGGTCAGGAGACGAGCGAAGCGGTGCAAAAGGGGTTTGTGTATCTCGAAGGGATCTGTTCCACTCAGAGCCAAGACACGGAGCGTCAGGACGTTAAAGCGATTGAATACTGGGGCAATGCCAACTTTTACGCGTCCCTTGCGTACTGGCGCGACTCGTTAACCGCCGAGGGAGCCAGACGATATCGCGGTTATTTTTCGAAATTCTGGCGCACGGCTCGCGAGCGTCGCAGCGCGGACGGGCTGTGGCATTCGAACGTATCGACGGAAGCGGAAACGTCCTTTGTTTTGTGTGCGGCGCTCACGAGTCGAGAAGGCTCCGCCCTATTCCTGCGCTAAGGTTTTACTATTTGCTGTTAGCTTGTTTTAGCAGTAGATTCATAACGATCCCTGACAGAACCAATAATCTTATTCCATAAAAAACGTGAATTTAGCATGTTTCCCCGACAAACGGAGGAATCAAATATGAAGAAGCGTACATAACTGATTGTCAACAGATGAGCAATGGTCGATAAAATCAGGTTTTCTTCCTGCGCCTATGCAATGAGATAAAGGCGTCCAACGCCGTGCGTCTAATCTAAGGAATCCTCTGGTTTTCACATACAGGCGCGCCCTGCAAAGACCTTTCCGAAATCTTTCCAGCGGGAAGCGTCTACAGGCGCGGTATGAACAAGTGGTTTGAAGCAGATCATTGGCGTCGTATATGTAAAACTCTCATGGAATTCTGGACGAGCAAGAACCGGTTAAACAGGGAGTAGGCGTCAAGAGACGGAACCTTCGTTCGGGGAAAAAACGCTTCGGAAATGTAAATACCAGGACGGACGGAAATTCAAGCGGTATGTTCGCCGCTGGAAACACATACGAACCAACGCTTGCTTACAAACGATCGTAGAGTCGTTGAACGTTACGATCGCTTATTGTCCTGGTAAGCCTGTTTTGAACTGCTTGCATGTATTATAATAATCAGCATTAGGAGGTTATAAAAAGACTTCTAGCACGTCGCTATTGACCACGAAGCGTCAAATAGGAGAATAGGTAGGAGTAGAGCGTTCCTGCTCAAATAGCGCAACTTAGCGCGCGTCAAGTTGAGCGTTTATCCAGGAAGAAGAAAGACGGAATCAATGAAAGAATCACAGCAACGATCGTCGGCGAAAGAGTTTGCGGAATTTTGGCGCGATAAGGGCTATGAAAAAGGTCAGAGTCAGCCGTTCTGGCTGGCGTTGCTACGCGACGTCTTTGGGATAGCGCAACCGGAGAAGTTCATCGAGTTCGAAGATCGTGTCTTCCTCGGTCATCAGAGCTATATCGACGGCTACATTCCCGGGACGAGGGTTCTAATCGAACAGAAGAAATTGGGCGCGGATTTAAACGAGCCGATTCTTCAGTCCGACGGGTCGAAGCTTTCCCCTTTCCAGCAGGCGAAGCGTTACGCGTCGGAGTTGCCGCTGTCGCGTCACCCGCGGTGGATTGTGACTTGCAACTTTGAGCAGTTCAATATTTACGACATGGAGCGTCCCAGGGACGAACCGGAGACTGTGTTCCTTAAAGACTTAGAGAAGGAACATCACCGTTTGAACTTCCTCGTCGACGTTGAGAGCGAGCGAATTAGGAAGGAAACGCAGGTATCGATTAAGGCGGGCGACCTTGTAGGACAACTCTATGACGCGCTAATTAAGGAGTATAAGAACCCGGAGAGCGAGGAGAGCTTGCGGTCGCTGAATATGCTCTGCGTGCGTCTGGTCTTCTGCCTCTACGCGGAGGACTCAGGCGTTTTCCCTGTGCGGAATATGTTTCATGACTATATGAAGCATTTCGAAAAAGACGTTGACTCCTTCCGTAAAGAGCTTATCGACCTTTTCAAAGTCCTAGACACAAAGCAAGAAGAGCGTGACTCGTACATGCGCAAGGAACTTGCGGAATTTCCCTATGTCAACGGCGGGCTATTCGCCAAAGAAGACATTGAGATCCCGTACTTTACAGAGGAAATCATCAATCTTATCCTCGCACGAGCAAGCGACGACTTCGACTGGAGCGGTATTAGTCCGACAATCTTCGGCGCGGTGTTTGAGAGCACCTTGAACCCGGAGACGCGCCGTAACGGGGGAATGCACTATACCTCTATTGAGAATATCCACAAGGTGATCGATCCACTGTTCCTGGAAGAATTTAGGAGCGAGCTGGCGGAGATTAAAAGCTCTTCTAAGTATTCACGTGCCCAAAAGGCGAAACGGTTCCAGGAGAAATTATCGCAGGTAAAATTTCTCGACCCCGCGTGCGGAAGCGGCAATTTCCTCACCGAGACCTTTCTCTCCTTGCGACGCCTGGAAAACGAGGCGATCTCGATTATTTTGAAGGGTCAAGGCGTCTTCGGCGCCACAGAAGAAATAAAAATCAGAGTCTCGATCAATCAATTCTACGGGATCGAAATCAATGACTTCGCGGTAACCGTCGCGCGTACCGCGCTGTGGATTGCTGAATTACAAATGTCCGAGGAAACTCAAAGGATCATCCGCCGGAAGATCGATCGTCTCCCCCTGAAGACAAACGCGACGATTGTTGAGGGGAATGCGCTTAGGCTCGATTGGGGCGAAGTTGTGCCGGTTGGCGAGTTGAACTATATTATGGGGAACCCACCCTTTGTGGGATACACTAACCAGTCGGACGCTCAAAAAGCAGAAACGCGCTCAGTTTACGTCGACGAGCATGGTCGAGAATACAAAAACGCGGGTAAAATCGACTACGTCGCCAACTGGTACTTTAAGGCGTGTCAGTTCATGCAGGGGTCGCCTGTTCGCGCGGCGTTCGTGTCCACAAACAGCGTTACGCAGGGTGAGCAGGTCGCGTTTATCTGGAAGCCGCTCTACGAGCGTTTTGGCGTCGATATCCAGTTTGCGCATAAGATCTTCCGGTGGGATAGCGAGGCGACGATTAAGGCGCATGTACACTGCGTAATCATTGGATTTACAGTAGGCGCTTCGCAATCAATTAAAAAGGGCAGGCAGGCAGGCGCCTATACGAAATTCCTGTATGCTTCCGGTACGAAAAGCTTTGTTTCTAATGTAAATCCGTATTTAGTCGACGCCCCTAATGTTTTGATTGCAAGTCGCTCGGCTTCCCTTTGCGATGTGCCTCAAATGTGTAAAGGTAGTCAACCAACAGACGGAGGTTTTCTTTTTTTAACTCCACAGGAGCGCGAGGAAGTTCTGAAACAAGAGCCTGAACTTGAACGTTTTATCAGACAAGTCGTTGGAGCCGAAGAATATATTAACAATAAGAAGCGCTATTGCCTGTGGCTAGTAGACGCAACGCCGCAAGTATTGAGAAATTCACGCGTTATCTCCGAGCGTCTTGCCAAAATAAGGGTGTTCAGACTAAAAAGTAAGAAAGAGGCGACACGACGCGACGCCGATACGCCGTGGTTATTTCAAGAAAATAGACACCCTAACTGTAATTATATCATCGTGCCTAGAGTTTCATCAGAGAATCGTCAATATATCCCTATCGGTTTTCTATCGCCAAATATTATTTGTACGGACGCTGTACTCATCATTCCCAACGCCACGCTGTACCACTTCGGCGTACTGACGTCCAGCGTTCACATGGCGTGGACGCGCGCAGTTTGCGGGCGACTTAAAAGCGACTATCGATACTCCAAAGACGTAGTCTACAACAACTTTATCTGGCCAGAGGCAACGGCGGAACAACGGGCGCGAATCGAAGCGACGGCGCAGGGTATTCTTGACGCGCGGGCGCTCTACCCGGAATCGAGTCTGGCGGATTTGTACGACGTTACGACCATGCCCAAAGAGTTGCGCGACGCACATAATGCGAACGATCGCGCGGTCTTGGCGGCGTATGGTTTTGGCAAGGGGGCGACGGAGAGCGAGATCGTCGCGCGGCTCATGACGCTCTATGCGGAGGCGACGAAGGAGTAGCGACTTTATAACTCTCCCCTGAAGCGTTAATATTCCAGTTAGCCTCCCTCTCAAGATACGCTTGTGTTTTTTTACGCTCGTCGAAGGAAGCTCGGATAAAAAGGAACTATACGCAAGGCGGTCAGGAGAGCAATTCGATCGTTTTCGCCACTGACGGTATACGAGCGGATAATTATGCAAACGAGCGTCAAAGCGGTTTGTGATTTTTATCCGGAGCCTAAAGCCTCCGGCTGGACGTTCTATGGGCGGCGAGGCGGGCGTTGCGCGCGCGTAAAAAACGCAAAGCGGTCGGGAGAGCGGTTCTGTCGTTTTAGCCGTGAGCTTCGACCAAGCGTAAAAAAACGAACGCGTTTACCTGAGAGGAAGTCAACGGGAATATTCTCACTGACAGAGGTCGTTATGAAGCAGTTTCTATTAATGGAATCGTGCGAATAAAAACACTCCCCCCAGCGCGCGACTAGAGGGAGCGGCAGTTCTTTGCGTTGGCTAGAACGATTAGCACGCGAGAACTCCTGACGGAGGTTCGAGGTTAATCGTCAAGTGTAATTCGCAAGTGTGTTTCTCGTTAGGGTTTAGTCGCCCCGAAAGCTACATGAGGGCCACGAGGAACTGTGAGGCGAGCACAACGAATACGAGCGCAACTGGGTAAGTAGCGGCGTATGCGGCCGCGACGTCGTCGGTCTTGGCGACGCCAATGAGCGCGCCGAGCGCCGGGGTGGAGGTCATACCGCCGGTGATAGAGCCGAGGTTATTGAGCAAGCAAAGCTTGACGAGGTATCGCGCGACCAAGAAACCGAGAAAGAGCGGGACAAGTTCCATAATAGCGCCGTAGACAAAGAGCATGAAACCGTATTCATTGATCTTCTCAACGAACCCGCCGCCACCGGGGACGCCGGCGCCGATGAGGAAGAGGACGAGTCCAAATTCACGGAAGGAAGCGAGGAACTTATTGTCCAAACGCATATTAAGCGGACCGATGTGACCGAAATGACCGAGGATCAGTCCAACAATGAGCGCGCCGCCGGTATTGCCGAGCGCAAAGGTCGCGCCGCCGGGCAAAGGAATAGAGACGCGTCCCAGTAGGATCCCAAGGATAATAGCAAGGGAGAACGGGGCGAGTCCGAGTGGGTCGATATTAATAAGCTTATCGGGCAACGCGCGTTCTTTCGCGTCGCTCGAAGCGCTCAACTTACGTCTTTCATCCTCCATATTCACACGGAGAATGAGCGGCACGAGCTGAACGAAGAGCACGACGCCCACGACGCCAAAGGGATATCCGACGGCGTGACCGACGGTGACTTCATTGAGGAGGTCAAGTTGAGTTTGAACGCCGCTAATGGTCGTAGCAACTTTGGTTTGCGCCTCGACCATGGCGTTGAGCGCGGTAGCGTAGTCGTCGGCGTTACCGTCATTTTGCAACTCTCCGAGCGCGGTAGCGAGCTCCTGCGCGGCTTTGACCGCGTTATCGGAGGCTTCGAGGGTCTGCTGACGCTGTAGGTTAGCCATAGCGCCAGTGAGACCTTCCACGAGCGAGGTAACGTGTTGCAGATCAGCGCCTTCGGGCACGACGGGTAGTAGTTCTTGCCAAGCGGTAGCGAATTGCGCTTGCGCGTTCTCGTTGTCCTTAACGGCGACTTCCAGATCGCCCTTAATGACGTCTTGTGCGGCGGCGAACCCGGGAGTGGTGGTGAGCGCGCCGGAGAGGACGCCGACGGCCATCGCGGAATTAACGCTGGCGTACTTAATAATCGCGGCGGTGGTAAGTGACGCGGAGCCAATAATTACGACGCCGATAAGCGCGTAAGATTTGGCGTTGACTTTGAGGTTATAGAAGAATTTCGGACCGGCAATAAAGCCGACGCTGGTCACGAAGCATAGTAGACCGAGATTCTGCACGAGGTTCATCGAGGAGGAGTACTTTGCCACGTCGATATTAACAAGCCCGATCTTCTGGAGGAGCGTCTCAGGACCGAAGCTGAAATGACCAAAGACGAGCGCGACAAGGAAGACGCCGGCGGCGCCGAGGCTGACGCCCTTGATTTGGATACGACCGATTGCAAAGCCGAGGAACAAAATCAGAAAGACTAAGAACAGGGCATTGCTGAACGGGGGCACAAAGATCCCGTGAAGATATTCCATCTAAAACTCCTTTCAACGGAATATAACAGTTGAACACTGGGGTGAACAGGCGCGCGCGTTCTCGTTTAGGAACGCGAACTACGCCTCAACGCGCAACTAGGCTTACTTGGGAGCCTTTGAGCGGGAATAATAGCCGTGGGTTATCGGTCGTATTAACTCGCGATGGAAGCGCGGTCTTTATACATATATTAGAAACGCCTTAGGCGCGCCAAGACGGCGCGGTATGGAGGTCGGCGTTAAAAAAGCGAACGCCGAGACGTCAAGTAGTCGCCCATGCAAGGGGTACGCCCCTGCGAGTTGAAACTTAAATGACATTTCGGCGTGTAACATCAATTGGCATACAGAGCAAAATTCTGTAGTGAGCGTAAAGACTTAGTCTTTAAGATTGGCCCAGAGGAACTCACGGTTAAGTCTTGCGATATGCGAGATAGAGATTCCCTTGGGGCATTCCGCTTCGCAAGCTTGTGTGTTAGTGCAAGCGCCGAAACCGAGTTCGTCCATTTTGGCGACCATCGCCTTAGCGCGTTGTGAAGCTTCGACCCTACCTTGCGGTAGCTTGGCGAGGGCGGAGACGCGCGCGGCGACGAATAGCATGGCGGAACCGTTCTTACAGGTGGCGACACAGGCGCCGCACCCGATACAGGCGGAAGCGTCCATGGATTCGTCGGCGTCGAGCTTACTGATCGGGATATTATTGGCGTCGGGCACCATACCGCTGACATTAATGAAGCCGCCGGCTTGGAGGATTTCATCGAAAGCGCGACGATTGACGACGAGGTCCTTAACGACAGGGAAAGCGGCGGAGCGCCAGGGCTCGATCGTAATGGTATCGCCGTCCTTAAACTTTCTCATGTGGAGCTGGCATGTGGTGATATCATCGTCCGGGCCATGAGCTCGACCGTTGATATAGAGGGAGCACATACCGCAGATCCCTTCGCGGCAGTCGTGATCGAAAGCGACGGGTTCTTTTCCTTCACGAATGAGGTTTTCGTTGAGGATATCGATCATCTCGAGGAAGGAGGTATCGGGAGAGATATTATCGATTTTGTAGGTTTCGAATCTCCCTTTGGCTTTTGCGTTTTTCTGACGCCAAACTTTAAGTGTGAATTTCATTGTATTTATACTCTGTTCTGAGTTTATATTCAGTTCGTTAATATAGGGAAAGACGGAACCACGTTAGTTTTTGTAGTTACGCGTAGACGGCTTGATGAACTCGTAATTGAGCGGTTCTTTGTGGAGAATAGGATCGCCGTTCTTTTGATATTCCCAAGCGGAGACGTACATGTAGTTTTCGTCGTCGCGTAGGGTTTCGCCGTCTTCGGTTTGCATTTCTTCACGGAAGTGACCGCCGCAGGATTCTTTACGATCGAGCGCGTCGAGAGCGATAAGTCGACCGATTTCGATGAAGTCTTGCAGACGTACGGCTTTTTCGAGCTCCTGGTTGAACTCGTCGTTTGTACCGGGGACGAGAACGTCGGTTTCGAACTTGTGCTTAAGTTCGTCGATGAGCTTAATGGCCTTGCGCAGTCCGGCGTCGTTACGGGACATGCCGACGTATTCCCACATGATGTGCCCGAGCTCTTTGTGCAGAACGTCGACCGGGGTCTTGCCCTTGATATTGAAGACGTGGTTGATCTTATCGCGCACAGCCTTTTCCGCTTCTTGGAACGCGGGATGGTTCGTGTCGATCTTGGGAGTTTGGATATCTTGTGAGAGGTAATCGCCGATCGTGACCGGGAGAATGAAGTAACCGTCGGCGAGACCTTGCATAAGCGCGGAGGCGCCCAGACGGTTGCCGCCGTGGTCGGAGAAGTTCGCTTCGCCGATGGCATAGAGCCCGGGAATGGTGGTCATGAGGTTATAGTCGACCCAAATACCGCCCATGGTGTAGTGGATGGCGGGATAGATCTGCATCGGCTCGTTGTAAGGATTGACGTCGGTAATCTTTTCGTACATTTGGAAAAGGTTGCCGTAACGTTCTTCGATGACCTTTTTTCCAAGGCGTTGAATAGCGGATTGGAAGTCGAGGAAGACGGCCAGACCGGTGTTATTGACGCCGTAACCTTCGTCGCAACGTTCTTTAGCGGCGCGTGAGGCGACGTCGCGAGGCACGAGGTTGCCGAAAGCGGGATAACGACGTTCGAGGTAGTAGTCGCGATCGGCTTCTGGGATTTGTGACGGCTTAATTTTGCCGGCGCGTAGTTTTTCGACGTCTTCTTTCTTTTTTGGGGTCCAGATACGACCGTCGTTACGCAGCGACTCTGACATGAGCGTGAGTTTGGACTGCTGTGTACCGTGGACGGGAATACAGGTCGGGTGGATCTGAACGAAGCACGGGTTGGCAAAGAACGCGCCCTTCTTATAGCATTGGAAGATAGCGGAACCGTTGCTGTTCATCGCGTTGGTGGACAGGAAGTAAGTGTTTCCATAACCGCCAGTGGCGACGACGACCGCGTGAGCGCCGTAACGTTCGATTTCACCGGTTTCGAGGTTACGCACAATGACGCCGCGCGCTTTACCGTCGATAAGCACGAGGTCTAGCATTTCGCGTCGGGTGTAGGATTTAACGGTACCGGCGGCGATTTGGCGATTGAGCGCGGCATAGGCGCCGAGCAGGAGCTGTTGACCGGTCTGGCCACGTGCGTAGAAGGTACGCGAGACTTGAGCGCCGCCGAAGGAACGGTTGGCGAGCAGACCGCCGTATTCGCGAGCGAAGGGGACGCCGAGCGCGACGCACTTGTCGATAATCAGTGAGGAGACTTCCGCGAGACGATAGACGTTCGCTTCGCGGGCGCGGAAGTCGCCGCCTTTGATGGTGTCGTAGAAGAGACGATAGACGGAGTCGTTATCGTTCTGGTAGTTTTTCGCGGCGTTGATACCGCCTTGAGCGGCGATGGAGTGCGCGCGTCTTGGACTATCGGAGATGCAGAAAACTTTGACGTTGTACCCGAGTTCGCCGAGAGTGGCGGCGGCGGAGGCGCCGCCTAGGCCGGTACCGATGACGATGATATCAAGCTTTCTTTTATTAGCGGGGCTTACGACTTTGATTTCCGCCTTATGACGGGTCCATTTTTCAGAGAGCGGACCGCTAGGGATTTTCGACTGCAACTTTGTATCGGACATATCAACTTCTATACTGAATTCTAAGATTTTGGCTCTGAATTAAAGCGTTGCTAACGCGCAGGGTCAAGCGTTCATTTGTGAGGGCATAGCGCGCGAGGAAAGCGCCGGATTAACCGTAGCGCAGGGCGTATTGCCGACGCATAGCGGTTAATAGGCGGATAGTCGCGACTTGCGGCGCGGCAGCAACGAGCGTCTGGGAATGTCATTACTGCAACATCATGGCGGAGCATTCGGCGGCGGCTTGGCAGCAGCAAGACTTGCAGAAGAAGAAATAGAGCGGGATAGCGACGTATCCGATGAGGACGACGAGCGCGTAGATTTTCGCGAGAACTTTGAGTCTTGGGAGCCACTTGGCGTTATTGAGACCGAGGGACTGGAAGGCGCTCCAGAAGCCGTGGGAGACATGGAAGTAGATCGCGATGAACCAGACGATATAGATCAGGCAGTAGTACCACTGGCTGAACTGATAAACCAAGATTTCGTAGGCGTTAGTTCCTTCTTTACCGAGGAAATGCTGCAGTTGCATTTTGGACCAGAAGTGCGCCAGGTGCAGGAAGAGGAATCCGATAACGAGCACGCCGAGGACGAACATGTTTTTGGCGGACCAGTGGACTTCTTTGGTCTTAGTGGGGACGGCGTAACGCATGTTGCGCGGTCTTGAAGTCCAGTTTTTGAATTCCAGGTTACACGCGAAGATAATATGCACGAGGAAACCGAGCACGAGCACGGGAACCATGGCTTGTACGAGCGGGTTAACGTCCATGAAATGACATACCGCGTCGTAGCTCTCTTTCGAGATAAGCGCCGTGAGGTTGAGTCCCAGGTGCATGAGTAGGAAGATCAACAAGAAGCAACCGCTCAAACTGACGACAAACTTCTTGCCAATTGACGAGAACAGAAGGTTTGACATTGACTTATTTGCTTTGGAATACTTGGAGTGAAGTTAAACAGGCAACAATTCAATCTTGAGTCAACGGTCACGCGGAGGTGGAGTTTCACAAGCGTAGCGTATCAGGGTATCGATAACGCGCAGGACGTACGTCGCGAACTAACGTATCGTAAGCGTACGATAGAGTTAGAAGTACGTTCCTATCGTCGTAAAGACGCGGCTTGCGAGTATGTCGTGACCAACGGCGTCGTCATCTCGTACAGGGGTACGTTTTGAGCGTTCGCACAGATAAAAAAGCTCGACGGCACGCCACATTCGCATCGAACACGGTAATATGCGCGAAGCATTGAAACGAAGGGGCGATTTTAAATCGATACAATTTTATCGATTGATATTCTACCATTTCGGCGCTGCCTGTCAAGTTTAAACTAGGGAAAATTTGGAAAAAGGCAAATTTCGGAGGAAATTTTTTTTTGAAATTATGGGGTCATTTGCCAATGGCGCGTGGTATTGACGTCTGCTCTTTCCAATACACACGCGGTTGAGGGGCGTCAGAAGCGCGTGAAAAACTTAAGATCAGTTTCTTTTGGCTTGGTCATGTCGTCGCGATTGAGCGTTGATAATGAGACGGAATCAGCGCGGTATTGAAGAGAAGAGATCATTGCATTTTCCCGAGATTCAGGATTAGTTCCCAGTAAGAGCGAACGCACGGGCAGTTGCGAGGAGAACTTCATAGCGCGGATGTAAACAAGTTCCGCGTTCTTTCGACGGGGCGTTGAGCGGCAATCACGAAGCGCGTATGGACAGATTTGCACGTGTCAAGCGTTGTTATAGACAGCGTCGTCAGGTCGCGCATGACGTGCGCAAGCTTCCGGACGCAACGTGGGTAAAGGAGGCGTCGTCAGCACGATGGTTTTCCTTAATATATATGTCAGGTCGTGACAAAATAAGTTTTTTCGACAGCCCCAATTCTTTTTTCTATTAGCGTTCTATATTTATTTTGAGGTTTCGACTCGATAAATATTGTATCAAACGAGGTTGTAGAGGTCACAGGAGGGCGACTTCCTTAGTTAAAATTGGGGGAAATAGCGGGATTGAGCGCCCCAGAATAGGGAAATGAGATTATAATGGTTTGCGTAACGCGCGTTTGACGCGTAGAGCGACAGTATCGGGGCATTAGCGTGGCGCCGGTTAGCGGTAATCCCTCATGGATTATAAACTGTCCCACAGACGTGTTAAGGATAATTTAGCGATGGCAAACGAAGCTAAATACGAATTGGTCAATAGTCTTGAAAGTACGCCGACGACGATAACACAACATGTGGATCAGACGACGGAGCTGACGGATCTTGTTCGTCAGTTGATCATGGTACAGTCGCGCCAGAACGATCTTCTTCAAGAGGTAGTGAACCAGCTGAGCGCCGCACAGAAGCAACGAGTTCGTGAGTTGGCGCAGTGGCGCAGAGCGAACCCGGCGCTGGCGAAATCGTGCAAATTGGCGTCGGATTGCCTCGGCAAACTTCAGACAGACATGCTTTCCTCCCTAACGTACGACCTTGACGTGAATTACGAGGCAATGCAAGAGAACGAGTACATGACGTCGGAGTTCTTTGAGAAGTACGGACCTCGTATCGTTCATATGAACGCGCTTCTGCAGACGCTATCGGTTTTGGGCAACGCGCCAGAATCGCCGAATTTTTCCGGTAATTAACATTAGCGTTGCATTGCGCGTGTCATTATAATATAATCTAGGCGGGAGCGCCGGCGACTGATTGCGCGACATATCGAACGCACAGGTCGTCGACGCTTTGGTTATTATAGACGCGGTCTTGTCCGGCGCGGTAAGCGCTTAGGCTCGCGCCTTTTGGCGTAGGTCGGCTGGAAATCGTAAGTATTGCAGTCACATGGGTTTTAAGCAGGTAAATATTATGACAAGAACGTTGTGGCGTCCTGTTCGCGTACTGTTCGCGCTCTTTTGCATTTGTCTTCTGAGTTCGTCGGCGTGCGTAATGAGTTTATACGCACAGTCTCAGGGGGACGCAAGCGATTGCGCGGTCGAATTACAACTTCTTGAGGATAATCGCGCGCGCATTTACCTTGACGGGGAATTTTTTGCGGAATATCGGCCGGATCACAAAGGCACGCCGACGGTTTGGCCGCTTCGCGCTCCTAACGGCGCCCTTGTGACGCGCGCGTGGCCAATGGTCGCCGATCTTTCGGAGGAGGAGCTCTCGGATCCGACGCTGAAGGAGACGTATGCGAACGCACAGATCTCCGAACGCGGCGGGGTTCAGGATCACCGTCATCATCGTTCGCTGTGGTTCAATCATGGCGACGTGAGCGGCGGCGACTTCTGGGGCGGCACGGGTTCGGTCATTCGTCAGAGTCGCCTTTTGAGCGCGCGCGTGGAAGGCTCTACCGTTGTGATTGAGACGGAAAACTTTTGGCGTCACGAGAAACTCGATCGCGATATCTGCAAAGACATACGCACCCTGCGGTTCGGACGATTGGCAATTGGCAAACCGGCGAATTTCATCGATTACGCAATAGAGATCGAAGCGCTGGAAGACAACGTGTTCTTTGGCGATACGAAAGAAGGCTCCTTTGGAGTTCGCGTTCCCAGCGCCATGGCGGTGACGTCGAAGAAGTTGCACCCGACCTGGGGCGGACGGATAGAGAACGATCTCGGTTCGGTCGACGCGCAGACGTGGAGCGAAAAGGCTCATTGGGTGAACTATGTCGGTCCGGTTGAGAAGTACTTGACGGGCGAAGAGTTAGCGCGCGAGCTGGCCAAAGACGCGAAATCGTGGGATTACCCGTTGACGACCGCGGGGGTTGCGATTATTAACGGGCCGAATAGTCTTAATCAGACGCCGTGGAGCCACGTGCGCGACTATGGTCTGTTTGCAATTAACCCGTTTGGTCAGAACGACTTTGAACCGAAAACGCCCGGTAGCGGAACACGGAAACTATCGAAAGGCGACACGCTTCAGTTCAGTTTTCGTGTGATTCTCCACAACGGCGATTTGAGCGCGTCGGAGCTTGACGCGCAACTGGAAGCGTTTAACCCGGCGCAATAACCGCGGTTTTGACGCGTTCTTTCTCTTGTGCTAACGTAACTTATCGAAGACGTCTTATGTCAACGTCCCCTTCCCCAATTCAATGTCCCCACTGCCAGAGCGTGTCAGATACGCATTTTCGCGTGTCTGAGGGGGTTATGCGTTGCGCACATTGTGGTCGCGAGTTTGGCGCTAACGCGGAGGAAAGCGTAGCAGAAGGCTTAAGTTTGAACGAGACGCGCTTGGATTCTCGAATACTGAGCGCGGGGACGTCGCGCGTGGCTACGCGCTCGAGCGTGAAAGACAGTTCGGAGTTTGAGACGTCGGAAGATAAGGGCGTGGTAGTAGAGCTCCCTCGGGAGGAACCGACGGAGACGGAAGAGTCGGCGCAGGATTCAGGCGAATCGACCAAAGAGGCGAATGGAGCGTCGGCGAGCGGGGTTAAGGGTTCGGACGCAGAATTTGAGGAGTCAGTCACGGAGAAACTTCCAGCGCCTCCTAAGGGCGTTTGGCCGGCGGGCGCCACGATACTTGACGGGGTCTGTCAGGTACTTCCCTTCTCATCTAGCAAGCTTTACGCCGAGGGCGGGGTCGGTTACGTTCAGCGCGTTCGTCGTCGCGACTGGAATATCGACCTTGTGGTCAAGAGTCCCAAGCCGGGCGTTGCGGAGTCGGAACGCGGTAAGCAAAATTTCGAGCGCGAGTGCCAGACGTGGATCGAGCTGGGTCTTCATCCTAATATTGTCTCATGCTACTTTGTGCGTCGTATCGACGGAATTCCACGGTTATTTGCGGAATTTGCGCCCGACGGGACGTTGCAAGATTGGATCTTAAGCAAACGTCTCTACGAGGGAACCGAAGAAGAGATTCTCGCGCGTATTATCGACGTATCGATTCAATTTGCGTGGGGTCTGGAACACGCGCATCGTCAGGGGTTAGTGCACCTAGACGTTAAGCCGGGCAACGTCATGACCTCGGGCGCCACGATCAAAGTGACAGACTTTGGTCTTTCGAAAACGACGCAAGACAGCGAAGATCGCGATTACGGCTCCACCAACCACTGCGACGGTATGACCCCGGCGTATTGCTCGCCGGAGCAGTACGAGGCGTTTCAGTATTACCAAGAGCAGCGCAAAGCGGGACGCCGTGGCGCGGAATGCTATTCCTCGATTCAAATCACCAAGAAGACAGATATCTGGTCTTGGGCGATCTCGGTTTTGGCGATGTTTCATGGTCGTTCCCCATGTAAGCTCGGTGGTCAGACGGCGGCGGAAGTCTTTGAAGTGTTCCTTCAGACGCCACGACCCGAGGGACGACCGGCGATCCCAGAGGCAATGACCGAACTATTGCGCCATTGCTTTCAAAAGGATCCGCTGGCGCGTCCAGAATCAATGCAAGCGGTTGCCGATCGGTTGGTTAGGATCTACGAAGAGCAATTTGGCACGAAATACCCTCGCCGTCAGCAGAAGGACAGTTCCTCTAGCGCAGAGAGCCTTTCTAATCGCGCGATCTCCCTTTTGGACCTTAACAAACAGGCGGACGCTGAGGCGCTATTACAGCGCGCGGCGTCGCTAGCGCCGTCTAGCGCTCAAATTGTTTACAATCATACGCTTTTGCAATGGCGTAGCGGTCATATCACGGACGTGGAGGCGACGCGACGCATTGAGCGCTTGACGCACCGTCGCGATACGGACGGCAACGCGCACTTTGTGAGCGGTCTGCTGCAAATGGAGCGCGGCAATATCAAGGGCAGCGCGTCAGAATTTGCGCGCGCGCTTGAACTTTTACCGGAACGCTTCGATATTAAACGCTCTTATCAACGCACGAGCGACCTTTTGCCATATGACGCGGTCTGTTCAAATCAGTATTTGCTGCGTCGGGGCGAGAACGGCGTTCCCCCCGCGTTTTATATTGACACGAACGGCACGTATCTTCTTTTTGAGTTGGCGACAGAGGAGCTTGTTCTTTTCAATCTTCGCACGGGTCAAAGTATCTCTCAGCTGACGCGGTTAAAAGGTACGAGCGGTTTGAGAGTCAAGTCAGGAGAACGCGTCAAGGTCGCGGTGAGTCGCGATTATCGCTTGGCTCTGTATTTTGAGGGTTCAGAGCGAGCGGTACTGGAAGCGACTGAGGGTCAGGAATCGAACGGTCGTTCCCAGATGGTCTTTACGTTAGCGTCGTGGTCGACGAACGTGAACACGGGCGCATATGACGCGGAGCTCTCTTCTCTGGGCTATAGCGACCTTGACCTTGCGGTCGCGGAGGATAGCTCGGGTCGCTGGCTTGCGGTAGGATCTCACGATTCTCAGGTATGCCTTTGGGAGCGCAAGACGCGTCGATTGTGGCGCACATTTGTGGCGCGCGGCGGGGCGATTGAGGCGCTGTGGTTTGACCCTCAGCGGCGCTATGTCGCGACGATCTGCAATGGCGTAAACTGTCAGATATGGCGCGTTACACTGATCTGTCGTCATTCTCGTCAGTACCTTCGCTCTCCGCACCTTTTGTGCGTGGTCAATTCCTCAGAAGAGATTTTCGAACGCGAGACGGAGCTGGCGTCAGTACTTTCGCAAGCGGAAGAGGCGCGTAGTCGCGGCGATCTTGCGCGCTATTACGAGCTCTATCGACAGGCGGAGCGTAGCGAAGGGAGCGAAACGGTCTTATCGAGTTTTCTTTCGACGTTCGATATGCGCTTGACACGCAATCGCTTACGTGAAATGACGCCGGTGTTTAAGCGTCAGAGTCACGAGGGAGCGGTCTCCTCGACGGCGTGTTCGTGGAACGGTAGTTTTCTGGCGTCGTGTGGCAAGGACGCGGCGGTTCGCGTGTGGCGTCGTTCTTCGCAGTCACATTCAGGCGAGAGGAACGTTCGCGACGTGGAAGATCGCGAGCGCTGGTCGGCGACGCTAGAACTGACAGGTCACCGCGACTGGGTTCGTACGCTGGCGCTTTCTCATGACAATCGCACGCTGTGTTCCGGTAGCTGGGATCAACGCGTGATCCTTTGGGATCTTGCGACAGGCAAGCGCTTGCGTACCCTTCCGGAACGCTTCCGGAGTATTGCCCATTTGAGTTACGCGCCGGACGATCGCACGCTTGCGACGTGTACCGACGGCGGCAGCGTTAGCCTTTGGGATCTTTGCGGTCATAGCGCGCTTCTGACGTTGAACGTGGGCTCCGGCGAGTCGCGAGTGTTCTGCTTTAACCACACGGGTCGCCTCTTTGCCACGGGCGGGGAATCGGGTATTGTGCGCTTGTGGACAGGTCGTAGTAAACTTCCGCGTCGTGAATTCGCGGCGCTGCCTTCGAGCGTTTTGTCTCTGACGTGGACGTACGACGGTCGTCGACTCTATGCGGGTTGCGCAGACGGTAAGATCTATGAACTAGACCTTTATAGCGACGCGTCCGGTTATAGTCGCGCGCTTTCTGGTCATCTTGGCGAAGTATGTTCGGTCTGTGTTCTTGCCGACGCGCGCTGGCTGGTATCCTCCAGTAAAGACAGTAGTTTCAAAGTGTGGGATCTGACGAAGTTTACGGAAGCGTGTCGCGTGGCGGCGCCGGAGGGAGCTCTGACGACGCTTGCGACCGATCTTCGTGGCACAACGCTTTACGCAGGGGACGAGCGCGGTAATTTGTACGGTTGGCGGTTCGACTGGGATTATTCGCCGGAGGGACCGGTACTGAGCGACTCGCAACGCCGTGCGCGCGTGCAGTCGGTCTATTTACGCCATTGGTTCAATTCCGAGCGCGTGCGCCTGAACCTATCTCCTAGCGCGTATTACGGAACCTCGACGTCGCCGTGGGATACGGTCGGTCGTTCGGAGCCGAGCGAGGACTTAGCGCGCAAGACCTATGACGAAGGGATATATCGCGGTCTGAACGATATGAGTTTCGAAGAGACTCGCGAGCTGATCCGGTCGGTCAATCGAACGTGCGAGGAGTTCCCCGGTACGTGACAAGCGTAAAAGACGGCGCAGTTGCAGCGAGGCGACGGCGCCGTTCTTTTTATGTCGTTTTATGTGTAAGAGTTTATGTCAAAGGGGTTCCAAGAGCGCCCTACTCTTTTTTCGCCTTCACAAGCTTTGCGGCGTCGCGACATACGGAGGCGATATAGTAGTCGGAGAACATAGAGATCGGCGAGGGCTCGACCGGCTCCTGGTCGTATGGCGGCAGTAATAATTCAAACCACGCGACGTCGAGCCATCTTCCGAGCTTCCATCCGGCCTTTTTAAAGACGCTAAAGAGAGTAAAACCTTGCTTCATATGGAAATATGAGCTCTGTAGGTTTTCCGCAACAATGACGGCGTATAGGTTTTTATATCCCTGGGTTTTCAGCAGTTCAATCAGAGCGGTATATAGTGCGCGAGCGACTCCGTGCCCTTGGGCGTGTGGATCGACGTAAATGGTAGTTTCCGCACACCATGCGTAGGCTTGTCTTTGGAAAGCGCGGTGAGCGTAGGCGTAACCGAGGATTTTGCCGTCGAGTTCGCAAACCAGGTAGGGAAAATCCTTAGAGATTTCATCGACGCGCGCTTGAAACTCTTGTAGCGTCGGCGCTTCGGTCTCAAATGAAACAGTGGTGTTATTAACATAGTAAGCGTAGAGTTTCTGTAAGGGCTCGACGTCATCGGGTCTGACTCTACGAATATTGGCGGTGATATTGGGGCTGTTTTGCATTTTGGCGCCTTTTGCGTCACGCAGCGGGAATGGGTCGGCGCCTTCAAAGTTTTCGCCGACGTCGTTAATTAAGGTCATTGTATTGAAAACGACCTAATCGTCTAGGCATGACGTCGGCTTTTACCGTCGTTCGCCTCCCTCACGCGTGGCGACGCTTGACTTATTGCGCAACGCTTGGTATACTGGCGTCATGTGAACGTAACACTTAGCGGTCGGGCAGAATCATGGAGAATCTTCTGAAAGGTCGAGCGTCGAACGCGGTCGTTTGGGCGGCGTTTCTGGCGTTCGTGGCGCACACATTTAATCTCGTTCACCTACCCTGTTGCGGTTGTTCATGTTGTGACATGGCGTCGGCGCTAGGGCGCGTAACGCTGTGCGTTCATGAGCAGAATTGTCCTTTGTTTACCGCGTCGCATTCGTCTTCATGTCGCTCTCATGTCCACGTTTCGTCGTTGCGCGGATACGACAAAGATTCTAAAGACTGTTGTCACGTGGTTTGCTCGCTACGCTATAGCGCGCCGGATTATCGTGATTTTGGGAAATATCTCGCCTACGTATCGAGCGAACGTTTTTGCGCCACGGTTTGTCGCGCGGTATGCGCGTGTGAGGACGTTGTTGCGGAACGTCTTTGTCGGATTGGTCTAGCGCTGTATTTGCGTCTTGGCGTCTTTCTGAATTGACGCGCTTCTCTTGTATCTTGCTTTGAGTAAAGAACCTATCTCGACGCTGTCATTTGGCAGTCGCGAGAGGGTATGCGCTGAATATCTAGGATGCGTCGCGCTATTTTGTAGCAAGCGGAAAAGTAAGCGACGCCCAGTTTTACGCCAAAGACATTTGGAATATTGCTATGAATAAGACTAACACGCACGACAGCGGTCGAGTTTCTCGTGTCGGGGTCTCTTTTCTGTTTTTGCTTTCTTTCCTTGTGGGTTGCGTCTTTATGTACTTCGCCTTCCCCTGGGCGACAGAAGCGTTGCATGATCATGACGAGTCTCACAGTGAAGCGCATGAGCATGAACACGACCATGAGCATGAACACGAGCATGAGCAAGAGCACGAACATGAAGAACTGCTTGGACTTAGCGTTCAGGCGCTTGCCAATATAGGTCTTTACGTCGAGGAAGAATATACGCTAGAGCTTTCGGCGCAGGATTATGTAGCAACGACGGTGTTCCCCGGGGTGGTGAGCTATAAGCCGGGTCGATCGCTTGTCGATATTCCCTCTCCGGTCGACGGGGTCGTGACAAAGATCTATGCGGAGGAAGGCGATCTTCTCTACCCCGGCGCGCCGTTGTTTGAGGTGCAGCCGACCCACAAAGAGATCGCGTCGTGTCAGTTGGAATTGCTTTCTCTTTTACAGAAGAGCGACGTGTTGGAGAGCGAACGTCAGCGCTTGGGGAACTTAGAGGCAGGGATCGCGCCGAAATCACAGCGAGAGATCCAGTTGCAAATTCAGGAGAACAACGCGTCTATCGAGGCGCAGAAGCAGTCGTTGCGTTTTTTGGGCGTTCCACTGAAGGTCATCGAGGAGACGCTCATACAGAACCGCGAACTTCTCACGACGTTAATCGTTCGCACGCCGACAGTTACGGAGGACGGTCGTTCCCTTGCGATCAACGTAGGGTCGTCGCCGGCGGTAGAAAACACGCCGCTAAGTCGTGACGCTCGGGTAGTTCCAATTTTGGAGAAACTCTCGGTGGAAAAAGGTCAAACGGTCAGCTTGGGCTCGTCCCTTTGCGCGGTCTCTAATTTGTCGACGGTCACAATTGAGGGTCGCGGATTCGAGTCCGATATCGGCGCGTTGAACGCGGCGTTTGGTAGTCAGTCTCCGATTAAAGCGAAGTTCCGCGCGCCTGGGGCCGGGACGGAAGTTGACACAATCGAGGGACTTACGATACGCTCGGTTTCCAATCGTCTGGACGAGACGTCGCATACGTTCAGCTTCTTTATCGAGCTTGACAACTACCTTTTAGAGCCTGAGTCACGCGGCGAGGGAGTCTACAAACCGAACTGGCGCTTTAAACCTGGTCAACGTTGTGACTTAGAGGCGCCCACAACGACGCTTTCCAACGTTTTTGTCGTACCGACGTCGGCAGTGGCTCAAGACGGAATCGAGTCGTTTGTTTACGAATACGCCGGCGAGGAGGACGGTATGCCTCTTTGGCGTCGTCGTTCGGTTTCGATAGCGCGTCAGACGACTCGTGAAATAGCGCTTCGCAACGACGGGTCGCTCAGTTCGGGTATGCGTATCGCAAAGTCAGGCGCATTTCAACTTTATATGGCGGAAAATAGCGGCGAAGGCAAACTGCAGAGCTCTTGCTCCTGCGGTGACCACGAACACTAGTATAAGGAGTGTAAGATGCTCAATCGCATAATTCATTTTTCGCTGAGCAATCGCGCATTCATACTAGTTTTCGCGGTTCTTTTGACCATTTTCGGCTACGCGCGCGCGGTTCGTCTTCCGATCGACGTTTTGCCGGACTTGAATCGACCACGCGTGACGATTATGACCGAATGCCCGGGCATGGCGCCGGAAGAGGTTGAAACGCTTGTGACGACGCCCCTTGAGACGGCGCTCATAGGGGTTCAGGACGTGGAGTCGATCCGTAGCGCATCAGCGGTAGGTCTTTCGACGATCACGCTTGATTTTGCGTGGGACGCACAGCCCTATCGTCATCGTCAGGCGGTCTCGGAGCGTTTACAAAGCGCCTCGCGCGATCTACCGGGTCACGTAACGCCACAAATGACGCCGATCTCTTCGGTCATGGGTCAGATCCTAACGCTTGCAATCTACTCCGAAGACGGTTCGACCTCCCCGATGACGCTTCGTACGATCGCCGACTGGGACGTACGACGTTTACTCCTTTCACACCAAGGGGTTTCCGAGGCGTTTGTCATGGGAGGCGAGAAACGGCAGTATCAGGTTCTCCTGCGACCAGAAGACCTTTTACACCTTGATATTACCGTTGAGGAGGTAGAAGAAGCGCTCGAGCAGAGCAATGTCAACGTCACGGGCGGCTTTCTTACGAAACAGGGGCCGAAACAGTACCTTGTGCGTTCGATCGGTCGAATTCAGAGTTATGACGACCTCAAGACGCTTGTGGTGAAGAGTTCAGTCGACCCTCCGATTCAGCTTTGCCAGGTGGCGGACGTTGTCGAGGGGGCTTCGACGGCGGTTGGAGACGCGTCGGTAGCGTTGCGCCAGGCGGACGGGACGCGATTCGAGTCGCCCGCGGTGGCGGTCACGGTGGAAAAACAGCCCCATCAGGACGCGCGCAAGCTTACGCAGTCGATTCTTTGCGATCTTGCGTCCCTGCAAGAGCGTTTGCAACAGGATTACCCGGACTTGCGTATCGAGCCGATTTACGAGCAGAGCTCCTTTGTGGAACTTGCGGTCTCTAACGTACTTACGTCCCTTCGCGACGGCGCGATACTCGTGGCGATTATCGTCTTTTTGTTTTTGACGTCCTATCGCACGACGTTTATCACACTGATAACAATCCCGACGACCTTTGCGGCGACGTGTTTAGTCTTTGCGCTGTTTCACTTTAGTATTAACGCCATGACGCTCGGTGGACTAGCGGTGGCCATTGGCGAGGTGGTGGACGACGCGATTGTCGACGTAGAGAATATCCGTCGTCGTCTCAAGGAAAACGCGTCTCAAGGTCGACGTCTTTCGAGTCTCAACGTGGTTTATGCGGCAAGTTCAGAGATTCGGCGCTCGGTAGTGAACGGAACGGCAATTACGGCGCTGGTCTTTCTTCCGATCTTCTTTCTGGAGGGAATGGAAGGGAAACTCTTTGCGCCGCTGGGATTAGCGTATGTCGTGGCGCTCTTGTCGTCCCTTGCGGTTTCACTGACGGTGACGCCGGCGCTGTCGTACTGGATATTTTCGGGCGAACGGCTCGTATCGCGAGCTAAAGGCGCACGTGGCGACGACGGGGGCGTTGTTCTGCGGGTTGCTAAGTCCTTGGCGACAGGAGCGATACGTCTGGGTTTGTCTTATCCGGTGGCGGTACTAACGAGCGCGATTCTATTGGGCGTTACCGGCGCGCTGGCGTTTGCACGATTGGATCGGGACTTTATTCCTGGCTTTAACGAAGGGGCGATTCAGGTCAACCTCGATCTTGCACCCGGCGTGTCACTGTCGACGTCGTCTGAGATTGCAACGCGCGTGGCGCAACGACTTATCGAGGTAGACGGGATTTCGTCGGTGATTCGCAAAACCGGTCGTAGCGAGATGGACGAACACGCGGTACCGGTGAATACGTCGGAGTTCATTTGTTCGATCGACCCTAAGAGTAAAAGGAGCTTTGAGGAGATTAGCGCGGAAGTTCGCGCTACGATCGACGGTCATAATATCCCGGGCGCGTTGGCGTCGTTCGACCAGCCTCTTCAGCACCTGATTAACCACCTGCGTAGCGGTTCGAGCTCAAAGATCGCCATTAAACTCACCGGTTCTAACCTTTTGCAACTTCGTCGCGCAACGTCGTCGGTCAAGGAGGCGCTGGCGGATATCGAGGATATCGGATCGCTTCGCGCGGAGCCAATGCAAACGGATTTGCCGCAACTTCAGATCCGGCTAAATCGCGATTCTCTGGCGCGTTACGGTCTAACGCCCGACGACGTAGAGCGCACGATTCTCATTGCGCTGAACGGCTCAACAGCGACCACGGCGCTCGAGGGGGAGCGAACAATTGAGGTCGTCACACGTCTTGGCGCGGATTATCGCGAAAATATCGACCTTTTGCGTCGTCTTCCGATCCGTCTTCCTAGTGTGGAAAATAAGGCTACTCTTGGTCTTACGAGCGACTTTGGGAGCGCAGGCTCTTCTTCGTCGTTGCGCGAGAACGAGCGAGAATGGGGCGAGGCGTCGCGCGTGGGAGTGATTCCGCTCATGGAGGTCGCGGAACTCGACATTCAAGCGCACGGACCTGGTCAGATCGACCATGAGAACGGTCGTCGTCAAGTCGTCTTGCAGTCGACGCCACGACGTCGCGGGGCGGTTTCGGTTAAGAACGAGATCGAAGAGCGTTTATCGCCTCTTCTTGGCGAATTGCGTTCGCACGGTGTGGAAGTACGTATCACCGGTCTGTTTGAGAGCGAAAGCGCGGCAACGCGCACCCTTTTGGCGCTGTCTTTCTTCTCATTTCTTGCGATAGTGCTGATACTGTATAAGATGTTCCATTCATTGAACTTAGCATTTCAGGTACTCGCGATTGTGCCACTGGCGCTGGTAGGGGCGGTATTTTCCCTTTATGTCACGGGTCAGTCTCGCACGATTCCTTCTCTGATCGGTATGATCTCGCTTTGCGGGGTGGCGTCGCGCAACGGCGTGTTGCTACTGGAACGTTATCTTCACTTGGTGGAATACGAGGGGGAAGGTCTTACGAAGTCGATGATCATTCGCGCGGGTCGTGAACGCGTCGCTCCTGTTCTCATGACGGCGCTTACCTCGGCGATCGGGTTGGCGCCTCTGGCAGTTAGCGCCAACGCTCCTGGTCGCGAGATTCTCTATCCGATCGCAACGGTAATGATTGGCGGACTTATCGCGTCAACGTGTCTGGAATTTTTCGTGCGACCGGCGCTCTTTTGGAGTTTTGGTCTGAATGCGGCGCGGCGTTATGTCGAGCGTAACGAGCTTGATACGTCGAGCCAACTTGATCAGGAACCTCCGATCTTTCGTTCGACGCCGGAACCAGAGTCTAAAGAGTCGTAACGTTGCGCTAAGGTCTTGATTGTCTAAGGATAATGGCGCATAAAAAACCGGACGGTTCCGCAATGGAAACGTCCGGTTTTATTTAATCATGGCGCTTTGTTGCGTAGGCTTTTTCTCTGCTAAAGGTCGTAGCGACGGTCTTTGCGCTTAGGCAAAGAAATCAACGGCGTTTTTGAAGATCTGCAGACCGTCTCCGACTCTTGTCGCGAAATCGGGATCGTCTTGCATTCTTGTCCAGTTGGGTCGTTGTGTTTTATCGACGTGTCTTTCTGGGTGCGGCATGAGCCCGAAGACGCGACCGGTTTGGTCACAGACGCCGGCGACGTCGCGCATGGCGCCGTTGGGATTGTCCTGAGGTTCGTAGCACAGAACCAGACGCCCCTGAGCCTGTAGCGCGTCAAGAGTGGCTTCGTCTCGCGCCATGAACTTGCCCTCGGCGTGGGCGATGGGTAGGTACATTGATTCGATCCCCTTGAGGAAGACGCACTTCTGGCTCTTGACCTGCAGTCGCGTCCATCGGTCGGTGTAGACGCCGGATTTATTCCACGTAAGGGTGACCGGAGCGCCCTTTTCATCGTCGGCGACCAGAATACCAGACTTAATGAGGATTTGGAAGCCGTTGCAAATACCGAGGATGAGTTTGCCAGCGTCGCGGAAAGCTTGGACGTGATCGAGGAGCTGGCTTCTGACTTTGGTCGCCAGAACGCGCCCCGCGGCAATGTCGTCGCCGTAACTGAAGCCACCGGGGAAACATAGGATCTGGAAGTTCCGTAGCAGAGCAGGATTTTCCAAAACTCGATTGATATGGATTCGCTCAGTGGCGGCGCCGGCGATTTCAAAGGCATACGCGGTTTCCAGGTCGCAGTTTGTGCCAGGCGCTCTCAAAATTAAAACATTAGGTTTCATATATGTTTACTCTTAATTAGCTAGTAGACTACACACGCCTTAGGGTTGAGCGTCGGCGTGTGTTTGCATTTTGCTTCTTTTGGAAGCGCCTGGAGCTTAATTATCCGCGCCGAGGTCGAAGGGCTTGAGCCACTTGTCTTTGAGTTCGTTGACGTCGGCGTTGAGGAGATTAGAACCGTCGGTAGCGTTCACGACGAGCGCGGGCTCGGTGGTAACGACGCCAATTTTCGCGAACGGTACGTTTGCATCGGTTAGCAGTTGGGCGAAGCGTTGGGAATTATCGGGCGTGACCTCGACGATGAATCGCGAGTTGGACTCGGCAAATAGCTTGATATAGTCGTTTGCGACAGTAGGGTCGACGCCGGGTAGCGCGAGGAGCGCGGGGTCGTTCGCATCGTATGGCACGTCGGCAAGACAGACAGAGGCTCCCAGAGCGCCGGCGAAAGCGGCTTCTGCGAGCGCTACGGCCAGACCTCCTTCGCTTAGGTCGTGCATAGCGCGGATCAGTCGCAGTTGCGTGGCGCGGTACAGAGCGTTGTATTCGCGCTTAGCAAGATCAGTATCGAGCGCGGGCGCTTGTCCTCCGACCCAACTTCGAACCAGCGAGAGGTGCGAGCCGCCCAGCTCCGGCTTGGTGATTCCGACGAGGAAGAGATGATTGCCCGGCTTTTTTAGATCCATAGAGACGCAGGTTTCCACGTCGTCGACCTGGCCCATGGCGCTAATGAGTAGCGACGGTGGAATCGCGACGGGTTCTTTTCCATCGGCGCGGAATTCGTTGTTGAGGGAGTCTTTACCACTGACGAACGGGGTTCCCATGGCAATGGAGACGTCGTGACATGCGAGCGCGGCGCGCACGAGTGAGCCGAGAACCTCGGGCTTATCGGCGTTGCCCCAGCAGAAGTTGTCGAGAATGGAGATCGCCTGGGGATTGGCTCCGACGGCGACGGCGTTGCGAATCGCTTCGTCAATAGCGCTGGCCGCCATATTGTAAGTATCGTAATCGCCGTAATTTGGATTCATACCGTTTGAAACGGTAACGCCCCGTCTTGTTGAGACGCGCGGTCGCAGTACGGCGGCGTCTCCGGGACCGTCGTTGTTGACGCCCACGAGCGGTTTAAGCACGCTGCCGCCTTGGACTTCATGGTCGTACTGACGAATGACCCAGCTCTTACTGGCGACGTTCAAGGAGGCGAGAATCGCTTCTAAGTCGCATTGCACAGGCGACTTGCCGTTTCGTTGTTCCGCGGGTAGTTCCGCTTGAGTGGTAATCGTTTGAGCCCAGAGGACGTCGTTTTCGGCGGCTTTGCGCAAGGCTTCGACTTTCGGAGGCGTATAGTAGGCTTTGCGCACGACTTGTGGTCGCCCCTTGTGCATGAATCGCATATCGAGGTCGGCGACAACTTGATCGTCGTACTTGAGCACAAGTCGTCCGGTCGGCTTAAAGACGCCTAAAACAAAGACTTCGACGTCTTCGCTGTCGGCAAGCGCTTTGAACTGCTCCCACTTTTGTGGCGGGACGGCAAAGACCATGCGCTCTTGCGCTTCACTGATCCAGATTTCGGAGTATGACAGTCCCTCATATTTGAGCAGCGCGGCGTTCAAATTGACTTCCGCGCCGATCTCTTCTCCCATTTCGCCCACAGCGCTGGAGAAACCGCCGGCGCCACAGTCTGTCACGGCGTTGTATAGACCGAGGTCGCGCGCTTGTAGCATAACGTCGAGAACGGTTTTCTCGACAATGGCGTTTCCGATTTGTACGGCGCCGCCGGAAATCGTTTCGCTCTGGCTGGTTAGCTCAGCGCTACTGAAGGTAGCGCCGTGAATACCGTCGCGACCGGTTCGACCGCCCATGGCGACAATGAGGTCGTTTGGTTTGGGTTCTTTAAAAGATTTGTCGACGGGTATGAGCCCGAGGTTACCACAGTAGACCAAGGGATTGCCGAGGTAACGCTTGTCGAAATAGACGGCGCCGTTGACGGTGGGAATGCCCATACGGTTGCCGTAGTCTCGCACGCCGGCGACGACGCCCTTGACAACGCGACGCGGGTGTAAGACGCCATTTGGCAATTCGTTAGGATCGAGTTGCGGGGGCGCGAAGCAAAAGACGTCGGTATTGCAGATTGGCTTGGCGCCCATACCGGTTCCCATGGGGTCGCGAATAACGCCGCCGATACCGGTGTTAGCGCCGCCGTAAGGCTCTAGCGCGCTGGGGTGATTGTGGGTTTCAACCTTAAAGCAGACGTTGTATTCATCGTCGAACGTCACGACGCCGGCGTTGTCGGAGAAGACACTCACGCAGAAGTCGTCTTGCCCCTTGTCTTGACGGATCTTAACGGTCGCGGCAAAGATGGTCTCTTTGAGCATGTTCTCAAAGAATCGCACGCCGTTTTCGTCTTGATATTCAATTCGGCCGGCGAGGGTCTTGTGACTGCAATGCTCGCTCCAGGTTTGTGCGATGGTTTCAAGCTCCACGTCGGTGGGATCGCGGTCGATTTTGCAGAAATAGTCTCTGATGGTCTGCATTTCCGCGAGGGAGAGATACAGCTGTCCCTGCTTACTGAGGGTCATGAGCTGTTGGTCGTCGAATTGTCGGATTGGGACGGTAGCGAGTTCAAATTTATATGGAGAGCCGACTTGCAGCGAGTCGAATCCGAGGTCGCCAAATGCGACCTGCTCAATGGCGTCGTTGGCGAGTAGTTTTTTGGCGAGACGCTCTTTTTCGTTCTGATCGATCCCGTCGATCCAGTACTTTTTAAAGGTTCTTACCGCATCGGGGAAGATACTGAAATCGGCGGCGGCTTTTAGCGCGGCGTCAGCGACGACGTCGGTAACGCCCGGCTTGGGTAGGACGTATAGCACGTCGCCGACGTCGCCGCGCAGGGAGCGCGCGAGCTGGTCGTCTCCGACCAGCCCAAGGACGGCTCTTTCGACGACGGAATCGACCAGTAAATTCGCGGCGAGGCGTTGCACTTGTTCTTTTGTCAATTGACCTTGAATGAGATAACCTCTTGCAAAACCGAGCTTAAGATTATCGTCAAATCCTAGATCAGAGGCGTCGGCGCGCGCTTCGTTTGCGTTAACGTCCGGCAGTTCATTGGCGGCAAAAATATCAACTTCCCAGAGCATCTCTTTTTTTCTTAATATCCTTTAAAAAAGTGAAAATGGAATCTCGGTCGTCTTCCTTTAGGAAAGATTTCCAACGAATGAGGTTCTCTTCGAAACGTGTTAGCGCTTCTAACATAGCGAGACGATTAGCGCTGAAGATTTCAGTCCAGACCTCAGGATTGCCGGCGGCGAGTCTTGAGACGTCGCGAAAACCGGTACCGGAGAATAGCAGTTCGTCCAACGGTAAAACGCTCGTAGTTAAAACGGAGGCCAAATGTGGCATGTGACTGGCGCGCGCGAGGATCTGGTCGTGTTCCTTAGCGGAGGTTTCCACGACAAAAGCGCCAAGCGCTTGCCAAAATTTACGCGTGGTAAGTACTTGTGAGAAGAACTTGCCGGAGGTAGAGACGGCGATTTTAGAGGCGAGGTATTTAGCGATTTGCTCGTGGTCGGCGTCGCGGTTCTGTAGGCAGAGATTCTTCCAGACGCTGTAAAGTCTTTTTTCAATTGCTGATAGATTGGCGTCGGGTTCCAGGGTAGGACGCCATGGCTCTGCGGTATTGTGTTGTAGCGCGTCGTTTCTTTGTTTTTCGTCGAGCCAAGGCGTGAGAATGACAAGTTTGTCGTCAAAGAGGTCGTCGGTAGCGTACTGCACGCCGGATTTATCACTTCCAGCAATCGGGTGCGCGGGGACGAAGACGACGGAGGCGTCCATGGGTAGGTCGTCAGCGTGCGCGAGCCAGTCGGCGGCCTGTGCGAACCCGGATTTAACGCTACCGACGTCGGAAATAATGAACTTTCTGTCGACAAACCAAGGCTCTCTTCTGAAGCGCCAGAATTCGTCGAGCGATAGCAGATTGAGTTCCACCGGCAGTGCAAAGAGAATAAAGACCGGCAGGTCGGCGGCGTCGTTCTGAACGTCGTGGTTCTGAATTAAGTTCAGCGCGTCTTTCCAGGAGGTAGCGTAGCGGTCGATCGCGCCTAATTGACGCGCATTTTCGAGTTTCTCCTGGCTTCTTCCCAGTCCAATCACATATCGAGCGACGCCGTGTTTTTTCGCGGCCAATCCGACCGAGCCGCCGAGTAGACCGACGCCAACGATAATGATATGGGAAAAAAGGGGAGGCATGGAATTCAATGAGGCACAAAGGTGGATAAAAGCAGGAAAACTCGACCGTCGCAAGGCGAGGTCAATGTCGCGTGTATTATACGCCAGATTAAAATTTGGTCAATTGAACGGACGTTTAGGGTCGAAAAAAAGGTTTTGCTCGTCAGTACGGCGCTCTTTGTTGTAAAAGGGTCACGCGACGCTTGTCTGACCGGTAGACGCCACGGTACAGAGACGTCGGTCGGCCTGTCGCTGGCTCGGTAAGCGTTTTTAAATCATCTTTTCTCTATACTTACAACTTCAGTCAAAAAATCAAAGAATCGTTATCCGGCGACTTGACACGAATTGCGCCGATTATTACAATGATGGTATTAACAATTTTACAATCTAGGCACATATTAGACGTTAGATGGCGAGCTTATGTGCCTAAGCAATTTGTCAAGGAGAAAAAATGACTTCCTCTAGACAGAAGCAAGGTTTTACCCTTGTCGAACTCTTGGTTGTAATTGCAATCATCGGTATTTTGATCGGTCTTCTTCTTCCTGCGGTTCAGGCGGCACGCGAAGCGGCTCGTCGTATGCAGTGCACGAACAATCTGAAGCAGTACGGCTTGGCGTTGCACAACTATGCGGACGCTTACAACGGCGCTCTTCCGTATGGCAACGGCACGTTCCTTGGTCTTGACCGCACCTCTGGCGGTCCCGCTTGCGTCGGCGCTCAGGTCTTCTTCCTTCCCTATATGGAACAGACCTCGCTCTATGACGAATTTCTCCAAGAAGCTCGTACTTCTACGAACAAAGCTCTTTATCACCTTAACGTCTTCAAGATGGTCAACCGTGGCGGCGCGATTCCTGGCACGACCTGTCCTTCTGACGGCAGTGCGAATTCTTCCTCCGACGACGGCGGCTCGACCACTTATGGCAATATCCGCGGTTCTTACATCACCTGCTGGGGCGACCACATGGGCGACGCGGTGATCGGCACCGGTACCGCGACCGACTTGACCAGCCCGTTAAAGAGTTCCTATAGACGCGGCGTTTTCGGCAACTGCGTTTGGGGTTCTCTGGCGTCGTGCACCGACGGTACGAGCAATACTCTCGCTTTCAGTGAGACGGTTGGTCGTAACCAACAACGCCTCAAGGGTTTGGTTCTGATTACCACGGCTCTGGGTTCTCCCTCTAATTGCAATCCTTCGACGTGCGTCAATAAGTCGAACTACTCCAGTGACGGCGTTTCGTTCACGGGCGGCGGCGGCATGGGTTGGTACGACGGTTACCGTGGCGTCATGTTCGGTTTCGGTCACTGCCGTTACTCCGGTTTCAATACGATTCTTCCTCCGAACTATCCTTCCTGCGCGTATGGTTGGGAAGTCACGAATGGTTGGGGCGCGTTCTCTCCGACAAGCAATCACTCCGGCGGCGTGAACGTCGGTCGCGTTGACGGCTCCGTTGCGTTCATCTCCGATACGATTGACACGAACGGCTCCACGGCGAACTGCTCTAATAGCGGCGCGTCCCCCTACGGCGTTTGGGGCGCGATGGGCACCTGCAACGGCGGCGAGACGGTCTCGCTGTAGTGTAATAGCCTCTAGCCTCGTTTGCTAGAAGAATCAATCAAATGCGTCTGGACGGCGACCGTATCGCGGTTCAGACGCATTGTTTACGTCACAAAGAACAGAGAGAAAGAAAATGCATAAATATACGCTTTTAGCGTTACTTTGCGTGGTAGCGCTCTTTTCGGGTTGCAAAGGCAAGGCGCGTCCAGACGGTATGCCGGAACTGGTGAACGTCGTTGTGGTCGTGACGCAAGACGGCGCGCCCCTGGCAGACGCGGCGCTCAACCTGATCTCCAGCGACGGTTCGTGCAAATGGTCGGTCGGCGGTAAGTCTGACGAATCTGGTCGCGCGACGCTCTATACTCAGGGCGATTTCAAAGGCGCGCCAGAAGGTACATTCAAGGTCGGCGTTATTAAGATGGATTATACCGTCAAGGAAGGCGCGACCGACGATGAAGGCAACCCGCTGCAAATCACCGAAGAGCAGAAGAAACATCCGGAACTCATGGACGTGCGTATGGTTACGATGAAATCGGCAGTTCCCGATGAAGTTACCAATCCTCAAAATTCCCCCCTGGAAATCACAATTTCCAAGAGCGCGAAAGAAATCCCGCTGGAAGTTCCTGCGAACTAACGTTTATTACCTTATCTAACTGAATTACTTGCACGACTTTGCGCGAGTATTAATATTGCGTCGGGAGCGTCGGTCGGTCTGTGCGCTCCCGATTTCTTTATGGTTCAACTTCGTCTCTACCCTGCCCAGCTCCCTTGCGCGTTTGGCGTCGCTGACTTTACACTGCCATAAATTCTGACACGCTTTGTCTTGATATTTTTATATCGCGTGATTACGTTGTTTAGCGCACGTGGCGCGGTCACGACGTCGGCTATATTGGAGTCATAAAAAGCGTCTTTTTTTTAATAGGGTAAAAAATTTAGTTGCAATCTTCTCTCGCACGCCTATAGTATTGCATAGAGCGTTCATTAGGACGCGCGTCGCGGGACTTGCACGGGTATTGCGCAAGTTTGCGACGATAACGTCGAAGCGGCATTTAGCGAGCGTCGACCAAGCTTAAGATAGTACAGAGGAACCCCAATGCTACGTAGAGAATTTTTGGCGACCGCAACGTTCAGCCTGGCGGCGCTTCCGCTAGCGTCTAGTTTAAGCGCGGTATTCGGCGAGGAAACGACCTCGAAGAAGATCCTTTACTTCACTCGTTCTCAAGGCTTTGAGCACGATCCGGTGAAGTTGGGCAAAGACGGTAAGAGCCTTTCGGAGAAGACCTTAGCGCGTCTTGCGAAAGACCGCGGTTACGAGCTGGTCAGCACAAAAGACGGCGACGTGTTCGACGGCGACCTGAGCGGTTACAGCGCCTTTATTTTCTACACGAGCGGTCAGCTCGATCAAGAGGGCGGCGACGGTCACAAACCGATTAGCGCCGAGGGATTGCAAAATCTTCTGAGCGCGATTCGCGGCGGAACCGGCTTCCTGGGGTTCCATAGCTCCACCGACACTTGGAATCGCCACACCGGTTACAAAGTCGACCCGGTGTATGAGCAACACGAATATATCCTCATGCACGGCGGAGAATTCATCGTTCACGGCGCACAACAGGAAGCGACGGTAGAAGTCGTTGACGAAACCCTTCCGTCCTTGAAGAAGCGCGAACCTTCTTTCCGTCTGCACGAAGAATGGTATGCGAATAAGAACTTTGCGCCTGATATGCGCGTTCTTGCGTCGCTACAGACCGCCGGTATGGATAATAAAGACAATAACCAATGCTACGATCGTCCGGCGTTCCCGTGCATTTGGGCGCGTCGTGAGAAGAAAGGTCCCGTGGCGTACTGCGCAATGGGTCACAAGATGGAATTCTGGTCCAACGGCGAATTCGACGACCTCATTGGCGACTTAATCGACGTTGCAACCGGCGCGATCGTCGTTCCCACCACTCCTAACCTGAAGCAGTGTTGCCCCGGCGCCGATATGTTGCAGAACTCCTGGCGCACCGGTTTGGTCAATACGTCCGACTGAGGCGTTTTGACGTCGCTTCTAGCGTGACTTTCTTTTCGAATCTAGCAATGAACGCGTCGTTAATTCAGCGCGTTCATTGTTTTTTTATCATTTACCCTGCCCTTGACGGTCTCACACGTGGACAACGCACTCTATAATATCTCGGAACGTCTCAGTTACTTTGCACAGACACGCCCCGATACGATCGCGATAGCCGAGCCGCTCTTCAATGGTAAATCAGCGCGTCGCGACCACTTTGGCAAACGCGAATACTCCGTCGTGACCTTTGCGGAACTCGACGCAGATTCCACTCACATCGCCGCGGTTCTTCAACGTTACGGCGTTTGCAAAGGGATGCGCATTGCGCTCATGGTTCGGCAAGGCGTCGACTTTATCTCCCTTGTTTTCGCGCTTTACAAAACAGGCGCCACTATGGTGTTGATCGACCCCGGAATGGGCGTGAAAAAGATGCTGGTCTGTCTACGCGAAGCGCAACTTGACGGAATCATCGGCATACCCGAAGCACACGCGGCGCGCGTGTTGTATAAGCGATGGTTCAAACAGGCGAAGTTTAACGTAACAGTCGGTAAACGCTACTTTTGGGGCGGACTGACGCTGTGTGGTATTCGCAAATCTGTGGCGCCGGAGTATCGGGATCCTCACACGCGTCTGAACGACCCGGCGGCGATTATCTTTACCAGCGGTAGCACTGGCGTCGCCAAAGGAACGCTGTATACCTATCGCATGTTCAAGACGCAAGTTGAGCAAATTAGCGAGGTTCTGAAAATCGAACCGGGCGGAATAGACCTTGTCGGCTTCCCCTTCTTTGGTCTTTTCAACGCCGGTATGGGAACAACAGCGGTCATTCCAGATATGGATCCGACACGACCGGGCGCGGTCGACCCCAAGCTGTTTCTGGAAGCGGCAGACGACTGGGGAATAACTCAATCTTTTGGTTCTCCGGCGCTTTGGAATCGTATCGCAGACTACTGCCTTGCACAAGGTCGCATAATTCCAACGCTTAAACGAGTTGTTATCGCAGGCGCTCCTGTTTCCTACGAGCTTCTCGGTCGTTTGCGTCAGATACTTAGTGAGGACGCGGATATTATAACGCCTTACGGGGCCACGGAGTCCCTGCCCCTTGCTTGTATCGAATCTCGCGAGGTCTTATTGCAGACTTGTGGCTCGACGCGTCTGGGTCACGGGGTATGCGTGGGTCGTTTTTTCTCCCCACCGCTACAATACCGAATCATTCCAATCACGGACACGCCGATATCGTGTCTTTCCGACGTACCGTCGCTTCCGCCGGGTACAATCGGTGAGCTTCTCGTGAGCGGACCGCAATGCTCTCCGGCGTATGTGACCCGGGTAGAAGCGAACGCGCTGGCGCTGGTCGAGGGTGAGAACGGGGAAACATGGCGGCGCGTCGGGGACGTGGGTTACGTCGACGATCAGGAGCGATTCTGGTTCTGCGGTCGTAAATCCCACCGGGTGGAAACCGCGTACGGACCGCTCTTTAGTATTCCCTGCGAAGCAATTGCCAACGATTGTCCTAGTGTGAATCGTTCTGCGCTCGCGGGCGTGAGTCTGCCGAGCGATTATCAGGCTCCGCCGGTAATTAGCGATCGCGCGAAAGCATTTCGCTCGAAGTGGCGCGAGCCGGTGATTGTAATCGAGCCGACGTCCAAGGCGTACCCGACCAGCGCAGTGGAAGAGGAAGCGTTGTGTCAGAAGGTTCTACAGTTACTCCATGCGAACCCAATCACGGAACGAATCAATCGCGTTCTACTATGCGAGCGCCTTCCGGTCGACGTGCGTCACAACGCTAAGATTAACCGCGAGTTGCTCAGCGAATGGGCGGAGGGTCAACTGCATGGCAAACACGTGTCGCTTCGCAATACCGCGAACGTAGGAACGTCGAAGCGTTAAGTTAGCGAGAATCAAGAGATAGGCACAAACGGATATGACAGAGACAATCGTAGCGCAATCTAGCGCGCCAGGCATAGGTAGTCGTGGACTTTTGCGTCTTTCCGGTTCCGACTCGTTGCGCGCGGCGGGGTCAGTCTTCTTTATGCCGACGGAATCGTTCGATGAACTCGAATCGCTCGACGCCTATTTGACGCGCTGTCATTACGGTCAGGGCGCTCCCTTTATTCTTCGCGGCTATCTTTGCGCGTGGGGCAATCCCGTCGAAGAGGAAAGCGTGCGTTGCGCGCTGATCTATTGGCCGAGCGGTCGTAGTTTTACCGGCGAGGAGTCGGCAGAGCTTCACCTTGTCGGTAGCGCTCCGTTACTGGAGAGGACGGTTCAAACGATTTGTCAGAGCGGTTATGCACGTCTGGCTGGGCCGGGTGAATATACGCTTCGCGCCTTTTTGTCCGGACGTCTGGATTTAACGCAGGCGGAGGCGATTCTCGCGACGATCGACGCGGAGACGGACGGCTCTCTAAAGAGCGCGCTGGCACAGCTTTCCGGTCGTCTTTCCAACGAGATTAACGCGCTTCACGAGCGACTTTTCTCCACCCTTTGCGACCTGGAAGCGGGTTTTGACTTTGCAGAGGAAGATATCACGTTCGTCACGCCCGAAGCGTTGTCGTCGGAGTTGTCGTCGTGTGCTTTGGCGCTTGAAGAGTTGCTATCGCGTGCACAGAGCCAACTTGGTTCAGAACGTCTGCCACGCGTGGCGCTCGTTGGCGCGCCGAACGTCGGTAAGAGCTCGCTTTTCAATCGTTTACAAGAGACCTTTGGCGGTACGACGCGGAACTCGGCGCTTGTGTCGGAGCGTCCGGGCGCGACTCGTGATTACCTTGAAACGGAACTTAACGTCGACGGGTCACGGTTCGTCCTTGTCGACGCGGCGGGTCTGGAAGAGGTCGACGGCTTGTCAGAGTCTTCTGACGTAGTTCAGCACACGCCGCGAGCGCTTGCCCAGAAGAAGGTTCAGAACGTACTGAGTAGCGCCAATGCGCTGGCGTTGTGCTACGATAGCGCACAGACACGCGAGTCGGCGCTAAAGTTGATCCCCGAGGAATTTAGGTCGGGCGTCATTGAAGTTCAGACGAAATGCGACCTGCCCAGTCATGGCGCAGGAGACGGTCTGCCAACGTCGTCGACGACCGGTTTGGGGCTAACGCAACTCGGTCGCACGCTTGCGGCGACGGTTCATGGTCATGAGACAGGCAACGACCTTGTCGGTACGACGGCGTTACGGTGCCAGGATAGCTTACGTTTGGCGTTGGAGTCTCTCACGCGAGCCCAGGCGCTACTGGAGGACGTTTCTACCGCGGACGATTACCTTGTGGCGTCGGAATTGCGTTTGGCGTTAGAACAGCTAGGGTTAATCACAGGCAAGATCCATACCGAAGACGTCTTGGATCGTATTTTCAGTCGGTTTTGCATTGGGAAGTGACGCGTGGTATAAGAGCGCAGGGCAAGCGTCGCTGAGGCGCTCGGTCTGCGCTACGTCGATCCTGCCGTTGAGCAGTAGAAACTCGACACGACTGGCGACGTCGCTAAGAGCAAAGAACTCGCGATTCGGACGGCCGGTCCAGTACATCTGATTGGCAATCTCAAGGAGCGTCATGGGGTATTCGGCGTCGAGGAGTAGCCGAATTAGTCTGTGATTGCGACGGTTCATTCCGTCGCAAATGCATTTAATTCTTTCGGTTAGATTAATAATCGGCTCTTCGTGCGCGGGCAGCGCCAGTAGCGGTTCTTCCGTACGCTCTTGGTTCTTTTGCAGTTCGACGATCTTTCTGAGGGAGCGCAAGTAATTAACCATCCCGGTTTGCGGGGTCATTCTTTGCGGCCAGATCTGGGTGAGAGTCTTTGACAGTATGACGTCTCCGGTAAAGATAAGCGCGCCCAGCTTTAAGGCTAAACAACCGGGACTGTGACCGGGGAGATAGAGGAACTGCGCTTCCCCCCAGCGTTCATTGCCGAATAACCTCCGACTAACCTCAACATGCTTAGCGCGTCCGGGTCGAAATCCGAACCCCTCAAGAACTTGCGAAATCATCTCCTCGGGCACGCCGCTTTCTCTGAGAAAGAAGGCGTATCGTCGGTTCTCCACGCGTGCGCAGTCATCGTAGTTCGTAACGACACGCGAGTCAAAGGCGTGCGTCCAAATATCGCACTTCGTTAATTTTTGGATAAAACTAGCGCCGCCAAAGTGATCAATGTGCGCGTGCGTAAGAAAAATTCTCTTGATTTTCTCCGGTCGAAAGGAGGGATCAAATTCGTCGTGCACAGTGCGCAAGGCGGCTTCTAGGTCGGCGTTTGAATCGTCGTCGCCACAGCCGGAGTCGACAAGGAGCCATTCGCACGTCTTGGCGCCAGGCACATATGCGTCAGGCATGGGAATAAGATACGCGAAGCCCTTGAGATACGGTAGCACGCGTAGCGTAAACTGATAGGCGTCGCCAATATGAGTTGGGAATCTTCGTACGGCGCGGTCGGAGGAAAAAACATTGCCCAATCGCGTGGCAATCATCTCCTGAGCAAGTGAATGATTCATACTAAATCACGTGATATCTAGACTTATCATCTGGTACAGAGCGTCGGCGTACGAAGGGTTGGTCGTCGCGACGTCGTGTGTCGATTGGCGGAGTTTAACGTACCAGCAGCTTACGCTAAGAGCATACATTATAGCGCTTAGGGACGCCATCGTCATAACGATAACGCCATGTGACAATTGGTCTTATTCGCGGTAAAAAAAGACTCTTACGATAGCCGCGCGTGGGTGATCG
>JAUNMR010000001.1:64778-106855 GCA_030537455.1 Planctomycetia bacterium | reverse complement strand
TTGGTCTTATTCGCGGTAAAAAAAGACTCTTACGATAGCCGCGCGTGGGTGATCGCAAGAGTCTCTTGGTGCGGATAATGGGTCGTGAGAGCGTCTTAAGCAAGTCGTTCGTTTGCCTTTTGTGCGAGCCTCAACATGGCGCGGGCGACCGCGACGTCAACTTCCTTCTGGTTGATATCCTCGTCGGAATAGGCCTGTACAGCAAGAGCGTCTTCCAGACGCTTCTGACTCTGCAGGAGATTGAGGTCATACGCGGCGATGGCAACGTTGGTGAGAATGGAAATATCGTCGTTGAGAACCTCAATAAACCCTCCCTTTATGAACCAATGCTCCACGGAACCGTCGAGGTTTGTGATTCTCAATTCGCCGGCGCCGATTCTCCCAATAACAGGCGCGTGGTCTTGGGCGATGGCGTATTCTCCGTCAGTGAGCGGCGCGACGACAAACTTGACGTCTTTATCGACGACACAGTTTTCCGGAGTGACAACATAACATCTCATAGCTAGGATCCTAGTGGAGCGCAGTCCAACGGGTCTTGGTTAAGGGCGTGGTAGAGTCTTACTTACGTTTGCTCTGCGCCTTCATTTTTTCAGCTTGCTCCGCGGCTTGCTCGACGGAACCGACGTACATAAAGGCCTGCTCGGGTAGGTGATCCCATTTACCGTCGCATATTTCGTTGAATGAACGAATCGTGTCCTTGATCGGAGTGATTTCGCCCGGCTTGCCGATAAAGACTTCCGCGACAAGGAAGGGCTGGGACAGGAAGCGTTCGATACGTCTGGCGCGATGTACGACGAGCTTGTCTTCTTCTCCAAGTTCGTCAACGCCGAGAATCGCGATAATGTCCTGCAGTTCGCGATATTTCTGTAGCATCGTCTGAACGCGTCTTGCGCAGTCGTAATGCTCCTGACCGACATATTGCGGGTCGAGAATACGGCTTGAGGAGGCCAATGGGTCGACCGCGGGATAAATACCCTTTGCGGAGATGGAACGTTCGAGATAGACAAAGGCGTCGAGCTGTCCGAAAGCGGTGGCAGGGGCGGGGTCGGTAGGGTCGTCAGCGGGGACGTAAACGGCCTGTACAGAGGTGATCGCGCCCTTATTAGTGGAGGCGATACGCTCTTGTAACGCGCCCATTTCCGAGGCGAGGGTCGGCTGGTAACCGACCGCGGAAGGCATACGCCCTAGTAGCGCCGAGACTTCCGAACCAGCTTGGGAGAAACGGAAGATATTGTCGACGAACAGTAGCACGTCGGTACCGAGATTATCACGGAAATATTCCGCCATGGTGAGGGCAGAGAGCGCGACGCGCAGACGCGCCCCGGGGGGTTCGTTCATTTGTCCGAAAACCATGGTGGTCTGTTCCAAGACGGAACGATCGGAACTACCGATTTTGGCCTCTTTCATTTCTCTCCAGAGGTCGTTTCCTTCGCGCGTGCGTTCACCGACGCCGGCGAAGACAGACGCGCCGCCGTGAGCGCTAGCGATACGCGCGATAAGTTCCTGAATAATAACAGTTTTTCCAAGACCAGCGCCGCCGAAGAGACCGGCTTTACCTCCGCGCACAAAGGGCGTGAGTAGGTCGATGACCTTAATACCGGTTTCAAAGATCGTGGACTTTGTTTCGAGGTCGGCAACGCTGGGTGGATCGCGGTGGATAGGTCGATATTCCGCGGCTTCGACCGGACCCATGCGGTCGATCGGTTCTCCTAGGAGATTGAAGACGCGCCCGAGGGTATTATTACCGACCGGGACGGAAACCGGGGCGCCGGTATCGACGCATTGCATTCCACGAACCAGACCGTCGGTGCTTCCGAGCGCGACGCAACGCACTCTGCCCCCGGTGAGGTGCTGCTGCACTTCACCGGTTAGCTTGACGCTGATGGAGGGTAGTTCTTGTTCAATTTTGACCGCGTTATAGATCGCGGGCAAATGTCCTTCTGGGAATTCAGCGTCGAAGGTAGAACCGATTACTTGCGTAATCCGCCCGATATTCAGATTGGAGTCGAGATTGTTCATATTAAACGAGACCTTTGCGTGAGCGCGCGCATCTTGCATGTAGCTACAAGCTGGCGACGCTGACGGCCTTAAGGAACCATAGAATGCTATCAGGTCGTATAAGTATTAAGCGTGGGATAAAAACGCACGACTTTAACCCTAAGGTGAGCGCGCGTTTCTATTTGTATCTTACTGCACGGCGCTAGCTCCAGAGACAACTTCGATGATTTCATTTGTGATCTGCGACTGTCTTGCGCGATTGTATTCGGTGGTGAGTAGCGAGATCATCTGGTCGGCGTTGTCGGTAGCGGCCTTCATAGCCATCATTCTAGCGATCTGTTCGCACACGGCGGCGTCGAGGAATGTTTTAAAGAGCTTAAGCCGGAAGGCGTTTGGCACGATTTCCTCTAGCACGTCTTGTGGGGAAGGCAAGAATTCGTATCCGAGTGCGGGACAGTGCTCGGCTTGCTGTTCTTCCGCGGGTTTTGTCATGTCGGCAAGCGGTAACAACGGCTCGACCGTGGGATACTGCTTGGAGATAGAGACAAATTTAGCATATGCGACCTCGAGCCGGTCGATTTCACCCTTTGCATATCTTGTCAGGAATTGATTTGCAATGAGATTGACGTCGTCGAACGTCGGCTTGTGGTCGAACTGACCGTAGAACTGATCGATCTGGAACTTTCGGTATTTCAGATAGGAGAGTCCTCGCGAACCGGAGACGTATAGTTCAACATTCTGAAACTGCTCTTGCAGTTGTGTCAGTCTTGCCAGAGCGGCGCGTAGCACGCCGGAGTTATAACCGCCGCACATACCGCGATTAGCGGTAAGAATGAGCAAAACGGCTCGTTCTTTTTTTTCACGCGGCTCGAGCAGCGGGGCGTCAGTAGCCAGTCCCGAGGCGACAAGGTCGCCGACGAGTCTTACTAAGCGCTTTGTATAGGAATCGACGGCAACGGCGCGTTCCATAGCACGACGGAATTGAGCGGTTGAGACCAGTTCCATCGTGCGAGTAATCTTTCGAATGTTTGTGATCGATTTTCGACGTTTGTCGAGCGCTCTTGCTTTTGCCATGGCTAGAATGGACTATACAAAAGTGAGTGAATTAAGATTAAGCGCCGAGATTACGCTTATGGGGTATAGCCGACGTCGTAAGCGCATTTTGACGCGCGACTTATGGCGTCGGCTGTATCGCAGGAAAGCGAGCGGGCAAGGCGTGTGCGTCGCGTCGGCGTCGCCCTGCCCCACTTCAGTGGCTTTACGCTTTGAAGAGGTTCTGATTGAACTGGGTAATGGAGTCTTCCACCTGGTTGAGCAAATCCCCTTCGATTTTGGCGTTGAGGTTCAGGAGCGTCTTATAGAGTTCAGCGCGATCATTACGGAACCACGCGAGGAACTCCGCTTCCCAGCGTTGAATACTGTCGATGGGTATCTGGTCGAGAAAACCCTTGGTACCGGCGTGGATCACGAGCGCCTGGTCGATCGCTTCCAGCGGCTGGCACACGCCTTGCACGAGGAGTTTGTTCATGCGATATCCACGGTCGAGCTGCTGCTGTGTAGCGGCGTCGAGGTCGGAACCGAGTTGCGCGAAGGCTTCCAGTTCACGGAAGGCGGCGAGGTCAAGTCTCAATCCGCCAGCGACCTGCTTCATAGGTGGAATCTGAGCGGCGCCGCCGACACGGGAGACGGAGATACCGACGTTCATTGCGGGACGTTGACCGCGGAAGAAGAGGTCAGGTTGCAAATAGATCTGCCCGTCGGTAATGGAGATGACGTTGGTGGGAATGTACGCGGAGACCTCGCCCTCTTGGGTTTCGATAATCGGCAATGACGTGAGAGAGCCGCCACCGAGCTCGTCGGAGAGCTTAGCGCTTCTTTCAAGCAGACGACTGTGGCAGTAGAAGACGTCGCCAGGGTAAGCTTCACGCCCGGGGGGACGACGCATGAGCAACGAGATCTGACGATAGGCGACCGCTTGCTTGGAGAGGTCGTCGTACACAATGAGCGCGTGTTCGCCTTTGTACATGAAGTACTCGGCCATCGCGGTACCGGCGTAGGGAGCGATATACTGCAGCGGCGCAGGGGAGCTAGCGCCGGCGATCACGACGGTGGTGTATTCCATCGCGCCATGTTCGCGCAGTGTTTCAATAACGCCAGCGACAGTGGAGTCTTTCTGACCGACGGCGACGTAGAAGCACTTAACGCCCTTGCCCTTTTGGTTGATAATGGTATCGACGCCGATTTGTGTTTTTCCAGTTTTACGGTCGCCGATAATCAGTTCGCGCTGTCCACGTCCGATCGGAGTCATGGAATCGATGGCCTTAATACCGGTCTGCAGAGCCTCGGTAACGGGCTGACGGTCAGCGACGCCCGGGGCGCGACTTTCGACGAAGCGGTATTCCGAGGCGACAATGGGGCCTTTACCGTCGAGCGGGTTGCCTAGCGGGTCGAGTACGCGACCGAGTAGCGCTTCGCCGACGGGAGTCTGCAGTAGTTTCCCGGTGGCGCGTACTTCGTCGCCTTCTTGAATCTGTAGGTAATCGCCGAGGATAATAACGCCGACGCTTGATTCTTCGAGGTTGAAGGCCAAGCCCATCACGTTATTTGGGAACTGTAACATTTCACCGGACATAACGCCGGATAACCCGTAAACCTGAGCAATACCGTCGCCCACTTCGATAACGCGCCCGACTTCGCGAACGTCAACGCGTGACTGGTACTGTTCAATTTCCTTCTGGATTACGGAAGCAATCTCGTCGGCTTTGAATTTCATGAGCGCTCCTGTTAATCATATTTTGGCGCACAATATTAAGTTGATTTGCAATGGAAGCGTCGTAGACTCTGTCCTCGACGCGCAGTACGAACCCGCCGATCAGCTCGGGGTTGACTTTCGGAATAAAGAGAGGTTGAGCGCCGAAAGCCTTTTGGATTTTATCGGCGATAATCCCGAGGGTTTGCTCGTCGATAGGTTTAGCGGACTCAATGTACACAAGGATTTTACCGTCGTTTTGGCAAATAATTTTCCTTAGCGCGGCATTGATTTCCCTGTAGAGATCCATTCTAGCGCGTCTAGCGAGAACCTTGAGGAAGCTTCGAAACGTATCGGAGGCGTCTTTTGCAACGGAGTCGATGATTCGAGCTTTTTCCTCGTGGGCGACGCATAGCGAGATCAGAATCTGCTCAAACTGAGGGAACGGCAGTAAGACCTGTGTGAGAAACTCGTCGCACTCTTGCACAATGACGTCTTGTGAGACGCCAGCGTCTTTCGCGGCGTTTAGCAGCGCCTCGGCGTAGATCTCGGCGAGCTTAGCCTTTGTGGCGTCGGCGTCGAGTTGAGAGACGTATAGCGCGTCTTGTTCAATTTTATTTTGCATAACGTGTTGAAAATAAAAGCGCTTGAGAGCGAATGGAACGTCAGAGTGTCATGTAACCAGGCTCTGACGCGCTTATAGCGTAACAAACCTAGGGGAAGCCTGCGCGTTTGTATGGAACGAGCAAAGGCATTTCCGATAAGCGTTTAGCTATTTGCGATTTTCTCCACGGCGTCACGAATGACGTCGTCGTCGAGCTTTTGATCGATATCACGCTTGATAATCTTACCAGCGAGGTCGGTAGCCAGTTCAGCGCTTTTTTGAGCGATTTCCTGTAGCGCGGCGTCGGTAGCGGATTGAATTTCGACTTTTGCGCGTTCGCGCTCTTGCGCGGCGGCGTCTCTTGCCTGGGCAATGATATCGTCTTTTTGTCGGTCAGCGGCGGCTCTAGCGTCAGCGAGAATATTAGCGGCTTCCTCTTGAGCGCCGGAGATTTGCGTCTGGTACTGCAGCAGTAGTTCTTTTGCGTCGCTATTGGCCTTATTAATGGCGTTGATTTTGTCCATTTCGGACTTTTCACGCATGTCTAGCGCTTTAACGATCGGACCGAAAGCAAAGATCCACAGAATAGCGAGGAGAATGAGAAAGACGACAGCGGTCCAGATAGCGAGGTCAGTCTGCCACGCCAAGGGATTGAGCTTAGCGTCGCCTTCGTCGAGCTCCTGGTTAGCGAATAGCATGAGGGGAGCGGCGGCGTATAAGGCGAGCGTAGCGAGCGCAATGCACGCGGCTCTTTTGAATTTTCGCGAGTGGAACTCAGCGTGCGTCAAGACGTTATGATACATTTAACATCTCCACGATAAACGTAGATCATTTAGAAAGTGCAGAACGAATCGTCTTTTAACGCCTACTACTTCATCATGCACACGATGAGCGCGAAGAAGGTAACGCCTTCGATGAGCGCGGCGGAGATAATCATAGCGGTGTTGATTTTACCGGCGACTTCGGGCTGACGCGCCATGTTTTCAACACTGCTGGCGCCAATGCGTGCAATACCGAGAGCGGCGCCGAAGATGGTCAGACCCACGCCGATACCATAGAGCGGCGTGAGGGAGGAGGCGGCGACGGCTTGTTCGGCGGCGTCGGTAGCGGCGGCGTCTTGGGCGAAGGCGGCGACCGGAGCACAAATCAGAGCGACGAGGAAGAGTAGCGCGGCAATTTTAGCTAGTTTGTTCACGGAAAAACTCCTAAAAGCGATTAGGCGGTAATTTAACTGCGAGTCGTAAGGACGTCGCTTGGCCAAGAATCATAGTTATAGTCAGGCGTGAACGCGCGTAGTAAGCGCGTACGACGCACGATTTACAAGGTTTTATAAGTTCCGCCGCTTGAGGCGTCTTTTCAGGCGTTGAATCGCGCTTTGTGAGCGCGTCATATTAAGCGGCGGCGGTTGACTTGTCAATGGGGCGCGCGAGTCGTTCGCGCGTAAAATACTTACGTCTGTCGGGCGTAGATTAACGCCCAACAGACGTAAAACCTCTTAGTGATGCGACTGCGCCATACCAATGAAGATGGAGGCGAGGAAGGTGAAGATGTAAGCCTGAAGGAAAGCAACAAAGAGCTCTAACATATTGAGCGCGACGCACATCATCACGGAGGCGGCGGTGACGCCGAGCCATAGCACAAGGTGATCGGCGGTCGCGGCGATAAAGCCAAGCATGACGGCGAGAACCAGGTGACCCGCGAACATATTGGCAAGTAGACGTACAGAGAGTACGACATGCTTAACGATAAGTCCGACAACCTCAATAACAAAGAGCATCGGCTTGAGAAAGACGCCCATTACCAAGGGCACGTCCATATGCGGAACCTGTCCGACCCAGAATCCGACGACGCCAAACTTCTTCATACCAGAACCCACCAGGACGCAGAAAGTCGCCAGGGACAGTACCACGGTGGTTGCAATTGCGCCGGTTGGAGAGGCGCCGAACCATGGAACAAGTCCGGCAAGGTTGCAGAAGAGAATGAAGAAGAAGAGCGTCCAGAGAAAGGGCGTAAAGCGGTCGGCGTCTTTTTTACCGATCGATGGAATTATGACTTCGTTACGCAGATATGTCAGAAAGACTTCGAGGAGATTCCAGAAGCGACCTTTCAGAGGCTTTCCGGTTCTCATTTTCCATGCTAGCGGCACAAAGAGTAGAATCATGAGAAGCGCCACGACCAGTTCAGTAGCCATAAACCGCGTGATCTGTAGGCCACAGAAGGAAGGGAGCGTAATTTCATGACCAAGAAAGCCCGGGAGGTGATAAGTGGAACCGTCGGAGACATGTCCCGCTAGTTCACTCATGTTAACTAATTGGCCAGCCATTTGGGGTCTTTCTTACAGGGGAACGTAACTGATAATGACAAGTGTGACAGCAGTTGCGAGCGTGTCAAGAGTCAATTTTGTTTCTGCGCGAGCTGGACTCGTCAGAGCGCAATTTATTTAACCTAGCGGCAACGCGTATTATACCACGGAGGGACGTTACTGCGGTAAATTATCTTTTTTTGTAGTCTCAGGAACCGCCTCGCTAGCGTTTGTCGGGGTGAAGAGACCTTCTGGTGGGAAAGTCAACCACAGGGCGACGGGCGCTAATGCAAAGTACGCCACAAGAACGCACATTAGGAAGGGACGTCGCATCGACTCTTGCATTGAGGCGACGCCCACGAGCGCGGCGCAACATGGCACGGCAGAGCGCGCGGTCGCGGCGACTAAGTATTCCGGCAGACCTGACTTACGTAGTCGACGTAGAATCGCTATGACAAGAAAGGTCGCAAGGATCGTGGCAGACCAGACTAGAGCCAAGGCTATCAAGGGTTTTTCCGGAAGTTGCAATCGCGCGCGATTGACCTGGAAAATCGCCCCCCAAACGACGCCGCCATATAGAGCAAAGGCGAACGCGCGCAATAGTAAATTAGGGGACTTTTTGCAACCGGTCATAAGGAACCCGACAGTAAGCGTAGAGTCGTAGCGAGGTTATCTTTTCTCACGCGACTTTTTTTGCGTTGCGTGATACAAGCGTTCTCTGACCTCCTGCTCCTCTAGCCTTTTGACAGTAGCAAAGAGACCTGCGATAAAGGCATAGACGCCAATGAGCGCGCCAAGGATAATACCCCAAGGCTTGCAATGCCATTGTTTATCGACCCAAAAGCCGAAAACGACAAGCGCGGCAAACTCAAGGGAGAACCCCGTAATTCTAGTGACCCAGGCGTATGCAATCGCGAGACTCGAGGGTTCGAAATCACGCTTTTGCGGCGTTTGGACGAACTGGCTCGTCACTGGCTCGTCCTGGTCTCGACGGTTTTGCTCAGTGTGGAACTCAGGCACGCGCGCGCTCCTTATACCTCTTTGGTCGTCATGAAGCTTAGCGCTAGTCACAGCTTGGCATAACTAGACTAACCTACTCAACTAATTATGCATATAGACGCGCTCTTGTAAAGCGCCTATATCTCCCAGCGCCTGCGTTTTCTTTAAAATAGTAAAACCTATGTTAAAATAAGAAGATTTTAACGCAAAAATTTTTTTCACCAGCATGACCTGTATTATCTCGTTCAGATCGTGGCATATAGAGAAAAGTTGACAAAAATCAGAACGAATTAGCCACGCCTAACCTCTCTTTCCCTCCCTTCGAATATAAAAACGCACGTCGCCAATGGTAGAGCGTCGTGCGTTGAAGTTAGTCTAGGACGATGTAATAATCGGGCGGAAATTGCGGCGTCACGCCTGTTCCCATTGTTCGCGTAGGAACTTGATCGAGGCTTCGAAGGCCTTTTCTTTGTCTTCGCCAGCGCAACCGCATTCGAAGGAGCAGAATCGAGTGTAACCGATGTACTTGAGTCCACGGAAGCCGTCGACAAAGGTCATGGAGTTTTCACCGGGATAGGTGCGACGCGGATTTTCGACGCCGCCGGCGAGGTGGACGTGCTTGAGTAGCGAACCAGCAGAAATGAAAGCGCCCATTTGGCTGGTTTCCTCGGTATCCATGTGATAGAAATCGCCCATGACGCCGATACCGGAATCGATCCCAGCTTTGCGGAGGATATCGCGCGCAATGGAAGCGCCGTCGGCAACTTGACGCAGGAAGAAGGCTTCCATACGGCAGAGAGGTTCAAAGATAATACTGGTATTGCACTGCTTAGCGAACTCGGCAACCGGGGGCAGTTCTTCCAGGAGCAGTTCGCGAATGCGTTGGTTGGTCAGTTCGGTCTCATGTTTAAACGCGGGAACGAAGATGACGCCGCTTGCTTCCATTTCACCGGCGGTTTCCAAGGCCTTTTTGAGGTCGTCGAGGCACTTTTGGCGCTTGTCTTTATCTTCGGAGGAGAAGTCTCCGCCGTGGGAACCCCAACAGATACACGAGACTTCCAGACCGAAGTCGTTGGCCTTTTTCTTAAATTCCTTGCCCTTGCCGACACAATTGCCGTGGTATTCGACCGCTTCGCATCCGTATTTTTTAATATTTGCGAGCTTATCCTCATCGGAATCGCCGGGTGCGGGACCGAGCTGAGAGGAAATGCGCAGTTTCGCTTCGGCGCGTTTGTCCATTTCTTCGGTGGTTTGCGCGGCAATCATAGAGGTCTTCATAGCGGCGACGCTGGCCAGACCGAGTCCGACAGAAGCGCTGGCGCCTAAGAAATCACGTCTTTTCATAGGATGAATCTCCAGTGACGACTCGCGTTTGAATCGCGAGTAAAAGTAATTTAATACAACCAAGGGACGTCGCGCTTTGCGTAAAGTAGCGAAATGGCGCAACGCTACGTCGAGTAATTTATACCGGGACTTGGTGTAAAAATCAATCTAGAAAAGAGAAAAAGTTGAAAAAAGGTTTGTTGGCGAAATCACGTGGCATTTACGCCCAAAATGGGGAGACAGTGGCGCGTGAGTCGCCAGGTCGCGGTCAGCTTATTGATCCTGTTGCGCATTGTAGAACTCCATGAGCGTCTTTATATTGACGTGGAGGTACGGCTCGTCGCAGCCGAGCGTAGTCAAACCGGCCTCGGCGTGCCAGAGGTCTAGGGTTTCCGGCGTCATAATGGCGTCGTGGAGGTTTGATTTCATCGCGACGGGTCGTTTGATAATCTCCATCATGGCGTTGACGTCGATCTTACCGTAATATTCCTTAAGTCTTTCGTACAAAGCTTGGGCACGTTCGCCCGCGGAGACGTAGACGACGTCAGGTAGCGCGCCGGGTAGTAGTTCGTGCTCCTGTCCCTGCTCGAGGACGACGACGGGGTTATCGGTCTGAGCCGAAGCGGCGACAGCGACGAGTCGACCGGTAGCGTCAGAGAGTACGTAGAAGTAGTCGCAAGTCAACGGGACGCTCTTCATGAGCGCGATCGCCTGGTCGACGTTATCGCACTCCTCCATAATGCGTCGAATGAGGAACGCCATTGGCAATCCGTCCCATTTTCCGGCTCCTCCTCCTCCGATTTCACCAATCGCTAACCCCTTCTGGTTCATTGCGGTCACCGATCCGACGAAACCGGCGTATGAGACGCTCAGCCATGCGTTGTAGCCGTTGGGTTGCGTGAGAATCAGGACGGAGTTTTCCTGTAGACCGATATCGCGCATGTAGTCTAAAACGCGCGCGTGAATGATTTTCCCATTGACGCTAGCGTTTCCTTTCACGGCGACGCCGCTGCAGTGGAAGAGCTCGGGGAAAGAGTTCAATCTTCTGATCTCCTGCCTGGTTCTTCCGACGGCGTCGGCCATGGCGTCGATCTCTTGATAGAAACGTTCCGGCATGTATTGCTCAGATCGCTCAATCGACTCGTCAATTTGCGCGGTGAAATTGATTTTTTTCATAAAGGAGGCGGCAAACCCGACGGCAAGTAGCCTTTGGTACATCTGATTAACCGCGTCCTTCATGAGCAGACCGTAAGCGTTTCCAATTTCCTGTGGATCGCCCTGTAAAATGAGGACGTCGCGCACTCCCCCGGCTTTGACAAGCAGACCGTGGGGAACCTTATTTACCAGGACAAGTTCAGCCTCGTCGTTTGTCGCGTGATCGGCGTTCTGCGCGAACGTTGGCAACGCGAGAGTCAATACAGCGCCGAGGCAGATTGCGAGTGTAAAAGCGTAAGCGACACGTCGGGAGGAGCTAGTCGTCATATGTCGTCAACTCTGATTAAGGTTGTAATCGAAAGGGTTCGGATTGGAACCACGCCACAGACTTCGCGTCGGGATGACACAGGTCTGGCAGTCTTATTAGCAAAGACGCATTGAAGGTCTAATCGTTACGTTGATTTTGCCTGTTAATGATCAAATCGAAGAAGTCGTCGATTCTTTCGGGGGTGATCAGTGGATTGAAAAAGACGGCTTTTTCACCCGGGATACGCGCGCAAGTGTTGTTTTGGTCGTATTTAGTATGCGCGGCGTACTCGACCCAGTTGGTGTATAGTATCTGCTTGCCACGCGCGATGAAGTCGGCGCGATGGTAGTTTGAGTTCTTTTCGAGTCTCTCCTTATATTGTGGGAGCGCGCCATTTGCCAGTTCAAAGGCGAGTTCCTTTTCAGGATCTTGCACGCGTTTTGGGTCGTATAGGCGGAAGGTAGCGCTCGGACCGTCGTTGTGTGGCGCTAGTAGCGTGGCGCCGGGCGTATTTTTGAGACGATAGCAGAAATAAGCGGCGTTTTGCAAGGAGTTAGCAATGAGCGTCTGATAGCCCTGCACGCCGAGATACTCCAGCGCAGCGAATGCGGCAAAAACGCCTACTGCACTTCTCGACGCTTCGATAGTACTCTGCAGATGATAATGCTCAACTTGACTTCTCTCGAAGTAGCTGAATTGCTCCGGGTCATGTTCCAAAGCCTTAAACGAGTCTTTGTCCTTGACCATAATCAGGCTCGAGGGGTATGGGGCGTATCCCCACTTGTGGAAATCGACGGCAAAGGAGTCGGCGTATTTGAGCTGTTTAAAGAGCTCCACGTGTCTTCTTAGTCCTAGAATCGTGGCGTGGTTGATATCTAGGGGATTTTCGTTGAAGTCGTAGTCGAGGAAGAAGAGAATGGCCCAGCCGACAGCGGAGTCGACGTGGATGTGCGGAGGGGTTTCGACGTTAAACTGACGGCATAGTCGGTCGACCAGGTCGCGCGTCGGTTTAACACAGTCGACTCCAAAAGTGTCGGTCGTACCCATGGTTAGCATAATAGTAGGAACTGCGCATTTGAGTCGGAAACATGCGGTAAGTTTTTCCTCGAGGTCTCTTAGATCGACGCGGTTCTCCTCGTCCATTTTGATCTTGAGATTCTTTTCCTCGATATTGCCCCCTAAGACGGCCAGCGCGGTGTTGTTGGAGTAGTGACCGCCCTGCGAACAGATGAATCGGTAGTTGTTTGCGTTGTCGAACCCGTTGCGAATGGAACGTTTGAGAGACTTTCGAATACCAAAGAGGTAACCGTACATATTGCAGAAGGTTCCGCCCTGAGTAAAGAGTCCGTCGGCCTTTTCGGCGTCGTATCCGACGAGTTTCGCCATCCTTCTAACAATAAGTTTTTCAAGGTCTTCAGCGGACTCGCTGTACTCTCGGCATACAAGATTTGCGTTTGCGCATATTCCCATTAGCGCGCCATAAATAGCGGGGTCAGCGGGCAAAGTAACGACGTTTTCGGCGCTTGCGGGGTTGTTCCACTGCTTCGAGGTAGCCGCGGCGTAGAGTAGTAGCGGATCAATTTCCCCTGGCGCGCGCATGGTCGGGGGGATCTGTGTATCGCTCTTGAGTCGCGCACGGAGCGCTTCGCCGTTGGGATAATGCTCGATAAGTTCTTCCTGCGTCCTAGGTTCGGCAATAAGACTCAGATATTTTGCCATGCCTGGATCGCGGTAGAATGGCCAGAGATTAGGGTCGCGCGAGAAGTAGTTCTGTCTGACCTCTTGAATGAGCTTTTGGAATTTGGGAGTGATATCGACGTCGTCGCGACTGAATCGAGTGGTCATGGCACGCCTTTTGTGACTTGGAGTTAGCGTAATTCATATGGAGCTATCGCTCACAGAGATAATCATACCAAATTGAGCATATAAAAGAAAGGGCTCGGTCTTTAGAGATTGTAAAGTAAAAACAACGCAGATCGCCAGCGTCGAGGACGGCGCAAGCGTCTGCGTTATGGAGGTTTATTCGTGAATTAGTCGAGCGCGGGTATAGACCGCGCTTTGCTAAACTTCGAATTACAAAGGTTTAGCGCCTTAGAAGATCTTATTGACGACGCGTGGATAGAGGATGACGTCGCGGATGTTCTCAATTCCAGTGAGGTACATGAGCATACGTTCGAACCCCAGACCGAACCCACCGTGCGGCACGGAGCCGAAGCGTCGCAGGTCGAGGTAGTCGTGGTAGTCCTCCACGGACATATCGCGCGCTTGCATAGCTTGTAGTAGTTTATCGAGATTGGCTTCGCGCTCACTCCCGCCGATGATTTCACCGACGCCCGGGGCGAGTAAGTCGGTAGCGGCCACGGTTTTACCGTCGTCGTTCTGCTTCATGTAGAAGGACTTGATCTCCTTGGGATAGTCGGTGACAAAGACCGGCTTGCCAAAGGCGACCTCGGAGAGGTATCGTTCGTGTTCGGTCTGCAGGTCACATCCCCAGTCGACGGGGTATTGGAACTTTTCGCCGCACTTTTGCAACATATCGACCGCCTCGGTGTAGGTAACCACGCCGAATTTGTCCTGGAGGAGTCGTTCGAGTTTTTCAATGAGACCGTTCTGGTAATGCTTGTCGAAGAATTCGATTTCGGTTCGGCTCTTCTTCAGCACGTTCTCGACGAGATACTTAATCATATCCTCGATAATCTCAATAATATCAGGCAGTTCGGCAAAAGCGATTTCCGGTTCAACGTGCCAGAATTCCGCGACGTGTCGCGGCGTATTGCTGTTTTCGGCACGGAAGCTAGGGCCAAAGGTGTAGATTTTTCCGAAAGCCATGGCGCAGACTTCGCCCTCAAGTTGCCCCGAGACGCTCAGACCGGCTTTTTGACCGAAGAAGTCGTTTGCAAAGTAATCGTTTTCGGTTTTAAATTCGCTGTTCCAGGGCAAGGTGGTGACACGAAACATTTCGCCGGCGCCTTCGCAGTCGCTCGCAGTAATAATGGGGGTGTGAACGTAGACATAATGTCGCGCCTGGAAGTACTCGTGGATCGTGGCGGCGAGTACGGAACGCACGCGGAAGACGGCGTTGAAGGTATTAGTGCGCAGTCTCAGGTGAGGAATGGTTCTGAGGTAGTCGAGCGTTGTTCTCTTCTTCTGTAGCGGATATTCCGGCGGACAGTCGCCCAGGATATCGATTTGCTCCGCTTCTAGTTCGACGCCGCCGTTTTTTCCCTGTGAGGGAATGAGTTGACCTTTGATTTTCAGAGCCATCCCGAGCTTGAGGAAGGGCGCAGGCTCAGGGAAACGCTCTTTATTGAGCACAACTTGCAAACGTTGTAGCGTAGTACCGTCGTTAAGTTCAACAAAAGCGACAGATTTCGATTCACGCGAGGAACGAATCCAACCACAAACAGTAAGTTGGGTATTCAAAAGCGCCTGGTCATTTAGCGCGTCGTAAATATCAGTGTGTTTCATGACTTCCTCAATTATCGCGTATTCAAACGCGCGATTGGTCAAAGAGCGGTCTTTGTCGAACGAAGGGTTTGGCAAGGACGCAAATACGGCAATATTGTAACGCATAGCGCATAGGCGTCAATCGAACGAGGGATTGCGAGGACGTTTGAGGGTCGCGGTTGTGAAAAGCTACGGTTCTTTCGCTTGAAACGGTCGGTGAGAATCAGTACAATTGCTAAAGGAATGAGCGGGCGTAGCGTACGCGCCAGCGTTTTGGTCAGGTCTTTTCACCTGCAGGACTTCATATAAAACTAAGCCATGGAATCAGCACGAGAAATCACCGTCGGTCTCTATGGGATCGGTCTTGACACGTATTGGCCACAATTTGAGGGTTTGTATGATCGTTTAGTCGGTTATCAGAACCAGGTGGCAGAGAAATTACGCGGGTTGGGCGCGCGTGTGGTCAACGTAGGTCTGATCGATTCGCCCGTGAAGTCTGCCGCAGCGGCACAACGCTTTCAACAGGAAGACGTGGAGTTGATCTTTTTGTATGTCTCGACTTACGCGCTGTCCTCGACGGTTCTTCCGGTCGTGTCTAAACTCAAGAAGCCGGTAGTAGTACTGAACCTCCAGCCGACACGAGCGATCGATTACGCGAGTTTCAACGCGCTTGGCGACCGCACAAAAATGACGGGCGAGTGGCTTGCAAACTGCCAGGCATGTAGCGTGCCTGAGATCGCGAACGCGTTTCTGCGCTCGAACATACAGTTCCATCAGATCACGGGAGTTCTTCAGGACGATCCAGTAGTTGACGCCGCTCTTGAGTCGTGGATTAGCGCGGCGCGAGTGGCGTCGACGTTGCGTCGTAGTCGTGTCGGGCTGGTCGGACATTATTACAATGGAATGCTGGACGTGTACTCAGATCTAACGCGTCTAGCGTCACAACTCGGCGTTCACTTTGAGATACGAGAATTCGGCGAGATTCTGGCGCTACGCGAAAGAGTGAGCGAGCTTGAGATTACCGATCGCGTAAGTGAAATACGTGAGGAATTCGACGTACAGCCGGACTGCGTGGAGTCTGAATTGCGTCGTGCGGCTCGCACTTCCCTAGCGCTCGATCTCTTTGTTCAGGAGCACGACCTTCATGCCTTGGCGTATTTTTACAACGGTCATGGCGACGCGCGTTACGAGGATTTGATCGCGTCGGTAATTGTGGGCAACTCCATGCTGACGGCACGTAACATACCGGTGGCGGGCGAATATGAGGTGAAGAATTGCCTGGCAATGAAGATTATGGACGCCTTCGGAGTCGGGGGCGCGTTCTCAGAATTTTATGCGCTTGACTTCGACGACGATATTGTGCTTCTGGGTCACGACGGACCGTGTCATCCTCGAATTGCGCAGGGTAAGACAAAGATTAAGCCATTGAAGGTGTATCACGGCAAGGTCGGAGAAGGTCTGAGCGTGGAGACGTCGGTGCAGTACGGGCCGACGACGCTCCTATCGGTAATAGACGCGCCTGACGGGAATGTGAAGTTCCTTGTGGCGGAGGCGGAATCGGAAGCGGGTCCGATCCTAGAGATAGGCAATACCAACAGCCGTTATCGTTTCAGCATTGGGGCGCGCGGTTTTATCGACGCGTGGTCTGGTCGTGGACCGTCTCATCACTGCGCGATCGGCGTGGGACATATTGCGGATAAACTAGAGATCTTAGCGTCGATTCTCGGCTTGGAGTTCATTCGCGTGTGTTAACAAAATTTACAATAACTCACAATAATTAACTTAATCGATACATCGAGTTATATCACGTCCTAAAACACGCCGTGCAAACATATAGTCCCAAAGGGGAAATGTTGTGCGCGTAGCAGAGCAATGGAGCGAAGTAAGATGAAACGCGTCTTGAGAAAATCATCGTGTCGCGTAAAGAACGCGGCGCTTTTGGTCGCGTCGGCGCTTTTGGCGTCGGTTCTGTCGGTAAGCGTCCTTGGCGAGGAGCCTTATAGCGTGGACTTTAGTTCACAAGTCGGCGCAATCAAGGCGCTCAATGGCGTGAACCTTTGGTCGAAGTTTTCGCGCGCGACACTTGAAGACGGTCAGGCGGCGGCGGAAGCGTGCCACTTCTCGACGGTTCGTCTTCACGACGCGCCGTGGGACAACGAGGGTATGCGCCTGGTCGACGTTCATCAGATTTTCGGTAATCTTTCTGCGGATCCGAGCGACCCGGCGAACTATTTCTTCAAGGCGACAGACGACTATATCGCTAATATAATTAAATCAGGCGCGATCCCGGTCTATCGCCTTGGCACGAGTATCGAACATACGGCGAATAAATACTTTGCAAAGAAGCCGACCGATATGGCACACTACGCAGAGATCTGCGCGGGTATCGTTCGCCATTATACCGAAGGCTGGGCGGACGGTTATCATTGGGATATGTATTGGGAGATTTGGAACGAGCCTAACCTCGTTCCTCAGATGTGGGACGACGAAGATTGGAACTCGTATTGCAAATTTTATGAGACGGTCGCTCGCCGTTTGCGTAGCGAATTTCCCAATATAAAGATCGGCGGACCGGCATTGACTCATGCGGATCGTAACTTACTGAAATGGTTTGCGGGTCATTGTCACGAAGCGCAGGTTCCGCTTGACTTTGTGTCGTGGCACTGCTATGCGCACACTCCTAGCGAAGTACTCGATCCCCCCTTTGAAATTCGTAAGATCTTAGACGAGGCGGGTTATCCGAACGCGGAACTTCATCTGAACGAATGGCATTATTTCCCGACGCAGTGGAACGTGGTTCATGGCGAGAACGGCGGTTGGGAAGCTAAGCGCGAGCTTGGCACGTCTCCCGAAGGTCTTCATGGCGCGGAAGCGGCGGCGTTTGTGGAATATGTTCTCACGCGTTGGCAGGACGGACCTCTTGATATGTCGAACTACTACGCTTACGGTCTTGACACATGGGGTTTGCACGATATAGTCGGGAAGCCTCGCGCGACGTACTATGCGTTTTTGCTCTTTGGGGAGCTGATTACGAACGCGCCGTTACGTGTATCTACCAGCGTAGCGACCGAACACGTTTCTTTGCTCGGCGCCACGGACGCGTCGGGTCAGAAGCGTTATCTTCTGGTTTCGGCGTACAAAGAAGCGGAAGAACAGGAGCTTGAAATCAAGCTTTCGGGAGTTCAACCCAATGGGCATGCAAAGGTCTCACGTATCGATTACGACGTAGATTTAGCGGAATCGGAAGTGGAGTACAAGGACGGCGTTCTTAAGCTTCATGCACAGAAGTCTAGCGTCTTTTTGGTTCGGTTCTAAGGCGCTCTTGCGTGGCGCTTTGGTCACACGCAATATTATACCACTACTTACGACATATAGCCTAGCGCGCCCAAGCACGCCGCGCTACTGATATTATAGTCGTCGTTTCGCGCCTTATTCTTTGTCAATCATGGGTTTAGATCTCTAGACTCACCTAAGGAACGGCGCGATCGACGCAAAGGAGCGAGCCAAAATGGCGCTTATCAACTTAACACGACAGAGCATTTCCTTAACGGCAAGCGCGTTCTTTTTCGCGATTTTCGTTCTTTTTGCCCCATCGGCGTCGGCCCAAGAGGAACGCGATCTTGGCTCGGTGGTGAAGTTCTCGCAAGGACTTTCTCAGCTGTTTAAATCTCCGAAGACAACCGATTCGGCCGAGCCGGAGGAGGACGCGTCGCTAGTATCCTCGGCGACCGCGTCGTACCAAAGCGTCTTACCGGTACCACAGAGCGCAGGTCTGGTCGTTGAAATTTCATCGCTTACCTCTCTTGACGCGGGCATTAAGGAATTCTTTAAAGGCACAAGCGACACGGAATTCAGTATTCTGTCGTCACTTCGCCTGACGGAATTTCGTCGCGTACTTGCCAAGATCTCGCAAGACGCCCCCCTTGGCGTGTTGGTCTTCACACGTAACGCGCCTCTTGAACTGGCCGTAGTTCTTCCGGTGGAACAGAAGGATTTTCAAGGTTTTGTGGAATCGCTCACAAGCGCTTGCAAATGTGCCAAACCACAATTCAACGAGCAGAAGGACGTCGCTAACTTCCAGCTGAAATTCAAGGAGACGGTCGACGTCGTGGCGAAAGTGGTGAACGAGCGGTATATAGCGATCGTACCCGCTGGTTCTGAAGCGCTCTTTACCGACCTTCAACCTAGTTTTTTGCGTGCTGACACGACGCCTCCCCAAGGACTGAAAGCGCCTGTTCTTATTTTTGAAGGGACGCCGACGGGTCTGGCAAATCTCACGGCGGCTAATCGTCCTATTTGGGGTGAGTTAGCGCAGGCGGTAGAGGTTCTCAAGCGCGAACGTAACATTGCGCTTGAGCTTGACGTGAATAAGATCCGCGATTATATCGCACAAAACCTCCAGCGCGTTCGTATTGAGGTTGGAGTCGACGAGTATGGTCTTTATACAGCGACGGAAACGACGCCCCGCCCCAATAGCGAAGGTTCGCGACGCATAAGTTCTTATCATGTCGTGACGCCGCTGAATACCGAGGCGGATCGATTTTTCTCGGTACTTCCAGACGTCGAGGCGGCGTTGGCGGGTCAGACTGAATTTACTAGCGTACTGACGCAAGCGCTCCCTAAACCGTTCAATCGTCTTCGTTTTGTGGAATACTCTCTAACGCTTCCGACCGACGGCGAACTACTTGGAGAATCGTGGCTTTTCTATCTTGAAGTGGACGACGCAGAAGAGTTTGCGAAAGAACTCATAATTCCCAAGGCTCGTGAAATCGGACGTTACATAGGTTCAAAGACGGCGTCAGACGCGGCGTCTCAACTCATGGGAAACCTTGCGGAGAGACGTCAGTCGCGTCAATTTTCACGACGCAATCCACCACGTCGCGCGGCTGATCCGGAACGCGCGTCGGCAGTTGGCGGCGCGCTCGGTAGCGCTCTTGGCGGTCTACTTGGCGAGTCGGCGGGTGAAGAGACCGCGATGAAAGAGAACCGTATCAACGGTTATAAGACGTATATATCCGATATCGAGACGTATGTGCGTCAGACGGCGCTCATGCGTGCGGAAGAGCAAGGTTACCAGAGTCCCTCGCTCTTCTCGGAGCTCTTTAAGGGCGATCGCCCCTTGGCGTCGGGTATTGGTCTGCTCATGGCGGCGGTGGAGAACGGGAACGATATGCAGGCGTTCTTCCTGCAATCGTCGAACGCACAAGCGCTTGAAGTGGATCAGTCTCCGTTAATTGCACGCAAAGGTTATCTTGTCATTTTGGATAAGAACCATATTCTCTATGGTCTTGGCAACCAGGATCTTTTGCGCTTGGGTATTAGCAATTACCGTTCTCTCTCGAACCCACGTGTTCGTTATCTTTCCCAGACGCCAGATCCAGACGCGCCCTATGCGCTAAAGCGTTTGGGTATGCAGATACCCGATTTAGCACACACGAATATGGTCGCGGCGGTACGTATCGATCCCTCGAGCGCTCAGGCATATTATCGTTGGATTCGAGATTACTACTTCCCGAATCTTCCTTTGGTCGTGGAAGAGACGCTTTCACCTCAAACTCCGAAAGCGCTTTTGGTCACGAGCGTTACGCCCCAAAGCGAGATCGCTCGGTTCGTTCTTCCTCACGCGACGACGTCGAATTTGTTTGAGACCTTTGCGAACGGAATGACGCCTCTTCAGGCGGTTCTTTCCGGACAAAAGTCAGGCGCCAGCGCGGACGGAGGTTCAGAAAGCTCCGGCGAGGATCTCGACGACCTGTTCGAGTGATTCCACTATAACCATAAGATTAAGATTCTATTTAGGCGTCGTCTGCGTTCGTCGCCGTGGATACGCTTCGCTCCTGTCGCCAGGATAGCGGCATTATAAGTTTAACCCGAGGATCAAAGGACGTAGGCGCTCTGCGTTCGTTGATCCCATTTGAATTGGAACGATAGACGCCATGCCAACGACAAGATTATTACCATCGCAAGCCATGAGTAAACGTTTACTTACCCTGTTCCTACTCCCTTCCACACTCTTGGCGTGGTTGAGTGTTTGCTTTGTTAACGCCTCATATAGCATAGAGCCGGAAACCCTGATCTCTTGGGACTTTTCCGATCAGCCGTCGGTCGACGCGTGGGGTAAGAATTGCCTGAGAAAGCCGGAATGCGTGGACGGAGCGCTGTCTTCAGAATTCACAGACTGGGATCCGTTTATCGTGAGTCCGACGTTCGAGATTAAACCTAAAGCGGGTCAGTTCATCGAGATCCGTATGAAGTCGAACGGCTACGGAAACGGCGAGATCTTTTTCGCGTCCTCTCACGAGGGACCTTACAACGGTTTTTCACAGGCAAAATCGTTTAGTTGGCCGATTTGTCACGACGGGGAATATCACACGTATCAGCTTCTTCCCCCGTGGAATGCGGAACCGCGTATTATTAAGATTCGCGTGGACTTTGGCGTGCCGACCGGGCGCGAACTTCAAGCCAAAGCGGGTGTGAGCGTCGATTACATTCGCATTATGGAGACCAACCTTGACGATCTGTCGGGGACAAGTCAACGTTCGTGGACAGGCGAGGATCTTGCGGCGCTCTCCACCGGCGATAAACCACGCGTTTACACCAGTTCGATTCAGAAGTACGACCTTTCTCAACTGGGGTCGAATCTATCGCTAACGTTGCGTCGAATCGCGCCCTGCTCGACAGTGTACGCACGCGCTTCTTTGAATCTCTATACGATCGGCTCGACCGGCGTGGTATCTCAAGACCTGGCGCTGTATAACCTTAACGAAGACGCCGACGCGACGCTCAGTCGTAACGTCGATTTAAAGGCGCTTGGAAATTTCCAGGACGCTCCGATCTATCGTTGGGAAGTGAAACTTCCTTCGGAATATGAACTTACGAAGGTAGAATTCAGCGACTCACCGATCGGTTCGGCGTCGTTAGAACGTCAAGAGGGTCGTCAGATAGCGCTGTCACGTCTTCCGGAGTCGTCAGAAAACGCTTCAGGGCAAACAGTTAGCGTAAAATACGAGACGACGCTTCGTAACTGTGGCGGTTCGAAGCTCAGCGACCTTCGTATCGAGTCTCTTGAGCGTGCGTCTGGTCTGACGCTGGAATCAGCGCAGTTACAGAAGATCACAGTTGATCCGCTCTTTGGTATGAATCCCCAGGGCAATCGTTTAGCGTCCTCTGGTTACGGTCAGCCCGTGAAAGGGGTTGAGCCTGTGACGGCGGAAGCGAACTCCTCCGGCGTCGCGACTTTCCCGCACAATTTTACCCTGGCGCCGAACGAAGCGATTGTTCTGCAAGCGACGTATCGCGCAAGCAAACCTGGTTCTCTAAACGACCTTTTGCGTATCAGCGGTCACAACGGCAAGGACGGCGCTTCGACTCTTTCGATCGATTGCGCGGTTAAACTCAATGTACTAGCGCCGTGTAATCTTCCGATTGGCACAAGTTATATTCCGGAACCTCAACCGGTTAGTAGCGACTATGAAATCGGCGCGTACTATTTCCCAGGCTGGTCGAAACGTAGCGGCTGGGATAAGATCAATGACAACGCGCCGGAACGTAAGCCACTGCTCGGTTATTATGACGAAGGCAACCCCGAGGCGGTCGATTGGCAGATTAAATGGGCGGTGGAAAATGGGTTGAGCTTCTTCTTTGTCGACTGGTACTGGTATCACGGGGAAGTTCGTTTGGAACACTGGGTTAAAGCGTTCCAACAGGCTCGTTATCGACATTACATGAAGTGGGCGGTTATGTGGGCAAACCACACCGGCGCCGGCACGCACTCCACCGAAGACTGGGAGAACGTAACTAATTACTGGATCAAGAATTACTTCAATACCCCCGAATATTACAAAATCGACGGTAAGCCGGTTGTGGTCATCTGGGATAAGAGTATCGTGGAACGCGATATGGTCGCTGAAGCGGCGAAGAACGGCGTCACGCTCAATCCGGGCGAAGGTTGCAAGCGTGCTTTTGAGATCTGCCGCCAAAAGTGTGAGGAGGCGGGATTCCCCGGGGTATACTTCATCGCAATTAAATGGCCGGAACATGCGACCGATAGCAAGACGATTCAAACGCTTGCCGACAGCGGATTCGACGCAACGACGATCTACCACTTTATGTACCCCGGCAAGGAGGTTGAGGATCCGAAGCTCTACTCCTTTGACTCGGTGGTCGAGGCGTCTTATCCGAACTGGAAGGCGCGCCTGGAAACCGGTATTCTGCCCGATATTCCGAATATTTCTACCGGTTGGGACTCTCGCCCTTGGCACGGGTATCGTCAGACAGTTGTTTACGATCGCACGGTCGCGGGCTTCCGTCGTCTGCTTGAGGATTACAAGCGCTTCGCGTCTGAGTCGGGCAATAAGCGCGTAGTAATAGCGCCCGTGAACGAATGGGGCGAAGGGTCATATATTGAGCCGAATAATGAATTTGGCTTTGGTATGTACGAAGCGATTCGCGAAACGCTCTGTCATGAACCGTCGGGAGGCTTCCCTTCAAATTACGCGCCCTATGAGATCGGTCTGGGGCCCTACGATATTCCCCCGACGACAGATCCGGCGGATAAAGTCGAGTAATTTGTTATTACTATAACCATTTGTAATTACACTATTAGAACAATCAATATGAAAAGAAATACAGGTCATCCCGGGCAGATTGTCTCGCACCTGCTACTCACGGTGGCGCTGAGTCTTATTTCGGCGATTTCGCAATGGTTGGGCGCGGCGGAACCGGAAACGCCCTACTACGTTTATGATATTCGTAGTCTTCAGTCTTTCGATCGCACAGATATCGACCAAACGCGTCGCGTTTGGGACGAAACGCTGCTGATCACGACGCTCCAGGGTCTTGTAAACCGCGATAGCGCACAGCTTTATCTTCTTTATGTGAGCGGTTTCGGTCATCAGACGGACGAGTTCTGGCTCGAGCTTTTTAGCCGTTCTTTTAAGGACAGCTCCGGCGACGAACGTCCCGGCTGGCTGGAAGGTCGCGAACGTAAGACAATCACGTCCCTTGACGAGGCGCTCGATCTTTTTGCATCCTACTACCAAGGGGTCGTGGTCTACGACGAAGAGGCGGCTTCAACGGTGAATGTGGCGCTAACAATCGCTGGCGTTGAAAATCTTCTTCCGATTCGTTACGATTCTCACTCCGGTTCGCTTTACGACCGCCTTGTTTCCTCTCCTGATGGTCGTCGGCTGGTCGTTAAACGTCGTTTGGTCAACGAAGACGGCTCCTCAATGTTTACCGGCGAAGGGACAATTCCCGGCACAACGTTGCCGTCCACCGGCTCGGTTAAGGTCGACCCGTACTACTGGATGATCGAGAACTACATTAAGACGGGTCTAGTCAATCCTTTAGAAGGCGGTTACTATATCGACGCCTATTGGATTAAGCGACCGATCGGCGCGACACAAAACGCGTGTCTGACAAATCGCGATTTCGTGGTATCGCGCAAAGGTTTCTTCTTCGATCTTTCCCCTTGGGACGACGAGGCGCCGAACGACGACCCGGGGCAGAAACTCGGCGCTGACTTTGAAGCGTTTACGGCGATTGCGCGTTCGGTTTACGATGCGACCGAGGGAAAGAAAATGATTCGCATCGCAGGTTTTACGCCTTGGGATACGAAGTATACCGACCATCAGAACTGCGGTCTGAAGCACGGCGGCGTGGACACAGAATGGCGGCATGCGGAGATTCTTTCAAACTACAACGCTTATATGGACGCAGACGCTCTGGGTTGCGGGGCAATGGCCAACGCGTCGTTCTACCAGCATTTTCCTTTGGCAGATCATTATCCTCAGCATAAAGCGACGGTAGAAGAGCTTCGGGTACGCGGTCTGCTCACGGAAGAGGGACGACCAATTAATAAGACGTTCGTAACGATCTATTCGGGCGATTACGACTCCGCGGCGTGGGTTTATCAGTCTATGCCGTTGTTCTGGGAGGACTCCGCGCGCGGCTCAATTCCGATTAACTGGGCTTTTAACCCGAATCTTGCAGATCGATTCGCCCCAGGTTTCGATTACATGCGTCGCACGCAGACCGACCTGGACAGGTTCGTCTCCGGCGACGTCGGCGCCGGTTATGTGAACCCCATGGCTCTCGCGGGCGCTCGTAACGTTTCCGGCTTGCCGGACAATCTTGACGTGTGGGTAGAGCATTGCAAGCGCTACTTTGCGCGGTGGGATCTTTCGGCGATTGGATTTATTATCGACGGATGTTCACAGACAAGCGACCGTGCGACCCTTGCGCGCCTGGCGGACTGTGCGCCCGATGGAATGACAACGCATCGCGGCGGTAAGATGGGCGTGGTTCAGAACAGCGCCGGTGAAATGACGCCGTACCGGAATATGAACTACGACCTTCCCGCAAATTTAGAGCAGGCAAGCGCAATTATTCTGGGCGACACACGCGATCAGGGCGAACCGATCTTTAACGTGTATCGTACGATTCTGTGGAGTCCTAGCCTACTGAAGGAAGTCATGGAGCGTGTTAAAGCGGACGAAGCGCGTGGCGCTCGTGTGGAATTCGTCGATATGTATACGTTCTGGTTGCTTCTAAAACTCGAAATGGCTTATATTGGCGAAGAGGAGGTGGACGTTCGTCTGTAGCGCGGATTCGATATTTTGAGTCAGGGGCGAGTTTGCGGATTTTGCGCGACTAGCCAATTTTTTCGCTCACCCCCTGGACAAACGCGTTATCATGTATAGAATAATCTAAACTAGCGACCAACTTTTTGGTCGCGTCCAAGACAAGAGCGTCGCGTGTTGTGTGTAGATAAGCGCGTCGCGCGCGTGGAGATTGCATAGTGGTATTAAGCGCATGGCCAAGCGGTCGGCGCGTCGCGAGTCGATCTTAACCGCCTTGCATCGCTAGCGCAAAAGAACCTGACCAACCTATAGGAGTTATACAATGGTCAAATTGACGTTACGTGACAAAGAATCGATCCAAGACGCGGTTCGTCGTTTCCGCAAGCTCGTTGAGCGTAGCGGTATCAAAAAGGAAATGCGCCGTCGTGAATGCTATGAGAAGCCGAGCGAAACGAAGCGTCGCGCTCGTCTGCGTGCTGAACGTCGCGCTTATCGCGCTTCGAAAATGGCACAACGTTAATTTTAACGTAGCGACTCACGTAACGACCATTTAAACTAACGGTCGGTAAACAAAATACGGGTTCGACTCCTGGGAGGTGACGTCCGGTTCCGCTAAAAGCGACTTTGTCGTGTATTGTGACGTCAACACGGATCATTTCAACGGATCGCCCTACCCCAATATCAACGCGACAATGTGCAAAATGTCAACAGCACATTGTCGTGTTTTTTATGTCTAAACGATGTGCGTTAATGTACACAACGCCCGCTGAGTATTACTCGCAATTCATAATTAACAACGGTTTCGTTTGACGTTGTGAAAACCGCGTGTACGCTTGAAGTCGACCAAGCTCTGGCTCTGGCGATATAAAAGATTTCAATATAACTCAAAATAGCTCTTGTAGAAATCAAAAGACGCGTTACGATGTCGTCATGATTCGTGCGAGCGTCAACGTTAAGTATCTGTTTGACGCCTCCGGTGGTCACTACAAGGTAGCGCGACGTTACCAAGCGCCACAAGTGGAATACTGCGGATGCGCCGACGGACTAACACCGGAAAATCTTGCAGAGCAGTTCGTGGAAATCGCAACGGTAGTTGGCGATCGTCGGTTCTATCTCGACATGGAATCAGGCGTGCGCGATCGTTCCGACCAGTTCGATCTCACACGCGTTCGAAACGTATTGGAATATGTCGCCAAGCGAATTAGAACGGTCTGAACTCGAATCCGGCGTTGAAACCTATTGGCGCGTATCAGTATGCAAAACGCGTGCTGAAACAATCGCGTTTCATCGGTTTTTGCAAAGCTCCTGCGAGCCTTGAATAGTAACGCCGAAGCTGTGTCGATCGTTTGGACATGCGCTCGTTATAAAATCGCCCGTCGACGCGTGGACTAAAACCAAGCGCCGAGCCGTCAAACGGGAGCCACATTCGATAGCCGTTGTTTGACAGCGCTGGTCATTTGTGGTATAATACCGTCGGAATCGACTAGGCGTCGATGCTTGGCGACTGAGCTAGGCAAGGAACAGAAAGGAGCTTGTCAATGAGTGAAAAAGACGTCGTCGAACGAATGATAACCTCCAAACCGACGATAGTCGCGGATCTTATTAATTTTACGATCTTTGGCAATGAAGAGGTGGTATCGGCGTCAGAACTTGAGATAATCCCAACGCATCAGTCGTTCGTCGATTCAGACGGTCAGCTCCGCTCTCTTCTGCGCGATAGCGCAGCAAAGTGGAAGCGTAACGGTGTTGTTTTTGCATTTCTGGGCGTGGAGAGCCAGACGTCAATCGACCCAGACATGCCGTTGCGCGTTATAGGATATGACGGAGCAAGTTACCGCGAACAGCTAAATAATCCCAAAGCCGTTCGCTATCCGGTCGTCACGTTGGTTCTTTACTATGGTCGAGAGCCGTGGACGAAGTACTTGTCTTTAAAGGAGCGACTCAATCTTCCCTCTGAGTACGCGGAAAAGTTGGGCGTTTATCTCAGCGATTACAAGATCAATGTCATCGATATTAGACGGCTTACGCTTGAAGACATACGCAAATTGCGTTCAGACTTTGCGTTTATCGCGACGGTATGTTACCAAGTCGACCATCCTTCGGCGATAATCGAATATCCAGCGGTTCAAGATATTCCCTTGGTCGTGCAGTTCCTGCAAGCGTTTTGTGGCATAGAAATTGAACCGGTTAATTTAGAGAAATTACTAAAGCAAGGAGGAGATAATATGGATCAAATCGTGACCGATTTTAGAAACCTCATGTTTAATCAGTTCCGGGAAAAGGCGCTTGAGGAAGGGCGTGCGGAAGAAAGACAGAATAGGGAGCAGATGCAAATGAACTACGCGCGCAAGATGGCTCTTCAAGGGAAAACTAGCTACGAAATTGCAGATTTTCTTGACGTACCTCAGGCGACCGTCGAGACCTGGTTGGACGGGCAATGTTAGGCTCTCAAAGTTGGCGTCAGATTTTTACTGACGCGCTAAGTACAGTGAGCGCGAACTGCTCACGTGAGTTTGCCACTCGACAGCGTCTTCGTAGCAAATAACAAAATCGCCAATCTTATTATTCGCTAAAAGCCGGGGACTGTGTCGAATTGGCAATCAACACGGAAAAGAGTTATGCGACGCGGCGCCCTACTCTGTCGCAGATAAAGAGTCAAATCAGAGAGAAGGCGCTGGCGCCTTACTTCGCGTAATAGTCTCTGATTCAACTTTTGGCGAAGAAATCGAATCGGTATTTCAAGGCGTCAAACTAAATCCAGATGGAATCATATGAACGAAAACATGACCGAAATAAGCGAGGAATTGTTAAATCATGTTTTCGAAGAGGTTCTTGCAGAACGACGCGAAGAAGGTCTTTCTAAATTTTTTGATAAGAGAGTCCCTCCTTTGATAACGAAGACGTATGCAGAAGCGTATGCAATGCTTCATGTATAGTTTTATGTGGAGTTTCTCGCTGAATGTTCCGCGGAAGAAAGACATATTTTAGAGCGAAAAAGACAGATTCGGAAGCAGAAAGACAGATTTGTGAGCAATGGCAAAAGGGCGTGGTTCACAGAATGGCGCTTCATGGATACACGAACTTCGAAATTTCCGATTTGCTCGAAGAACCACTTGAGAAGATCGAAACCTGGTTGGAGGAGCCTATATTAGCGAACACAACAAAGGCGTAATTCAGGTAAGTTTTATAATGCGCTAACCTCATTGAGCGTAGATCGTTCGTGTGTGTTTTCATTTCGCGACGCTTTCATAGGAGATATCGACTAACGGGTTCGCAAACCTCTTTACATCCGCATCGGTGGTTGAACGGCGCTTTAGGCGTCGCAGGGATTACGTAAACCCGTCTTGATTTATTTACGTTTCTTTAGTATTTTACGAACGTATCAACAGCGCGCCTATAAGACTCGCGCTGTTACGCCACGGATCGGTCCTTTTAGTTACGGATAGCGCAGGTACGTCATGCGACGTGAGATCAAATCACAGTTAGAGCTCTTCCTCTGCCTCAGTATGCTCGTCATGCTGGTTATCGGCTGTGCGACGCCCTTTTTTTCGACGGATTCTAAGCTTCTACTCTACCTTCCGGGCGCGGAGCGTCGTAGCGATACGATTCCCGGGTTTGTTCGACCGTGGGAGCGCGTTAAACTGATCGAGGAAAAGGGCAAAAAAGGTCAGAAAGCGTCTCCGGAAGAGAAGGACGTACTACTTGTCCAACTATCAGAGGAATACGATAAGAATATCAGTCCTCATATTCGTCGTTCCGTTCTGGAAGCGGCGTGTCGCATTTCGTTGAATTATTCCAGCCCCGCGGCGGAAAAGCTCTTTTATGACGCGCTCTTTTCCGACGACCTTGAACTAACGCTCTCCGCGTGTCATGCATTGAGCGTCTATTGTACGGAAGGCGCCGCAAAAGGGTCGAGTCGTCGTGAACGTCGTCTTGCCGCAGAACTTCTTCATAAGAAATACGAGTCTCTCCCCTACTCCATCGCGGCCGGTTCAGAAGAGGAGAATAATCGTCGTAAAGATATTCGAGTGGCAATTTTGCGCGGATTCGGGAATTTCGAAGAAGCGGACGCCCCCGAGGTTCTTACAACGCTTGAGTCGGGTCTGATCGGCGAGAAACTCGACGACGGAGCTCTTCAAACGACGGCGTGTGCTTCTCTTGCGCAAGTCACGCATAAGAAATACGGTCTCAACGCCGAGGCTTGGGCTCAGTACCTTGCGTATAAGCGCGGCGACGCTGATTCAGCGCCGGCAGAAGACAGTATGACGTCGCGCCTCCCGAAACTTTCGACCGAAACCGGCGTGTTTAAATAACAAAGTTTTCCTTCATCAGAGCCTGCTGTCTGTCCCATGGCACGTTTAACATCCGAAAATACCGAAGTTCTTCTGATTGACTTTCAAGAGAAGATCGTCCCGGCAATGCACAACGCGTCGGAACTTATCCCTTGCGCTAAGCGTCTTGTACAAGGTTGTGGCATTCTTTCACTTCCGATGGTAGTTACGCGTCAATATCCCAAGGGTCTTGGCGATACAGTAGAGGAGTTGCGAGAGCACGTCGCGAACGCCACAGTCTATGACAAGAAGACCTTTAGCTGTCTTGGAACAGACGAGATACGCGCACATTTTAGTAACAGTTCACGCGCAAACGTTCTTATTGCTGGGATTGAGACGCACATCTGTGTTTTACAGACGGCGCTCGATCTACTGTCGCTGGGTAAGAACGTGAGCCTTGCGGTCGACGGTACCGGTTCTCGTACTCGACTCGATATGACCACGGCGCTTGAACGTCTTTGGCGCATGGGAGTCACGCCCACGACGGTGGAGTCTTTCCTATTTGAGACGCTCGAAACGTCCAGCTCGCCTGGTTTTAAAGAGATTAGCAAACTCGTGACCGGTCGTCTGTAATTATAAAGAATCCCCTTAGGCGCGCAGGAAATTCCGTCGCGCCTTTTTTATTTCTCGCCGTCGCCGTCTTTTGTGGACTGTCGCGCGTGGTAACAGCGCAAGGAACGTTGCAAAATTCCTATAATACAACGATTGCAGGCACGACATTTAGCGGTCGTTTGCGTTTGCTCTTGGTATTTTTTGACGAGATTCGGCTCGCAAATTAAAGGTCGGCACATAGAGACGGCGTCGACGTCGCGACTTGTAATAACCTCTTGTATTTCCGATAGATCGTGCACTCCCCCGACAAGTATGGTCGGCAGTTGGACGGCGGCTTTGATCGCACGCGCGGCGTCGCGATTGTACATTCTAATCGGCAATGGCGAGGCAAGCGCGCGGGACGCCAGGGGCTTTAGCGCGCGCTGTAGCGCTCTAGGGAGACGATTATAAAGCGGAACGTCATGACATATGGCGTCGTATGGCACGTCGCCTCGGATAATGTGGAAGGGTTCAGAGGACATTCCACATGAGATTTCCAGGGCGTCGACTCCGGCGTCTTTAAAGAGACTTGCCGCCTCGACGGCGGTTTGGGAGTTCATTCCTTTCTTCTCTTGCGCATTGAATTTAATCCAAATCGGCAAGCATGGCGCGCTCGCCTTTACCTGACGTATAATTCGGCAGATAGTCTCGGCACGCCGGATCGGATCGCCCCCAAAATCGTCATTGCGTCGATTGGTACGTGGCGAAAGGATCTCACTGAGTAAGTATCCGTGGGCGACGTGTAGCTCAACGGCGTCGAACCCGGCGTGCTGAGCACGCAGCGCAGCGGCAGTAAAGTCGTTGATAATCCGCAGGAAATGCTGCGAAGTCATGCGGTTAACGCACGCGTCACGTCCAGCGACGCCATGACGACCACAATGCGCTAGCTGTGCAATGATCGGCGCGCCGTGTTCATGGACGGTCTGCACGAGCTGACGAAAGGCGTCGACCTTAGCGTCGCAGTCGAGCATGAGCATTCCAGGAAAGGTCGTTTTGCCCAAGGGAGAGACGCTGATAAAGCCTGTGATTATAGCGCCTACGCCCCCCTTAGCTAGCTGGCGATACATGGCGTGGAGTCTTTGCGTGGGCTTTCCGTCTTGGTCGGCAAGCGCCTCGTGTGTAGCGGCGCGTAAGATGGAATTGCGCAAATTCACGCCGCCTATGCGTTTAGGGTTAAAAATTTCCTGGTTATTTATATTTGAATCTGTCATAACGAGGCAAGTTTAAGGCTTGCGAAGAATGGAGTCTGGGCGCGTATGGAATAAAAAACGATTTGAACAGACCATTTCAGAACCGGTTCAAATCGTTTAAACTCTGAGTTTACGCACAGTGCGACATGAATTAGTAATTGACGATTCCGGAGACGAGGACGTCCTCCCCGATCGTTTCAATGACAGTATTTTTGAGGGTGGCGGCCTTTCTCATGAGTTCTCGCCCCACCCCTCCGACGGGAACGACGGCTTGTTTTCCCCCAACAATTTTTGGGGCCATAAAGACGCGTACCTCGTCGATTAATTCCAGGTCGAACATGTGACCTAACAGCTCGCCGCCGCCCTCGACCATAACGTTGGTCATACCACGATTTGCAAGCTCCTGCATAAGAAGAATGAGTCTTTGTTCACGCGTGTGAGCGTTAATCGTATAGGGTTCGGCGCCCTTTGAGGCCCAGAATTCAGATTTGCCCTTTGGCGTGTCCGGACCGAAGACAAGCATGAGGGGGACGTCTCGCGCGGTGAGCGCCAGTTCAGAAAAGACGGAAAGTGCGCCGCCAGAGTCGATCACGATTCTCGTGGGCGTGCGTTTGGGGGCACGACCGTCGGGAAATCTGACCGTGAGTTTGGGATCGTCCTCCATGGCGGTACGACTGCCAATGAGAATAGCGTCGACACACTCGCGCCACTCGTGTACGCGTAAGCGCGATTGTTCCGAGGAGATCCAATAGCTTGAGCCAATTCTCGTGGCGATTTTCCCGTCGAGAGTCATCGCCCACTTCGCAATGATCCATGGTCGATTTTTTGTAAGTCTTGTAATATACGGGGCGTTGAGTTCTTTTGCCAGCTCCTCACAGACGCCGACTTCCACCTCGATATTAGCGTCCCGAAGTTTTTTCAAGCCCTGACCGGCAACAATGGGATTGGGGTCAACCATGGCAATGCATACGCGTTTGACGCCAGCGGCAATTACGGCGTCGACACATGGTGGGGTTTTTCCGAAGTGTACGCATGGTTCTAGCGTAACGTACATAGTCGCGTCCCTTGCCAAGTAGCCAGCGCTCTGGAGCGCATTAACCTCAGCATGAGGACCACCGTAGACTCTGTGCCATCCCTCCCCGACAATGAGCGCAGAAGCCGCGGGCGGTAGGTCGTCGGTCAAGGGGTTCATATTATTGAGCTCCTCTTCTAGCTCCCCCCCTCGAACAATAACGCAACCGACCATAGGATTCGGTTCGACGAGTCCTTGACCACGCCGTGCTAGACGCAACGCGTGACGCATATATAACGTATCAATGTTCGAAATCATTGGCAGCAACTTTCCGTATGAAATGCAGAATAGTCGAGTCGTTCCCTGAGCAGTCGTCAGGGAGTGAGACGGCGTGGCGTAGAATTAGTTCCCATCGCTCGGCTGTTCTTCTTGTAACTTGCGTAGACGAATCAAGTCGGCGGTGGTTCTCATAGCGCAGAATTTTGGACCGCACATTGTGCAGAAATCCTCGTTTGGGGCGTCTCCATTTTCGAGCGCTTGTGCACGAGCGCAATTAGGCACGGCGGGCAGTTCTTTAGGCGATAGTTGCGCGAGGTCAGAACGCTGTGCTTTTTCATCGTTTGCGTCTTGCCGTGCTTGATAGTAGTACTCTCGAGCGCGTTCGGGGTCTAAAGCGAGAGCGAACTGCTTTTCCCAATCGAAAGCGTATCTAGCGCGGGCCATTTCGTCGTCTCGTTCTCGAGCGCCCGGGCGCTTGAGGGCAATATCAGCGGCGTGCGCGGCGATCTTATAGGAGACGCATCCGACGCGAACGTCTTCGAGGTTCGGCAGGCCTAAATGCTCTTTTGGCGTGACATAGCACAGCATAGCGGCGCCGTTAAACGCGGCGATAGTCGCACCGATCGCACTGGTAATGTGGTCGTATCCGGGAGCGACGTCACAAACAACGGGGCCTAGTACATAGAAAGGCGCCTCAAAGCACTCCTTGGCTTGTCGACGCATATTATCGGCGATCTGATCGACCGGGACGTGTCCGGGCCCTTCGATCATGACCTGTGTTCCGTGTTCCCACGCTCTCTTTGTCAACTCGCCCATGACGGAAAGTTCGGCGAATTGAGCTTGATCGCTGGCGTCATGTAGACATCCGGGTCTCATACCGTCGCCGAGCGACCATGAGACGTCATATGCCTTCATGATCTCGCATAGTTCGTCAAAAGCCTCGTAGAACGGGTTTTCAGCGTTGTGCGCAACCATCCACTTAGCGGTGAGAGAACCGCCGCGACTAACGATACCAGTGAGTCTGGAATCGACCAGCGGAATGTGACGCTGCAGAAGCGCGCAGTGAATCGTCATGTAGTCGACGCCCTGCTTTGCCTGTTTTTCGACGACGTCGAGGATATTCTGCTTTGTCATATCGAGGATATCGTCTAACTCTTCACAGATCTGGTACATCGGGACGACGCCGACAGGTACGCTGACCGCGTCGATCATCCTGGTGCGCAGGAGATCGAGGTCGTCTCCGGTAGAGAGATCCATAATGGTATCGGCGCCGTACTTTACAGCGCAACGAATTTTTTCCAGTTCCCTATCGGGGTCGCCGGCCAGCGCAGATACTCCAAGATTGGCGTTGATTTTAGTGGTCGCCATTTTCCCGATGGCAATGGGTGAAAGTCCTTTACTCAGATGGACTTTGTTCGCGGGAATGATCATTCTTCCGGCGGCGATTTCCTGTCTTACGACTTCGGGATCGAGTTTTTCTTTTTGCGCAACAATTACCATTTCCGGCGTGACGACGCCGTTACGCGCTTGTATAAGTTGGGTCATTGCTGTCGCCCTTTCTAATCATGTTATTTTCAAGGCTTACGAACGAGTCGAATTAAACGTCGTCACGTTTTGGCTCACATTTGCAGGGCGCCGATGACGTCGGCTAAGTTTGTGACGCCGGCCTTTTCCATTTCAATGGGTAGTTGTTCAATGATACTAGTGGTCACATTGGGTTTGTAGAAGTTCGCGGTACCGATCTGCACGGCGGTGGCGCCGGCGACGAGATAATCCATGACGTCGTCCACAGAAGCGATACCACCGATCCCAATGATCGGGATCTTGACCGCCTGGGCGACTTGCCAGACGCAACGTAGCGCGATTGGCTTAATGGCCGGACCGCTAAAACCGCCGCAACCCTTGCCTAGCAACGGCTTGCGTTTGCGCCAGTCGATCGCTAGGCCAAAGCAGGTGTTGACAGCAGAGATCATATCAGCGCCGCCAGCCTCAGCGGCCTTTGCGATTTCGGCGACGTCAGTAACGTTCGGCGAGAGCTTGACGGAAAATGGCAACCTGAGGTATCGTCGTAGCGCACTTGTCATTTGCTCGCATAATTTGGGATTGGCGCCGTAATCGACCCCTCCAGAAACGTTTGGGCAACTGACGTTGAGTTCCACCGCAGTGACGCCGGGCAGGTCGTTGAGCTTTTCCGCAAGGATCTGGCAATCTTCGAGTTGTTTTGCGGCAATACTTACAAAGATTGGACGCTCGAGGGAGCGCAGGAATGGCATTTTCTTTTCGCAGAAGTCGTCGATACCGTCGTTATCGAGACCGATGGAGTTGAGGAGACCGGCGGTAACCTCAGCGGTTCTAGGAGTTACATTGCCAGGTCTTGGCAAGACGGTAACGGTTTTCGGGACAATACCGCCAAGTTTTGTAACGTCGATAATTCTTGCGGCTTCCTTAGCGTATCCGAAAGCGCCGGAGGCGACTAGAACGGGATTGTCGAGTTTAATATTTGCTAAGCTAACTTCGGTAGACATTTTATGACTTTCTGGACGGCGTGCGTCGCACGTTCGATTCGTATTCGGAGTGAATTAAGGCGTATGGCGTCTATCTTGGATAACGTCTCATGATTTTTTCTCGCAACTCTCTAGGCGCGACTCTGTAATTCTCGAAGGCGTCGTACATAGCGAATAGAATTTCTCTGACGTCAAATTTAAAATTTTTGAGTAGGATTTCGAGTTGAGCGTCGTCCGGGGTCATATCGGAATCGTCGAGTAGGAAGTTCATGAGCTGTCCTAAGGTTTCGACGCAGGCGTTTGTTCTGTATAGCACGGGGACGCCAATCGCGGGCGAGTGAGTGGTAATCAGGAGTCCTAAATGGTTCATACGACAGAAAGTTCTCACGACGATACGATTGGCGTATGAGAGGTGATCGAACCCGTCAAAGAAGACCATTTTCCGGTCGAAGAAATGGCGGTTCTTCCTGAGCGCGTCCACGTCGGGAATGGGGAAGTCAAGATTGACCTTCAAGTGGTCGAAGAGTTCTTCATCCTGCTCCTCTTCAATTTCGACGTCGTCGTAGACTTCGTCCTGGTCGTCTTGTGTGAGGGTCACATCGATTTTATCGAGGTCTTGTGCAGGAAAAGGGGCGAACTTGAAAGCGCTTTTTGGCGCTTCTTGGTTTTCATCGCCCTGTTTGTTTAGGTCGGCGTCGCCATTGTTTTTCGTCTTACTGAAACCGAAACTTCCTTCGGAGTTAAATCGAAATCCGACGGGAGTTTCGGCGTTATTATCGTATTTTGCCTCGGAGCTTTCAACGTGGTTGACACGCTGTAAGAGATCGTCGGAAACTTGAAAAGATTCGAGTTGTTCGTTCTGGTTCGTCTGCTCCTGGCGCGTTTGGTTAGCGCCGACGTCGTGACGAATTGCTCTATAGTCGTCCATAGAGACGACTGGCGGCGGTAGTAAACACCTCGTTGGTAGGAAATTAGGGGCGGTCTGTAGAAAGCGCTGCATTTCCAGCCAAAAGATCTCCGGCTGGAATCTTCTTTGAGCGTTTAAATTCCACGAGAGGATCTCATAGCCACGCGCGAGCATTTTCTTTTTCAGGACGGTCATGAGCGTGGTTTTACCGGAGCCGTTGGCGCCGAGGATCTGACCTCTTCTGCCGTTGGACTCTAGTTTGTCGATGAGATACTGCAAACAGACGGACTCAATTAAAGTCTCTCCAGCGCCAAGCGCCTGGTGGACGTATTCGGAATAATGGTCGGGTTTAGAGACGCTAATGTGCTGTAGGAAAGAACGTTCAAAGAAAAAGGGAGTCTTTCCAGGCGCGGTAAAACGCGTGGAAAAGGGATTGCTCTCGGGAAAGGAGTAAAAGGATTCGTGGATGACGCTTTTGTCCATAACTATGTCGCCACTGTCATAGACTCGAGTAGGTTTTGAACGTTCCGACAAAGCTGGTCATATTAATCAAACCAGAAAAAAGAGTGTTATACAGCGTATTATCGCAGGGACTGTGGTTCTAACCTTGGCTCCCTATCTTTATCGGCGGGATTTGGCGCAGTGAGATTGAGAATTCTCATATCGGGCAAATTGCCTAGTCTGAAGTAAGTTTCGTCGACTAGTTGCTCGCCATTTGCTAGAAAGACTCTTGCTCTTACGCACCATCTAATTTTAATAAGCGCTCCTTCGTACGACAACGGACTCTTTGGCAAGACCGAGCTAAACCTTCCGGGCTGCAATAGTCCTATCCAATCTCCGTCCTGACTAGAGAGTCTCCAGAAGGCATGTACGCCGACGTCCTCGTTGCCCTTGCCCTCGGTTCTCCAGAGGATGGAGATTTCAGCGGTTTCAATTGTTGAGCGCGTGATTTGACTGAGATAGTACGACCCGGCGAGCGTTTCGCCGGGATAGTACAAGCGATTTCCACGACCGTCGAGTCGAATGAAAATCTGCTCGGTTTCCGTCTGAGCCGGAAAGACGCGCAGAGTCGCAGGTGACATAAAGACGCCCTTTTAAAGTGTCGAAGCTAGCACGGTTCGAAACAACCGTGTCTTTTTCAGTATATCAACAAGCTAAGAAAGGTCAATAACCACAAGTGGCTTGAAAGTCTTGTAATCGCGGTGGAATTGTCGTAGTAACTCAGTCGCGAGGCAGTCAAGAGTCGGCGTCTCAACGGTCAGGTCGGCGTCAGACAGGTTAGGGCACGATAAGGAACCGGAACCCGACGTATGCGCCCTTTCGGTCTCCACCGTAGAACCCGCGGTATCCGATCCGGCATTCGTACGGCTTACTGTCCCAGCAACCTCCTCGGTCACAATACACCATACCCGGGCATTCCTCTGGGGTAGCGCCCTTGGGGTCGACGAGTTCTCGCGTTGTACCGTCGTCATTTGTGGGATAATCAGCATAAAGGTCGGCGGTCCATTCCCAGAGATTACCACACATATCGTAAAGCCCCCAGTCGTTTGGTTTTTTCGTCGCAACCGGATGAGTTCCGCCATAGTCGACGTCTCCGAACCAGGCGACGTCTTCAAGTTTTTTGCCGGCGTATGGTTCGCTGGATCCGGCGCGAGCGGCGTATTCCCACTGAGCTTCGGTCGGTAGTTGGAAGGCGTGCTTTTCGGGGAGCTTGAGGAGTTTGGCGAGTTTGCCACAGAATTCCTTGACGTCGTTAATCGAGACGGTATCGACCGGTTTGTCGTCCCCCTTGTATTCACTGGGGTTGTCGCCCATGACTTTCTTCCAAAGCGCCTGAGTGGTTTCGGTTTCTAGAATCCAGAACCCTTTGGTGAGAGTAACTTTGTGTAGCGCTTCTGACGCGTCGTGAAACTCTTCGTCTTCTGGGGTTCCCATGAGGAAGTCACCAGCAGGAACCCAACGGAATGGAATCGCGAGGTCGCCGAGCTTGAGTACGATACGTTGCCCTGGGGTATTACCGGGGGCGATGAGCGCGTCAACGGTAGCGATTTGGTCGTCTTGTGCGCAAATTTGTTTCACGTCGGTTAGGGTCGCCATTAACGCAACGGCGATCAAGGCGCACTTTATAATGAGCAACGGCTTATGTTTTTTCATAGAATCGTCCTGTGCGTTATAGTAGTTAGAGTCAAGACGCGTCGTCCAGACGCATCGCGCGGTAGTGATCGTGACGTCGCGTCTGGACATAAGGGTCGTAACTAGTAAAGGCAGTGGTTTTACCGTTTGTAGTTTGCGTCGGGCTAGGACTTAATAGACCAACGGGCGCACCGCAGTCTTGCGAACCAGCTTCCAGTCATGTGTTCGTACCAGACGGTAAAGATCGAGCCGTCCGGTAGTTGCACGCTGGAAGGATAGCCCATATCGCCGTCAGCGGCGTCGCCGTAGAGGATCAACGGGTCGGACCATGATTCGCCAGCGTCTTCACTGACGCGCGCCTGGACGCCAATTGGCGCTCTTCTGTGCCCGTAGGTCATGAGTATACGACCGTCTTGCAGACGAATGAGGTGCGCGGGAATTCCCCAAACGCCGATGGATCGAGGTACGGACCAAGTCTTTCCTCCGTCCTTTGAGACGGTTTGTAGGTTCTCGCTCGAGTTATTTGGGTTTTCGTTACGAATGAGCGCGACGATCGTGCCGTCAGTCGCTTCTGCGGCGTGTAGTTCATGATAGCCCTGTGCGGAATCGCCGTCCCGGACAGGTACGATACCGGCGACTTTCCAGGTGAGACCATCGTCTTCGGAAATCTCCGCGCCCGCGTTGTGTTCTTCTGTCCACAGTTCCGTGCCCATATAGAGCAGACGACCGTCGCTGAGCTGTATCGGACCGTGCGGACTATTGAAGTGGGTGGCGTAACGCTCGGACCAAGTGAGACCGGCGTCGGTAGAGCGCAGCATCCAGGAACCGATTTCCTTTTTGCGCTCTTCGGGGTTGAGTCGACGATGGACAGCCATCCACTTTTCGTATCGACCGTCGGACCAGATATTCAGTCTCGCCTCGCCACGTTCGCGGTAGCTGGTCTCCTCATTGAGTAGACTTTCGTATGCCATAGAGGTAAAGGTGGTCACGAGGATCGTGCCCTGATTGGTGACGCAGATCCCAGCGTCGCGGTCGTCGATAGGGCTGTCGTAAAGAGTCTGTGGCCAGGTCCAGGTTTTGCCGAGATCCTTTGAGCGGAACATATCGACGCGCCCAAATGGACAGACGTGTCCTTCCCGGCCGCCAGAGGTCACGACAAAGAGCTCGCCGTCACGCATACCGACAGTAGGCCATCCGTAATAGAAATCGGGGGGCATACTGAAGGTTCTCGCCTCTTCGAGGATCTCGAAATTGGGAGTGGACGTTTGTCCGAAAGCGAACTTGCCGACGTAAGGGGACAGACCAACCGCAGAGACCGCAAGAGCGCTGTGCGAGAGGAAATCACGGCGCGTTAGACGTCTTTTCATAGGAACCTCGCAATAGATGAATCACTGAAAGGATTGACACGGGCTCGGCGCGAGGTAGTTCACGCCTATCCAGTGAGCACGCGCGCATTGCCAAAATCCAAGACGCGCTAAACAATAGTATAGGTCGAAACGCGCGTAAAGCAAGAAAAGGGTAGAAAAAAGAGCGAAAAGGACGGTACTATGTAAATAAAAACGTCGCGCTCGTATTAAACGCGACGTTGTGTAACCATAGATAGCGTATATAGGGGATTCAGAGCGTAAGCTAGTCGGAGTGAGTCACGTTCTAGGAGCGCGTCACGTTCTAGCCTTCGAGACCCCAATCGGAGATGAGCTTTTCCGCGCCAGGGGTCATGCGACGCAGTTTTTCAGCCAGAGCGGCTTTGCCCTGGGCGTCAAGTTGGGGTAACTTAGCCTTGAATTTAGCGAGTTGGGCGCGACGCTTACGACGGCAGTTGATCTCCTTTTTACGTTCGGAAAGGGACACAGGAATCTCCTAATGACAACATATAGGACGCGAACCCGGTGCACAAATGGTCATGGGTAATCGACGTCGAAGGTTAAAATTAAACGCGTCCCGGTCGGAGTCAAGTGTCACAGACGCGACGAACGCTAGAACAATTTTCACTATTTTACCGCGTTGGCGTAACGCGTCAAGCGCCGCCAGGGGTCTTTTCGACAAATTCCCTAAAAGCGCGATTACTATGGTTAATTGTACCTCGGGAGGTATTAACCCTGTAGCACACAAGCGCCTTGAGCGGGTCTTGTGGAGAAGATCGTGGCGGCAATACCGGTTTTTTCCCGGTATTTTTGGCTATAGATTTTTGCGATCTGTTCGACCTTGTCGGTAAAGACGAGCGAGACCGTGCATCCACCGAATCCACCGCCGGTGATTCTAGAGCCAATGACGCCGCCCTGCATTCCGATTTCACGCGCGATTTCCACGAGTACGTCGATTTCCGGACAGGAGACTTCGTAGTCGTCGCGTAGGGAGTCGTGGCTGGCGTACATTTGTTCGCCGACGGTCTTCCAGTCCTGAGCGACGAGCGCTTCAGCCATTTTCAGGGTACGCACGTCTTCTCCGACGGCGTGGCGAGCACGACGGAAGAGTCGGTCGCCGTTTTTTTCGTCGACGAGCTTGTCTTTGGCGGCGAGTAATTCTTCCATAGTAACTTCGCGCAGGAGGGTTTTTCCGAGTCTTTTTGCGGCTTCTTCGCAACTAGCTCTTCTCTCGGGGTATTCGCTCCCGGTGAGCGAGTGTTTGACGTTGGAGTTAGCAATGAGCACGGAGACGGCAGGGTCGGTCATTGGAATCATCTTGGGCTCTTGGCTTCGGCAGTCGAGGAGCATAGCGCAGTCCTTTTGACCGAGCGCGGAGATGAATTGATCCATAATACCGCATGCCATTTTAGCGTAAACATGTTCCGCCTTTTGGCATAGCAACGGTTTGTCAGTGGGATTCCACTTGACGCCGCTGAGCTTTTCCATAAGAGTCGCAACGGCGACTTCCAACGAGGCGCTACTGGAGAGTCCGCCTCCTAGCGGGACGTTGGAGTTAATCACCGCGTTGAAGCCAGAGGTATGAGCGCCCTTTTCAATGGAACAAGAGATTGCGCCTTGAACGTACGAAGACCATCGCACCTTTGCGGCGGGCTGTGCGTTGGCGTCGAGCTGGAAGGTAGCGAGCTCCTTGGTAGCGTCGGAGTAGATCTTGGCGACGCCGTCTTGGTTAGGGGACGCAGCAATGACGGTGTATCGTTCAATCGCCATGGGGAAGACGTATCCGCCGTTGTAGTCGGTGTGCTCTCCAATGAGATTGACACGTCCCGGGGCGCGCACGATGATTTGCGGCTTATCGCCAAATTTCACCTGATACAGAGCGATCGTATCCTCGAGTAGCTTGTCAAATAGATTGTCGGCCATTGCTATCCTAACGTCAGACTTGAAAAGGGTTGTGGAAATAGTAGGCGTGAGCACGCACGTAGACATGGGTTTACGCGCGTGCCGAGCGCATATGAAATGTTACCAGAGTCGCGAGTGATAATCAAGCGATCCCCTTTAGAAAATCGTCGAGCTTTCTTTGAGAGTCGACGTCAACGGTCAGCCACTTTCCCCCGAGGAAGAGCGCGCCCTCGAAGGTCATGGGGTCGTCAGGGTCGTCCTCATCGTCGGGCACGATCAGTATGACTTGTCCCTGGAGGTTGGTGATTTGACCGGAATCGCACTGTTCGAAGCCGTCGCATTGTTCGCGTAGCCAGCCGGCGATGGTCGCGAGCGCGTCCCAGTTTTGGTCGTCGAA
>JAUNMR010000001.1:0-64678 GCA_030537455.1 Planctomycetia bacterium | reverse complement strand
AGATTCAGTTTGGCGTCTTCAATGAACTTTTCGATTTCTTCCGCGGAAATTTTAACGTCTTTTAGGGTCAGGACGCGGTAATAGAAATCGAGATCTTCGTTGTCTTGATTGTCCATGTATTATCCTTAGTTTAAGGGTTTGCGCACACGAGCGCGTTTGGAATTAATTAGGTTATTCGTTTAGTCTTTATTTCTCAAGGGCTTCTTAGTCGCCCAGATTTTGGCAAGTTCAACGAGTGTCTGAGTCGCCAATTCATTCTCTTGGACGTCGAGGAACTCCATGACGGAATGGAAGTTACGACCACCAGTGAAGATATTGGGGGTAGGGAGTCCCATTTCGGTGAGTCTTGAGCCGTCGGTACCGCCGCGAATGGCGATCCAGACCGGTTGGAGACCGACGTTTTTGACGGCTTGCTCGAGCGCCAGGAGCGGTTCCGGCGCGTCTTTGAGGAAGTACCCCATATTGAGGTACTGCTGTGTGACAGTGAGTTCGGAAGTGGCGACGTCGCAGAGCGGGGTCATTGCGGCGTCGACGGCGCGTTCGAGGATCGCTTTATTTTCGGCGCGGTCTTTTTCGTCGAAGGCGCGCAATAGGAACTCAGCGGACGCCTTGGAGACGCCGCCAGACATTTTATAGAGATGAATAAAGGGCTGCCGTCCTTCGGTATTTTCCGGGGTACGATCCAGTGGTAGCGCGCTAATGATCTGAGCGAGTACGCGCGAGGCGTTGATCATTGTGTCCTTGGCCTCTCCGGGATGGACGTCGACGCCATTGACAGTGAGCACGGCGTAATCAGCGGTGAAGGTTTCGGCGTTGATTTCGCCGCCGGGACCGCCGTCGACGGTGTAAGCGCAGTCGGCGTCGAACTTTTGCACGTCGAAGTGATCGGCGCCGCGTCCAATTTCCTCGTCGGGAGTAAAGCACACGCGTATGGTCGGTCGCGGGTCGTTAGATTGAATAAGTCTTTCCAGCGCGGTCATAATCGCGGCGATTCCCGCTTTGTCGTCAGCGCCGAGCAAGGTGGTTCCGTCGGTAACGATAAGTTCGTGACCGACAAGTTTTTTCATTTCCTCAGTGGCAACGATGACCACGCCGTTTTCTAAGGTAATATCGCCGCCGCTGTAGGTAATGGCGCGCGGCTTAATATTGGCGGCGGGAGCGGCGCAAGAGACGTCCATGTGTGCAATCAACCCGACGACGGGAACCTCGTGTTGCGGTCGCGTCTGATTGGTCGGCAACGTGGCGACGACGTAGCATTTATCGTCGACCTGGACGTTTTCTAACCCTAGCTGTCGCAACTCTTCAACCAGGAGGTTGGCAAGTTGGATTTGCGATTGTGTACTGGGCGTGGCGTCGGAGTCTTCGGAGGAAGCGGTGTCGAGCGCAATGTAACGATAGAAGCGATCCAACGGAGTTTGCATAATAAATCCTATTCTTTAAGTGGAAAGCGCGCATCTGCCAGCGGTACCAGACGCTTGTGTATGTATCAAAGCTATTTGAGTTCTTTTTTCCAGCGTTCGATCAAGAGCAAGGCGTCCATAGGCGTGAGGGTATTGAGGTCTAAGTCTTTCAATTCCTGGACAACGGGGTGATCGTCGGGGCCGAAGAGCGAGAATTGCACGGCGGGTTCGCTTTTTTTACGCTGTGGACTGGAAAGGTCTCTCAAAGCTTTTCTTAACGCATTTGTGGAGGCGGTGACCTGGGCGGCTTCCAGCCCCTTGAGGATCTCCTGAGCGCGAGCGACGACCTCTCTTGGGACGCCAGCGAGTTGAGCGACGTGTATACCGTAACTCTTGTCGGCGGCGCCCTTTGTGATTTTATGTAAAAAAGCAATGCCGTCGTCCCACTCTCTTACCCCAACGTTGAGGTTGTTGACGCCCTGGCAGGTTTGTTCCAAATCGGTGAGTTCGTGATAGTGCGTGGCAAAGAACGCACGGCATTTGATCTTATTGGCGATGTGTTCGGCGATGGCCCAGGCGAGAGAGACGCCGTCGTAAGTGCTTGTTCCACGACCGATTTCATCGAGAATGACCAGACTTCTGTCGGTGGCGTTATTGAGGATTCTGGCGGTCTCAATCATTTCGACCATAAAGGTGCTTTGACCGCGCATGATTTCGTCGGAAGCGCCAACACGCGCGAAGATCTTATCGACCACGCCGATCGTCGCTTCGCGCGCGGGAATATAGGAGCCGATCTGGGCGAGGAGTACCAGTAGCGCGGTCTGTCGAATAAAGGTGCTCTTACCCGACATATTGGGTCCGGTAATGAGGTGTAGCCTTGCGTTTTCGTCACATTTTGCGTCGTTTGGTACGAATTGCCCAGTAGAGAGGACGGTCTCCAGCGAGGGGTGTCTTCCCTCACGGATCAAGAGGACGGGCTCTTTGACCAGAGTCGGTCGGCAGTAATTTCTTGTTTTTGCAAGGGTTGCGAAGTTAATGAGAACGTCGAGATGAGCCAAAATATTGGCGGCGCTCTGAATATAGACGCGACGCTGGATAATATCGTCCATGAGCGAGTCGAAGATCTTGAATTCCATTTCTTTAGCGTCTTCTTGCGCGGTAAGGATTTGTTTTTGTTTTTCCTCTAACTCGTCGGTGGCGTATCTTTCAGCGTTTTTGAGAGTCTGCGTACGTCGGAAGATAGGAGGAATTTTATCCTTGCTTGTGGAACGCGGTAGCTCGATGTAATAACCAAAGACGCTGGTAAAGGCGACTTTAATGTTCGGCAGATTATAGATCTTTTTGAGTCGTCCCTCGTATTCGCTGACCCAAGCTCTATTAACAGCCTCGGAATTGGCGAGTCTTCCGAACTCTTCGTCGAAGTCATGCTGAATAAAACCGCCGTCCCTGAAATTCAGTGGCGGATCGGGGACAATAGCGGCTCTGAGCTTTGCGGCTAAATCTTCCAGGCAGACGAGTTGCGCGCCAAGGGTTCTTAGCAGCGCGGCTTGGGAATTATCGAGAAACGCTTTGAAACGCGGCAGGATCTCCAAAGTTGCGGCAATAGCGAGCAACTCACGCGGGGTAGCGCGCTTTTGCACGACTCTGGAGAGAATCCGTTCCAGGTCAAAGACCTGTTTAAAAAACTCGCGTAATTGTTCTAAGACGTTGTTTTGGCACGCGAGGATATCGGCGACGGCGTCTTGTCTTGTTTCGATCTGCGCGATATCGAGCAGTGGGTGGGCGAGCCAATCGGCGAGAAGACGACTGCCCATGGAGGTAAGGCATAAGTCTATCGTATCGAGTAAAGAGCCGTCGCGCTTTCCGTCACGGAAGGACTGTGAGATTTCCAGACTTCGGCGCGTCGACTCGTCGACGGCGAGATACTGTTCGTCCCGATATGGCACGATAGAATCGATGTAGTCCAGGGACTGCTTTTGTGTTTCTTTGAGATAGTCGACGGCGGCTCCAGCGGCCTGTAAAGCGAAGACGTCGTCAGAATCGGCGCTAAAGCCGTATCCCTCAAAGGTTTCGGCTTTAAGGAATTTTTTGAGGTTTTCCAACGCGGTCTGTTTGGAGTAGAACCATCCCGGGCGTTCGGTGAGGGTAACGCGCTCTAAGAGCCACTGTGGGAAGAACTTCTTCATATCCTCCTGCACAAGGCATTCCGCGGGGTTAATTCTCGCAAGTGCGTCGATCAGGTCGCCAAAGGTAATGGTAGCGGCACAGAAATGCCCGGTGGACAGTTCAACCCATGCCAGCCCGACGTAACGGTCGTCGGGAATTTCGCTTTGGGTTTGATTGTAGTCAAAAGCGACGCCGTCCTGAACCGGTTGAGTTTGTTTTTCTTCCTTTTGCTCAGCCAATCGCCTGATAGTTGAGCGTCTTGCGAGCTTTAGGGCACGCTGGCTATTTTTGACGTCGGAGATATAGACGGAGGCTAGATAGTTGCTGGTTTTGGGGTCGAGCATAGCCTCGTCGGTGAGAGTACCGGGAGTGACAATACGGGTAACGCCACGTTGCACAGGCGTCTTTGCGTCGGTTTTGCGCTTTGGGTTTTCGAGCTGGTCACAGACGGCGACGCGAAATCCGGCGTTGACGAGTCTGAGGAGGTAGGCGTCTAAATGTTGCCAAGGGAACCCGGCCATAGGGGTCTTATTGACCTTGTCGCGGGTGGTCAGAGTCAGCCCGAGCGTTTTTGCGGCGTTTTGCGCGTCCTCTCCGAACATTTCGTAGAAGTCGCCCATACGAAAGAGTAGCAACGCGCCCTGAGCCGCCTCTTTCGCCTCGTTATATTGCTTCATCATGGGCGTAACGGAACCGTCTTTACTCATTTTGCCTCAGCCGATTGTGAAGAACTACCGGCGCCGCCTGGAAAGGACGCGTTTCCACAGGGATAAGGACGGCGCTTTTTCTTTTATTATAACCATTTTTGATAGGTCGCCAGACTCAAAAGGTCGCAAAGACGTGGAAAATGATTCAAAAAGGTCGTCGTGAACGGAGGTCAGAGCGCGTGTGAAAGCTCGGCGGATAGGTCGTGTGCGGTATGGTCGTGTGGGCGCCCCTATTTTCAGATAAGGAAAGAGGGTTATAATATGGCACGACGAGTCAATAAACAGGCGCGCGTGCGAGCGCGGTTTTGCGACGCATTCGAGTCGCCCGAGCGGACCAGAGGCGCGCTAAGAATAACAGAGGAGAATTCTCATGATCGTTACGACGAAAGAATTGTTCAAAGAAGCGTATGGCAAGTATGCGATCGGCGCGTACAACATCAATAATCTGGAACAGTTGGTTGGTCTTTTCCGCGGCAACCTCGGCAAGACGAAGAGCAACGACGATCCGAACGACGACGCGACGAGCGCGCCCTTCATCATTCAAATTTCTCGTGGCGCGCGTTCTTACACGGATAAGAACTTCCTGGAAGGAATGATCCGCACGGCGGATAAGGTTTTCCCGGACGCGATTTTCGCCGTTCACCTTGACCACGGCACGGAAGAAGTCTGCTACGACTGCATCGCGAGCGGCTTCTATAGCTCGGTCATGGTCGACGCTTCTCACGAAGAATTCGCGAAGAACGTAGAGATCACCAAGCGCGTCGTAGACGCGGCTCACGCCAAGGGCGTTGTGGTGGAAGCGGAACTTGGTCAGCTCGGCGGCGTTGAAGAAGACGTTGTCGGTAGCGTTAAGCTCACGAACCCGGAACAAGCGGCGGAATTCATTGAGAAGACCGGCGTCGACTCCCTGGCGGTTGCAATCGGGACGTCTCACGGCGCTTTCAAATTCTCCGGCACGCAAGGTCTGCACTTCGACGTTCTGGAAAAGATCCAAGCGGCGGTCAACCAGGTGAAGCCGAACTTCCCGCTGGTCATGCACGGTAGCTCCTCCGTTCCGCAAGAATGGGTTGCTCGTATCAATAACGCGGGCGGGGCGCTGAAGAACGCTAGCGGCGTGAACGAAGACCAATACTTCCCGGCGGCGAAACTTGGCGTCACAAAGATCAATATCGACACGGACGGACGTCTGGTGTGGTGTGCGATCCATCGTGAATTCTTCCGCGACCATCCGGAAAAATTCGACCTTCGCGAGCCTGGCAAGATCTTCATGCCGGCTTATGCGGAATACATCATTCACAAGAACCAAAAGCTCGGTTCCGCCGGTACTCTGGAAGCGGTTCGCAAGGTTCTCAATAAGTAAGCAATTACGTTTACTTTCGTAGCCAACGTCATCGATGAATAGGAAACGACGCGCGCTCATTGGGCTGCGCGTCGTTTTTTTTGTGGGACGGCAGTTTGGTTTTATTAGGCGAAACGCGGGGTAGTTTGACAGTTCTGTCGGCAGTTTCTATAATAGCGCTGGAGTACTTTTCGAAAGGGCATATTGAGAGTTTAAGGGGTCGGTCGAAACAGACGATAACCCCAATATCGCGTTGATTCATACGACGCGTTCGGTTGCTCAAAGGAAGATTTTAGAGTATGTTCCAGTTCACTTCACGCAAACGCGGCACGAGTATTAGTCGCTTATCGGCGCAAACGTCTCATGAGCTGTTTTTCAGCGGTCGTCATGGCGTCCGCGGTTTGACAGATGCGCTTTTACTTTTTACTGCGGCGTCGCTCATGTCTTGTTCGGTCTTTGGACAGACGCCAGATCTTAGCCAGACCGGCGGACTCGTGCTGAGCAACGGCGGCGCGGTTCGCGGGGAATTAACCTCGTCGGAAGCTAACGACGGTCTTTACGAGGTCTCGCCGGTTCAGGGGGGTAAAGTCGTACTGGCGCAGTCGTCGACGTCGGAGGTGAAGGAAGTCTCTAGCGACGTGATTCTGTATCATTCTTACGCGCCTCTGAGACCGGATAGCGTTAATTCACAACTTAAAATCGCTAATTGGTGCGTATCGAAACGTCTAACGAGCGAGGCGGAGCGACATTTTCAACGCGTGATCGAATTGGATCCGAACAATGAGGCAGCACATAAAGCGCTTCATCACGTCATGAGCGACGGCGAATGGGTTTCTAGTAAGGATCGCCTGGAGCAGCGCGGGCTTGTTCGCAAGAACGGTCGTAGTATGTCGCCCCAAGAGGCGGCGATTCTCGAGGCTCGCAAGTCAGAGGAGGAGTCAGCGCGACAGTGGAAGAAGGAGCTTACGAGTCTTTATTCGGAGGCTCTCTCGGGCAGTCTTCCTTCTCGCGAGCGTTTGCAGCGCGTTCGTGACCCGGGCGCGTTGGCTACGCTCATGAAGCTCTACAATCAAGAGAAAGACGGCGCGGGACGCGAACTTTTGGTTCAGGCAATCGCGTCGATAGGCGACGCGCGCGCGCTCGGTCAGCTCGGTAAAATCGCAATGTCCGACCCAGACGCGGACGTACGCGTGGCGGCGGTGAACGGAATCGTTCGCAAGCCGACGGCGGTCAGCGACGCAATCGGATTCTTCCGTCGTCAGTTGAACGCAGGCGATAACCCGGAGAGCGTTGCGCGCGCGGCCTATGCGCTCAAATGCCTCAAAGCGGAAGAGGCGATTCCCGATCTGATCAATTCCCTCGAACGCGGATACCGTCGCCAAATCGTCGTGGGTTCGGATCGCACCGGCGCGTCCTTTGATTCCAGCGGTAAAGTGAACAGTTTTTCCGGTGGCGGGAGCGCGCGCGTTAATACGATCACCGAAACGTTGCGCAACGACGCCGTACACGACGCGCTCATTAATATCGTCGCGGAATATAATACTCCCCCGGTAGACTATAAGTTCGACGTCGACGCATGGAACCACTGGCGACACAATCGGGATCAGCTCATGAACTTTTACCCGCGACGTAATCGTTGAGACGCGTCAACCAGATCCCCCCACAAATAAGAACCGAGCGCAATCTCTTTTGGCTCAAGGGATTGCGCTCGGTTCTTTGTCATAACGTGAACGGTCGGCAGTTCCCGGGCGCGTTCCCCCTGCCCTCGCTATAGTTCAGATTTCCATAGACCGTGAAGATTACAGAATTCATATGCGGCGAGGACGTCCTCACTGACGGTAAAGGTCGCCTCAGGCTTGTCTTCGGGCGTGAGCTTTTTCTTTTGATAGCCGGTCTTGGTCTGTAGCACAATCCACTGGATCCAGTGGGCGGGCAACATGGGATGCTCAACGGAACCGACCTTAACGGTCACACGAGCGCCGTCTTGGCTGATCACAGGCACGTGCTTCTCCCCGGCGGCGTCGGTGGTATTGGGGACGATCTTGTCGCCTTGAGTCAGTTCGCCTTCGGAAATCACGATATCATCGCCGATTTTGTAAAAGTTCATCTCAGTTCCTCATGAGGATTATCACAGTAAGTCTTGCACGCTTGTCGGCGCGTGGTCTAAAGGTTATTATGCCAGATAACGCGCGGTAATCAAGCGCGTGTTTTATCGTAGGTCATGGGAGAAATCTAGCGTCTCCAACAGGAATCGAACCTGCAACCTTCGGCTTCGGAGGCCAACGCTCTATCCAATTGAGCTATGGAGACGAGCGTCCAGGCGCAAGGGTCTGGACGGAACACGGTTAAGTATACGACGTCTTGCCACGTCGTCAAGTCGTTTCGTCCAAAAGGGGTCGACGACTTGACGTTTTGAGCGCGCTATTCGATGAGGGTATCGAGGCGATTGAGAGGCTTGTCACGCTTGGTAAGCCCCAGCCCGGGCTTGTCGCTGAGAATGAGCTTGCCGTTGGGAGCGGTTTGTACGCCGTCGAAGACGTCGTTAGAGATAAGCAGGTTACCGTCGAGGTCGGCCCAGTCGACCGCGGGGGACAGTTGCGCGGCCGCGGAGATAGCGCAAGAGGACTCGGTCATGCATCCGACCATGACCTTCATATCGAGTGCGCGCGCTAAGTTGAGCATTTTCCACGCTTCGCGCATACCGGTGCACTTCATGAGCTTGATATTGACGCCGGAGAAAACGCCCTTGAGTCTTGGGATATCGACGAGTCTCTGGAGGGATTCGTCGGCCATAATCGGCAACGGGCTACGCTCGGTAATCCAGGCAATGTCGTCTATCTTGGTCTTCTTCATGGGCTGTTCGATCATAACGATCCCCTGCTCATAGAGCCACTGGATCATATCGAGGGCATAGACCTTGTCCTTCCAGCCCTGATTGGCGTCGATGGCGATCGGCTTATCGGAGACGGACCGGATCGACTCGATCATTTCACGGTCGCTCTTCTTATCACGGCCGAGTTTGACTTTGAGGAGGTCGAATTTCGAAGCCTCTTTTGTTTTCTCCACGACCTTTTCCGGCGTATCGATCCCGATGGTGTACATTGTGGAGGGGGTCTTTTCCTTATCGAGTCCCCAAATCTTCCACCAGGGCTGACCGATAAGCTTGCCGACCAGGTCGTGTAGGGCGAGGTCGACAGAGGCCTTTGCGGCGGCGTTGTTTTCGCAAATGGAGTCGACATAAGTCAGAATGTCTTCTAACTCAAATGGGCTCTTGAATTGCGTGAGGTCGACGCGTGCGAGGAACGCCATGACCGATTCGGTCGACTCGCTCAGATAGGGAGGCATGGACGCTTCACCGTAACCGACGACGCCATCGAGTTCGATCTCCACCTGGACGCTTTGCGTGGTGGTGCGCGTAACGCTAGAGACGCCAAAGGGATGGCGTAGAGTCAGAAGATAAGGTCTAAAGGTCAGGTTCATTTTGCCAAGTTTATTTGAGACAGCCTGATCTTGCGCCAAAGTCCTTTTGAGACCGGCATTTGGCGTCATAGCCCAGGTGGAAGCGAGCGCCCCCCCGACGACTCCTGTAATGAACGAACGTCTTGACGTCATTGATTAACCTCTTTCTGGTCAGCTAATTATCGCGCCTCTGGTCAATTACGCAACGGATTAAGTTACGCGCTTGTACTAGTTAGCGTCGAAATTATGTAAAAATATATTCTCTTGAATCGGGTGAAAATGTTCGGTTTTTGGGGCGCCGAGCATTCTCACGACTTTAATAATTCGCGTTGCGTTGTAGCGGTCGTAGTCAGGATCGTTTGGGTCGAGGCTGTTTTCGCGTACGGAGGTAGCGGAGTGAATGAATCTCCCCTCGCCGATATAGATAGCAACGTGCCGCCAGTTCATAGCGCCGCTGGGTCGAGGTTCTCCAAAGATCAGCAGGTCGCCTGGCTGGTAGTTGCTCCACCCCTGGGAACGGTCGACGTCGATACCCTCGAGGCGTATGAGACTCACGTCGCGCATGATATTGTACCCGTTGAGATAGAACGCGACGTTGACCAGACCGCTACAGTCGACGCCCTTGGTCGTGGTTCCACCCCAGACGTATGGCGCGCCCATGAGCGAGCGCGCGGTGGCAATGATATTTTCCGCGTTCAACTGGCGCGATTGAACCCACAGGTTCCAGTCCATGACGTCGTCGGCTTTGACCCAGCCCTGGCGACCGTCGGGGGTTTGCGCGTGCTTGAAGTTCGGGTCGTCGGAGTCGTCAAGGTCGACCAGGACGTTGCCGGCGACGAGGTCGGAAATCGTGTCGCCACTGGCGTTACGCTCGCGGTAAATAAAAGCAAAGCGGCTGACACAGATAAGGCGCTTTGCGTTAAGCCATTGCAAATATTCCTCTTCCGTGAGCGGCTGTAGGTTGCCCGAGGGGGTGTAGCCGATGTAGCCGTCGTAGTTCTGAATGAGTGACCAGCCGTTCGACTCCCTCTTGAGAATCTTGACGGGAGCGCCCATAATACTCTGGGTCATCCACTCGGAGGCATACTCCGGTCGTCTTTGCAGTTGAATAGTTGAGAAGCGCACCAGCGCACGCCAGCGACCGTTCAGGTCGGCGTTCTCTTGTGGCAAAATTTTGACGTCGACCTGCCAATCATCGAAAGATTTAACAGCGTTGAGGATTTCCTCTTTAGCCTGGGGCACGGTCGTCTCGATAGTAGCGCGCCTGGGAGAATGGTTCAGGTCGACGGTGAAGTTGAAATATTCCAGTCGCGCGTCGGGCGCAAGTCGCTCTTGGATTGGGTCAATGACCGCAGCGAGCTCGTTGGGATCCTGCCGTTTACTTGGCGTAGCGGCGTTAGCGTCGCCAACAAGATCGTAGCGCCAGGCACAGATCGTTAACGTCAGGAGCAGAAAGAGCTTTGCGTAAGTATTGGCTTGTATCATTTTGTCAGGGGATTGTGTTTGAATTCATCCGGTGGAGCAAGCGAGCGGTCGTCACAGACCTTGAACTGGCACGCACGCGCATAAATGCCTTGAACGGCGCGTCTGACGTCGTATAATTAGACTATACAGTATCGTAACGTTGCCTTGTCGTCAGTATGGCGTCGGGTCGCGTTTGTCCTTAGCAACCTCTCATAGGGTTTTTCCATGGAACGAAAGTACGTGCGTAATTGCGCGCTTGCGTGGCTGTCCAGCCTGCTGATTATTTTAACAAGCGGCGCGGCGTTTGCCCAGAGCGACTGGGAAAAAAAGGTCGTTGATCTGATTAATGCTAACGAATTTTCCGAAGCGACGTCGGAACTTGTTTCTCTACGTAATCTTACGCCAGAGGAACAGATCAAAAAGGACTGGTATTTCGAGCTCATGCGTCGTATTCGGATAGAGTTCCGCTACAACGAAGAGCAAATTCGCGAACAACTTACCCAAGACGGTTACGAGCCGACGCCCGAAAAAATGCGCTATTGGGAAGAGCATCGCTATCTTGAAATGCGGGCGATCGACGGTGAACGTCGTTACTTCAAGCACGCGTCGCCTAACCTTCGTCGTCTGGATCCGGAACTTCGTGCCAAACGTGTAGTGACCGAGTACGACAAACAAGCGACCGACTCGCGATTGAACAACTGCGCGTCGATCATTGCGGAATCGGACGGAAAAGGTTCCCTTTCTCATAAGCGTGTGAATCACTTCACTTGCGTGGCGACCCTGCCCGCGAATACCGTTCCAGAAGGAACGATTGTGCGCTACTGGGCGCCCTTCCCTCGTGAATCGTGCGCGCGTCAGCAGGACGTGAAACTTACAGCGGTGATCTCCCCGGTGGAACGCTGGGAACTGTCGCCCGCGGACGACTTGCAACGTACGCTCTATATGGAGAAGAAAGCGGTCAAGGACGAGGACGTCGTTTTTAAGTATACCTTCGATACGACTAGCTACGCGCAGTATTTCTCTCAAGAGGAACTGATTAATAACGTCAAGCCGTACGATGAAAATAGCGAAGTCTATAAGACTTACACCGCGGAATACCTGCCCCACATGATTAAGACCGACGCCATGAAGGCTTGGGCGGAACAAATCGTTGGGGACGAGACGAACCCGGTAAAGAAAGTTTCGCTACTGTTCGACGCGATCGACGCGCACTATCCTTGGGCGTCCTCGAATGAATACGGCACGATGACCTGTATTCCGGAATACGTACTGCGCGAAGGTCACGGCGACTGCGGTATGCTCACGCTACTGCTAGTTTCTGCGTGCCGTTGCGTCGGCGTGCCGGCGAAGTGGCAGAGCGGTTGGGTCATGCGCACAACCGGCGCGTGCGGTATGCACGACTGGGGCGAGGTCTACTACGAAGGATTCGGTTGGGTTCCGATCGATATGTCCTATGGACTCATGCAAAGCGACGACGAGCTGGTGCGCAATATTTACAAGAGCGGTTTGGATCAGTATCGCCTTGTGATTAACGACTCAATCGGTCGTCCGTTCTTTATTCCGAAAGAATACTTCCGTAGCGAACCGGTCGATCTTCAGTCCGGTGAAATGGAGACCGCCGCGGGCAATCTCTACTTCAATAAGTGGAACTTCGTGATTACGGTGGAAACGGAATGATTTCCTAGAGGCGTTAGCGCGACCAGTTGCGCTAGCGTCGCATAAGACGTCATAAGAGTCGCGCCTCCACCGCTTGCCAGGCGGAGGCGCCTTGATTTGTCTATTTTCTATAAGTTTCATATACTCACGACATTTCCAATGCATATACTACGTTGCCGTTCTCTTTTTTTAAGCGTCTTTGTTTTTGCCCTATTGTCGCTTTACGCTCAAGTCTTTTGCGCTGAACCAATGACAGCGCGTTTTCAAATTGACGGGTCGTCGCGCGGTAAGTTAATCGGCAATCGAGTTTCAACGATAAATCTTTGGCAGTTCCAGACTTGGCCGACGCCGGTGGACGAAGGCGCTAATCTGAGCGATTTTGTGGAAACGGTGCAATTCATGACAGCGACCGGGGGCAACGCCTCGCGCGACCTGTTTAAAGATCCGACCGACTTCGACACGCTCGACGATTACGCATTCGAACCGCTGCTTGATAAATGTCAGGCTGTTCTTGACTTAGGCGCGAAACCCTTTCTGAAACTGAGCGTTCCGGACAAATTCTCCCGCGAGGGCAAGGTTGAGGTATTCGGCGTCGACGCCTATCCGCCGGACGACTACGAGGTCTATTACGCGTATATTCTGGCGATGGGCAAAGCGCTCGTGGAACGATTCGGTCGCGAGGAGGTTCTCAGCTGGGGGTTTGGCGTGCTGGTGGAATTCGAAAACGCCGACTGGTTCCATGATAAGGAACGCACGCCGGAAGGGAGTCGCGAGGCGTATTTCAAGCTGTACGACTACTCAGTCGCGGCGCTGGAGGAAGCGCTCGGGTCGGAAGTGTGGATCGGCGCTCACGCCATGGCTTGCACCGAAGGACTTTGGGACGAACGAGATCTTTTGAACCACTGCGTTTACGATAAGAACGCCAAGACAGGTAAGGTCGGCACAACGATAAAATACTTTGCGGTTTCGTTTTACGACGACCTTCCCCATCGTCCTCACCCGATGAGTCTGGCGGAGACGGTGGCGCGCATTCGCGAGCGTGCAGCAGAGGTCGGACTCAAGGATCTGCATTACGGCGTGGACGAGGGACGCATTCTCGGCGCGTCGAAGGGTCGCTATAAGAACGATTTAACGCATCGCACCGTCGGTCAGACCTATCAGTGCGCTTACGACGCTCGTATTTTTAAGATCTTAATAGACAACGATATCGACTACTTCTCGATGTGGAGCTATTCGAGTTCTAGTCCATGGAGCGGGTATCCGCTGCTGTACTATCGCGTGGCGCAAGAACTTGTGAAGTTCAAGTCGTCGAAGCTCTTAACGACGACCGCCTCGTGCGAGCTTGCCGAGGGCGTCGACTGCTCCTGCGTGGCCGGATTCGACGAAGAGTCGCAGCGCCTGCACGTCATGGCGTATAACTTCAAGTACGACTTGAATTACCAAGGCGTTGTCGACGCGACGTTCGCGTTGAATCTTCCGATGTGGCAAGGCAAGCGCGTTAAGGTCGTGCGCACGGAGATTGACGATCGCGACAATTTCTTCCTGGATTGGCTCAAGGACAAAGAAGAACTCGGTATTCCGGACGACGCGTTCTCCTGGTCGCCTGATAGCGGTTGCTTGGACGTGGGCTTTATTAATCCTGAGATCACAACGCTCTATCGTGAGAAACTACGCGATAAATACAAGGAAAAGGCGAATCGTGCGCCTCGTACAGAGTCGGAAATCATGACGGTTGGCGACGACGGCGCTCTCACGCTAAGCGCGCGCATGGAGCGCCATGGCACGGTCTTTTACCAGGTGGAAGAGGCTAAGGACTAACGTCTTATTTAAAAGGATTTTTCGCTTAATCAGCTTGTAGTTCGCATATTCGCGTCGGCACGCGTTGCACACAGGCGCCGACGCGCGCGTCGCTTTTGAACGTGAAAAGACGACGCAGAAATAGCCCCTTGGCGGTAAGATAGCCGTTGCTAGAGGCGACTTTAGAAACGCGGATATCTGCGTGAGTGAACATGTACGTACCGAACGAATCGTTCGATAACGGCGTGAGGACAATGACGTCAATCAAGAGAGTAGATGGTAAATGAAGACGAACGACACGCCATTGACAAAATTAATGGAAGACGTAGCGAGCGGTACGGCGCAATTGCCCGATTTTCAGCGCGGCTGGGTGTGGGACGACGGGCGTATTAAGGCGCTGATTCTGAGCGTTATTCGCAACTTCCCGGTGGGCGCGGCAATGTTCCTGGAATATGGGAACGAGAACGTCCAATTCAAATACAAGGCAATCGAAGGCGCCACCCCCAGTTCCGACGCGATTCCGGAGAAGTTGATCCTCGACGGGCAGCAGCGACTAACCTCGCTGTACAACGCCCTTTACAGTAAGAGTCCCGTAAAGACCCAAACGGACAGGGGGAAAGATATTGAGAGGTTTTACTATCTGAATATCGAAAAAGCCCTGGATCCCACTGCCGATGATGATGAAATTATCGTCTCTATTCCCGCAACGCGACAGGTGACGTCAGAATTCGGAAGGAAGATTGAATTGGATCTGTCCACCAGGGAAGATGAATTCAAGCATAAAATGTTCCCGCTGAATATCATTCTCAACTCCAACGAGGAGCAGGAATGGCAGAATCAGTATTACGCCTATTACAACTATGCGCCTGAAGTCATTAAGCAGTTCACGGATCTATTCTCCAAATTCATCGTGCCGACCCAGAAATATGCCATGCCGGTCATTCTGCTGGAGAAAGAGACGCCGCGCGAGGCGGTGTGCCAGGTCTTTGAGAACGTCAATACCGGGGGCGTGTCTCTGACGGTCTTTGAACTTGTCACGGCCGTTTTTGCGATGGATAACTTTGGACTTCGCAAGGACTGGGAGTCACGTCGGGAGAAGTACTTCTCTGGCGCTTTGCTGAACGTCGTCACCCCTACCGACTTTTTAACGGCGCTTACGCTCCTTTCTACGTATAACGCTGGCGGAGTGGTCAGCAGTAAGAAGAAGGACGTTTTGGCGTTAAAACTGGACTCCTACAAGACCTATGCCGACGAACTTTGCAACGGATTCTCCGAGGCAGAAAATCTTTTGCAGGAGGAACGTATCTTTTCTAGCCGCGACTTGCCCTATACCGCTCAGTTGGTTCCTTTGGCGTGTATTTGTACTGTGCTCAAGAAAGAGATTGGAACCGCCACAGTGAGAAACAAAGTCAAGCAGTGGTACTGGTGCGGAGTTTTTGGGGAGCAGTATGGCTCTTTTAGCAGTTCGCAATTTGCCGACGACATAATACAGGTCGTTAAATGGATCACAGTGAACGGCGAGCTTCCCAAGACAATCAGGAACTTCTTCTTTAATCCCACGCGTCTGCTTGGGCTGAAGTCACGACTATCCGCGGCGTACAAAGGAATTATGGCGCTGATCCTGCAAAACCACGCGCGCGATTTTATCTCGGGTTCGGAGATGGATATCTCGAGCTTCGCAGATGAGAAAATCGACATTCACCACATCTTCCCGTGGCAATATTGTGTCAAACAGAATTACAACAATGACGTCTGCAACAGCGTTGTGAATAAGACGCCGATATCAGCAAAGAGCAATCGCGCGATTGGCGGCGTTGCGCCGTCGGTCTACCTTGGCAGGCTGGAAAAGAAAGGTTCAGTTGAACCGGCTGTACTCGACGGTTTTGTCGAGACGCACTGGATCGACCCCGTCTTACTGCGGAATAACGATTTCCATGCGTTTATTATTGATCGCGCCAAGAAGCTTTTGAACGCTATCGAGCAGGCGACCGGTCGAACGATCGCTGTCAAGGATTCCGACGAGGTTCGGAAGGAATTTGGCGATTCTCTGATTTAAACATTGCAACACGGAAGGTTCGCGCATTTGAGCGCGAGCCGTTCGTGTCACGTTTATGCAGACCTAACAGCCAAAGTCATTAATTAGACCCAGTGCGTTAGCGCACCCTTAGGACGAAAAAGGACGTCGGGACAATGAAAGAATCACAGCAACGATCGTCGGCGAAAGAGTTTGCGCAGAAGCGTTAGGTTAAGGGTTACGAAGAGGGTCAGCCCCAGGCGTTCTGGACGTCATTATTGCGCGACGTTTTTGGAATCGAACGTCCCGAGGTGTTTATCATATTTGAGTTACGTGAAAAAGGAAAGACAGTACGCGTTATATCGACGCATACATTCCGGAAGCCAGTGTTCTCATTGAGTAAAAGTCCCTTGGCGTCGATTTAATTGGCTGTTTCAACCTCATCTTCTACACCAGCGCGGAAGATGCAGTATTCAAAACGCTGGGCGTAGTGTAAAGGAAGAAAAGCTTACATGGCACAGTTTGACGTAAACAGCACATCTATTGAAAACATCATCAGCTCGATCAAGGCCGGTGAAATTGCTATCCCGGAGATCCAGCGCCCGTTTGTGTGGGACGGCTCTAAGGTCCGTGACCTGATGGATTCTCTATATAAAGGATTCCCGGTTGGGTACATCATCGTCTGGAAGAATCCGGATATCCGCCAGAAGGATGGCAATGTATCCTATGGGAAGAAGATCCTGATCGATGGTCAGCAACGCATCACTGCCATTCAGGCAGCGATCGTTGGACTGAAGGTCGTGGACTCATCATACAAAATGAAGAGGATCATTATCGCTTTCAATCCCATCGATGAAGTGTTCGAGGTTTGCAACTCGGCTATTGAAAGAAATTCCAAGTGGATTCCCGACGTCTCCGAGGTCTTTGACGTCGACTTTGACGCATGGGAGTTTGTGAGCCGGTACTGCGAGATCAACGGCATGGTCGGAAAGCAGTCCGAGATCAATAAAACCCTTATGCGGCTGACGTCCATCAAGGGGATCAATCTTGGCGTCATTGAGCTTTCCCAGACGCTGACCATCGATGAGGTCACGGATATCTTCATCCGGATCAATTCGCAGGGTGTTGTGCTGTCACAGGCGGATTTTGCCATGTCGAAGATTGCTTCCGATGATCGCTACGGTGGGAATGAGACCCGGAAGATGATCGATTACTTCTGCCACTTCATGAAGCAGCCCGCTGACTACGATAAGATCGTGGGCAACGACAAGGAGTTTGCCAAGTCAGAGGCTCTCAAGAAGATCCAATGGGTCGCCAAAGAGCAGGAGGATATTTACGTTCCCGACTATGCGGACGTTCTCCGTGTTTCCTTCACACATATCTTCCAGAGGGGCAAGATTGCCGATCTGGTGAATTTGCTTTCCGGACGTAACTTTGAGACGAGAGAGAACCTCGAAAGCATCGCTGTGGACTCCTTCCGCAAGCTGCGCGTGGGCGTTGAGGCCTTCGTGCATGCGACGAACTTCGAGCGCTATCTGATGATCGTTCAGTCCACCGGTATTGTGGATTCCTCGCTCGTCCAGTCGAAGAACGTACTGAACTTCGGGTACATTCTGTATTTGTCTTTGAAAAACCGTGGTCTGCACCCTGCGAAGATCGAAAGCATCGTGCGCCGGTGGATCGTCCTGTCGATGCTGACAGGTCGCTATTCCCGTTCTGCAGAAACAACCATCGACTCTGACGTCAAGCGCTTTACAGAACAGGATCCGGAGACATTCCTGAAGACTACAGAAGCCGGTGAACTTTCCGACGCGTTCTGGAATACCGCGCTGGTTCAGCGGTTGGGTACGTCCGTCGCCAGTAGCCCGTACTTCCTCGTTTTCCTGATGGCGCAGGTGCAGAAGAACGCCAGAGGCTTCCTCTCCAAGCAGATCACTGTGCGATCACTCATTGAGCAGCACGGCGATATCCACCACATCTTCCCGAAGAAGTATCTCCAGAAGAACGGCGTGGACAATCGGAAGGACTATAACCAGATCGCCAACTATGTCTACACACAGTCCGAGACCAACATCAAGATCAAGGACGATGCTCCATGCGTGTACATGACCCGCATGAAGCAGCAAGTCGCCGGCGAGGGCGTCTACTACGGCGGCGTCACGGACATGGACGACCTGAGAGCCAACCTCGCGGAGAACTGCGTGCCGGAAGCCTTCATGGATATGAATATTTCCGACTACCAGGAGTTCTTAGATACCCGTCGGCTCATGATGGCGCAGTACATCCGGGAATACTATGAGAGCTTGGCGTAATTATGGAAAAGAAAGCAGTAGAGAACGGCTGGTTCATGCTAATGAAGTTCGGATCTGAAGAAACTTAAAACGGTCCGCTTTATATGAAGTATTTCCAATACTATGTTGATATTGAGAAGACAACAGACGATGAAGGTATTGGAGATAAAGACGACGGAAGAATGGTACTTCAGGACGTCAAGATCACCATGTATAATTAGAAGATAGGAGCTTTTGTGGTTCAAATGGACGCGCCTATCGCATCTATGAATATGGGGTATCTGTAATGGTTCGTCTTTTGTATGTTGACGTTTGATTATCACAACCATGTTGAGGAGGAATTGACTGGAGACCTAGCAAAGGTTGGTTATCAATTCACAGAAGAACAAGTATCAAGACTTCCGAATTTTGGCAGTCATGTCCTCCTAATCTAGAATGGAAATAAATACGTTGAACGTATAAAGAATTGACTACTGAATGCAGGATATGGATATACAAGAGATTTCGTTCAATACCATGATGGGAATATCCTTCAGCATAAGGAGGAAGTTGCCAAGGATGATATGCGTATAGCGTTTGAAAGAGACAGAAGTATGCATATGAGCAAGAATACCAAATCCTTGCTCATGCTCAGGTTGAGAACCATCTGTGTGTCGATATTGGCGACATTAGTAATATGACTGAGCTGATACCGACCTCCGATCTCCTGAAGACTTATATCGAGGTCAGCTTCAAAGTACCCATTGATGAAGAAAGCGCTTTGCTTAAAGCGCAACCGGAAACGGCGAAATGGATAAAAAAAATATGCAGGGCGAGGAGTTTATCAAAAACAAGGAAAGATCTTGTTTGTGGTTAGTTGGGATAACGCCTGCAGAACTTCAAAATCTTACCAAAATTCTAGAACGTGTTGCTCTATGCAGAAACGACAGATTGGAAAGTCCCGATCCAGGAAGGTAAAAACTTGCAGATACCCCCCATCTTTTCCGAGAACAGATGAATCCAATAACTTATGTGGCGGTTCCTAAGACTTCATCTGAAAAGAGAGATTACATTCCAATTGTTTTTTTGGACGATAGCGTCATTCCGGGCGAAGGTCTCTTTATCATCCCCAGCGCATGCTGTACCACTTCGGCGTACTGACGTCCAGCGTTCACATGGCGTGGACGCGCGCTGTTTGCGGGCGACTGGAAATGCGATACAGTTACTCCAATACAATCGTCTACAACAACTTCATCTGGCCGGAGACAACGGCGGACCAGCGGGCGCACATCGAGTCGACGGCGCAGGGTATTCTTGACGCGCGGGCGCTCTACCCTGGCGCGAGTCTGGCGGATTTGTCCGACGCTACGACCATGCCCAAGGAGTTGCGCGACGCACACAATGCGAACGATCGCGCGGTCTTGGCGGCGTATGGCTTTGGCAAGGGGGCGACGGAGAGCGAGATCGTCGCGCGGCTCATGACGCTCTATGCAGAGGCGACGAAGTAATAGCAGTTTCATCACTCCCCGAAGCGTTATTCTTCCAGTTGACGCCCTCTCCAGGAACGCTTTTCTTGTTTTTACGCTTGGTCGAAACCCGCTGATAAAATGAACTAAACGCTATCACGACCGCTTTGCGTTTTTTTACACGCGGTCGTAGCGCGCGTCGCCGGTTCACTGTGCGACCAAACTGTCGGCTTTATTCGCGGATTGAAAGTACCTCAAGTCGTTCACTCCTGGTATGACTTATAAATATAGGGCGTATACATCAGAGGGCATCTTGTTTTTTTCACATTATCTCGCAAACTGTTACGTGAGGCGTTTGGCACATAGATAATAACATGGTATCACATGGCGCAAGACGTCGCCGTCTGATGGTAGTCCTGTCGTTGAAATTAGTATTAGGAAAAGTTCTGACGCCGGTGGCGTCAGAGATCAAAAGATTCATTTCGTGGAGGACTAACAATGGTTGATATAAGCATTGACCATACAACAATGGCAACGCTCCAAAGCATGGTAGGGAAAACCTTTGAGCGGTATTCCTGCGACCCCTTTTTATTCACGCCAACAGTAATCGGTATCGTCGGCTTGTACATCGGTGGGAAGAGCTACAAACTGACGAGCGATCTGGAGTCCGTCGAATGTTTATTCGACAAGGAAGACTTCGCGATCATGAAAATCGCTCCTTGTCAACCGAATGAAATCGTCACTAGGATGGTCGACGGGCAACTTATCGACACGCCGGTTCAGGATAGAATTGTTCGCATTGACGTGGTCAATGACCTCGAGGCGTTGACACATGACGATGAACGTTCGGAACTGCATTCCACCAAGGGCGTCGTCTTCTATCTTGCCAGCGGAAACGAGATCTCCTTTGAAATCGAGGTTTATTTTTCGGAAATGATAACCATTCGCCGTGGTTATAACCTTGTGGCGCAATTCACCCCTGTGGATGATTTTCTTGAGGGATGGAAAGCCGGGTATGTTCCGGACAGCGAACGTGAGGTCGTGACGTTGGATTAGTTGCGTCAAGTGCAAGCAAGGAGGGGTATGATATAAATTCACGACGTTCCTCGTGACGAGATGGTCTGTATAAGTACTTACGACAATATCGCCTCCCGTGAGGAGCGTCGGACTACAAAGTTGGCGCGGGAGCCATGTTAGAGTCAATTCAACCGAAAATCGCGCTTGTCCACGGGGATATGCCGGATGATATTTTCGGAGAATATACTGGGCAAGTTGAGTTTCACCGCTATACCAGCGATTTTGAATGCTCTCACCGAAAGGAGGTCGCGTAAGATGGGAACGACATACAAGGGTAACGCGACACATTACCGGAGTATTTCAGAGAACATCTCACAAACGGCTTTGAAATATCCGTATCACGACGGATATTTCGGCGTAGACAGTCCTAGAGCTAGAACTAGAGATTTTGTCAAAATTATAGCCTCGGACGATCCGATAGCTACGGCGACGGATTTCTATAATAGAATAGCATACGGTGGATTGGAAACTATCTACGACGACATAGATATGAAAATCACCGAAATGGCCGACGGGACATATATCACATGGCGTAAGACGTCAACGTCTGACGGTAGTCCTGCTGTTGATATTAATATTGTCGATGGCGCCGACGTCGGGGGCATTAAATATCAAAAGATTCATTTCGTGGAGGTCTAATAATGGTTGACATTAGTTTTGATCATACAACGATGGCAATGCTCAAAAACTTGGTAGGGAAAACCTTTGAGTATTATTCCTGTGATCCCTTTATTTTCACGCCAAAAGTAATAGGAATCGTCGGGTTATATATCGACGGGGAGAGCTATAAGCTGACGAGCAAGCTGGAGGTCGTGGAGTGTTTTTTCGACAAGGACGACTTCGCGGTAATGAGAATCACTCCTTGCCAACCGTGTGAAATCGTCACTCGAATGGTCGACGGGCAGCTGATTGACACGCCGGTTCAGGATAGAATCGTTCGGATAGACGTGGTCAATGACCTCGAGACGGTGACGCACGACGGGAAACGATCGCAACTGCTCTCCACCAAGGGGGTCGTCTTTTATCTTGCCAGCGGGAACGAGATTTCCTTTGAACTCAAGACTTGGTTTTCTGAAATGATTCACATTCGCCGCGGATATGGACTTGTGAAGGAATTCAGACCGTTGGATCATTTTCTTGAGGGATGGAAAGCCGGGTATGTTCCGGACAGCGAACGTGAGGTCGTGACGTTGGATTAGTTGCGTCAAGTGCAATAATGGACGCGTTTGAAATCAGTTGTCGGCGTTTCGTGTGGCGCGACAATCTGAGTAAGTACCCACGGCAGTATTCCCCAAGTTGAGAACTAACAATGGTTGATATAAGCATTGACCATACAACAATGGCAACGCTCCAAAGCATGGTAGAGAAAACCTTTGAGTATTATTCCTGTGATCCCTTTTTTTTACCCCTAAAGTATTAGGAATAGTCGGATTACACATTGGAGGGGACGCCTATAAGCTGACGAGCGATTTGCACGCTGTCGAGCGTTTTTTTTAGTATGGACGAAGTCGCAGTAATGAAAATCTCTCCTTGCCAACCGAGTGAAATCGTCACACAGATGGACGACGGACAGCTTTTTGACACGCTCGTACAGGATAGAATCGTTCGCATTGACGTGGTCAATGACCTCGAGACGGCGACGCACGACGGGAAACGATCGCAGTTGCTCTCCACCAGGGGGTCGTCTTTTCTCTATCCGGTGGGAACGAGATTTCATTTGAACTCACGACTTGGTTTTCGGAAATAATTCACATTCGCCGCGGATATGGACTTGTTAAGGAATTCAGATCGCTGGATTATTTTATTTGAGGAATGGGAGAACTAGGACGGGGAAGAGCCTATGAGGTGCATTCGGGAATGTGAACGCGAAGTTATTACGTTGGAATAAGTCCAAGCAAATAAGATTTTACGTCATGTGCGACTTGTTCGGCGTCGGTGCAGAGTCGCGCGTATCATTCGCCGTATAAGAAAGAGACGTTCCACTCAAATGCGAGCGGAACGTCTCTTATTTTATGTATTTACGCATAACGTCGTTTCAAATCGCCACGGGACTCACGGGCGTTTTCATTCAAAGATCGCAGGGTCGAGGTCGACGACGATCGGGCGGTGGTCGGAGACGACCGGTTCGTTGACGACTCTTGCGTCTTTAACGGCGTCGAGCCACTTTTGGGGATCGCGCTTATTCGTGGGGTCGGCGACGCAGATGTAATCGATACGAATCGTGGGCTTATTTGCGGGGAATGTAACGTCGTCCGCGGAAAGGATCGTCCAGTCTTTTTGCAGGTTCTTAATGGAATCCTCTTGCGGGGTAGCGTTGAAGTCGCCGCAGATAAAGACCGGTTTGCTCTGTTCCTTCATTTTACTGGTGACGATCGCGTGGGTCGCGGCTCGATCCTCTTTTGTGAGAGACCAGTGCGAGCAACAGAAGACGCACTTTTCAAACTCGACGACCAGTAGGCAACGCTGTTCTTCGCGCCCCGGGAGTGGGAAATATTCAACCTTGATCGGCTTTTCCTTCGAGAGGATCCCAATGCCGTATTTTCCGCCTTGATAATCAATCGCCGGACCGTAGGACGGGTACATTTTCGTGAGTTCACCGAGCGTTTCGAGAACGTCGACGCCCTTGGAGCGCTTGGTCTTCTGATCCAGCTCCTGAATGGCGATCAGGTCGGGATTCTCCTTCAGGATGACGTCGGCGAGACGATTGTAGTCAGTCTTTCCGTCTAAGCCCTTACCGTTGCAGACGTTGTACGACATTAGACGCACAACGTTCTCTTGCGCGTATAGCGCGCCTGTCATGAGGGAGGCAAGGCATATCAGTAGCGCGGCTTTGGTCAGTAGTTTCGCGCCGGTTAAAAAAGATCGTCGGTTCATAGTTGTTTCCTCAAAACCCTTGAAGCAAACCCATCCCCGAAGATCCTTACTGTAACTATACGGTAGTAATACTATCTCGCGGTCACGAACGCGTCGTCTTCTTTCACAACTTTCGACCATTCCTCAATCGCGGCCTGTACCTGCAGGTCGAGTTCGTCGATTTTTTTAAGTAATTCGTCGTGTTGCGCGTCTAGACGACACGTTAAATCGTCTTTTTGAGTTTGCGTCATTGTATCACAAGGTCGTCCCAATCGACGCCAAGTCAGCTCCTCCACGGTTACGCTACCGAGGTAGAACGCCTGTGTCGATTATATCGGGTGAATTGAGTAAAAGCAACTATGTGCGTTATCGGCGCAAATTCTGGGTCGGGCGAACAAATTCCATGACAACGATATTAGCGATACAATAGCAATGTTTTTTGCAATTTATCCACTTTAACACAATTTCTCCATAACGTCGCCCCGTGGACAAAAAAAGGACGCGCCTCATAGCACGTCCTCTCGGGAATATGACGATCTCGTCTAGCTTGACAGAGTCGAATTATTAATCTCAGATTTCGACTTGTTTGCGGGTATTGACCGCTTCGATTTCTTTGTGGCAGAGGGTCAGCGCGTCGCGCGCGAGGACGCCGTCCAACATCTTGGAGGGCTGACCGGCGAGGAAGCAGTTTCGCGCCTCGGTGAGTTCGTTCACGAACGGGGTGACGTCGTCGCCGGCGGGGAATTCCGGCTTTTCGATGGTTCCGTCGGCGTGCAGGACGGTAACTGGGACTTGGTTGAAGCAGTCAGTGAAGACGGTCGCCTTCTCGAAGTGTACTTCATAGGAGAAGGTGAAGGGACGGCTCTGTTGCATAATGCACCCGCTGGTAGCGGTCACGACCAGGTCGGGGTCGTCGTAAAGGAACTGGGTATTAAAGTATTCCGGGACGTCGCCACGACAACGCCCAACGCTCTGAACCGCCTTGGGCATACCGAAGACCGTACGAATGAAGTGTGCGTCGTGGACGTGCAGATCCAACATCGGACCGCCGGAGCCGTCCATACTGTAGAAATTCTTGAGCCAGGTCGGGTCGGAAATCACGCGCAGGAAGTTACCGCCGAGGCACTTGCCGTACTTGCCGGTCTGGACGGCGTCGTAGATGAAATTGAAGGCGTCAAAGAAGGGCAGAACATGACCGATCATGAGGAGCTTGCCCGACTTCTTTGCGGCCTCGACCATTGCGACGCCCTGGTCAACTTTCAGTGAGATCGGCTTTTCGCAGAAAACGTTCTTTCCGGCTTCTAGCGCGGCAATGGTATTTTCGGCGTGCGCCGCGGGCGGTAGACAGATATCAACAACGTCGACGTTCGGATCTTTGAGCATGTCTTGCAGGGACTCGTAGGTCGCGACGCCGGTGAGATCCATTTTCGTACCCGCAGGACCGAAATTGCCCTTAATGCCGGTCCAGTCGCCATTGAGGCGCTCTTTAAAGAAGGATTCACAAAGCGCGACGACCTTGACGTTTTCAATGCGCTGGTAGGCAAGATAGTGAATCATGCCCATAAAGCCAATTCCAACGATACCGATTTTTAGCATTTTATTTCTCCCTATGACGGTCAAATAACAAAGCGTATGGGACGTCGCACGACGTCGCGACTATATCTATCCATAGTTTACGCGCGTCGGGGGGCGTGTGTAAAGCGTTTTTTGTGAGAAATTGTGAAAAAGGCAAATTTCCACGCCCTTACAAAGGCGAGTCGCGCAGCTGAACCGCCCCGCTCTGCCCCAGCGGTGAGGCGATTTGGCGCCGACGGGTATGAGCAAATCGGCGGAGGTTACACAACGCTGATCGTTAAAGATTAACCAGTTTGTCTATTTAAAAATTGAACTAGACCGGCATTGTTTTTTTCCTTACTATCCGCTTATATGTCGCAACTGGTCGATAGCGCGCGTGGCGCATCACGCGCATGAATTGCAACGGAGATATAAGGTCCACAATGACAGTAGATAGAACCCACGCAAATATTTACGCCCAAGGTCTAGCGCGTCTGGCGTCGGTACTGGCGCTTGCGTTAGCGCTGCCAATACCCTCGTCTAGCCTTTTCGGCGCGGACGACGCGGCGTCGTCCCATGCCTCTAAGATCCGCCAGACGGCGGTTCAAACGCCGATCGCGAGCGATACCGGCGCGCAGGTCGGTCGAGCAAAGGAAAGCAAAGGCAGCGGTCGCGGTCAACTCGTGGAAGAGCTGGAACGCCTTCCTAATTTGAACGTACGCCCGGACACGGAAGAGGCGACGGAACATCGCCCTCACGGAGCGAAACTCCTAGAGGTCATGCCCGGCGTGACGAAGTTCTCGGAACTTGCGAATAATCCGATTCTCAATAAGCCGGTGGCGAAGGAGACGGTCGACGGCTATCAGGTCGCGACCTATCAATCGCCGACCCTGCCGGACGCAACGATTCAGATCATCGGCGCCAACGACCTAGTCGAGGCGATTATGATCAATCTCAACGAGCCGCGCTCTGAATCGGACGCGCGGAAAGCCTTCGAGCAAGAGATCAAAGACGTGCGCCCGATCTGGGTTCCCGACGAAATCGGTAACTTTCGCGAAGTCTTTCCCGAAAAGGGAATTGCTTTCGTCTTGGAAAAGGGAGATATTCCCGGTCTGCCAAGTAATCGCGTGATTCAGATCGTCGCAGAGACGGTGAAGTGTGAATACTTCATTATGCGCGCGGAACAGGATCTTCAGACAAATTACACACACGCGCGCGACGACGCGGAACACGCGCTATTGCACGATCCAAACGCGCCAGGCGCGCACTGGATTCTGGCGCAAACCCACCTTGCGGTCGGGGACTGCGCGAACGCGCGTAAGCATATTTTTAAAGCGATTAAACTCAACGACTCCCTTCCGCAGTTTCATCTGACGTATATCGACGTTCTGATCCAAGCTGGGGAGGCGGCGTCGGCTCTGCGCTATATGGACGCGGTTCGCGACTCCTTTGTGGAACACCCCCTCTTTGCAATCGAAGCGGTCTGCTTGGACTCAGTTCTGCGCCGTGAGTCAGCCTCGGCAGATTACGACGGGGCGATCTCCCAAGGTCAACGCGCGCTTAAAATGCTACAGACGCTCTATGACGCGAAACCCAAGGCAGACGTGCTCCTGGCGGCTAAGAAACTTGAACTTCGCACGAATCTCTCCGTAGCGATCGCAGTGGCTCGTAAGTCCTGGAAGAACCCCAAAGACCAAGAGAAAGCGTTCGAATGGCTGGAAGCGGCGTCTGAAGTGGCGCAAGAGATCGATAAACTTCGTAGCGAAGAATCACAACTTCCCACCGCGCAGATCGACGTGTATCAGGCAGCGCTTGAGGTTGGTCTTGAAATGCCCGACGCGCTTCAGATCGACTCCTACGCGCAAAAGGCGCGCGCGTCCGCAGAACTTTATCTGCGCAAGACTCTCGACGAAGTCTCAGCGGCGTCGGTTCGCTGGCGCGCGGGCAATGCTCTCATGAATGCGTCGCGAATCTACGACGCGCGTAAAGACAGCAAGCAGGCAATTGCAGCCGGCGTGAAAGGTCTGGAATACATCCAAGTGACGACGGATTATCGTCCTGCAGTAGAACGCGCAATTGCGGGTCTGTCCCAGCTTCAGCTCGGTATGATCTACGCTAATGGCGGGGTGGAAGCGGAGGCGTTTAAGCTCTTCGATCAGGCGAACGAGCTTTTCTCCCAAATCGAATCCGACCTTCGCGCACGCGACGCGTCCCGCGTGGGCGTGCCGCTGGCGACCGTCGCCTCGCTGTACTGGAAGAATGGCAAACGCGAACAAGCGGTTGACACGCTCAAACGCGCGGTAACGTTCCTAGAAAAGGGTCACGAAGCCGGTTATGTCAAAGACGCGCAACTTTACGTGCCCTACTCTAATCTCTCGACTATGTGCAAAGGTCTGAAGAATACCGCCGACGCCGCGAAATATAAGGCGCTCGCTGATCAGTACGCGCCTAAGAAATGAGCGCGCTTGAAGATTAATCAATTCAAGCATTAAGAACGCGTCGAGGAACGTCGGCGCGTTTTTTTATGGGCAGTTGAGTAACGTTAGTATTTTCAGAAGGTTATTACGCGTCGTGCGTACCCATAACCTGCAGGAATTCCAAGAGCGTACAACTGCTACGTTGTGGAATATGAGCTGATTCAATTGGTTCAGGTCAGTTCGGCGCGCCGAGTTTCATCGCACGTCGAGCGCGCCGAGACGTTTTGTCGGCGTCGGTTTTTATCTCGACGCCTTGTGAATTAGAGCCTATTGCATGTCGTCCTAGCGCTTGACGAACTATGCACAAGTACTAGAATACAGAAGAATTGCCGTCAATGTAGTCACGTTGACGCGCTAACCCAAAGCAATTGTCTTGACGTCGCCAGGAGCGTATCACATGTCATTAATACTACCGGAAGGTTATAAGGCGAAACTTGTTCCCGAACTCATGGAGCAAGCGATCTTTTATATAAAAGAAGAATTCCAAGCTAGTCTTACATCGGAGCTCGATCTTCGTCGTGTAACAGCTCCTCTTTTCGTTCTGGGCGGCGTGGGTATTAACGACGACCTCAATGGGGTAGAGCGCGCGGTAAACTTTCCGATCAAAAGTATGGGCGAGCGCCGCGCAGAAGTGGTTCACTCCCTCGCGAAATGGAAGCGTATGAAGCTCGCGGCTTATGAGATTCCCGCAGGTTACGGTATCTATACGGATATGAACGCAATCCGCGCGGACGAAGAACTCGATAATATCCACTCTCTTTACGTGGATCAGTGGGACTGGGAACGCACGATCACCGCAGAAGATCGCAATCTCGATTTCCTCTGTGACGTAGTTGAAACAATCTACGATTGCCTCAAAGACGTGGAACACAGCGTCTATAACGAGTACCCTCATATTCGCCCGATCCTGCCGGAACGCATTACGTTCATGCACTCGGAAGACCTCCTGCAGAAGTACCCGACGCTGTCGCCTAAAGAACGTGAAAACGCGATCGTTCGCGAATATGGCGCGGTCTTTCTCATTGGTATCGGGCACAAACTGTCGAACGGTCAGAAGCACGACGGTCGCGCGCCAGACTACGACGACTGGAGCACGGAAACCGAAGACGGCTACCGCGGTCTCAATGGCGATATCCTGGTGTGGAACCCGGTGTTGGAACAGTCGTTCGAACTGTCCTCCATGGGCATTCGCGTCGACCAAGAGTCCCTACTTCGCCAGCTGAAACTGGAAGGCTGCGAAGAGCGCGTGAACCTCCTCTTCCACAAAAAACTCCTAAATAACGAACTGCCCCTGTCAATCGGCGGCGGTATCGGTCAGTCCCGTCTGTGTATGTATTTCCTCCGTTGCGCTCATATCGGCGAGGTTCAAGTGTCGATCTGGCCGGAAGATATGATCGCGGCGTGCCAAAAGGCCGGTATCGATCTACGCTGAACGCTCCCTCCGCTAGAACCACACGTCATAAACGTCATAGCGCCGCGCTTTCCACGGAAGGCGCGGCGTTTTCTCTGGTCTGATACGTCAGTGACAAATATCGACGGGTTTCATTTTGTCATATCTATGGTTTCATAATCTCACCACACGCTAATAAAAATATTTTTTAGTCTCACCCTTGACAAAAGGTATTATCAAGGTTAATAAGATAAATTCTACGGAGTTTTCCTATTGCGACGGCGTCGCATAAGGTCAACTCAACATTAGCGTCCGCGCGTTAGGTTATATTACGGCGTACACCGCGTGTTCGCCGTTCCATTCGCGCCTCCCCCCCCTACTAGAACTTAGCTTCGTCCATGACCAAACTTCCATCCGCTAGCTCGCTCACCCCCGCGCTGGTGATTGTCGAGTCGCCCGCGAAAGCGAAAACCATTGGGAAATATCTCGGGTCAGATTTTATCGTCGAGGCCAGCGTTGGTCACATTCGCGACCTGCCCAAAGGGGCGCGTGAAATTCCCGAGGAATATAAACGCGAATCCTGGGCGCGACTGGGCGTAAACGTCGACGCAGACTTCGAACCGCTCTATGTCATTCCCGACGAGAAATCGAAACAAATTAAAAAGCTCAAGAGTCTTCTACGCGATTGTAAGTCGCTTTATCTGGCAACGGATGAAGACCGCGAGGGTGAAGCAATTAGCTGGCATTTGCTCGAAACGCTCAATCCTCGCGTGCCGGTTCAGCGTTTGGTCTTTCATGAAATCACCAGGACGGCGATTCTCGACGCGCTCCAGCATCCTCGAGAGCTTGATCGAGATCTTGTGAACGCTCAAGAGGCTCGTCGTATCCTCGACCGTCTCTACGGTTACGAGACGTCGCCGTTGCTTTGGTATAAGATTCGTAATCACCTATCCGCCGGTCGCGTTCAAAGCGTCGCCGTGCGTCTTGTCGTCGACCGCGAACGTGAACGCATCACGTTCAAAAGCGCGACTTACTGGAGTATGCTCGGTCTGTTCGGCACGGAATCAAAATCTCAATTCCAGGCGTCCCTTATAAGCGTCGGCAAGAAGAGCATTCCTTCGGGCAAAGACTTTGACCCGAAAACCGGCGCGCTTATTAATCCGACGAAGTACCTTTTACTCGATCAGTCCGCGACAGAAGCGCTTGTCACACGCCTGCGCAGCGCTACGCCCGCACGCGTGGACTCGGTGGAAGAAAAGCCGTATACCACGCGCCCCTATCCCCCCTTTACCACTAGCGCGCTACAACAAGAGGCTAACCGTAAACTGAACTTCACCGCGCGTCGCACAATGAGCGCGGCGCAAAGTCTCTATGAGAACGGTTATATCACGTACATGCGTACCGACTCCACAAACCTCTCTCAAGAGGCGCTCAACGCGGCGCGTCGTTTGGTCAAGGAACAGTACGGCGACGCTTACCTTCCGGAGAAACCGCGCTATTACGCGACTAAGGTTAAAAACGCACAAGAGGCTCACGAAGCAATTCGCCCCGCCGGTAATGCCTTTGCGCTGCCGGAAACGCTTCGCGGTAAATTATCTAGCGATGAATTCCGACTTTACGACCTCATCTGGAAGCGTACCATCGCCAGTCAGATGACGGACTCTCGCGGTAAACGCAAGACGATCGTCGTTGCGCTCGACGACGCGCGTTTCCAGGCGAGTGGTAAAACGATCGAATTTCCCGGTTACCTCCGCGTATATGTGGAAGGCAAAGACGACGCAAACGCTGAACTTGCCGACCAAGAACTCATTCTTCCTGACGTTCACGAGGGCGAGACCCTCTCGTGCGAATCCCTTACGCCTCAAGAGCATACGACAGCGCCTCCTCCGCGCTACTCCGAAGCGTCCCTAACGAAAACCCTGGAAGACAAAGGGATTGGGCGTCCAAGCACGTATGCGTCGATTATCGACCTGATTCTCAATCGTCACTACGTCTTCAAACGCGGGGGCGCGCTGATTCCGACCTGGACCGCCTTTGCCGTGTGCCAATTAATGGAACGTAATATCCCCGAGTTGATCGACTATAGCTTCACCGCGGATATGGAGAACGAACTCGACGCAATCAGCCGCGGCGAGCGCGATCGCGTCGAATACCTTCGCGCGTTTTACTTCGGCAATCCAGATCATGACGCGAAGTTCCCGTTCCCCGCCTCGTTCACGCCGGGTCTCAAAGCGTTAATCGATAGTAAACGCGGTGAAATTGACGCGCGCGAAATCTGTAGCTTCCTGATCGGTACGCCCACCGACGCCGACGGTAACGCAGGCGAGCCGATCTACCTGCGCGTGGGACGTTACGGCTCCTACCTTGAACAGGGCGAACGTCAGGCGAGCGTACCAGAGGAAACGCCTCCTGATGAGCTCACAGTCGATAAAGCGCTGGAAATGCTCGACGTCGCCATTCGTGCGGAAGAACCTCTTGGCATTTGTCCCGACACGGGCAAGCCGGTCTATCTCAAACACGGTCGTTTCGGCTGGTACGTTCAGCGCGGGGACGCCGGCGATAAATCGGACAAGCCTCAAAACGCCTCGCTCCTTAAGGGCATGCAGAACGGCGACGTGAATCTTGAAGTGGCGCTGGCGCTACTGAGTCTTCCTAAAACGCTGGGCGTCTCTCCCGTGAGCGGCGAGCCAGTCGTTGTGAGCAACGGTCGTTTCGGTCCGTACGTCAAGTGCGGTGAAGAAACTCGCTCGCTCGGTAGCGATCAGTCCCCGTTGGATATCAGCTTTGATCAAGCGCTGGAACTTCTTGCTAAACCGAAACATAACGCACGTACCGCGACTAAGAAGTCCGAACCGCTGCGCATTCTCGGCAAGTCTCCAGACTCCAATGAAGAGATTCGTGTGCTTGACGGTCGTTACGGACCCTATGTGACCGACGGAGAAACGAACGCGTCCCTTCCCAAAACTGTAACGCCGGAACAGGTCACGCTTGAGCAAGCGCTTGAACTTCTGGAAGCGCGACGCGCTAAAGGCGGAACGCCGCGTCGTCGCGCTAGCGCTAAGTCAACAACGAAGAAAGCGACGACTAAAAAGTCTTCCGCTAAGAAGAGCACGACCAAGAAGAGCGCTACGAAAAAGACGCCCAAAAAGTCAAGCAAGGTTCAGGATGATATTAGCGACGCGCCGTTCTAATCGACGTTCGTAGGTATTGGTCTATCCAAGAGCGCGCGTGGGAATCATTTGTTCTCACGCGCGCTCTTTCTTATAGACAAGCGTTGACGTGACGATCTGTCGTTCATAGGACGTCAAAAAAGAAAAAAGCCCTGCACGCCAAAGCGGCATGCAGGGCTTTTTTAGTGGGCGACAACAGACTCGAACTGTTGACCTCAGCCGTGTGAAAGCTGCGCTCTAACCAAACTGAGCTAGTCGCCCGGAGTGAGAATCAAAGATTCTCATAGTGGAGAGTAAGGGAGTCGAACCCTCGACCTCGACATTGCGAACGTCGCGCTCTCCCAACTGAGCTAACTCCCCGAAAGGCGTTCCAATCGGTCGTACAACGACCACGGAGCATATTTTCTTTTCTTATTGTAACCTATCCGTCCCTTGAGTCAAGTGATAATTTTACAAAAAGAGACTCTTTCCCAGAGTTCTTTTGCAATCTTACCGGGTACAAAGCAGGGGCGAGTCAGCGTTTTGGCTAACTCGCCCCCTATGCTATCGTAAGCGTTCGCTTGAGCGTCAGCGATATTTTACCACATGAACTTCATACCGGCATGACCGTTGACGTATGTGGTGTAATCGTTCCATTGCACGTCTGCACCGCCAAAGACGCTGAAGACGTCAGTAACGTTCAACTTGCCTCCGACGCCGGCGTAGATCCAGTCGCGACCGACGCCGTTTCCAATCACGCGGAAGGAACCGTTGGAAGAACCGACCATGGCGACGTCGCCCGTGGCGTTAGCGTCAAGGAATTCGTGCGTCCAGTTCGCGTAAGCGTTGACGTCAAATTGTCGCGCGCCGATGAGCGTGGATTTGATCCATCTGGCGCCCAAGACGCCTTCTAGACTGTCGTATTCCATATCGCCGCCGGTGAGACGCAACGCTCTGAAATTTCCGCCCTCGGTGAACCCGTCAGCGGTAAGGTGGGTGTATTGCAACCCTCCATAAGGCTGGAGATTCGATTCCGGCAGTAAGAGGGTAAAGCCTCTTTCGAGATAGGCGCTGCCCGACCAACCGTCGGTGGAACCGGAATAACGCAACGTGGGATAATTGCCCAGCGCAATGGCGCGATTGAGATCGTAGTTGGAAATCCCGATGGCGCCGGTGGCAAAGGTGTAGCCCCAATCGTCGCTCAGGCGCAGATACAGCCCGAATCTTTCTTCATCGAGGTCGACGCGTCCGAGCGCGTTATTGGCGTCCACGCGCATATTGTCGTAGCTGAAGTAGAACCCGAATTGGTTTTCCGCGTCGCTGCCGATTTCCACTCCGCCCATACCGCCTAGGAGTTGATAATCGAACCCACTTCGTCCTTTGTAGTCGTCGGCTTCGCCCGAGGCGCCAAAAGCGCTGAACCAACCGTTGAAACCGCTAGGGCCGCCCTTATCGGCATATTGCCAGGACTGTCCGCGAATCGCAGAACGCTGCGCGCCACAGGGATACACGCCCGCGGTGGACAACGGGGTCACATTCTGCGTTAGGGTCTGACGCATGAGGTTGTGCGAATGCACCTGGGCGTTGAGCGCGGAGAATCTCACCTCGCCCGTGAGCTGATTGAGCGTGTGAGGATTGGCGCTCGCGGCGTTTTCCAACGCGGCAAAGAAGTCGCTCAGTTCGGAATCCATGGTGGAGGAATCGAGCCACGAGTCGATGTAGGAGGCGACGGCGCGTTCGTTGTCGGTAGTCGCCAGATCGGAGAAGGAGGATTCTTTCAGAATGAGATTGAATTGTCCATTCGCCCAGGCGGAATAATCGATAACGAATCGTTTTCCGGCGATATCGTCGTAGAGCAAGAAGTTCGCCGGGGTTCCGGTGAGATTGCCAGCGCCGGTCTGCACCACGGTTAGCGTGGAGCCGTTGTCCAGTTCCACGCCGCTAGTGGCGGTATCAACGTAGATGGAGCCGCTGTTCATTTCAACCTTGGCGTTATCATCTGCGGCGACAAATTGGGTGTAATTGTCCTTATCCTGGACGTTGACGTAGATCGATCCGCCATTCATGGAGAACGCGACGTCGGAATCGGTCAATGTGACCTTGCCAGGATTGAGCAACTTGACGGTACCGTTATTGACGCTCATGGAGCCGAAGGTATCGGCCCAACCGGTGAGCACGCCGCCGTTGACAACGACCGCGGAGCTAGCCAACTGAGTATTGGGCGTAGCTTCACTGGAGCCAAGTTGTAGCGTACCGGCGTTTAGCGTAGCCTTGGCAAAGGCGTCGGAGCCGTCGAGAATCAGCGTTCCATTGCCGTTTTTGACCAGATCGCCCACGCCTTCGATAGCGCTACGCAACTCCACAGTGGAGCCGTTCGTGGAAAAGGTCAGTTGGTTGTCGTCGCCGACGAACTTGATCTGATCGTCGAAGGTCACGGTACCGTTGTACGTGGTATAGGTCAGCCCGCCGTCGGTGGAAATGGTCTTGGTCTTGTCGTTAACAGTAATCCCGCCTTCTCCGTCGATGATAATGTCAGACCCCCAGAGAGAATCCCACTTCCCGTCGGATCCTTCGCCGGTGTAATCCATGACGATTGTACCGCCGTTGGTCAAGGTGGTCTCCATACGCGAGGCGCCGTACTCGGTATCGACGGTGTTGTCGCCGACTAACACGAGAGAACTTCCATTGTCGACAAGGGTCTTGCCGTAGTAAGTAGCGCCTGAGCCATTGGCGAGCACGAGTGAACCGCCGCCGTCGATCGTTAGGACGGAGTCGTTGAGCCAGTGAGAGTTACTGGACAGTCCGGTGATATCGAGGCTCTTGCCGGAATCAATGTTAATCGTAAGATTATTGTCGAAATCGATCGCTCCAGCGGAGGTCGTCGCTTTGACGTTCAAGACGTTGTGCGCGCCAAAGTTAATAGAGGAATCGCTCGCGCCGCCAGACCGAGCGCCATTCAACGTGAGCTCGCCGTAGTTGTCAAAGACCGCGATTGTGCCGTGCCAATCGGAGTTATCACCACTGAGAACCCACGGTTTGACATTGGAATCGGCGTCAGTGACGTTTTCGAGATAGATCCATCCGTCGCCGTAGAGGTTAGCGGCAATATCGGTGGAGGTATTATTAGAGGTAAGAGCCAGCTCGTCCTTTTCGCCGACAATGATTGCCCCGCCGTAAGTGGAGGCGTCGAGATTATCGAGCTCCAGTAGCGCGCCATTTTCAGTCTGATGCTTGAAAGCGCCCTGCGACCAGATGACAATCGCGAAGTCGTTCGCGGGGAAGAGTCCGCCGTCGAAGTGGTTTTCCCCGAGCGAGAACGTCCCCTCTTGAATTTGTACCGATTCAATATTCGAATCGCCAGCAAGGTTCATCGTCCATGAACCGGTTCCCTGCTTGTAGATCGTCGCGCCAGGATCGTCCGCGGTAATGGTTCCGTCGAAGGTGACGTCATCGTCGTCGAAATTAATGATAATGTCTTTGGAGCCAGAGTAAACGACTCCGTTTTTCTGAGCGCTCAAAGCGCCGAGCGCCACGGCGGAACCGCTGACGTTTGAAATATCAAGGGTACCGGAGGCGACCTCGGTAGAAGCGTGATTGAAGGCTCCGGTGACGTACATCGTGGCGCCGTCGCCGATATCGATTCTCAGCCCGCCGTCGCCGCTAGTCGTGCCACGGTATTCCAACTTATCGATCTGATTGCCAGTTTCCGAATCGAGAACCTGATTAATCGTCAGCCAGTCGGATTGAAGATTCAGTGTATTCGAGAAGACCAGACCGTCGTCGGGATTGTCGGTCTTGAGGGTAAAGGTCAGCGAGTTGTCGCCTTCGTTTGTGATCGTGGCGTTGCCAATGGCGTTGTACCAGTATCTGAGCGTATCGTCTCCGCTGGTCGTGCTAAAGGACTCGACTTGCGCCGCGAGATTGCCGGTAACAAGTTTATACGCATAAACGGCATTACCCAGACCGTTGTAGGCGCTCACTCCGTCTTCGTCGGTCGACACGCCGGTGTTGGTCACGGTCAGAGTCGAGCCGCTATTGAGGTTCAGCTCGATCTGATTTGCCGAGGAAGCATTGGTCGTAATCTGACCGTTAAGGGTCGCCGACCCGCCAGAGAGCTTCATTGTCTCGGTATTGCGGGACAGAACGATGGTATTGTCCAGAGTGACGCCGTCTTGGAAGTCTAACGCGGCGGTCTGGTCGTTGGCGTCGGTACGAGTGTAGAATACGGTACCCGAGCCGAGCGCGCCGTCGTTCATGACCTTGATCGTGCCGTTGCGCAGTTCGGTATTGAATGTTCCGTGATCGTCAGCCTCTGTGTCGTTGCTATTACCAGCGAGAGCCAAGACGCCTTTGCCACTCTTGACCAGTAGACCGTCGCCGGAAATGACGCCGGCGTAAACCGCTTCGTCGTCGCCGGTTACCGTTAGAACGTTTCCGCCAAGGTCAACCACGCCCTCTGTACCGCCGCTGAGGTTCTTAACGGATTGGTCGGAGTTGAGCTCCAAGCGTCCTTTCTCGACGTTGAGATTGGAATAAGAGCTAATAGCGCCTTCTGCATTAGCGACGATCTTACCGCCGGCAAGAATAGTTTCCCCGGCATATGTGGAGTCGGCGGCGTTGAGTACCAGCGTTCCTTCGCCAGTCTTCTTAATACCGCTCATATTCTCGTAGACGCCGTTCTTGTCGGGCGCAACCTTGGAAGACCCGGCGTAACCTCCGATACTGTCGGAAATAACGTACGTGGCGTCCTTTGCCACTTCAATCGTGGTATCGTTAAGCAGAAAGATACCGTTTCCAATTGCTTCGCCGTTTTCTGCGGTACCGCCTCCGCCTAGCCCAGCGGTCAGACTGCTACCGGAAACTTCCTCTAGCATACCTTCGGTCACGACAATGGTAACGTTGGCTTCAGAGTTGACGAAGATCGCCGCGCCTAACGCGGCGCCGCCGCCGCCCGTGCCGCCGCCTTGTGTGTCGGAGAAGATTTCACTGGTGACAGTCTGAACGTATCCGCCATTACCGGCGCCGAATCCGCCTAGACCAGCGGTGAGTTCGGAATCTCCACCGCCTCCGCCAGCGCCAAAACCACCGACTCCGCCCTGTTGCGCGCCGGCGCCGCCGCCTCCGCCCAAACCGCCGTTTCCGCCGATGGCAGTGGATCCACCGCCTCCGCCGAGATCGAGCGAATTACCGCCGACCGGCGTGGTGACGTTGATATAGTGACCATAGGAATCGAGATCGTACTGCGACGTGACGCCGCCGTCGCCAGCTTTACGCGTGGGGTCGGATCCCTCGCCCGCGACCAGGACGCCGCCGCCGTTAGCCGCGCCGGTTTCCGCAACCACGCCGCTACCGCCGTCAGCGTTTAATCCCCCGCCGCCGCCGTAAGATTGAGACCCTTGCAACACGGATCCGCCGTTACCGCCGATCGCCTGGCTATTGACTGCGGAGATATCGCTGAGCCTAATCTCGCCGCTCATAGCGAAGATCGCCGCGCCCGCGCCCATACCGCCGCCTGCGCCGGCTGCGCCGCTACCGCCGTTTCCGCCCTGAGCGACACAATTGGCAAAGGTAAGCGTGTCAGCGGTTACAGTAGCGCCAGATTCTGCCGTGTCAATGATAAAGCCACGGTATGTGTTCACGCCGTCGAGAACATATCCGTTGCCCTCGATGGTCAAAGAACCGCTGTCAACGCCCACAAGATCGGGGTTGCCCGTGATAATTGGCAGATTTCCATCGAGCGAAATATCGCCGTTAAAGACAATCGTATAATCAACGCCGGTATTGGCGTTGTATTCTGCAATGGCGGCGCTCAACCCACTGTAATCCGACACGTATCGCGTTTCAGCGCCAGAAGCCAAGGGCGCGACTCCGAACAGAGCCATATAGATGAGCGCGCACCTCCATTTTTTTGACTTCTTAGTCATTTGAGATGAAAAACGCATGGTAATCCTTCCTTGAAATCCGCGTCTTCTTCATTCAAAACCGGCCGCGAGCTAGCCGATTTGGCAAACAAGCCGCGCCACCAATCTGATCGACGTCTCCTTACGTCGTCGTACGCCGTTCTTTTCGCGCAATCCATCGCGCTCGAACAGCGTTTCGCCCCATGTCAAAATGCTTAGAGCATAAAAACATACTAGGGTTCGCTATCTAGTATCGTCTGGTTCACTGCGAAAGTTTTCTATAATTTCATCACTTTAATAAAAAAAGGTGAAATCATGTATTTCAACAGAATTGTCTCGACCGTCATAATCGCGCCAACTCCTTACCTTCGCGAGTAGCTACTCCTTTAAAATACGCCAACGCCGTCCTGACGCTTGATGCGCGCGGACTCGAGGCGTTCAATTGCGTACGACTCCATACGGTTCCTTCAGTAAAGGACAGAGCGCGTGCGCGTGAAGTCTATTCCGACCGCGCCGAAAGGTATAGCAACCCTGGAATCGTTGGGAGTGTACCTACATTCCTTACAAAAGTCAAACCTTATTTACGCAAAAAAAGCCATGCTATTTGATATGTTTTCTTATTTTATTTATTTTACCAAAGAAACAATCTCTTTCCCAATTATTTTCGAAAAAATTGTCTGAACACGTGAAAGATAGCCAAATCCACCTTGACCTTCCCTTTTGAGAAACTGTACTATCGGCATGCGCTTGCGACGCGCCCCCTGAGCGGATTTGGCAAACTAGTCTGGTTAATCCGATTAGAGATATGAAGAAGTGCAGAAAAGTGTCACGAACTTTTCAAAAAAGCTCAAGGGACGTAAAAGGTCTGACGTCAAAAGCGTACTTGAGTACGAGTCGTTAAGAGTCGTCTCTCCTCCCCCTCCCTGAGAGTTCACAGCTGCGTAGCCCTTTTCTCCAAAGGCGCGTGAAGAGCGTTGTCCTCACTCCACTTGTCTGCTCGACAAGTGGTCGAACCGTCCTCCCAACCCAGTAAACGCTATGACTAAACTACAAACGCCTACGATTCGCTCCGAGCATAAAGTTTCAACTGCCAATACGACCGCACTCTTTGAAACGACGTACACTCAACTGAGCGAACGTAAGACGTATAGCGATCGTTCCAAGACGTTCGAGCGCCTCCTCGTGACGCCGGTACACTACGAGTCGAACTACGCCTACCCGCTGATCGTTTGGCTACACGATTCCGGTAAGACGGAACGTGAAATCTTGAACGTTATGCCGTGTATCTCGGATCGTAACTATATCGCGGTCGCTCCTCGTGGCTTTCAACGTAAAGAACGACGTGTGATTCGCAGTTTTGTCAACGGTCGTATGATAGAGCAGAAATCCTGGCTCGATACGATTTACGATTGGGAAGAAACCGAAAAGAATATCTCCGAAGCAGAGAACCTCGTCTTCGATTCGATCACAGAGGCGTCCAATAAGTATAACGTTCACAATCGTCGCGTCTTTTTGGCGGGTCGCGGAACCGGGGGAACCATGGCTCTTCACGTAGCGCTTCGTAATCCTCGCGAATTCGCAGGGGTCGTTTCGATAGACGCGCGCTTCCCTTGCCTTGAACGTCAAATTCTTCGACAGTGGGATCTTGCACGCGATCTCCCGATGCTAATCACCACGGGTAGTCACAATTCCACGCGCGCCCCTCGCTTGAGCGTGGAAGAACTTCAACTGCTCCATACCGCCGGCATGACGGCTTTGGTTCGCCAGTATAACGACAATTTCCGCTCTCCCCTTATTCTTGAAGAACGGATGAATCGTCTTCTGACCGACGTGAATCGCTGGGTCTTGGAACGCGCGCTGAATCCTCAGTCGACGAGCTCTGAATTCTTCGCGTAACGCCACGGTTCACGGCAACAGCTTTCCCCCACTACACAATATGACGACGCCCCGCTCTGTACGCTCGCCCCTTTCCCTCGAGAATGACCGGTATGAGTTTCAAAAGGCGGGCGCGTCTATTTTTACCGGCGCTCACCAGGATCTCGACACGCTACTGCAGAGTTTCACGAATACGCTTGCACAGTCAAACGAAAGCGACGATGGCACAGGTCAATCAGGCGTCGACAGTAAAGACGCGCTAACCTCCTACGAGATCCGCCTTGGCTCCACGCGGTTGTCCCTGGCACAACTCAAGACGCTAAAAGCTCAAGACATTGTCACGCTGACCAACGCCACGCCCGGAAAGGTTCAGATTTGGCACGACGGCGTACTCTGTGGCTTGGGCGCGTTACTGATCGTCGATGGTAAACTGGCGGTTCGTGTGGAATCTGTCGTCCCTAACGCCTTCTCGGCGCAATAATGTCTCCAGACGATTATCACGACTTGCCGTACTCTGCTTATCAACGTCATGTTCCTCCAATGCGCACGAAGCGCTGTAACGTAGAATAGCCAGGCGGCGATGAGGTCTGGAGTTTTCCCATTCTAAAGTCAAAGAACGCGCGACTGTTCAGCACAATCGCGCGTTCTTTTGTTTTAGTAAAAAATCGACTTTGATTGTCTTAACGCTTAGAAGCAAATTTGGCTCTGGGCGTTAGTCGGCTGTAGCTCGGTGATATACAGGTTCTTAAACCAGACCTTGGAGCCATGATCCTGCAAGAAGACACGACCGACTTTTGTTGTGCCAAATTCGGGGACGTCGTGGAATTTACTCTTGGCGACCGCATCGTTCCATTCCTGCGAACCGACGTCAACCGACACGATCAGCTCGCCGTTGAGGTAATGCTCAATATGATCGCCAACGACAATGATTTTGCCCTTGTTGAACTCGCCCATCTTGAGCTTGGCAGTGTTTTCCCTCGGGACAATGACGTCGTAGAGCGACGCGGTCTGATACCTGGGAGGATTGTCCGGCACGTTGATATCGTCAAAGATCTGATATTCACATCCGAGTCCAAAACCTTCGGTGTTCCAGGAACGATATTTCACGCCGCTGTTGCCCTTTTCGCTAATCTTAAATTCGAACTCGAGAATGAAATTCTCAAATTTTCCGTCAACGTAGAGGTCTCCAGAGTTTTCCTCATGGACGATCATCCCGTCTTCCACCACCCAACCTTTTCCCGGGGCTCCGCCTTTTACATCGGTCCAGCCGGTAAGATCGGTTCCGTTAAAGAGTGAACGCTGAGTTCCAAAGTAATCGCAACAAGGCAGGGCGTCGAAAGTTGCGTCAGCGGCGCCACAGAAATCAGAGTCCGCCTCACAACCCATAATGCCTTGCAATCTCGCGCGTAGTCGCGGAAAGACCTGCGCCTGCGTAACGTCGGTTGTCAGTAAAATCACGACAAGCGCGCTACCAATGATCCTGAGCGCCTTCTTACTAATCGTCGACATGGTTAATATCGTCTCCAATCGAATCGGTTTAATAATTCATAAGAGCAAACTATGCAACTTATCTAAACTACCATATTAACAGTTGTGCGGGCGATTTCAAGGCTTACTAGCAGTCAATAGAAATAAACTAGATTAAAATTAACGATTTTTTCTGTTGTACCGATTAATACCGGTCGATAGTTATGAGAAAGTAGCGCGCGGTTGAGTTAAGACGCCTTGAGAAATGGCGAAATAGCTCTTGCCAAGGGCGGTTGAAAATCGTTAGAATCACTATGGAAGCGTCTTTATGAGACGCCGTTGCCTTACGTTGGTCACGATCGTAAAGGATATATGTTCGTGTCGCATCCCCTTAGCGTCAAACAAGTTGTCACCATGTCCTTGAGCATCGCGTTGCGTCTTCGACGTCCGCACGCGATTGTGCTCGCGTGTCAACTTTGTGCCGTTGCGGGTTTTCTCTTTTCGTCTAGTTCTTTTTATGCCGAAGAACCCAATGACGTAACGCTCACCGGCGCGCGCGTGGTCACCGCCCCCGCAAATGTGCCGACCGCAACCACTCGTACTTATTACGACGGCGCGGAAACGCTCGGTCGCGTGGGGCACGAGGCGATTCTCAAACGAGACGTTCTTCATAATATCAAAAAGCAAGCGCATCTTCAGTATCTGGAAGAGTTGAAAAAGATACCCGAAGAAGATCGCGAAGCGTATAGCGCAGAATATAAAGAGAAAATTCTCGAGTATTTTCTCAATAGTAGCGAACTCTACACCCAAGCGCTCGACGCGCATATTCGTCACCTGCTCTTTTACAACGACTACGTGATTAGTTGCCCGAAAGAGCAGGTTCAAGAGCAGACCAAACAACTGGAAAAAGAATTCGATTCAAAATATATCCCCGAGCTGCTCACTCAGTTCAATTGCAAAAACGTTAAAGAACTCGAAGAATACTTCGAAAAGGAAATCAAAAGTAATCTCGCGCAAGAGAAACGGATCTTCCTGCAGTATACCTTCGGTATCCTTTGGATGAACCATAATTTGGGCGAGGAGGAATTTTCACCAACGCTCACCGATTTACGTCGTTACTATGAAGCGAATCTCGATGAATTTCGCGTAACGCCTCGTGTTCGTTGGCAAGCGATGACAGTCTACTACGGCGCTCAACGTAGTCGCGATGACGCTCAACGTAAGATCGTTCACATGGGCAATGCGGTTCAAGGCGCGCCCGTGAAGGAACAAGAGCGACTCTTCGCCGAGGTGTGTCGCGTCGATTCCGAAGACTCCTTCGCATCGAAGGGCGGTTATCGCGACTGGACCGTCAAAGGCACGCTTCGCTCCGCAAAGGTCGAAGAGGCAATTTTTAGCGAAGAATTGCCCGTTGGAGTCCTCAGTAAGATTATTGAAGACAACGGAAGCTTTACAATCGTTCGTATCGTCGCACGCGAGTCAGAACGTATCAAGACATTCACCGAAGTTCAGGAGGAAGTGCGCGAGAAACTCATCGCCGATCGTACCGAAGCGATGAAAAAGAAATATGAAGAACGTTTGAGCGAACGGTTTTCCATTGAGATCTATGCGCTCTCCCCGGAGGAACGCGAACAATGCTTCCATACGGCAGATCGAGAAGAACTTTCCGCCAGCGGACGTAAAACACGATATTAATAGATTCATGGAACACAGACGTGTCGAGTTCTCTTCGCGTCTGTGATTTTTTTAGCGCAAGGTCGAAATTAGCTATGGAGGCAGTCTCAGGCTCTCGTTTCTTTGAAGAGGTAATTTTAAGCGCATTTCCATTGAGTCAGTGGCGTAGTCGTCGTGTTTGCTTGGCGACGTCCGGCGGGGCAGATAGCGTCGCGCTACTACTTGCCATGACGCGACTTGCAACTAGGTTTGGCGTGAGTGAGAATCTCTTTGTCGTGACGGTCGACCACGGCACGCGCAATGGCGAATCAACACTGGACGCACAGTTCGTCTTAGACCTTTGCGCGGAACTAGGGACGCGCGGTTATTTAGCGCGAGTCGACGCCCAAGAGCTGGCGTATGAATCTAAACGCTTGGGTAGCTGGGAAAGCGGCGCACGTGCGGTTCGGTATCGGTTGCTACAACGCCTCGCTAAAGAGCATAGCGCACGTTTTCTCTTGACAGCGCATCATCAGGACGACCAAGTTGAAACTCTTCTTTTTCGGATCTTTCGCGGTTCCGGTCTGACCGGCTTGCGCGGCATATCGCGCTGCCGAGCGCTCGATGAAGCGCTTGTGCTCGTTCGCCCCATGCTGACGCTAAGTCGTGAGGAAATACTTGCTTATCTTTCTTTACACGGTCAAAGATATCGCACCGATAGCACAAACGCCTCTTCGGCGTACAAGCGCAATCGTATTCGTAACGAACTAACGCCACAATTGACGTCAATTTTCGGCGCAACGTGGCGGTCTGCGCTTTTGCGTCTGGCGAGTAACGCTTGTGAAATCGAAGAGTATTTAGAATCCGAAATCCACGAATTAGAAGAAAAGATCGCACGCGTTCGTCGTCAAGAGCGCGCGTATGCGCGAACGCTACAACGGTTGCACGCACCGACGCCGTCCACGTGGACTCACGAGGAGACGGCACGGCGCATTGTCTTACCGTTATCGCCGCTTGATTCGACGCCGGAACCTCTTTTGCGGATATACTTACGTCGAGTTTGGCGTGGTAAGAACTGGACTCTTGGGGCCATGGGTAATCGCGAATGGCGTCGTTTGAGCGAGGCCATTTTACAGCGTCAAACGCCGCATCAGACGCCGGGGAACGTTATGCTAACCTACCCCGACGCGGAACATGTCGTTATCACTAAAGCGGGCGATCAGTAGAGTTAGGTTCGTCAGGGATTCAAAGTTCCACGGTACATAATCGGACCGAACCAAACGTTATGACCGGTGTACTTACCGCTAGCGCGCTCTTTTTCGGGGTCTTCCAGTCGTTGCAGAACAGAGGAACGATCCGGCTCGCCCTGGTCGATCTCGACAGTGACAATGTGGATCTGTCTTGGATCTAACCCACTTGCGAGGTACAAGACGGCGACGCGCCAGTATGTGCAATAATGGTCAAATCGCGGTCTTAGGTCGGTCTGCTCCTGCCCGTCGACAGTGATTTTCACTTGTCCGCCATTTGGACCGAGGACGTCGTAAATGGCCAGATCAGATCCCTTAAAGAGAATCTCCACTTTCGAACCAGGCGTGTCGGAGGTATAGACGGTATCGCCGAGTCTGCTCTTGACCCAGGAGAGGGGTTCGTCGTCGCCTAATAGTCGCCACTTTCCATCAAGATATTTTTCAGTAAGTTTCGCCATTCTGGCGTCTTCCATATTTTTCGGGTCGAGAACTCTATCAAGACGATCGCGTCTATTAACCACGGCCGGATAAGGCTTTGCATCATTTCTGAGCGCCATTTTCTTAAAGGCGTCAATAAGAGTCTGGGTGTAGATTTCATGTCCCTGCGTCAAAGGGTGTACGCCGTCCCTTGAAAAGACCACAACTCCCTCGGGCGCCTCGCCGGTTTCCTGTTGGTATATGAGTTTTCCCTTTTGCGCTAAGTCCACGACCGGGACGTTAAAGTCAATCGAGGGCAGTGCATAGAAATTCGCGACCGACTCCATCGCCTCAACGGAATCGGCGCGGTTATTGTCGCGATACTTGTTCTCGTGCCCCAGTCGATACGTATAGACAAAGACGATATCGGTATCGATATTATGTCGCCAAATCTTGCGTACAATCCCTTCGATCTGCCGGATAATCTGATCGTGGGGCGTTCCTCCATCGTTGACACAGAACTCGACAAAGACCAAGTCGGGGTCATGCTTTAGCACGTCTTCGTCCATACGATAGACGCCCAAATCACTACCGGTTCCTCCAATAGCGGCGTTTATTTCTTCAAATTTAGCATTGGGATAGGTTTCGGCAAATTTAGCCATAGATTGACTTCTCCAGCCATTGCCCGCCTCGGTAATGGAGCCGCCGAAATAAGCGATCCTTACCGTTTCCCCCTTCGCTACCTTATTGAGAAACGTAGGGATACCGTTTCGGTATGAATCTTGTAGCACGCTTGCGCAGAACGCATTGTCAACGCTAATCACTAGCGCCACAAAGAACAGAACGAAAGCAAAAATAGTTAGGTTCTTAGCCTTCATAAAGATCTCCCTGTGATAAGAGTTGGCGGAATAGGAACTACCTCCCGACGGAATTGTCGCGCATTGGCGTCGCACGGAGCGTATCGCGCGTAGTTAGAACGCGGACGTCTGGTCGTCGAAATGTTTGCATTTACATGGAGTTACGGTTTGTCGCGCGGTCGGTTCAATCGCAGACGCTTCGACGTAATGGTCGGTATAAATATTCTTTTCCACAATGTATTCAACGACCGCATCGGGCGTGAGGAAACGTATGCTTCTTCCCTTTGCAATTCTTTCTCTGAGTTCAGTCGAGGAAAGATCAAACAGGGGCATATCCACGACCAGCTCGCGGAAGAGGTCAATTCTCTTTTGCTCTAGAAACGGCTCGTAAAGCTCAAAGTTTGGGGGAGGATAGCCCCCTCTCCTTGCGACAATGAGGTTCGCGAGTTTGCAAATCCCTTCGGCATTGTACCAGGTCGGCAGTTTATTGGCGGACTCGGAACTTAGTATCAGAAAGATCTCGTCGTCAGGATAATCTTCACGATATTTCCGCAGCGTGTCGTAAGTATATGCAAGCTCGGGGTTGTCGAGTTCCATACGATTCACGTTGAAATCTCGATACGGTCGCAAGGCGCGACATAGCATCTGGTATCGATCCTCTCGCGTTGTCTCAGTCAACTTTCCGTAATGCAAAGCGCCCGAGGGGATGAAATCGACGCGATCGAGTCGCGCGACGTCACGCGCGGTTTCCGCTAATAGCAGATGACCAAAGTGGATCGGGTTAAATGACCCGCCGTAGACTCCAATTCTCATAATACCGCTTGTTCTTGTCTGTTGGCGAGCGCCCTAGTCTGTCGCTTTTGTCTGGGACTTCGCCTCGTCTTCAAAGTTCAATACAAGTGCACGAGCGCTACGTGTATGAAAAAAACAAGGCTAAAAGAATAAGAAAATTCCTTTAACCTTGTCTAACTGAAACCAGTAAGACGCCCTAGATTATACCGCGTCTTTCATAGGAGTCCTAGTCGCGGAATCGGCGTCGTCATTTATTTTTTGTTATCGTTCAGTCCGGGGTCCATAGCTTGGAACCGCCGCCGGAAGTGGAACCAGAGTCGGAGTCTGGCGTCCACAGACCGGAACTGTTGCCCTGACCGTTAGACGGCTGCGAGCCGAGTTCTATACCGGCGCCGAAGTTAGTCGCCTGGGCGGCGCCGCCCGGGTTCGCCGCGCCTAAACCGCCGTTTTGCAGACGATAGGCTTCCGCCGCTTGGGCATATGCCTGCGCTTGCGCATTGAGTTGAGCAAAGAACTGTTGTAAGGTGGCAATGGCGTTTTGGTCGTCCTGGTGGTTCGCAAAGACATGCTGCGCCAATTGACGCACTTTGTCAAATTCCTGCCGACGGAAGCGCGTCATGATCTCAATGACATTCCACTGCGCGTCGGACTTACCCTGACTATTGGCGTATTCGGATGCTTCAGCGATTCTTTCGAGCGCCAGATCAAGGTCGGGCTTGAGAATCGCTTCGTCGATCATGATCCCATAGGCGATCGCACGGTCGTCATAGCTAACGTCTTGCACGGGACGTTTGAGCAGTTCGTTAGCGTATTTTTCCTTGATGGAACGCGGGGCAACAAAGTTGACGATCTGAATGACCTGAGCCAAGGCGCTGGTCTGAAGTTTTTGCAATTGCACTCTTCCCCAACGCCAAATGGGAATGGCGCGGAAGAAATCGAGCGCGTCGTCGTTGGACTCAAACTTTTCGGGCGTTTCCACGACTTGTGGCGCGGGCAAATTGGCGAGTTTTCTCAACTTCTGGTCGAGCGTCTCGTTTAGCGGAGGATTAAAGAGGTCGACGACCACGCGCAGTAGTGCGTCGACTTGCGCGGCGCCACGCGGTTCCTGCAACTTCGACTTGGGCGACGCGTTGCCAAGCACACGGTAGGGGTGCTCAAACCAACGTTGCGCAAAATCGTCAAACGCGGCGTCATATAGCGCGTCGGCGTTTTCCTTGGTAATATTAGCAGTGGACTTGAATTGGAATTTTGGCGTGGCGGTGTTAATCGTCCAGGTAACGGCCAAGTCTTCCATGTCTTGAACCGATTCAAGGGGCGGCACGGCGCCCAGGATGGACTGGAGCGCTTTTTCTAGGGCGTCGACCTGCTCGTTGGTAACGTACGCCTCAGCGCGCGCTTCTCGTTTGGTCTGCTTGCCATAGAGGAACGCCACGCCGATCTGATTGGAGACGTCCTGTAAGGTCAGGTCTTGCGTCTTTTCGCATAGCGGTTTATCAAGGATCGAGAACGCCATTCTCGGCGGGGTCTCTTCATCCTGCATGGCGGCGAGCATACGCTTATTGTCGATCACATTTTTAGCGCTGAGGAATTGTGTGAGCGCCTGGTCGAAGTCGACAAGGGTATAGACGCGTTTGGTCATCATTTGGACGTCGTCCCATGTGGGGGACTCCAGGAGTAGCAGAACCTGCAAGACGTCCACAGCGTCTTCGTACGCGGTTTTCTCGGACTCGATGAACTTTTGTAGATAATCCCTACCCTTTTGGTTATTGACGAACCACAGTTCAACGACGCCCAAATTACGGTAGAGATTCGGCCACAGGTCGGCGTACTGGAGAATGCTCTCAAGAAGCTGCTTGCCAGTCTTCCACTTCCCTCTAGCCAGAGCGTCGACCGCTTGGTCGTACTGGGGCTTAGCGGGAAAATCATCAGGCGCGTATCGGTCGAAGGCCTGCTCTCTTAACATGAGGGGTGTGGAATCAGACCCGAGACAACGGTAGAGAAACGCATTAGAGGCCTGATCTTGCGGCGCGTACGACTGCAACTGCTTGGCAATGGCAATCGCGGGGTACAATCTTCCTTGTTCGTACAAGGCAAGTCCAACGGTCAGCATGGCTTGTACAATAGCGACTGGGAATTGCTCCCCTTCGACGCTCTCGACCGCGTCAATCAAGGCGCTGACGGCTTCTTGCGGCTTTTGAATAAGCGCGGAAGCGGTCGCCAGTTCCGTCAAGGCGACGACATTATTGGGCTCTCTCTTTACAAAGTCGCTAGCGGTTTGCCATGCGTCTTCCCACAGACCGATCATTCTTTGAAATAGGCACTTCGCTTCGGTGAAACACGCACAATCGGGGTTTGTCTTCAAGAGGTTGTCAACAAACGCCAGCCCAGCGGCGTATTGCTCGGACTCGAGCATTTTGTCGATCTGTTCAAGATCTTTGACGTGATCCGGACAGCAGTAGTTGATCTTTTTACCTCGTCCTCCTGGACAGAGCGCATACAAATCAATCGCCATAACGTAAACTTCCTTAAAAACTGAATCCAAGCGAACTATTGTAATAGCAAAGGTTAACAGCCTTATGCTATCGTTCGACACGACGTTCTTTGGCGTGATTTATACCGCCAACGAGAACGCAAAGGATATTTTAACAGAAGTTCGCGACAAAATCGAGGGGGACTCCCTATAAGGGCGACATGACAATTCAATCTTTCCGCCAAAAGAGACTCGCGTCCTGATTCCAGCCGTTGAAAGGTCAGCCTCAAGACGCGAGTTAATCGTACGTGAAGCGACTCACAGTTCGCCCCAGGCTCGCATTATGCATTCTAAATAACAATCGAAGTCATTAGATTACGCTAATTGCGCCATATCGATCAGTAAGGAATCACGATCCTTGATCTTGAGCGCGACAAGCTTTTCCCCACAACGCAAGTGGAAGGTCTTGTCCTCTTTGGATAGATTCCACAGGTAGACAAGGTTGACGTCGGGATACCAAGCCAGGACGATTGGAATCTCCTCTTCGACGTATGGGATCTGTTGTTCCTGCAATTGCAGAAGAATGGCGCGTCTAAATTCAAAGAGCGCTTCGAGCTGCTCGGCAACAGCAGTAAATCGATTGGCTTGTGATTGGAATCTTGCGATGAGTTTGGCGCCGGTCGGTTCCACGGCGCCACGTTCAACGGCGTTGGCGTCGGCGTCGGCAAGGAAGACGTACCCGTCGTTTGGCAACTCATCACAGACTTCAAACGGCACGCCACACGCGAGGAATAGCGAGTAAGCGTTCTCACCGGCGCAGTAGCGCGCAGCTGAACCATAATAATGCTTGAAAGGACCCTTTGGTTTTTGATTCAGAAGCTTGGCATGGAACTGCCGTTCGCTTTGCATACGTTTGTTCAGAACAGGCCAAAATTCCGGTTCGATCGGTCGCAATCCCGACATAAAGCAGGTATTTCGTACGTCGCTGAGCGTGGAGACTGAGAGCTTACTAGCCATATTCTCCACCGACAGCGTCCCCGCGGGAAAGACCGTCGTTTCACTAAAGGCGCGACCCGGCGCGCAAAACCGGCGATGTAACAATGAACTAAAGAGCTCAATCGTTTTGGCGGCGATCGGATCGTACCATCCGTCGTTAAACCCGCCTTCCCCAACACGAAAGAGCGCGTCGCGATAGTCGTCGAGTCTAATGCCATTGCGCTCGCAGCCCATGTACATGACCATAATGCCAAGATCAACTTGGTCAGAAGCATTTTGGAACGCACGGAAACAGTATGTAAGTCTGTCGCAGAAGTAATCGCACCAGGCGCGTCTGAGCGCCGTGTCACGATTATCTTGCAGATCGGTCATTAGCTCGTCCCAGCGATTGGGATTGATTTCGCTCGTCTTAAAGAAGTCAGCGCGACACTGTTCACAGACGCACCCTCCAATGTCGCCGGGCGCGGACGCGAATCGGAAGTCGTCGTCGAGGAAGTAATCAAATGAACCGTAACGGTTGACCAGCGTGCGAATGGCGTCGGCGCCCTCGGTATCGGTAGGCTCGTGCCAGGAGAACCCCCAATTTTCAGAGCCGTTCCATCTTTTAGCGATTTTCCAATGTTCCGGCGGTAAGTTTGGGAACCCCTCGGTTCGCGGATCCAAGGCTCCGCCGCCGTGACAGAACGGAACGCTAATAAGGTGTGGCTGCAAACCGGCCTGAATGATTCGCTTGAGCCAGTAGTCGATTTTTTCCCAGGGATAGGGGAAATATCCATAAAACCAAGTGCAAATCCATGCGTCGGTAATGCCGGCTTCTTTCCAAATATCGGGCAAATCGGGGCATTCTTCGAACATTTCCACGGCGGCGCTCACGTGGAAGACACGCTGCGGAGCGTCGATTCTCTTGTGTACGCCGTCGGGATAGAATCGGATCGGCTCACCGGCAGGACTCTGAGCGCAAAGGGTATTAAAATTCGAAGACATGCGATTAGCGGTCCATCCCGCGCAGCAAGCACAGGTCAGGGCGCCGCGTTTGAGAAAATCACGTCGAGTTTGTTTCATGGCAAAAACCTCGTCTATGGGGCGTCAACGCATAATCAGCCCATGAAAACTTTTTATTAAAGGCGCTTTATCATAACGACGGCGCAAAGGAGATTCAAGAGCTATTTTTACAGCGCCACAAAGAAAAAACGCCTCAAGCGTAGGCGAGCTCTCGGCGTTCATAAAGCAAGTTTCATTTGTCGCCTGACCATCGAATGGTCGGCGTCTAATTTAGCGTCATACGATACGCAAAGCGTCTGCACATTGTTATACGTCCAGAGAATCGACGTCGGACAGTTCAGATTCTTTTTCGCCGCTCGCTTGATTCTTGGCCTTCTTTTGCGCGGCGCGCTCAGTGGAAAGAACTTGTCGTAGCAAAGCGGAGTAATCGTCGTATGGCGCTTCGTTCGGGGAGCCGTTCGCATATTGCATAATAGACTTTTGTGAACGCTCCGTGAGCGAGACGAGCATAGAGGAAACCGTCCCAAAGTTCAACTCCGAGACAATCACGCCACGCCGACCGGTAACGTCGGTCGTTCTGGAGAAAGCGCCGCTTGCAGCCGCCAGAAAGGCGACAGAAGAGTCAAGTCGATGAAGCGTCAACAGCCTTCTGACATATTCCTGCCTCTGGTCGTCGTGATCGTCCAGGCGATTGGCGGAGAGCATGTGTAAACCCGGTTTAAGTAGTTCGACGTCCACCGAATCGCCTCCGTAGACGGCTCCTCCGGAATTCTGGTCGACACATAGGAAATTAACGCCGGCATAGGCTCCGGTGAGCAGTTCGCTCTCGGCTCGTTCAATAGCGTCGTTTGCGTTTGCACATGCCAAAAGATCCTTACACAACATGCCCCTGGAGCGCGGATCATATGGCACGGCGCGCTTGGGTGCGTTGAGCGCAGCGACGAATAGACCGTGCTGATTCACGCCCGCCCAGGTTCCTCCGGTAGAATGGTCAATACCACAAACAACGCGTGGACGACCCGACTGAATCCGTGGCGGCAACGCCTTGCGTGTGTAACGCTCTTCGCGATTGAACGCAATTAAAATCGGAGCGTCGCTGAGCGTCTTGTATTGTATTGCTAGTAAACCCATGGCAAACTCCCACTCCCTTTATAGCCACGCTACGCGCCAACCGCCAATTAGTATCGTTAAGGCGACGCCGTCGCTGTAAAAAAAGGAAATCGACGTCCCCCCGCTTGATTCTTCTGAACGTTCGCTTATACTGTCAAAACGATGGAATAGAAGCTCTGTTCAATGCGAAGTGAGCGTCTTTCAAGCGATCTGTACCGCCCACAAGGAACATTACGCAGACGTTGCATGTTCCAGCGTGGTTGGCGCATACCGCCTAGGACGTAGGGGGTAGGATCGTAAACGTTGTTCGTTTCGTATAACGCTTCTACCTTGTCCTACACGTTAATTATTGATTGTGAGCGCTCAAAAAAAAGCCCCTTTTTTTCGGTCTATACCGTTTTTCTTGTTTTTATCATTAAAGTTTTCCTTTTATAACGATATTAACGCTTGGGTGAATTTGCGAAAGACTGTTCTAAGCCTAAGTTCTTATTCTCATTCCGCCGATAACCAATAATGGGCTTGTCACTGTCTTGAGACGCCCGAGCGACTGGTTCGGCTCGCCAAGTTTATCAGACGCTCTGAAATTGCATCGGGCGCATATGCCTAACGTTCTGGCAAATTCGCGCCTGGATAATCACTACAACCGCTACAAACGGCTGATTCTGTCTATTTCTCCAAAAAAGAGCCATATTTTCCAGTAAAACGCGCGAAAAACTTGACTATTTGCCTTAATGAGCTTAAAATTTCAGTGGAGCGTGGTCGTTTTGCAGTATAACGGTCGTGTATTGGTCGCGGTATCTCGGCAACGCTCCGGCCCAGTGTATAGCGTCGCTTGTTTTGCAGTTTTTTGCGATATAAGCACGTAACGCTATTTCAGTAGGCGCAGTTTTTCGTCCCCGCTTTTGCGTTTGATTTTGCGTCGTAGCTTGCCGTCGCGAGGTCAAAGCGGGTCGCGTGGGCGTTGTTTTGTATCGAGCTCATGGAGAATTCGACCATGTCGTTAGGTTCGCATATTCGTCGAACACCCTTAATCGGCGCGTCGCTATTTTTAGCGCTTGCCGTCCTTTTAGCGTTCACTCCTTACACGAGCGCGCAATCGCCTGCGGCTATGAGCGTGTATAATCGCGCGGCGTCAATGCGCGGTGGCAACGGCGGCGTTCAAGGGTCGGGTATGAGTATTTCCGACCAAGGAATCAACGCCTACGACAATGGCGCACAAGCTCCAGGTTCCGGCGTGGCAACCCAGCAGACCGTTTCGCGCCAATGGGAAACGATCGAGGTCGATAGCCCGGAATATATCTATAAAGGTCACGACCCGAAAGAGCCGATTCTCTCTACTGTCTTCATGGAAGACGATTACGGTCAGTACTTCGTTTTGAGCGGTAGCGGCGATAAAACCGCAAAGATCTGGTTGCTCGAAGGCAAGTACAATCAAGAGACCACCGAATGGTTTGTGACGTCCGCACGCGTGCGTAAAACCTATAAAGACGAACACAAGCAAGGGATTACCAGCGCGATCTTCTCTCCCGACTTTAGCTACGTTCTGACGTCCAGCTACGACGGTATCGGTCGCATTTGGAATATCAATAACCAAAAGAATATCCGCGCTTACCTCGGCGCTAAAGACCGCCTTTGGAAAGTCGCGGTTACGCCCTCTGGGGAATATGTCGCGGGCGCATGTAACGACGGTCGTATTTACCTTTGGGGAGCGCTGACGGCGGAACGTTTCGATCCTTTGCCGAACGCTGATGATTCCACAAGTCTCAACGCCGACAATAACGTTGGTCACCAAGGCGCGGTCTATGACGTTGCGTTCGATCCCAATAGCAATTTCGTGGCCTCAGCGGGCGCGGATGGCGTCGTTCGTCTGTGGAACCTGTCGTTGCTACGTCAGGTCGCGGCCTTTAAAGGTCACGAAGACCAAATCTATTCGGTTTGCTTCTCCGAAGACGGCTCTCGCATTCTCACGGCCAGTCGTGATAAGACGGCGCGCCTGTGGGATCCTTCCTCCGGTGAAGAACTTTGCCGCTTCGTTGGACACACCGGCGCGGTTCGTCAGGCAGTTTTCGCGGGCTCGTATATCTGTACTGCGAGCGACGACGGTACGATTCGCCTTTGGACTGCCCAAGGTAAATCGACGTCTAACCGCAATAATAGCAATCGTAACGCGAGTGGTTCCTTGGGTAGCGGCGATATGATGGACGATCCTACGATGGCGGGCGTTCCTGGTCGTCGACAGCAATCTAAGGGTAAACCGGTTCGCGAGCCTGGCAAGGCCAAGGGCGTTGAACTTGCGCGCTTTAACTCCGATAGCGCCGCGTTCAGCGTTGACGTTTCCTCCGACGGCGTCTACGTCGTTGGCGGTTATGCTGACGGAGTCGCTCGAATTTGGCGCGTTCCTGGTATGGCGCGTTATTATAACGACAATCTCTCGGGTCAGTCTCAAAGCGGCTCCAACTCGACGAACTACGGCTCCGGCTCCTCTTCGCTCGGTAGCGACCCGATGGGCAACTCGAACGCCACCTTGCCCGAAATTGACGCCGCCCCGTGATATGTCGCTAATTTAATACAACACTAAGCAAGCCCTGTTCACGCACGATTCGAACGTTTTTCCCCCTATTTCGAATCGTGCGTTTTTTTCATGCTTCAGTGTTCCCGCCTGTACTCGTTGTATAATAAACCCCGACGCAACTAGACGTCTGAATCGCTCAGTCGTTCTTTGTACGTTGGATCTTCAATTGTCAATTCTTTCAAGTAGCGATACCCCAAACGTTTATGTCTGCCTTAACAAAACTCACTGACGTATTTACGCTTAACGACGGCGCGCGCATTCCTTGCGTAGGCTTTGGCACTTGGCAAACCCCCGAAGGCGAGGTCGTCGTCTCCTCGGTTAAACACGCCCTGTCGTGTGGTTACCGACACGTTGACACCGCGTCGGCTTACGAAAATGAAACCGGCGTCGGTCAAGCTTTGGCACAGTCCGGTCTGGAACGTTCTGAAATTTTTCTGACGACGAAACTTTGGAACGCCGATCGCGGTTATGAAACCACACTCAAGGCGGCGCAACTGTCTTTGGAACGCCTCGGGGTTGAATATGTCGACCTTTATCTGATCCACTGGCCCGCTAATAATCGGATTTACGACGACCCGGTAAGCGTGAACCAGGCAACGTGGAAAGCGTTTGAAAAATTGCAAAAGGACGGTCTTGTGCGTTCTATCGGTCTGAGCAACTTCCTCGTGCCTCACCTTGAGCAGATTTTGGCCGTCGCGAACGTTCCTCCAGCAATCGACCAGATCGAATTCCACCCGGGCTATCCTCAATTTGACACGGTAAAATTCTGCCAAGAGCATAATATCCAGGTAGAAGCGTGGAGTCCGTTGGGTTGCGGTCGCGTGCTTACAGACGAACGCCTCGTGGCAATAGCGGGGAAATACGGGAAAAGCGTTGCGCAACTTTGCATTCGCTGGGCTCTGCAACATAATATTCTTCCGTTGCCCAAATCGGTTCACGCGGATCGTATCGAATCGAATACCTTGGTCTTTGACTTCGAAATCAGCGCCGAGGATATGGCGAGGATTGACGCGCTTCCGGAGTTCGGATTTTCCACGTTCAGTCCCTATGACCTCCCCTTCTGAACGACCAGAATTACACGCCTAAGGCTCTTCTATCCAGAATCTTTCAGGACGACTTAGAGCGCTGTCTTCCACTCAAAAGTAGGCGTCGACCTTTTGCTCTTTCTTGGGAAAACTGACCGTGATTATTGCCCGTATCGAGCATAATACTTCTGGTCTGTTTTCCCATAAGGTCGCTTGAAAGGCGACGAAATAAGGTCTTTTTTCAAGAAAAGTCACAAAATATTACAATGCCCCCTTGCCAATTACATATTTTATGTTTTAATCTCTAAATACATTGACGGTTTGGTTCGTCGATATATGCACCCATAGCTCAATTGGATAGAGCATCGGTCTACGGAACCGAAGGTTATCCGTTCGAATCGGATTGGGTGTATTTACATTTTTTACTTTTGCACCCATAGCTCAATTGGATAGAGCATCGGTCTACGGAACCGAAGGTTATCCGTTCGAATCGGATTGGGTGTATTTTTTATGCCTTGTTCATAGCGACCGACGCTTTTATAACGGTCTCGCTCGGCATTGTAAGTCTGGTTGGTCACGTTCGTTACGTCTCTTATTCGTGACTTTTTTCTTTTTACGTCGTTCCCTTTGCGTCTCTACCGAAAGTCTTAAGTTGCCCGCGCCGTGTTTCTGTCGCTTCTTCATTTTGTTGAACTAGTTCGATTCGCCTCTTCTGCTGAGTGTCATTAAGTTGTTTGATAGCAGGCGTTATCAATAATGCGTAGCGGTTGCAAAGTCTGTCGGAGCTTTTTCACAATCTTGAGCAAAATGTTGTACGTACGCCCTAAAAAAATTTTTAACCGATTCAAAATGAGTGGCGCCGCGCGTACTGGAACAGTATAATTAAGGTAGTCAGGTCTCCGGCGACGTTTTTTCGTAAAGTCATATTTGTCGCTGGAGCGGTTCAATCGGTTAACACTCAATCGAAAGCCCTGTTATGTCCAGACCCTTAAGTAAAATCGCCCCAGAGTGGTGGGATTACACAACACTCGACGCGGAGATTCTTTCCGACGCAGCGCAACTCACGGCCGAGACGCTACTGGAACTGTCTCGTCCCGGTTTTCAGATTCATTATTATGACACTTTGGAAGACTTCTACCTCGCGGAAGCGCTCGAATACGTCGAAGCGTGGAAGAGTTCCACAGCGGATAACCCCGTTGGAATCTGTGGTCCGATCGGTCCGACCGAGCAACTGCCACTGGTTGCGCGTATCGTCAATGCGCTTGATATCAACCTTAAGCACGCACACTTCTGGGGTATGGACGAATGGGTCGAAGACGGTCGCCCCGTACCGATGGATCATCCCCTTTCCTTTGCTCGCGCAGACTTTGGCTTGTGCTTTGACCGCATTAAGCCAGAACTACGTATGCCCCTGGAAAATATTCACTTCCCCTCTGGCGACCTCGAGGAATATTCTCGCACCTATGACGCCATCCGTTGCGCAACCATGCAGGGCGGTCAGGGCGATACGAAACACTGGGCTTTTAACGACCCAGTACGACGTGAAGGCGCCTATAAAGACGCCCCGCCCACGCCCGAAGAATACCGCAAACTTGCCACCCGGGTGGTCGATCTTCACCCAATCACGATTCTGCAGAACGCGCGCACCAGTGGGGGCGGTTACGTCGCCAATGTTCCGAGTCAGGCTTGCACCGTCGGACCGATCGAAACGTGGAAAGCCGATAAGGTCAGTATCTGGCAGGCCGGTATGCATGACAATCCGTTCGGTATGCGTCTTTCCGCCTTTATGGTCGCCAAGAAGATTTGCGATTCTTCCACGCCTATGTCCCTGCTCGGCGAACACCCGAATGTTCATTTTCATTTCTATCGTCCGGCGCTCAAAAAAATCGAAGCGGAAATGCATTAATCTCCCCCCCTCGCCGAAGTTTAACCTAGTAAACACAGATAAGAAGAGAACGAGGAACTTATGTATCGTAGCGAACTTAGTCGCCGTGCGGTTCTCAAGACGCTTGGCGCAGGTCTTTTTGTCACCGCGACCGCAGGCAGTCTTCCATCGGAAACCCGCGCGGACTTTGTACGTAAAGACGACAAGACCACCGGAATCCTTTTAGACGGCTCTCAGGCGACGCCTTGTACTCGTAATAGCGACGGTCAAGTGGTTCGACCTAGCGTCGTGCTTCCTGAAATCAGTGAAACCGACGTTCTTGTGGTAGGCGCCGGACCGGCGGGCTGTTGCGCCGCAATTGCCGCGGCTCGTTTGGGCGTGCGTGTTACTCTCGTGGAACGTTATGGTCATTTCGGCGGTCTGGCCACCGGCGGTCTGGTCGTTCACATCCTTGGTCACTGGATCAAGGAAAACAACGAAAAAATCCAGGCGACTCAGGGTATTGGCGAGGAAATGATGAAACGCCTCGAATCAATGCCCAATGGTATCGTTAATCGTAACTTCGGTCGTAACCCGACGCTCGACGCAGAAGTCTATAAATACCTTCTCGTTGAAATGATCACCGAAGCCAATATCGAATGCTTCCTCCACTCCTGGTGCTGCGACGCGATTCTCAGCGACGAACGCGATTCGGAAACAGGAAATCCAGTGGTTTGCGGCGCCGTGATCCAGACGAAACTCGGACCGCAAGCGATTCTCGCGAAACAAGTTATCGACACAACCGGTGACGGTGACGTCTTCGTACCCGCTGGCGCGTCACATACGCAACGTATGTACGATATCGGTTTGCCCTATCGTCTTGGCAACTTGGATCGCGTTGAACCTGAGGAAGGCGCTAAACGCCCGCGCTACCTCGGCGACCTAACGCCTGTTCCCGGCGTGAATTGGGTCAATATGGCCGGACCGTCCCTCGACGGGGTCGACGTCAAAACCCTTTCACGTCTTGAACTTGCGCATCGCAAGCAGATCTGGAAGCAATACAACGAAGTTCGTAATACGCCCGGTTACGATAAGGTCTTCCTCATGGAGACGGCTCCTCAAATCGGCGTGCGTATCACTCGCGTTATCGAAGGGGTTGAAACACTCACGTACGAACGCGCGATCAATGGTCATAAGTACGACGATTGCGTAGGTATCGGCGGCGCATGGCACGGCGATCATCGCGGCTGGCAGATTCCCTACGGCTCGCTATTGCCTCGCAATGTGGAGAATATCATTACAGCCGGTCGTTCGATCTCCGGCGAACCTCTCATGTCCGACGCAATTCGTGTGATTCCCAACTGCTGGGTCAGTGGTCACGCCGCTGGCGTTGCCGCCGCCGTCGCTGTTCAGGACGACGTCACCGCTCGCAAAGTCTCTATCCCTAAGGTTCGCGAACTGCTCCTTTCGCAAAACGCTTACCTTGGTTAGTTTAAATCGCGTCTCACGTGTCAACTCGACACGAATCGTTTTAATAATAGTATCGGGAGTCGTTTCCGCCAAAAGTCTTACGTGCTTCTAACAGCCAGGCTTTTACGAAACGCCTTCCGTTTTTTTACCCGCCTTCCTCGTGTCTAAATTCTCGCCCCGAGGGTAGTTGTAAATATTCCGCAGGTTCGTTATGCCTACGCGCGCTTCCTTGAAAGTCGTTTCAGCGCTCTTGCGTGTGATTGTCGTGTTCGCCGTGCTTGTCGGCGTGACGTCCCCCTGTGTGCCACTGGCTCGCGGCGTGTGTCGGCTCAGTCCGCTACTTTTCGTGAATTCTCTTTTCTCCGGAATGACAGACGAGACTTTGCCCGTGGAGAGGGCGACAGAGTCCGTCCCCAGTACGTCGCCCTCTGACACAACGACTGCGCTTTCCACCGCGACGCCACAAGGACAAGAGGATAACGAACCAAAGGCGACGAATGACGCGACGCCTCCTGAGACGTTCGGCGTCGACGCACTGGGGCGATACGGTGCGTTCTTGTCCTTTGCAATTCTTGCGCTGTGCTGTTTTAACCGACGTTTCTTCTGTCGACGCGTCTGTCCGATCGGAGCGTGCGTGGACGTCTATGCATTGGCACGCCGTCGGGTTATGCCGGGCCGAAGTCGTTTTCTACGCTTCGGTTGGGTCTTGAACGGCACAACGCGCCGATTTTTCTTCTGGTTCTTCCTGATCCTATGGACTCTCGCGACGCTCGCCTCCCTCTTTGCGTCACATAACGCAACGATAGCGCTCTTTGGCGAAACATTCTCGCCCGTTGTCTTTGACCCCATGAGTATGACCGCGCGCGTTTTTCTGCTCATTAAGACCAAAAAAATTCTAGCAATCGCCCCCACGGCGCTAGCGCTCTGCTGTCTGGTCTGGCCCTACTTTTGGCGGTTTAGCCTTTGTCCATGCGGAACGCTACAGGAGATTCTTTATATCCCTTGGCGGTTGTGTCGTCGTGCTTTACGTCGTCCCTCCCCTGATAACTCACACGTGGCGACGGAACAACTCCATAAACGTCGTGCCTTTCTAAATATCTTAGGCGCAACGGTTTTAACGTCCCTTTTTGGCGCGACGTTTTTGTCTCGCGCCAAAGGCGCTGCGCTTCGAATCTTTCTTCCTCCGAGCAAACGACCAGTCGAAGATTTCCTTGCACGTTGCGCCCACTGCGGATTGTGCGTGCGCACTTGCCCAACGCAAATTCTTGACCTTGTTAATCTTAGTAAATCAAAGCCAGACTCCGACGCCAACGCGTCTCCTTCAAACGCTCTCACACTGCTGGAGGACGCTAGTCTCAACGGCGCGCCGTATCTTTCCTACGATCGAGGCTTAGGATACTGTGAAAAGGATTGTAGCGCCTGTGGAGAAGTTTGTCCGACCGGCGCGCTCATGCCTATGACGCCGATTGAAAAAGCACAGCGTCCGATCGCGCTAGCGGTATTTGACCTCGAGAAATGTAAAATCTATTATCAGCAGGAATGCCATATTTGTCGGCATGAGTGTCCCTATGATGCGATCGACTTTATCTGGTCGGATGAGGAATACGCCTATCTGCCGACGATCAACTCCGACCAGTGCGCAGGATGTGGTCGTTGCGTTGTCGCTTGTCCTGGCGTAACAGACGATAGCGCAGAATGCGTGGAAGCAGAGTCTGGCAGTCAAGGCGCAACTGGCGCGCCCAAAGCGCTTACAATGTCGCCACGGGTCTAACAAGACGAGACGCCTCCCCCTTTTATGCGCTGCGTTCCACACAGACTATACAGTCGGCGTCTTGTCATCTTTTCTTTTTGACGTAGAATGAGACATTGTTTTCGTTCCCTTTGAACGACTACTCATCCGGCGTTTTGCCCACTCCGTAACTCGCGTGTTCTCGCTAGCGTGTAGCGTTTGCTTCTGTTAGTCGCACACGCCTTCTCAATAGGAACAAACGTTTATGTCAAATAATGTACGTCCTGAATCCATGGCGCGCATCGCCACTCCGGAACTTGCCAACGCCTTTATTGACGAACAGTTAGACGCGCTCCGCCAGCAGATCGGCAATAAGAAGGCGCTCCTTGCGCTCTCCGGCGGCGTTGACTCCTCCGTTGTCGCTGCGTTACTAATTCGTGCGATCGGTAAACAGCTAACGTGCGTACACGTCAACCATGGTCTTCTTCGCAAAGGCGAACCGGAACAGGTCGTTGAAGTCTTTCAGAACCAAATGAACGCCAATTTGGTCTACGTCGACGCGGTGGAACGTTTTCTCCAAAAATTAGAGAACGTCTCGGATCCTGAACAAAAGCGTAAGGTCATCGGCGCAGAATTCATTCGCGTCTTTGAAGAAGAAGCGCGCAAACTCGACGACGTTCAATTCCTCGCTCAGGGCACGATCTACCCCGATATTTTGGAGAGTGGTCCTGTCAAGGCGCACCACAACGTCGGCGGTCTTCCCGAAGACCTGAACTTCGAACTGGTTGAGCCGCTGAAATTCCTCTTTAAAGACGAGGTTCGCGTGGTCGGCACAGCGCTTGGTCTTCCCGACAGTATGGTCTATCGCCAGCCTTTCCCGGGTCCTGGTCTTGGCGTTCGCTGCCTTGGCGCAATTACGCGCGCGCGTCTGGAAGCGTTGCGCGAATCGGACGCCATCCTTCGTGAAGAATTCGCCGCTAATGGTCTGGAAGGCAAGGTCTGGCAGTATTTTACGGTCATTCCGGACTTCAAATCGACCGGCGTTCGCGACGGCAAACGCAGTTACGACTGGCCGGTAATCATTCGTGCGGTCAATACCAAAGACGCTATGACAGCAACCGTCGAAGACGTCCCCTTTGCTCTCCTGCAGAAGATCACCGCGCGTATTACCACGGAAGTACCCGGCGTTAATCGCGTGCTCTACGACCTCACTCCCAAACCGACCGGCACAATTGAATGGGAATGACCCGCCGTAGCCGGAAGACTTGGTATTTAACAACCTGTGACAAGGCAAGCTCCTCACGGAATAACAAATCTGTGACTTGAAACTCGTCCATCGAATAAGAGCTAACTGGTTTTGCTTGGTCAGTTAGCTCCTCTTTTATTTCGTTTAACGTCAGATCGCTAGTTTACTTCACTCCTTAGCGCTTTATTATAGTAATTATCGCCATGTTAAAGCATCGAGGTGTAAAAACGTCGGGACACGCTTATTCGAAACGCTTGTGAACAGGCAGTACTAAGAGGCAACCCGGTTTTGTACGACACATGAAACCAGATTTGCCAGCTCTCTTGAACATAATACTATCTCATTTTGTATACTTGCTTCAACATAGGTTGCACAGACGAGGAGATCGTGCAATTCTGTACGACCATCTCGCCCAAAGCGCTCTATGCCTTTGTGTCATGGGAACTTTATAGCGATTTACAATCGCCGCTTTTGCCGTCCCCTTGCAAGAACCTAACCTATCGAAATACAAATGAGTTCAATGAACTCCTAGCATCCTTCTCTCAACAAGTTCAACTAGAATCAAATCGAATCTACACCATTTGACCTGACGAATCAATCGCCGATAGCCAGACGACTTCGAATAGACGAAATGCGCCATTACCTTCTGACACAATTCCGCCACGCACGTGACAGTCGAATACAATTGATCGTCATCCCAGCATCTTGGCAATCTCTAGGCGCCCCCCCGTAACCTTGGGCGATATTGCGAAAGGTCTACTCGAACAATTGCAGAAGTAAGCTTAGCGCTTTGTGCTAAGGCGACCTTTACGCAGTCTCCTGAAGTCATTGTGACGTCTGTGAGAAGGTCGTAGCTGTGGGATAATATCAATGTGTCAAAGGACGTAACGGGCGTCTTCAAGCGCTAACAACAAAAAAATACTATTGTATAAATGTCCGTCTGCCGCTACACTTACAACGATGAACATGTTCGTTCAATTTCACAATGGCAAAATCTCCTAGTAGGAGATAATCACAAACAACGTAATAACAAGGAATTGAAGCATTGAACAAGAAGATTGTAGTGGTCAATGCCGGTCCGAGAAAGGGCTGGAACACCGAAACGTTGGTATCTTGTGCGAGTCAAGGGGCGGAATCGGCAGGCGCGGTCATTGAGCGTTTTGACCTTTTCCGTCTTGAACGATACACGGGCTGTATTTCATGCTTCGGGTGCAAAAAGGAAAAGAACAAAGGACATTGCATTTACCGCGACGGTCTCACGCCCGTGCTCGACGCGATCCGTGAAAGCGACGGTCTAATCATCGGCTCCCCTAATTATCTGTCGGAGATGACCGCGTCTTTCCGTGCGCTGTATGAACGGTTGATTTTCCAGAATCTGACTTACAATGCCGAGACGCCCTGTTGTAATCTGAATGTCATTCCCGTTTTGCTCATTATGACCAGCAATGCGCCGGATACCTATTACAGAAGACTCCTGCGTTTTTACAAAAAAACGCTCAGTACCTATGTCGGTCCGACGCGTGTCCTTGTGAGCGGCAACACGCTCCAGATAAGAGACTACGACAAAACGGACTGGCCGTGGTCGGTCTTTGACGCACAGAGCAAGAAAGAAAGACACGAGGCGGTCTTTCCAGATGAATGTACCAGAGCCATTGATCTGGGCAAGGCGATGGTTTCTTGGAAAAAGTCGGTATGAACTGATATGCAATCATTGCTAAGTCGCGCTTTTGAATGGGTAACATTACCATGAAACATGGCGACTCCCTGTTTCACGTCATGGAAACTGGACATTTCGGACTTCAAATGAATTTTTCTGAAATACCCACATTCACTGCCCTTCGGGTTGGTATTCGACAAGGAAGAAGACATAAAGTATCGCTGAATTGCAATAACGATCCTTGGCGTCAGTAAGCGCCCATAACGCTTCAATAAATTAAAAACGGCAACTGAGACAGAGTAAACTCTATCAGTTGCCGTTTTGATTTTGGACTTTAGGAACAGGATTGTTCGTCGCAGTTTCATGACGCCTCTTGCCATTTCGAATACTCCAGTTTCATATAATACGCGATTTTTGTATGTTTCCCTCGACCTACGGAGGAATCTATTATGAAGAAGCGTACGTAACAGAAACAGAGCTAATAGATGAACAAGGGGCGATATTTTCGCGTTTTTTTTCCAGAACCCAAGCAATCTCTCAAAAGAGGACGTCGCGTCGCGTGGCGCAATCGCGCACGATACGCGTTGTTTAGGCAGGGTTCCAATTCGTACATGAGTCGTACGCAATTCGCAAAGTTGCGTGGCGTCGAATTTGACAAATGCGGCGAACCGACAGTGGACTCTTTGCGCGACGCTTTCCACTACAAAACGAACGAGCAATATCGAATAAAACTTTTCTATAAGAAGCCATCGCGCGGGTTGGTCAGTTTATCCGGAGGCTAAAGCCTCCGGCTTGCCCCGTCCAGCGGGCGAGGCGACGCGGTCGGAGCCCGAGTCGTAAAAAAACGCAATATTTTCAACCATTGTTCAGCAGTTGGCTCGCTTCCTGTTACATACGTACGCTTCTTCATAACGATTCCTCCGAAGGTCGAAAGAATCGTTCCAATATTCGCGTAATATATGGAACTGGAATATTCTAACTGGCACGAGGAGTTATGAAACCGCTTCTAATATGAAGTTCCGAATATATTTACGGCACGACTACGTCTTTAGGAACCTGCCAGTCGCCCACGCCGCCGGTACGATAGTCTT
>JAUNMR010000019.1 GCA_030537455.1 Planctomycetia bacterium | reverse complement strand
GCCGAGCGTTTTGCGCCCTTTAAAACCGACTCGTGCTATCTTTTCAATCAGTATCAGGTTGACGAGGAGCACAACGAACAGTCGCAAGTCGGCGATTCTGAAGAAGTTTCTGAAGAAGTTATCGCACAGCAGAACCAAGAGACGCAAGGCGACGCCGAAGTCACTCGCGAGCAGATCCCCTGGAAATCGGTCGGCGAACGACCCGAGAGGGAAGAGGAACAACAAGAGAGTAACCAGACCGCACAGACGCTGCCAGCCGCGTTCTTGCGCGTCAATGCTCCTAAGATCGACGGTCTCGAACGCATCGCCTTGTATCCGATCCAAGCCGAGCGCGCGTCCACTTGGAAATATACTTGGAAAGTCGCCTATCAGCTCGACGTGCACGTACGCAACGGTCGACTGGACAACCTCTCCATACTCGCGGACGACGCCTTTGCGATCGACCCGTTAGAGTCGAACTCGCCCTTTGTTATGACCGAGCGGAGCGACGCTGCTGGAATGAAGGTTCTGACCTTTGAACCTAAATCACACGCCGCCTCTTTGGGCGACGACGACGCGATTTCGCTGCTGTTTACCGGTTCCTTCCGTAACGAACCGTCGACCGTGCGTTTACCGCGATTCAAACTACTCTCGCCCAATGAGCGCGCCGATATTTCGGGCGTTCGTTCTGTCGTGGCGTTGGCCAATAGTCGTCGCGACAATCCGATTCTGTGGCGCGTCAATATGAAGCGCGTGGAAGACTCCGACGCACGCGAGGAATTGCGCGATTTGAATCGAGGTTCACGCGCTATGGCCTCTGCCGGGGGAACCGTCACTCGCGCGACAACCCTTGAGACGCCGCGACCGGCGACGATCGCACAGAACCTCGAAGGACTCCTTTTTTCCTTCTACGAACGTAACGAAGATTCTTACGCGACCCTTGCCAATCAAGAGGACGCGCTCAAGGCGTCCTTGGCGCACTATTCCTTCTTTCTGAACGAACAGCGCGAAATTTTTGGCGCCGCCCTGTTTATCATTCAGCCGAACTCTCGTGACGACTGCGTCTTAGTTGCGCCCAATAACTGCACGATCCTCGAGGCCCAGGTCAATGGCGTACGCCGTCTGGTCGAGCGTATTATTGAAATGGATCAGGACGGTCAGGAGGATCAACATCCCCAAGCGCAACAGCGTTGGTATATCGATTTAGACGATACCCCTTATACGAAAAGACTACTGGTTACTTTTCAGATGACCGATACGATCGCACAGCCTAAACGTAAGATCTTTAGCGGCGGCCAGCGGTTTGAATTTCATCTTGATTTCCCAACCTTAGAAAACGCGGAGTTTACGCACACAATTTGGATCTGCGCGTTTGAGTCGTTCGATCCTAATCAGTGGCAGACGCGCTGGAATGTCGAGTTAGCGCTCGCCAATGCAGAGAAAACCGCGCGCCTGGAACGTCAGCCCCTTGCTTATTCCGAGTCGGGCGCTCCGATGGCGCGTATGCAAGTGGAAACCGCTGGCGCGTTGTGGTCGGCGCTCCAGAGCGATCTTTCCTTTCTGACGGACGCTCGTGCCGACGATTCCGCACGATTAAAAACACGTTGGGCTCACGTGTGCCGCGCCTATGCCACAGAAATGGGCTTGGCGTCGATTCTGAATAGATCGCCCGAGCTTTTGGACGAGCGTCAGTCTCGCGCGATCGTCACGACAGTCGACGGAGTCGCGTTGGATTCTTCCAAACTCGATTCCTACTTCCCCTCGCAAGGGTGGAATGTGAACTCTTATGCCGACGCGCATAAATTCGTGGACGCTTACCACGAGTTAGACAGCGACAGTTCCGATAAGAACAGCGTTAGCGCCGACGCCTCCCCTCAAAAGATTTGGACGCTCCACTCCAGCGATTCCGCGCTACTACTCTTCGGCGCCAGCGACGCCGCGGTCTATAGCGTGCAAATCGAAGCGACGCCTAACCCGTTTAACTTCGCCAATTCCTATTACGCGGTCGCCGCCTTTATTCTCATGACTACCGCGATTATTTTGCAATTACTGAATATTCGCAGTCGACGACGATATCGCGTTGCGTCCTATAGCGTACTGGTCGCTTTGTGGTCGAGCGTCTTCTTCTTCACGGAGTGGAAGACCGTCGGTTTAATCGGCGCTGGTCTACTTGCGGTCGGTCAACCGACGCTCAGCGCGATCTTACGACCATTCACGCGACGCACACGCGGCGGCGCTGTCGTCAGGAACGTAACGGAGCCGGCGCAAGACGCGTCCCAGGAGGATTCCGACGAATCCGATTTGGTTCCCGCGTCGCCGGAACGCAACGCGTCTGATTCTGATTTGTCGACGGTGGCAAGTTCAAAGTCAGACTCCACCTCCGCGCAGGTGGAAGCCTTTTGGGATTAAAGGTTGAATCGCGTGATATAACCTCTGTAATATCACGTGAGACAACTTGACAGGCGCGCCGCGCCGGACTATAATAATTTGGTTAAACCTTGCGCGTTGCGCCAATGAAGACAGACTTAGACCGGCGCGCAACGATTCGTCGTAAATAGTCGACGACGCAAGCGCACAGACAATGAAACGGCGTCAATCTGCCGAGCTTAGAACGCAGACATGCCGTGCCAGAATATATCCGCGTGTCCCGGACGTCTATTGACTCCGTTTATACCAGCGCGACAACGAAACAATTTGACGCACAATGTCCAGAGAGAAAAAGCAGAGCGACTGGGATGAACTCCAAGAGCTCACTCAAGCGAGTATGAATCACGATAACGACTTCCACGCCACTGACGACGCCGGTGAAACCAAGCCCAAGGCGTCGAAGTCTTCACGCGCCTCCGCGCGTAAAACAAGCGATAAGAACGAGAAATCGTCTAGTTCGCGCAAAAAGACCGTTAAGAGCGCGCGTAGCTCCTATGACACGCGCGATATCTCCCTTGCCTTGGAACGCACCCCTAACTTTGAGTCGTTAAACGACGAAAAAATGGCCAGCGTTGTGGCTGCGGCGACCCTTAGCAGTTTGGAAGCGAGCGCGAACGCTCAAGCCGCCCAAGCGCAGGAAGCAGAGGAAAAACCAAAGCGTCGCCGCCGAGCCAGCGCTCCCGCCACGGAGAAAGATTCCGTTATCTCCGGTATCGTGACGCAAATCACGCAAGCGCCTATGCGTCGTAAGAGCAGAGCCAAGGCGAAGGAAAAGCTCCAGACGCAAGACGAGACCGAAGCTACGGCGCCCAATACCAGTGAGGAAAAGGTCGACGTCGTCGCCACGTCCGACGCTGACGTCGCCGAACTGCATTACGAACCGACCCCCTTTGTTGAGCTACACGCGCCCGAAGAGGAGGTCGCTGTCGACCTTTTAAGCGCTAAACTAGAAGAGGTCGCTGGCGAAGAAAGCGTCGACGCCGCGCCACTGACGACCGAACCCGACGCGACGCAATCGCCTGCCGCCGAAGAGACGTCGTCCGATGATTTCTGGGGCGATATCGAGTCTCTCGACGTCTCCTGGGGGCGCGCGCTCAATGCGCCGACCGCCGTGGAAGAGGAGTCGCACGCGCTCGCAGAAGCGCCCGTTGAGGCACAAGCGTTAGCGCAAGAGGACGCCCATAACGCCAATGAGACTGACGTCGAGATAAACGACGTGGTCGAAGAGGCGCAGGTTGAATCGTCCGAACAGGAGACGCACGCGTGTTCCGATTGGGACGACTTCTGGCAGATCGACGATTCCTTGGATATCCCCTGGGGACGTCGACCTGAAACCGCGAAGGCGACTGTTGAGCCGGAAGAGGTCGTGGTCGAAGAGGTCTGCGACCTTGCGCAAGAGTCTGTCGTTCAAGAGTGTGTCGAACCACTAGAAGTCTTGGAAGAACCGGTCGAAGAGACCGCGCAAGACGACCCCGAGGACTTCTGGAAATTGGACGATTCCCTCGAGATCTCCTGGGGACGTAAAGTCGCGCCCGATGACGACGCGCAAGAGAAAGCGCCGACGCAAAAGCGTAACTCTAAGAAGTCGCCGATCGAAGAGCCGAAGAGGGCGGCGCAAGAGAAGCGCGTCGACGACGTCGAGTCGTTCTTTGACCGGCCACAGGACGAAGAGGAGCTTGGCTTTGCCTCTTTCGACGAAGCCGACAGTGACGTTAAGAGCGCGTCCAAAAAGACAAAACCTGAAAAGAAACGTCGTCGCGCGCGCAAGGATGACCAGCAGGACGCCGATGAATTTGACGCCGTCGGCGCCGACGTCCAGCCGGTGAAGGCGGAAAAGGTCGACGCGCATGAACGCGCGCGTAAGAAGGCAGAGGAGTTTGTACAGCCGAGCGAAGCCGTTCAGACCGATGAAGAGCAGGCGGCGCGTGTGGAACGTAAGCGCGAGCGTAAAGAGCGTCGCCGTGACGATTCCGAGCCAGTCGAAACGACGCCGAGCGATTCGCAGACGCAAGAGCGACCTGTAAAGCGCGACGCGAGTGAAATCGTCTTGCCCAGCTGGGAAGTGGCGGTCTCCTACGTTGTGCGCGCGAATATTATTCGACACAATATGTCGCTTGAGGGCAAGCGGAAGTAACGCTGTCCTCTTGCATGATAGACTTTCTGGTATGACGAAGCGTCGTTTTTCTCGGCGCTTCGTTTTTTTGAGGGGCAAATTGCTGTACGCGCGCGACCGTCTATGAACCGAATTGTCAAAGGTAGTTGACAAGTTGGCAAGGTAGAGAAACCGTGTCGAATGTAACGCGTGCGCGCCGCGTCGTGGGGGCGTCGTGGCGCGTGGTCGGCTTGATTTGAACACGTTACAATCTGAAATATCCGCGCGCTCACACGGTCGTGTTTTACTTTTTCTGTCAAAAGTGGAAAAAAAGCAAATTCGATTCAATTCAGACGTTAAAATCAACGATAAAGAGACCAGCGGAAAATACTCTTTGACGCTTTGCGCGCCGGTTTTAGCTGTGCGCATGTCCTTTGAGGCGTTGCGGAGCGCTTTCGCAGCCGTGAGACGACCGTCGCGTCGTTCTTTACACAGTTCGATTCGCGTGATTTTCGTCTTTTCGAATCGCGCGCGGAATAAATGAAAACCAATTTATAACCAAACCACACGAATACCCGAGATTCAACAAACGTGAATTGATCGCGACGCGTTGAAGTAACGTTGACGTTTAGGTCAGTCGTATCGAAACGCAGGACGCGAACGATACGTACAACGCATAACCGAGCGCTGGCGCACGAAGTACGCGCGTAATGTAATGCGATCAATCCAGGATCTTGGCAGGAGGAAAAGGCATGCGACGTTTGTTCGTACCGATTTGTTTCGGCTTACTTATCGCTCTCGGCGTACCGAGCGTTCAGGCCGGTAATCAAGAGGAAGCTAATAGAATTGCGCAACGCTTGACGCAACAGTACCCGCAATATAATATCGAAGTTGCGTACCAAGAGGGTAAAGTTCGCCTGCGCGGCGAAGTCGCTTCGGAAGCCGATCGTGACGCGATCGCGAACTTTGTGCGTCGCATTCCGAAAGTTCGCACCGTCTCTGAAACCATGACGATCTCGCCGAACGCCGCGACTTTCGCTCCCGCTCAAGCGGCTCCTCAATACGGCGAACCTTTTGGCGAACGCATTCGCGCGATTCGTCCGGTTCAGGCGCTATCGCCCGCGCCCGTCGCTGAAGCCCCTGTGGTCGCCGCTGAAGCCGCCGCTCCGGTAGCCGACGCCGCTCCGGTTGTCTACGGCGCCGCTCCTGTCGCTAACGAAGTTGGTCAAACGATCACGACCTATCCCGGCGCTCCGCTTGGCGTTCCCGCCGATGGTTATGCCGCGCCCGCGACTCGCTCGCCCAGCGATTTCTTTGCTCCTCAAGGCGCTTACACCCCCGCGACGCAAAATGGTCAGCCGAATCTCCCCAACTACGCTTGGCCTAGCTACGCGGATTACCCGAACTACTCTCAAGTGACCTATCCCAAGAACTATGCCGCCGACGCGTTCCCCTATGTCGGTCCGTTCTATCCTTACCCGGAAGTTCCGCTCGGATGGCGTAAGGTCACTATGCAATGGCACGACGGCTACTGGTGGGTCGACTTCAACGACGGCTCCAAAAATGGTCCGTTCTCCCCGCTGTTCCGTCAGCAGAGCCAATATCGTTGAGCTTAACTGCGACTCGGCTCTATTCGTGAGCAAATAAATTGCGCCGAACTGTTTCACACGGTTCGGCGTTTTTTTATGCCTTGCGTCTATGCGCCGGTCAGGTCTGCGCCTCACAACGTCGCGACGCCCGTTGACGAACCGTACGCTAGCGGTACAATGGCGCAAAGACGGCGCGCGTGTTGAGACGACCAGCCGCGTGCTCTGACGCATAGTCGCCTCGAAATTCTCTATGTAATGCCATGCCAATCTACGAATATAAATGCGACGCCTGTGGCGCCGACTTTGAAGCGCTCGTTCGCGGTAGTGAAGAACCAACTTGTCCGGACTGTAATTCGCCTAGCGTTCGCAAACGTATGAGCGCGCCTTCTTCCCCCCACGTGAACGGCGCGAGCGCCGATACCCCCTGCGGTCAGCCCCGACATTCCTGCGGTTGTGGCGGAAATTGCTGTTGCGGGCATTGATCCGTCCCCTTCGCGTAACCTATCGCTTCTTTCTTGTCGCGATGACTCTACGAGCGTCTTGCGTCGTAAATATACGTCGCAGAGCGCTCGTGCTGTTTTTAACGCGCTATGCTTCGCTGAAGCTGTGTAGCGAGTTGAGCTCATGGTCTGATTTCTGTCATGCCTTTGACGATATGTCTGTGTCGATCGTTCTAAAAATATGGATAATAAGAATTACAACATGTGGCTTTTTAGCGGTCGACTATAAAAGCGCCTTGTCAGCGTGGAGGTTTGTATTATACTGTAAAGATAGAAAGATTCGGAAGTTTGTATCGATTAATCAACAGGTTCCGATCTCAAAATCCATCAGCCCAGCACGTCGGACGCCACGCTTATTTGTCGGCGGCGTCGCGACTTTTGACGATATACAGAACCGAATATGCCACGAACGAAAAAAGACGAAGATTTATTTGATCAGTCGTCGATGTCCTTTTTGGAACATTTAGACGAATTGCGCGTGTGTCTCATTGGCGCGCTCATGAGCGTGGCGGTGGCGCTGGTCGTTTCAATGATTCCGCTGGGACCTTATCCGTCCCTGACGACGTTGTCGGTGGATTATATCCAGCGTCCTTTGAAGAAATCACTTGAAAAGTACTATATTCTCCAGTCTCAGGAGCAACTTCAGCATCGTATTGCGGAATTGCGCGAACTCGGTTACGACGAGAATATTTCGACCGCTCCGGCGCGGCTTAATATGACGGCGCATCCTTATTATATTCTTCCTCAGGATCTTGAGACGCTTCGTGGCACGGGCGTTCCCGTGACCGCAACGACGTCCCTTCCGGAAGAGGAGCGGATACGTCGCGCTAAATTGAATTTGGTCGACAACTTTGGCGCCTATAAGGACGAGGCGATTCGACAGACGAGTCTGCATACCGGCGACGACGGCGAACCGACGCTGATTCTTCTTTGGGAGAAGGCGAAAGACGACATGCGCTCTCGCACTCGCGCTCTTTCGGTTCAAGAGTCCTTTATGATCTTTCTGAAGACGGCTCTGTTTCTTGGCGTAGTTCTCGGCAGTCCAGGCGTTTTTTACTTTTTCTGGCGTTTCGTCGGCGCAGGACTTTATCCGAACGAAAAGAAATACGTGTATCGCTTTCTTCCTTTGAGCGTGTCGCTGTTTCTTTTTGGTTTTGCGATGGCGTTCTTTGTGGTCTTTCAGTTCATGCTCCAGTTCCTCTTCCGGTTCAACTCCGGTATGAATATTGAACCCGACACGCGTATTAGCGAATGGTTGAATTTTGCGCTGATTGTTCCGGTCACTTTCGGCGCCGCCTTCCAGTTGCCTCTGGTTATGTTCGTTTTGGAACGCCTGCGTATCTTTACCGTTGAACTTTATATGGAGAAATGGCGCATTGCGATCTTCTCAATTGCCGTGATTGCAATGTTTATCACTCCGCCAGACCCATGGAGTCTCGCGTGTATGCTCTCGTGCTTGGCGTGCCTCTATTTCGGCGGCGTCGTCTTATGTAAGATCTTCCCTCTTCCGAAGACCGAATTTGACGAGTACGAAGACTGAAAGCCGTTTCGTAACTCCCACTCAAGCGTTAAATGGAAATTCAGCTTTGACAGGGTGAGTTATGCAACAGTTTCTATTGTGCGCGACTTGTCGATCTGTATCATTCGCTGAAAAAACAGCATTCGGCGCCGTTAGCGTCTGTCCGGGAAGTAGAGAGGTCGTAAGAATGAAAGGACCCCAGCAACGCGTGGCGGTTATGTCTGTTTCTGCGCCCGGTCAGACATTGAGTGTGCCAAGACCTCTGGAAAAGCCGTCAGGTATTTAGAGCCATTGGTATGTAACACAAAATCACGGCGAAGGCGCCTGTCGAGAAGCGCGGCTACCTTGGCGTCAAGAAGACGATAACGGAAACGCGTTCTATTGAGGTCGATGAGAAAACCTATAAGAAGCTGAAAAAGGAATGGGAGAACCGCACGTACTGCATTGAGAAAATGACGTTCTATGATGATCTGCTCGATGGCGATTGAGGAAGTATAGTAACGTTGATGTGGACGTCGAAAACAAGGGATGGTTCTCACTCACTTATGAGGAAAAGAACAGGCTACTGTTTCTCCGCCAGAAGGAGACGCTCGATATGTTTCTGGAACGTGGCGCCATTACAAGGGCTTAGCGCTACAAGGGGCTTCCTGACCTGATCGAGAAGATGGACATGGTAGCAGAGGGAAATGAAGATGAAAAACGATCTATATGAACTGGCCAGAACGCGGCGCTCTGTTCGCCGCTACGGGAGCAAGCATATCGACGAGGAGATCATCAGTGAGATCATGAAGGTAGCGCTGACCGCGCCGACGTCCTTCGGGCATAAGCCGGTGGAATTTGTAGTGGTACGTGACAAAGGTATGATACGGAAGCTCGGAGCCTGCAAGCAGATGGGCGGCTCTCAGATCGACGGCGCAGACGCCGTAATTGTCGTCATGGTCAAGACGTCGGACAAACGTCAGGCTGAATTCTGGATCGAGGATGGCGCCATTGCGTCAGCTTATATTCTTCTTGCGGTAGAGCAGTACGGTCTTGGAGCCTGCTGGGTTCATATCAGGAATCGTATGGGACAGCGTGGAACCTCTGACCAGGAGATCAGATCCCTGCTTGAAGCGCCTGATGGTTATACGGTTCTGAACCTTGTGGCCATTGGCGAGAAGGGCGAAATAAAGAAGCCTTACGCCGACGCTGACCTGCACGTCGAGAATGTACATTACGAGAAATACTGATCGAGGAGACTCTTAATGCAGTACGAATGCAAAATAACCGTACTGGAAACGAAGCTCTTTTCAGAGCTTCAGGAGCAGTATTTGGCCGACCCCAAGTCTGGACCGTGCCCGTTCTTCAAACCTGGCGATACATTCCTGCTTAAACGCACGCCGCAGCAGGATGATTTCTATCATTTGATGAATGGCAAGTTCTGCGGGGAAGCATGGGACGCCGTGAGTCGGTATGTTTACACAGCGCTACAGGGCGGTTCCATTATGAAGGGCTGGACCAACGACGACCGCATGATGATCGCCTGCTGCAACGACGGTACCAGACCGGTCGTCTTCAAGATTGAGCGCGTCGATATCCCAGAGAATGACGAGGAGCGCGAGTGGCTGGCGAAACAGAACTTCAAGAACACCGCTGAGGATGCTTATACGGGGTGAACTGAACCACATGTATTTTAACGTTTCACACCTTTTAATTATCCCAGAACGTTTTAATTATTCCTCGGAGCTCGCCTCTGGACATGATTTTACTGAGAGATAAAACCATGTCCAGCTCGACTTTCACGAAATGCCGTCACGAACGCTCTGCGTTTTTTTACGCGCGGGCGTAGCCCGCGTCTCTGCCCGCAGAACGTCCAGCCGCAGGTCTTGGGCTGCGGATAAGACGAACCAACCGCCCTATTGCTTCTTATAGAACAGATTTGCTCGATATAGCGCGTTCGTTCGGTAGTGAAATGCGTCCAACAGAGATTCTGCCGTTGGTTCTGCGCGCTCGTTAAATTTGATACCGCGTGACATTGCGAATTGCGTACGACTCATGTACGAATTCGCCCTCTGTCTAAACAACGTGTATCGTACGCAAGATTGCCACGCCGCGACGCTGTATAACTCGTGGACGACAAAGCTTTTCGTCCATAACTTTAACTCGTCTACGTCGTCGCTCCTTTTTCGTATCGCCGGAGATTGTCGGCTGACTGGGAGGTTTGCAGACAATCAGACAAACATCCCGCTGAAAGACAATTGACAGTCAACAATGTTCAGGAGAAAAAACAATGAATGCAAATGACTACATCATTCGTTTAGAAAGAACCGAAGACAACAGAGGAGTTGAAAATCTCGTCAGAGAATCGTTCTGGAACGTGTACCGTCCCGGATGCAGTGAGCATTATGTGATCCATGTGCTTCGAAAAGATCCCGCTTTCATCAGGGAACTGGATTTCGTCATGGAGCAAGATGGCAAGCTGATCGGGCAGAATATGTTCATGAAGACGATCATCGAAGCGGATGACGGCAGGGTAATCCCTATCCTGACGATGGGGCCAATTGGTATTACGCCAGAGCTCAAGCGCAAGGGTTATGGTAAGGCGTTGCTCGATTACTCCTTGGAGAAAGCGACCGGACTCGGCTACGGCGCTGTTCTGTTCGAGGGCAATATCGGCTTCTATGGAAAGTGCGGCTTTACCTATGCTCGTGAGTTTGGTATTCGCTATCATGACCTGCCGGAGGACGCAGACGACTCGTTCTTTCTCGGTAAGGAACTGATTCCGGGATACCTAAACGACGTCACTGGCGTATACCAGACGCCGCAGGGCTACTACGTGGACGATTCGGATGTGGAGGAATTCGACAAATCGTTTCCCCATAAAGAGAAGCTGAGACTCCCGGGTCAGATCTTCTAAATCGAATGGCGAATTAAAACAGGAGCCGGCGCATCCTGGGCGGGGCGCCGGCTCTTGCGAAAAAAACCAGTTTGGTTCAATCTGAGAGGTATCTATGGTGAGAACAGAACGCTTGTGCGTATATCCCGCCTCACGGGAGCGTATGGAGGCTATGATTGCTTCCGAGCAGGATGAAGAACTCAAAAAAGCGTATACCGAAATGCTGGAGGGCTGTCTGCGACGCCCCGATCAATGGGACTGGTATGCCATCTGGATGATCGAGAAGACGGATGGAACGCATATCGGGGATCTCTGCTTCAAAGGACTCCGGGAAGACGGTATCGCGGAGATCGGATACGGGATTCTGGAGGAGTACCAGGGGCAGGGCTATGCCACGGAAGCGGTGCAGGCAGCATGCCGCTGGGCTTTCCTGCATCCGGACGTCAGGTCGCTGGAAGCGGAAACGGACGCAGGAAACACAGCGTCACAAAGAGTTCTCGTAAAATGCGGCTTTCGCCCCAACGGAACCATTGGAGAGGAAGGACCACGATTTACACGTGATCGCTCGACGACGCTACAAGGGAAGCAAGATGAATGATATGGCATTGAACGGCAGTCTTACGGTCAAAAATACCTATACTCCCACAACTCACGACGTTATGTGCGGAGGCGACGAAAGAGTAGCGGTTTCACAACTCTCCATGAGCGTTAATCTTTCAGTTGACGCCCTCCCAAGGAACGCTTGCGCTATTTTTACACTTGGTCGAAGGAAGCTCAAGGATAAAATGAACCAAACGCAAAGCGGTCGTGAACGCGATTATGTCGTTTCACCGCTGGCGTTATACGCGCGGAAAATACGCAGACGCTCGTGAGAGCGGTTAGTTCTTTTGTGGCTGTAGCGGACCGTAATAGTAGGAGGCGGTGGCTCCTCCGTCGATGAGGAAGGTTGAGCCGGTGATAAAAGCGCCTTGTTCGCTCATCATGAGCGCGGCGAGATTAGCGATTTCATCCGCGACTCCCGGTCTTCCGGCGGGGCATTTTTTGAACATATTTTTATAGAAATCGCCTCTCGGTCCATTGAATTCGTCGAGCGCCAGCGGCGTCACAATAATGCCCGGCGCAATGGCGTTGATTCTCGCGCCACGTTCGCCCCAGCGCACCGCCTCGACCATGACGCGTTTTTCATTGCAACGTTTAGCGAGCTGGTAGGCGTGTAACGTGTCTTTAATCGCGCTGGGCTGCAAGAGGTCGAGCTTTAGGAGTTCTTCCGTGGGGATTGTGGCGAGTAATCTGTCCTGCTCCGGCGTAAGTTGCGGCATTCTCCAGCCGGATTGACTGGAAATCGTCACGCCAGCGCCCCCTTTGGCAATAACGCGTCCGACTTCTTCGAGTAGAACGGCGGTTCCGTACAGGTCGACTTTCAGGATCGTTTCAATCGGCGCTTGTGAGGGCGATACGCCGGCGCCATTGACGAGGTAACGCAACTCGCCGAGGCTCAGCGCGGTTTCCACCGCTTGGCGAATCGATTCGCGCGAGGAGAGGTCGGTAACCGTCGGCGTGACGTCGTAACCGGCCTGGGAGAGTATCTCTGCGATCTTGTTCGCGTTCTGAATGGAGACGTCGCCGAGAAGAATCTTTTTACCAACGCCGACACGTCGCGCAATCGCCATGCTAATTTGCCCGGCGCCGACGACAAGTAGAACGTCTTGACTCATATCAGCTCCTCTTAGCTCTTTTAAATACCGATAAAACGATCGGTAAAGTTAAACGCAAGGACGAGTTCTTTGCGCGCTATTGGATTTTCTCAAAGTCTTCCGGGCCGTGTTTGCACGTTGGACAGACGAAGTTCTCGGGCAGTTCTTCTCCCTCGTGGACGTACCCGCAGATTTTGCAACGCCAGCCTTTGACGACCTTGGACTCTTGCGGTTTGGGTTTGACCTGCTTTTGGTAATAGTCGTAGGTCATGGACTCTTCGCTAGAGAGAGTTGTCGCGTCGTCAATTTCTGCGATGAAGAGCAGATGGGAGCCCAGGTCGGTCGTATCGACCACGCGCGCGCTGATTACGGCGTTGACGTTGTCCTTCCAGTAGACGACGCCGTTTTCCGTACGTACTTTGGGAACGTCGGCAAATTTATCGACGTCGGCGCCGCTTTGAAAACCGAAGCGCTTGAAAACCTCAAAGGGCGCGCTTTGAGAAAGGATCGAGAGATTGAACTGACCGGAATTCTTGACCATCCAGCAGGTCTTATTGAGCTTATTGAGCGCAAGCGCCAGGCGTGTGGGCGAGGACGCCACTTGCACGCAAACGTTGCCAATGCAACCGTTGTCAAATTGATTATCGCGCGCGGTGACTACAAATAGCCCGTAGCTGATCTTATAGAGCGCGGTATTGTCCATCATAAGTCCTTGTTTTCTAGTTAAGAAGAGCGAACGACCACGACAAAGCGTTTGCGGTTCGTTCGCTGTGATTATAAGGGGAAAACGCATCGCTCAGTCAAGGGCGCCGTCGTCTACGCGTGCGCGCGTTCCATTGCCTCTGCTATATTGAGTAGGCGACTGAAGATACGTCGCCACAGGTCGGTCTGCTGGGAGACGGCGGAGTAGAGTCGTTTGTCGAGCTTGGGGTCGGAGAGCATTACGGTTCCGAACTGGTCGCGAATCCGTTTTGCTTGCGCGACATATAGTTTACGTTGAGTTTCGACGGGCTTTAGAATCTTTTCGTGACGTCTGTTTCGGAAGCTGTCGTGTAGGAACTTGAGCATAGTCTCCACGGGCGTGATTAACGTAGCGAGTTCTTCTTTAATGGAGTCGGTCAGCTCGAGTTCGTCGTCCTGTAGTTTGAGGTTAGACTTTAAAACGTCGACGATGTAGTCGCTAAAGGTCTCAAGTTCGTCGGCGATTGAGATCTGTTCCTGCGCGGAACGCGTTTGGTCGGTGTTATTGAGAATCGGTCCGAGCGCGCTCACGAAGGCGATAGTTTCGTCTTGTTCCAGATCGAGCAGTTTTTCGATTTCGAAGATTCGTTCTTTATCCTCGACGCTACTGTAGTTTGACAGTTGTGCGTTTTTTAGCGATTTAAGCTGTTCCGCTGCCAGGGTAAAGATATAGGAGACTTCCGAGCGCGAGCGTTCGATCGAGACGACCGCGCTGGTGGTGGGGTAGTGCGCCAGTTCCGCGGAGCTGTGCTTGACGCCGAGGGTTTGCCAGTGGTCGGCGGCGAGGTCTTTTTCCACAACGTAGCGATCCAGGAAGCGCGCGAAGGGGTGAATGAGCGGTAAGAAGACGAGCGTATTAATAATGTTAAAAGTCGTGTGTGTGAGCGCAATTCGCCCCATGAGGTTCAGGTGGAACTGATCGCCCAGACCGTTAATGGTCGGCATAAAGACGTTAAAGAAGATCGCCACCACCCAAACGACGCCGAGCGTATTGAAGAGCACGTGGAAGTACGCGGCGCGACGCGTATTGGCGGAGGCGCCAATGGCGACGATCAGCGGCGTGAGCGACGTTCCGATATTACTGCCCAGAACAATGGCCGCCGCGGTATTGAGGTCGAGCGCGCCTAGCGAGGCAAGCGTAATTGTGATAGCGAGCGTAGCGGCGGAGGAGTGCGCCAGCGCCGTAGCGACGCATCCGACCAAAACGCTTTTGAGCACGCCGCTAAGCGTGGTAGCGCGCACGGCTTGAATAACGTAACTAAACTGCGGCGTTTCCGGCAGTGGCGCGAGACCTTCTTTGAGCGTCTCCAAGCCAAAGAAGATTAGCCCTAGACCGAGCAGGAAGGTCGAAAGGTCGTGAATCCGTTGATTCTTCTTAACGAACAGGTAGAAGATCGCCGCGATTCCAACCAGCGGTAGACCCAGCGCCCCTATATTGAGGGTAAAGATCCAGCCCGTGGTGGTGGAGCCGATATTAGCGCCCAGAAGAACGCCAATACCTTGCGCGAGCGTCATTAGACCGCTATTGATAAAACCGAGCGTCATGACAGAGGTCGCGGTGCTCGACTGTACCAGCGTCGTCACCGTAAAGCCGACCCCGATGGCAAGGAAGCGGTTGTTGGTAAAGAGGGAAATGAGTCGACGTAATCGCGCGCCGGCGATGGCGACCAAACCGTCAGACATTTTCTTCATTCCCAGTAGAAAAATACCGCCGCCGCCCAGTGCAACGGCGAAGATCACGAGGAAATTTGGCGCCCAGCATTCAGCTTTAAAGGAAGCGTAGGCGTGCATTTCGGGGTCGGCTTTCGATTCGGCCTTCAGAAAGATATGCGCCCTGCCGAGTCGCTCAGGCTTCCATTTGAGTAGTAGTTTGTTATTGTCTTGCAGTTCGAGGTCGACGAAGTTTTCCGCGTTCTCTCCAGCGTCGATGGTCCATACTAAGGCGTTAGGGTCGAGTGGATCGATTTCATTTCCGAAGTAACCCTCGTCGCAGAGTTGTTTTGTGATTTCTGACAGCTCGATAGTCGTCGCGGGTGCGCCAGCATAGACCTTCAGGTCGGGCAACCACTTCACAGGGACGTTGTTTTTCGAGGACTCGAGGTCGTCAGCGTCATTTTCGTCGTTGTTGCGACTGTCGTGACGAGCGCCTTCCTGCGCGTTCGTAGCTCTTGCGTCTTGTAGCGAGGCGGCGGCGACTGCGTGTTTAGCGACGCCGTATCGTGTCGCGCCGGTCGCTGAGAAGAGCGCCAGTATCGCTAGCGACGTCGCAATAGCGCCGACTAGCCTGTAGCGCGCTAGGCACGTGTGGGAGCGCGACGGCTCAGGTTTGAGGCTGGTACGTTGGCGTCTGAACTGTGGCGTCATCAGGAAACGTCTCCGAAGGCGTAATAAAGCGAATCACAGCGGCGTCGGAACGAAGCGGTTCCAATGCGCTTTACACACAGAGCGGGTTGAGAAAGTTGCCTTTTGTTCGCAACGAGGCAAGCGATCGAAGCGCTTAGAGAGAAAAGAGCGATAGAGAATAAGTCGCGATCTAAAAGAGAGCATAACGTCATGTAGACAGACAACGCGCGTGCGCATGGAATAGAACGCCGCGCGTGTGACAAAGGAAGAACGACGCGACGTCGTATCTCCAGCGTCTTCTCACGCGTACGAACACCCCGACCATTGCGACGCTCGGCGCGTTCTGACAAAATGGCAAGGCGAATGAGATTCGTTTTAACCATGGCGGCGGATAATTTGTTGTGAGTCGAACGAGCGCGGCATACCCGACTTATCGCATTGCGTCTACCTTGACGTAACTTTCGTACAACCGACTACTCTCGCACATTTTCTCATTGAGCGACAATTTGTCAAGTCGTGTCAGACTTTCGCATGACTTTTTTGACGTCGAGGCGGTAATAAAAAAGGAGCGGACCGAAGTCGCGCTCCCTAGAAGCCATTTTCGCCTGCGTCCGTTTTGGGCACGAGGCGAAGATCCCCGTCATGGACGTCGTTGGTTTGTTGGTACGTTGTCGGCGAACGACAGACATTTGGTCGAGCGCGTATTGTACGACTCGAGAGTCCGACGTTCGACCGCGTAGTGTGGGTCATATCTAATCGGACGGGAGCGTCTTGCTTGGGCATTGGACGCTCGGAGGGTCAAGTCATTCTTCGCAGTGGTTGACCAATCGATCAGAGGTGAAATCAATGTTACTTCGAAGAACGCTTGTCGCAAAATCCTCTGAGAATCACACGAGTCTCCATTTGAGGTAATGAACGTTTGGGGACGATAGTTCCCAGCCACATTCCATGACGACCTTAAATTGGAACGATCAGTCCCCAGACGTCGGATGACTCAAAAGAGGATTTTGAGGGTCTGCGGATTCATTTTAACGAGCGGCTTGAACCGGTTCGCTAGGCTCTCCCGGAATCCGCGCTCAGTTTTCAGCATCATGAGATTCATGAACCAGAGCATCGGGAGGGTTTTCATTTGAAACGCCGAACGAGCTAGGCACACGCACGACGTTCCGTAGGATTCGTTCTAACGTCGAGGAGCGATTCGCGTGAACGCTCCTCGCGTCGTTCTCGTCCTTTAGCGGTTGACCATAACGGTGAACATCACGCCGTGGACGAATTGGTCGAAGTTACGATCCTTTTTACGCGCTTTCACGCCGAAGATCGAGCCGTCTTCGTTGATCCTGTAGTTGTTGATCGCGGAAGCGCGAGCGATGTTATCGAGGTATAGCATCTCGTAGGAGATCTTGAATCCAATCGCTTCGGTCCAGTTCCAAGTGGCGGAGAAGCTTCCGTCAACGCCGTTGGAGTAGGCGTCATAGTGCTTGGAGTAAGCGAACGCGTTGTTGACAACTCCGATAGGCGTGTAGGTTTGGATACCGCCGGTCTCGCTGGTGTTCGTGCTACTGTTGTTGGAGTTGTTGTTATTATTGTTGTTGTTGCTGTTACCACCGGAACCGGGGCTGTCAGACATAGCCTTCAGACCGAGGGTGCCGTCGCCGTAGACGTTCTGACGGTTGAAGCCAGCGAAGTATTTCGCTTCGCCCGCGAATCGCCAGCGGTTGTTGGAGACGGTGTAGCGCAAACCGACTTGAGGACCAATGAGGTGGTTGTCCGCCTGGAAGTTCCATTTGGAGTAACCGAGGTCAGCGCCGCGGCTGGCGTTGGTGTTGTAGTCGTAGGAACCGTAGCTCTGAGACGTTTGGGTCTGTTGGTTGTCGCCAGAACCTTGAGTGTTCGTGTTCAAGATGCTGACTTCCGTAATGTTATAGCTCGATTCGTTCTGAGTGCTAGCATGACCGGCGAAGTTGAAGCGACCGTCGAATTCCGTGTAGCGCAGACCACCGAGAGCTTCGAGCGTACCGCTACGGAACGGATGGAAGCGGTAGGTGTACATTGCTTCAACGCTCCAGGTATTAACCTTCGACATGATGTTGTACGCGTCGTAGGTAATCGGCATTGGCACGAAAGCGTAGCGGTTCGTTTGGCTCGTGGTGCTACTACCGCTGTTCGTATTGCTATTGTAGGACGTACCGGAAGAACCGACGGAGTCTAGCCCAACGATCATCCAGAGTCGTCCGATTTGGTTGACGCTACCGGAACCTTGTTGGTCTAGCAGCTGGTAGCTGTTGCCGGTCCAAACGTAGTAGTTTCCGGATGAGCCGTATACGTTGTAGTTATTGACATTGACGACCGCGGGGTCTTCGATGACGATACCGCCATAGATGCCGTCGTAGTCACAACGTTGCGGCGAAACGACCGTACCTTTGAATTCCCAACCGTGATGACCAACTTGGTTTCCGATCACGAACTGCGTCGCGGTTTCCCAGTCAGCGTGGAATTGCGAGGTATTGATCTGGCTGACTTGTTCGGAATAAGTGAAGGTCGTGGAAGTCGCATTGGAGGTCGTGTTCGGAATGACGTTTGTAACGTATTGCGTACCGCCCTCGGTGCTGCCGACAACCTGATCAGAAGGCTGGGAGAGACTCACGATACCAGCGCCGATACTTCCGTAAAGGCCTTCGTGCTCGTAAACCCCACCGCCAAACTGATCGTCTGGGAAGGGTGAAAATAATCGCATCTGCGATACTTGGGCAGAAGCGGTTGACGTGGACGCAAGCGCTAAACAAAGGCCTGCGATAATCAGTTTGATGCTTCGAGACATGGTCTTGTACCCACCTCTATTTACACATGAATCATCCAATAGGGCTCAGCAAACTAAAATCCATTCAGTCTGCTAACGGCTGTGACGGTACTATCGGTCATTTCTGTATGTGTAATTGAGTCTTATTGGGAAAAACTCAGTTTTTTTTCCAAATGACTCCACGGTGGATCCATTTCTCTGTAATGTTGACAGTTTAGGTAGAATAGGTAAGGATTACCGGCGTAATTATCTTCCCTTTGTCTATGATTTTATGCGGTCACGACGTCGTGGCAAATCACGGTCGTAGCGCCTGCTTACAGCGCTGTACGTCGCGCTATAGGTATTCTTCCAGCGCCAGCTCTTTGAGACGCTCAACGAGCGAACGGATCGCTTGGTCGTCTCCCTTTGGCACGATCATGATCGCGTCTGGGGTATCGACGACCAGTATGTTCTCGAGATTAGCGAGCGCGAGGAGTTTGTTTGCGCCTTGCCCGGCGGTTCGCACGTAGACGTTCTTCGTATTGACAGTCATGACGCGCGCGTCGTCTGGGGCGCGTTGATTTGGCAGTTGTTCCAGCGCCTCGAATGAGCCCAGGTCGCTCCAGTTGAATCGCTCAGCGCGCAGAACCGCGGCGTTTTGCACGCGCTCTAGTACCGCGTAGTCGACCGAGATATTCGCCGCGGCGTTGTAGATCGACTCAAATTTCCGCGAGGTCGCCAGGGAGCGATCCGTGTCAACCTCTCGCGCTAGCGCGGTCAGATCGCGGTAAAGGTCCTGTAATTCGCGCGCATGTTCCTGGAAAAGTTCGACGATTCGTCGCGCCTTGCAGACAAATAGCCCGGAGTTCCAGAGGAAACGACCTGACGCGAGGTATTCTAACGCCGTCGTCACGTCTGGCTTTTCCCGAAAGGAAAGAACCCGATATGCGTCGGGGTGTGAACTGAGCGTTTCGCCACATTCGATATAGCCGTAGGCGTTCGAGGGGCGCGTCGGCGCGACGCCCAGTAGCGCCACGCGCTGTGGCTCTTGTTCCACTAACTCTAGCGCGTCGCGTAGCGTTTGCACAAATGGTTCTTCCGGGGCGACAAAGTGATCCGCGGGCGCAACGACGATTGACGCGTTGGGATCGCGTCGTAAGATTTCCATTGCCGCCCAGAGTACGCAGGGCGCGGTGTTATGGGACGACGGCTCCAGAAGGAGGTTCGACTCTGGCAGTTCCGGCAGTTCCTCGCGAACCAGTTGCGCGAAACGTTGCGCCACGACCAGAACGACGCGGTCTTGGGTCGTCAGTGGTAACATACGCTCCGCGGTGAGTCGCAGGAGGGATTTGTCGCCACAGAGTTTGAGGAATGGTTTGGGACGATTCTGTCGGCTTTCGGGCCACAGTCTCACTCCTGAGCCGCCGGCCATGATCACGACGTATACGTTCGTGGCGTCGCTGTGCTCTTGCATGACGTTTCGCTTTCTAACAATCACGAGACAAAACGGGTGGGGGATTCTTCCCGATTATATATATACGCGCGTCTTTGTATAAGAGCTATTTTGCAGTTAGGTTCAGCGCTCGATATGTTTGTAAAAAGAAGGGGGCGGACGTTACGGAAAAACGGTCCTTGGGCGTTATAATAGAGATTGAGCGCGTATGGCGTTATTGAGACGCTCAACCTCCCTTTCCTTTTACTAAACAGGTTTAAAGACATGCAGACGTATATTCCAAGTCAAGAGACGATAAACCTTTGGCGTGTGACGGCGTACAGAGAAAGGGACGGGCGTCGTGCAGAGTTTTGGCGTTCTCTACCGTCTCTTCCTGTTCGTCCTGACACGGCGCATAAGGGGTTTTTTGGCACGGCTCTTTTGATCGGCGGTTCTCGTGGCATGAGCGGGGCGATTAGTCTTGCAGGCGCGGCGAGCGTGGTCAGCGGCGCGGGTCTCACTTGCTTGGCGGTTCCAGAAGTTATCCAGGAGACGGTCGCGCAATTCTGCCCGGAATATACGACGATACCTTGTGAGTGCGACGATCATGGTCGTCTTCTCTCGTTACAGACTGATGAAATGCCCGCGATATTCGAAAGAGCACGAAGCGTTGGCGTCGGACCGGGCATGGGCGTCTCGGACAATATCAAGAGCCTTGTGGAGACGAGCTTTTGCGCATTGGATTATTCTATGGTCTTTGACGCCGACGCGCTCAATGCGTTGGCGCTTCTTAACCCAGATGAAGCGCCTAGCTACGTGTACGGTACGAGAGTGCTAACCCCACATCCCGGCGAGTTTGCGCGTCTGACAGGCAAAAAGCCCGGCGAGTGTCCAACGGAACGACTCGAGATGACACGTGATTATGTGACGAGCTTGGCGGAGAAGTTGTTGGCGTCAGAAAAGAGCGTCATGCCTGAGGGAAAAGAGATTGTAGTGGCGCTCAAAGGACACGAGACAACAATTGTCGCCGCGCGTAAAAACACCTCGGGCTATGACGTCCTGACCTGTACTAACCTTACTGGAAATAGTAACTTAGCGACAGGCGGCAGCGGCGACGTATTGACCGGGCTGATTACCGGTCTCATGGCGCAGGGCGCTTCTGGCTGGGACGCTACGCGTATCGGTTGCGCACTGCACGGTCTGGCGGCGGAACTGCGTTCAACCCTCGTGTCGCGCGGCGCAACCGCAAGCGATATCATTCGCTTCCTGCCCTGCGCGTTCGATTACTACCAGCATGCGTGGCTAGCGTGTCGTGAGCTCGAGCGCTAGAAGTTCGCGCGTGCGTGCGACGTCGTGCCGTAACTGTTGTAAAAACGCCTCTTGTGACGGAAAATGCACCACGTCGCGCAGTTTGTAGCGGAATTCGAGCGTGAGCGCTTGATCGTAGAGATCGCCGTGGAAGTCGAGTAGGTAAGATTCGATCTTGGTTTCTGTCACGCCAAAGGTCGGATTCCCCCCGAGATTGACCGACGCGGCGTAGGTTCGACCGTCTTGCAGACGCGCCAGCGCCGCATAAAGACCATGACCAGGAAGGTAAGTCGTGGTTTCTACGAGGTTAGCCGTGGGATACCCCAACGTGCGACCGCGCTGGTCGCCGTGACCGACTATGCCCGAGAGAGCGTAGGGACGACCCAGTAGCTTGTGCGCCAGCGACACGTCGCCATTGGCCAGCGCAGCGCGTATCGCGCTACTGGAGACTATCTGCCCGGCATACTGCGCAAAGTCGACGACTTCGAACGTTACGTTGTGCTCACGACAGAGCGTTGTTAAAAGTTCATTTCCCTCATGATTGCGACCGAAGTGGAAATTATGCCCCTCCACAAGCGCAATGACGTCAAGCTTCTGTACAAGAGTTTTGAGGAAGAAATCGTGCGCGCTCTGTTCCAGGAATTCGCGCGTGGTCGGAAAGAGAACGACAGCGTCGAGACCGAGTTGCGCCATGAGTTTAATACGCAACTCAGGGTCGCACAGCGGGCAGGGCGCTTTCTGCGGTCTTAGAATCTTCGCGGGCGTTGGTTCGAAGGTAAAGGCGACAGCGGGAGCGTTAAGATTTCGCGCGAGCGCTACGGCGCGCTGGATTATGCGACGGTGTCCCAGGTGTAGACCGTCGAACTTACCGATCGACACAACGCAATGTTTCAGCGCGCTGGGGTAATCGTTTAGACTCCGAATTGTTTCCACTGAAAAAACCAACGGCGACGTCGCCGCTCCCTTACATTGACGCGTGGAAGCGCACAAACGAGTCGAGCGTCCACGTCGTGTGGCGTCGACTAAGACGCTCACGACCAGCGTAGAGCGCTCGTCGTGGGCGCATGAAACGCTCAAAAACGCTTTCCCATTGTAGCGCTAGATCGTCTATTCGTAAAGGGGCGGTTAGTCGATCGGGGACTCTAAGTAATCGGTTTCCAGCGTCTTGGTATTGCGATCGACCGCGAGGATAATAGTGTGTTTTTCACCGCTCTTGGCGTCGATAGCCACGACCGGATATACGTGTCGTCTTTCGGGCAATTTGAATCTCACGGAGAATTCTCCTTCGTGTGAGACTTTGATCGGCTCCTCTTTAACGGTAACGCGCGCATTTGGTTCCACGCGACCCTTAATGACGATTTCGGCGTCGATAGCGAAGAGGAATTTATCGCGTTCCTGGTCGAATTCAGCGCCGAAACGCGAACCGGAGTTAAAGCCGGAATCGAAGGCGCTCGAAGAATGGAACCGTTCCGAACCGAGCTTATGTCGACGCTGAACCAGCCACGCTTCACGCGAGGTCATAAGTCCCAAACGGTCGTCGGGTACGGCGGAGTTTAGGCGGCTAAACGGCTCGCGAGTAAACTGTTGCGGCGTGGTGACAACATTGCTGGAGATGATCGTGAAGAACTGCTTGTCGCGTGTGAGGTATCCTAGTTCCACGGAGTACGAGGCGGGCGGATTCTCCACGGGAATATACCAGTTTTCGACGCCGCCGCGGATAATCAGATCGGCGTAGAGCTCACGTCGCATGCCAGAATTACGATCGTCTTTATCGACGAGATAGACTCTCAGCGCGGGGTCGGACGCATGCCAGTGTCGTCCCATGGCGGAGCGCACGCGGTCGATTAATTGCGTGGTGATCTCCCAGTCGGCGCGTAGCCAGAAGGAGTCGCAGACCGATAGCACGAGTCGATCGCGTAGATTTTTGGGGGAGCTGAGCATTTTCGAGCGACGTAACGCCTCACGTACCGGAGAAGATTGCGTGCGCGCCGCCTCTTGTGGATCGGGCTTTGCGTTGACGTTTACGTGCGCGACGTCGTCGACGGCGTTTGAACCTTTGTCGACAGTATTGGCGTTTTCAGGCGCGTACGTTTCGGGCTTATTAGCGTCATCGGCAGTGACGACGCTTTCGGTCGGTTCCTCGGTCTTTTGAGCTGAACGCTTGTCGGCGGTGGGCTTGGACTTCGCGCCACTGGTCGACTCTTGTGCTTTGGCGTCCTTGCCGCCGTCTTCTGCGACCGCGGGGTCGCTCTTAGCGTCCTGTTTTGGGGCGCTACTGGACTTTGTTTCGTCGATCGACTTGCGCGTGCGTCTGGGCTTGGTTTTGGAGGCGTCAGCGTCGCTGGTCGGCGCGCTGTCGTTGACTTGTTCTTTCCCGACGACTTGACCTTGCTCGCTCGTTACGCTTGGCTCCTCGGTCGTTACGCTGGCGTCTTCTTGCTTTGGCGCGCGCGGCGTCTTTTCATCGACTTTTGCGGCGCCCTTGGATTTGCGCGCGGAGCGCGACTTTTTAGCGTCCGCTTTTTGGTCGGTCGCGTCGACCTCTTTGGGCGTTTGGGCGTTGGTTTCGTTCTTTTTCGTATCAGCGACAGGTTCCGTCGGCGCGAGCGCGTCTTCCTGTGCTTTCGGGGTCTCTAGGGGCAGTAAGGTCTGCTGGCTATCACTACTCTTTTGGGACGACTCCTTAGGCGCGACAGATTTAACGCGCGAGGAGCGACGCGGTTTTTTTGGCGCGAGGTTCGCTTCGGCTGAGGCTTCTTTGGCTTGTTCACCCGACTTTTCGCGTTTGTCGCTCTGGCGCGACTTAGCGGTCGTGCTTTCTTGTTTCTCTTGCTTTGACGCGGTTTTATCCTCTTGCGTCTTTACAGGTTCGACTTTAGCTTTTGTGGCGCGTGAACGATTGGACTTTTTCGGCTTAGCGTTCTGTTCGGACTGTGCGACCGGTTCGCTTTTCTCTTGTGGCGTAACGACGTTATTGTCATCGACTTTATTCTCGACGACGCCGCGTTCTACGGATTTGGCTGACTTTTTAGTTTTAGCGTTCTTTTTGGCGGAGCGTTGAACGTTTGGCGCTTTTTCCTGCGCGTTCTGGAGCGCGTCATTTGATCCAACGGCGGGCACAAACGCGGAGGTTTTAACCGAAATATTGAAGGTCAGAGAATCTTGCGGGGCGACATTGATCGCATCGAGAGACCGCGCGGCGATGGGGTTAGAGAAGGTGATCTCTTGGGACGGCGTCGACTGGTTTTTGGCATTTTTTTTCGTAGCGCGTTGCGGCGCTTTGACTTCGGAACTGACGGCGTCGAGAACCGCGGCGTCAGGAACTTGATCGGGCGCGGCGACCAGCGCGGAGATTCGCTCGCGAAGAAACGCTTGGAGGCGATCTTTGCTCATACGGCTCCAGCCGGTTAGATTGAGCGTGGTAGCGAGCGCGCGTAACTCTCGAATGGTTTGCTGCTCGATCGGTTTGGCATTTGCCATATATACCTCCGCGTGACGGTCAGAGCGCTGGTCTGGGCGTAACAAAATAGGCGAGCGGGAAGGTCGTCAACGCAACGTTATGCCTCGTTGAGTCGCGCATTCCACGCATGGAACATCCTTTGTATTATTTTAATTGGACGGAGGGAAAAATCAATGTAAATATTACCTATTTTTACTCTTTTTAACAAATTTTCTGTTTTCTCATATAGGGAGACATGAAACAATTAGGGACGCTCTCTTGCGAGCGGCGCCTGAATTCTTACAAAATATTCCTGTTTTTTAACCACAAGACTGGAAGTACGAATTTGCACGCGCTATAATCCAAGAGACGAAACGATGACGTGCAGTTTAGCGCGCGATAGTCTCGTCTTATGAATTGCATCGATAAGTAACGAGCGTGTGGCGTGCGCGCGACGCGCTGCAAACAGACGTATAGTAGGTATTCTAATGCTACGCTGGCGCCTCCTCATTGGGTTGCCTCTGACGGCCATTGTAGTGGGAATGTGTTGGCTTGACGCGTATCTGCCCGTTCCTGGGCTGATTCTCATGCCGTTCTTTCTCGTGTGCGTCTTCTTTTTGTGTAAAGAAACGATGTACCTGCTCAACGCCGGGGGGATTTATCCTCGTCGTTCAACGATCTATCTTGGCGTTTTCGGGACGATTCTCTTGTGCTGGATTTCATGCTGTAACTCTTTGCCCTTTATAGCGCGCTTTGAGCAGTCGCTTGTGGTGGCAATGCAGAGTGAAGAGTCTCAGAACCACTTCGTGGCGCCAGCGCGACAAGAGTCGGAACAGGCGGAAGAAGACGCCAACTCCATAACCGTAGCGAAGGCGGCGGTTGAGGCGTCGAGACGAGCGCTCGCGGCGGCCGAACGCGCTTTGGAATTGGCGCGCACGCACGGTCGACGCGATAAGTACGAGGTCTCCTCCAGCGGTCAAGCTCCAGGCGAGGCGAATACGACCAGTCTTTTTCAGTTTTCCACGGAACAGGAGTGGAAGACCGCGGCTTTTGCTTGCGTTCACATTCTCCTTGCCATTGCCGCGGGCGTTTTGATCGCTTTTGTCGGGGAAATGTTGCGTTTTAAATTGCCAGGCGGTCATATGATCAACCTTAGCGGCGCTGTATTTGCGATTATCTATATCGGCGCTCTAGGGAGCTTTTTGGTAATTTTGCGGGTAGCCTACGGGGTAATAGCGGTCGTATCAATGATTCTTGTGACGAAGATGTGCGACGTCGGGGCCTATACGGTCGGACGATTGATCGGTCGTCATAAGATGGCGCCGAGCCTTAGCCCGGGCAAGACGATTGAGGGGGCGTTTGGCGGTCTGACCTTTTCGATTCTCGCCGCGTGGTTCTCCACCGCGGTTCTCTTTCCGTTGGCGTCAAACGCTAAACCTCAGACGACTTGGCTCGGTATTGTCGTTTACGGTCTGGCGGTCGGTCTCACCGGTATGCTCGGCGACCTTGCCGAATCGTTGATTAAACGCGACGCCATGCGCAAGGATTCCGGCGTGAACGTGCCAGGGTTTGGCGGCTTTCTCGATATTTTTGACTCGCTCCTGCTCGCCGCGCCGGTCGCCTTTGGGCTTTGGGCGTTTCATGTCGTGCGGTATTGACGCGCGTAAGTATTGAATTTCAACATTTTCAGAAGAAGGAGTAACTCTTGTCGGCGAATATAATTTTACGACTGAAAAGCGCGGCGGATAATCCAGCGGTCGCGAAACTTATTCATGATTCGCTCAATGCGTGGTACAAGACGAACCGCGGGTTCGACAGCGTAGTGGCAGACGTCCAGGCCGCGACGATCTATTCTCGCGTGTACGACGCGCTCGACCCGGATTGCTGCGTCGTTGCCGAGGTCGCCGATACCGGCGCTCTTGCCGGCTCCTGCTTCTTTCATCCGCGTTCCACCCACGTTTCACTCGGTATCATGACCGTTTCGCCGCAGTGTTTCGGCATGGGCGTGTCCTCGAAGTTGTTGCGTTATATCGTTGACGTGGCGACCAGTCGTAATCAGACGTTGCGCCTGGTCTCCAGCGCCATGAATCTCGATTCGTTCTCCCTCTACAATCGCGCAGGATTTGTGCCTTACGCGATGTATCAGGATATGCAAATCGCCGTGCCGCAAGAGGGCTTCGCCGTGAACGCGCCCGAAGGATGCTCTGTGCGTGAGGCAACTCTTAACGATTTGCCCGCGATCGTTGAGCTGGAGAAGCAGCTACAAGGGATCGATCGCGCCAAAGACTATAAGTTCTTTATCGACAACGCCGAAGGTATCTGGGGCGTGAGCGTGCTCCTCGACGCCGACGGCGTTATCCAGGGCGTCATGTGCTCTGTGCGCGACCCCGGTTGCAATATGGTCGGACCGGGCGTCGCGCGTACCGAAGCGCAGACCGCCGCGCTGGTGCGATATGAACTGAATCGCTACGCCGGAAAATGGTCGCCGATCGTGCTTATTCCGACTCAAACGCGCCAGTTGCGCGCGGAAATGTACCTCCTGGGCGCGCGCAATACCGAGACTCACGTGGGACAATCGCTCGGACCGATTCCAGAACGCTCCGGCGTCGCCTTGCCGACCTTTATGCCGGAAACGGCGTGATCTGTGTATTGACCTCAAACTCGGCGTCGTCGGCGCGATCACGCGTGACGACGGAGTCTCTGATTTCTCAAGGAAGGGCGCCACGTGAGTGAAGACCAGCATCACGACGATTCCCATTACTTCTGGCGCAAAAACGGCGCGCGTTATTATTCTCTTGGCGTCTACTACAAACGCCTCTTTGGCGCGCCGGTGCGTAAAGTGAGCGTCGACGCGCATTTCTCGTGCCCTAATATCGACGGAACCGTCGGTCGCGGCGGTTGCGTCTTTTGCAACGCTACTAGTTTCAGTCCCAGTCGTCGCTTCGGTCTGGAGGAACTCAACGCGCAAATCGACGACGGCGTAAAGCGCCTGCGCTATCGCTTTGGCGAGTCAAAGTATATCGCGTATTTCCAGCCCTCCACCAATACGCACGCGCCGGTGGAGACGCTACGGCGCGTCTATGAAGCCGCGATTCAACGCGAGGATATCGTCGGCGTCGCGATTGGCACGCGTCCTGACGCATTGCCGGAGGAGGTTCTAACGCTACTACAGGAGATTTCCGCGCGAACCTATCTTTCCCTTGAACTGGGGTTGCAGTCGACTCATGACAAGTCGCTACAGTGGATGAATCGCGGTTGCGATTACGCGACTTTTCTCGACGCGGTTGCGCGTTGTCATGCGCACGGTCTTCGCGTGGGCGCTCATCTGATTCTCGGTCTGCCCACAGAGACGCGCGAGGACCTGCTCGTCACCGCCGAACGCGTCGCCGCGCTGGGGTTGGAGTCGGTCAAACTGCACAATCTCTACGTGGTCAAAGGAACGCGACTAGCGCAAATGTGGCGCGACAATGAGTTTACATTGCCGACTCTACAAGAGTATGCGCAGATGGTCGTTGATTTTCTAGAACGGCTCGATCCCCAGACGGTCGTGGAGCGCGTGTGCGGCGAGGCGACGGAAGATTATCTCCTCGCGCCCGCGTGGTGCGCTCAGAAACACGCCGGTCTTAACGCCGTAGCGGAGGCGTTCGCACGGCGTCGGAGCTACCAGGGTCGACTTTTTCAAAAAAAATCTGAATAATTTTCCACGCGCTAACTCTTTGATTTTTAAAAGAGTTCCGCGCCGACGCCGTCGTTCGCCTCTGATTTCCTCGCGTTCGATTTAAGTTTCGACGCGACCTTGTCGATATAACAAGCGACTGTCTGGGCTCGCGCTCGAACAGTCTGTAAACTAGGTTGAAACATTGAGGTTTGAACCTAGTGGCGATTGGAGACGAAGCGACTCGCGTGCTGAGACGTTCGTGGACGATTCAGATACCGGAACTTGACAAGGGACGGACGGCTGTACAAATTTTTTTCTGGATCGTTTCGAAAGTCAAATCTCGTGGGCGACGTGATTGTGCAAACAGTCGTACTGTTACTTTGACGATATATTAGACGCAAGGACGCCAAAAATGAAACGAATAGGACGCCGCGCTTTCTTAGCGCGAACGCTCACGGCTCTGGTCGTGGGCGCAACGAGTTCCTTCTCGTGGTCGAGCGCAGGAGCCGCCGTTGAGACGCTCAACGCTGAGTATCTCAAACGTCAGCTTGTGGCCAAGACCGACGCGGAATGCGCCTTTATCGACGACGTGGTCGAAAAGGCACGAACCGGCGTTATACCGATGAAGTTCCTCGAGATGGCTTATCGCTATGCCATGAAGAAGAGTTCAAAGCATCGCCTTTTCTACTTCAAGCAGGCGCTTTCGCAACTGTGTAAACAGGCAGGTCTAAAGGTTTCGTTTTTGAGCTTCTAACGACGTTTGATAGACGCTAACCGCGTCTGTCGCGTCCTGACGACTAGCGTTCAAAATCCGCTGGCGGTACGCGCTTACCAGGCGACGTCTCACGGCGGATTTTTTCTTTTCTTGCACACCTGGGCGCGTGCGTTACGCCACGATTGTGAAAAAAGGACGCGTCAATCCCTTGAGATCGACGCGTCCTTCATGTATTTACAGATTCTTTCGGCGTGCGCCGCGATTAGAAGTCGCGTGGTTTGAGCGCTTGGTAGATTCGTTCGAAGTCGGTATTGGAGTTGAACTGCACGACCAGTTTCCCTTTGCCCTTATCGTTGGCGGTTAATTTGACCTTCATTCCCAACCATGTTCTCAGTTGCGATTCGAGATCCTGGATTCTCGGGTTAACCTCCGCGACGCCGGGCTTTTTGCCGCCGGTTGGCGTCGAGCGTTGCCCGTTGAGGAAGGAGCGCACGATCTCTTCGGTCTGGCGCACACTGAGCTTTTCCTGGACAATACGTTGCGCTAATTCCAGCTGATCCCAGTCTTCCAACGGCAATAGCGCTTTGGCGTGACCCTGGGTGATCTCGCCACGACGCGTCATGGTCTGCACTTCTTCGTTCAGATCCAGGAGGCGCAGGAAGTTCGTGACCGTGGAGCGGTCGAGCGCCAATTTCGCCGCCAGCTCCTCTTGCGTGCCCCCGTAGGCGTCGAGATAATTGCGGAACGCAAGCGCTTTTTCGATCGGGTTAAGGTCATGACGCTGCATATTTTCCGTGAGCGCCAGTTCCGCCATCTGCTGGTCTTCCACCACGAAGAGAATCGCAGGCACGCTCTTCCACCCGACCTGCTGAGCGGCGCGGAAACGTCGCTCGCCCGCGACCAGTTCGTAACGCTCGCCCTTGCGTCGCACGACGATCGGTTGGATCATGCCGTGTCGCCTGAGACTGTCCTCCAGATCGGTCATTTCCTCCTGGGGAAAGTCCAGACGCGGTTGGTAAGGGTTACGGTCAATTAGCTCGACGCTAACCTCAATGGCGCTACGACCGTCAGAGAATTTCGCCAAGACACGATCTTTTTCATCCTCGATTTCCGAAGCGACGGAGCGCCTTGCACGCGACGCGTCCGTCTGGTCGCCCAGTGGAAATGAAACGATATCAGGGTAAGCGTCGGCGTCTTGGTCGGCGTCGTGCTCCTGGGGCTTATCGGAGCTCTCGGAGTCTGCGGAGTTTGCGTTGACGCTTGGGTCGTAGGGCTCGTAAGAATCGTCATTCTGACTGGCGACTCTTCCTAAGATTGACTCGATGCCACGTCCTAACCTTCTGCTTTTAGACACGCTCTAAAACCTCCATACATAATTCGACATACGCTCTTGCGCCTCTTGATCTTGGGGCGTAGTCCAAGATCGACTTTCCGTGACTGGGCGCCTCGGCTATGGCGACGTCTCGCGGAATCGTTGTGCGAAAGACGACGTCTCCGAAAAATTCTCGTACCTCTTTGGCGACCTCGCGCGTTAATTCTAGGGAGTGGTCGCACATTGTGAGAATCACCCCCCCGTATTGCAACGCCTTGTTCTTGCGTTTCATTGCACGACCGATGACCTCAATCATCTGCACCAGACCTTCCATTGCGAAATATTCACACTGAACCGGCGTGAGCGCCTCGTTTGACCACGCTAACGCCGCCTGGGTGAGCGGTCCCAACGACGGCGGACAATCCAGAAAGACGTGATCGTATCCGCGCGTCTCGCGCGCCAGGCGTTGCGTCATCTCTTCGATCTTGCCACGATCGCGAACGCTTGCCAGTCGCTCCACATCCCCGAAATGCCGACAGCCCGGCAGAACTTCCAGACCCGGCGCCACTCGTTTGATCGCCGTGCGCAACGGCTCGCCGGTTACCAGCGGATGACGCAACGACGGCTCAAAACCAAGTCCACTGGTGGCGTTGCACTGCGGATCAAGGTCGATCAATAGCGTGGAAGAGCCGGCGCGTGCAAAACCAGCGGCAAGCGAAATCGCGGTCGTCGTCTTACCGACCCCGCCTTTTTGATTCGCAATACAGAAGGTATGTGCCACGACGATACCGCTCCAATCTGACCGTACAATTGACCTGATTTAAGAACGTCCTTAGACGCCCCGCGGTATTATAGCAGTATCGCGAAAATTGATAAACGTCAATTTTACCTTTTTTTCCAGCTGCGCCACGACGACGTCGCAACCTCGTTCACGACCGCTTAAACTTGACGCGACGCTTGTTCTCATTTATACTACGCCATAACCGCTGTTATCACCCCCCGACATTCCTTCTCAAGCGACGAGGCGACGTCGACCGTCTCACACCGCTTTTACCTCGCGCGACGCGCTATGGACTATTGAATATGGATCCGAAACGACCGGCTAGATCGCTCTTTGAGTCGAGTCTGGAAGTAAAGTGCCTCTTCTTCTTCGGCATGGCGCTCGCGATTGTGATCTTTATTAGCGTCGCGCTCTATTATAAAGCGACGAAATCTCAGGTCGAAGCGCAGAATCCTCTCATGGGCAAACTGGTTTGCGAGCGTGAATTCCTCCTGATCCATATCAAAGGCTTGGCGGCGGAGCGCGCGTCGATCGAGTCGCACACGCCCAGCGATACAAACGACCTGAACGATTTTATCGATTCCATGACTATGCTTAGCGAAAAGATCGGCGGCGGTCTGGAACGCGCCAAATTCGAAACACGACTGCTACGTCCTCACGCCTCGCCCTTCGACCGACTCGACTCCAACGACGACGACGCCCCGCACGATCTTTTCGAAGAAAAACTACTAGAAGACGTCGCCCTTGCGCCTAACCCCGAAGAAGACCCCGCCACGATTAATAACGCGCCCGTGGAGAGAATCGACGAGGAAGGACGGTATCACTACTACCAGCCCCTGAGACTGGAACGTTCATGCTGGAACTGCCACCATGAGATTATGGGTAATTCCTCACTGGAACTTGGCTCCGTCTTGGGCGTCGTACAGGTCACTATTCCCGAACCGCCCGCTAGAAAGGAGAGCGCTAGACTGTGGACCCTCTTGCTCGGAGGCGCCATTGTAAGCGCCTTCTTGGGAATGATCGCGTTCTATCTGGTGATTCGCGTCGTTATTGTCAAGCCGCTGAGAAGTTTGCGCGAGGTCAGCGAGGCGATCGGTCGCGGCGACGTCTCTAAACGCGCCAATCTTCAGACAGGCGACGAATTCGAAGCGCTCGGTCTGGCGTTCAATAAGATGCTCAAATACCTGGTCGCCACCCAGGAACAATTACGCGCGCTCAACGCCGAATTGGCCGCAAAGGTCGACGAATTGGCGCGCGCGAACCTGCAACTGTTCGAATCGAACCGCGTGAAGTCCGACTTCATGGCGACTATGAGCCATGAATTGCGCACCCCGCTCAATAGTATTTTAGGTTTCAGTCAGATCCTAGGCTCAATTGAGTCCTTAGACGAACGACAGCGCAAGTATGTCAATAATATCAATAAGTCGGGCAACGCGCTACTGAATATGATCAATAATATCCTCGATATGGCGCGTCTGGACGCCGGTAAGGTGGAGGCGAAACTCAGCGACTTCCCAATCGAGGCCGTGGTTATGGCGCAGTGCGATATGGCCAAGCCTCTGGTCGATAAAAAGAATCTCGACTTAACCGCGCATTTCGCCCCCAATCTTCCACCCATGCGTCAGGATCAGGCGCGCATTCAGCAGATCCTTAATAATCTGCTTTCCAACGCGATAAAATTCACGCCCGAGGGCGGACGCATTCGCATTGAGGTTCAACAGATCGTTCGTCCTCCGATCTATCCTCACGCGCTCGCGTCCGGTTCCGGTCGTTACGATCCCATGGAGTTCTTGCAAATGAAGGTGATCGACTCCGGCGTCGGCGTGGCGGAGGAGGATCGTCAGATCATTTTTGAGAAGTTCCGACAGGGCAAGAGCGCGACCGACGGGGAGACGATCACTCGCGAATATTCCGGCAGTGGGCTAGGGCTTTCGATCGTTCGTGAGCTCTGCAAGCTTCTGGAAGGGGAGATCCTCCTCGAGAGCCAGCCGGGCTTCGGGAGCGTCTTTACGGTCGTCTTGCCGTGGCGACTCGATCTTCCGGCGCTGACAGAATCGCCAATGCAATCCGAAATTCAGGAGTTTGCCAAAGCGGGCGTTGCGCGTAGCTCCGGCGTCTATGGTCATAACGACTAGCGTCGCGCACGTCAACGAACCTCTCCTTTAAACCTTAATACGAGCTGTTTTATGAAACGATTTACCTTAATCTTAATGGCGCTCGCGTCGACTTTGACGTTGGCGTCGCACGCGCTTGCCGCAGATAATAGCGCGCGCTACGACGTTTCCGAACCTCTGCGTCTAACGCAACGCGGGGAAGTCCCCCTCGGTGAACATTTCGCTCCCACGACCGACTTCCAAGCTCAGTGGATTGTCTCGCCCGATTTGCCCGAGCCGGTTTTGCCTAATCTGTGGATCGCTTACCGCAAGACCTTCGACCTCGACGCAGCGCCACAGGTCGCGATGTGTCGTATCGCATGCGATTCAAAATATTGGCTCTATGTCAATGGTCAGAACGTCGTCTTCGAGGGCGGTCTCAAACGCGGTCCCACGCCGTTCGATACCTACTACGATCTGGTCGACCTCAAGCCATATCTACGCCAGGGTCAAAACACCATTGCCGTGTTGCATTGGTTCTTCGGCAAGCAGGGCTTCTCTCACGTCAATAGCGGTATGCCCGGCTTCCTCTTCGACGCTTCGACCAACGGCGACAAAGGTCTGTTCCTGCTCAGTGACGCCTCCTGGAAAGTCTCGCTGTATTCCGCCGTGCCCGAGGGACTTACCGCGCCCAATATTACCGAACGCGGTAATAAGGAAGTTCACGCGCGTTTCGATTCTTCCAAAGTACCCGCCGACTGGCGCGAAAAGACCGAAGGCTCCTATGAAATGACGACCGCCGATCCACAGCCGAACCGTCGACTCGGCGAGTGGAACGTGCGTTTCAACGCACAATATGACTTCGCGGGGGACTGGAAATCGTCTGATTTCGACGACTCCGCATGGAAAAACGCCAAAGAACTTGGTCTGCCTTACGACGCCAAGGTCGGCAAGCCCCTGGCGCCTTGGAATTACCTCTTTCTGCGTCCGTCCCCACTGTTCCGCGACTGGGGAATGCGCGACTATGTCGCCCTCACCGAAATCCCCCAACCGGACGGCTCGCTGCTGGTCGAGTGCCAGCTGCCCTATAATCTTCACGCGACCCCGTGCCTGAAGGTCGAAGCGCCCGCTGGGCTGACCATCGATATGCGCACCGACGATTACATGGGCGGTAGTGAATACAACGTCCGCGCAGAATACGTAACCAAGCAGGGCGTTCAAGAGTACGAATCGCTCGGGTGGATGAACGGTCACAAAATGCTCTACACATTGCCCGCCGGTGTTAAGCCCTTGGCGTTGCGTTATCGCGAGAGCGGATACGACGCCGACTTTGTCTCTGGCTTCCAATGTGACGACGACTTCTATAATCGCTTCTGGAAGAAGGCCGAACGCACGCTCTATGTGACCATGCGCGACTCCTATTTCGATTGCCCCGACCGTGAACGCTCGCACTGGTGGGGCGATGCGGTTAACGAGCTGGGCGAAGCGTTCTACGCGCTCAGTCGTACCGCGGACGCGATTCCGCGCAAAGCGTTCTATGAACTTGCGCGCTTCCAACGCGCCGACGGAACTATGTATTCCCCGATTCCCGACGGAAACTGGTCGAAAGAACTGCCCGCGCAGATTCTCGCCACGATTAGCTCGTGCGGTCTGGGAGTCTATTCCTATTTCTCCGGCGATTTCCAGACCGGTGAAGATATCTACCCCGCCGTCAAGCGGTACCTGCTCATCTGGGAATTTGACGATCACGGCGTCGTCAAAGTGCGTAACGGCGACTGGAGCTGGGGAGACTGGGGCGAAAATATCGACCTACGCGCGCTCCTGAACTGCTGGTACGCGCTGGCGCTCGAGGAAGCGATCTTCCTTGCCGATCGCGTCGGCGATCAGGCGGGTCTAGCAGAATTCCAAGCTCGCCGCGAAACGCTCCGCGCCAACTTTGACAAGGTCTTCTGGACCGGCTCGGAATATCGTAGTCCTGAATATCAAGGTCGCACCGACGACCGCGCGAACGCACTGGCCGTGGTCGCTGGTCTGGTTGCGCCGGAAAACAACGCCAAACTCGTCGAAGTCTTTAAGACCCAAGAGAACGCCAGTCCCTATATGGAGAAATACGTGCTACAAGCGCTCTTCTTGCTCAATGAGCCAGACTACGCGTTGGAACGTCTCAAGAAGCGCTTCTCCAAAATGGTCAATGCGCGCGAATACACCACTCTCTGGGAGGGCTGGGGAATTGGCGCGGAAGGTTACGGCGGCGGCACAATTAATCACGCATGGAGCGGCGGCGGTCTGACCTGTCTTGCGCAATATGCCGTGGGATTGCGCCCAATTCAACCGGCGTTTGAAGAGTTTATTGTCGCGCCCAGTACAGGTTCGCTCAATCATATCAAGTACAGCGCCTCCACGCGTTTCGGGCTGATTAAGATCGAACTGAATCGCGATCTTGCCGCGGGAACCTATACCGCGACGATCGAGGTTCCCGAAGGCGCCCAGGGCTGGTTCATTCCGCCACAAGGGTACCAACCGACGGACAAGCCCCTGCAGACGGTCGATAATGGCCATAACGACCAGATGTTCAAAGATCAAGCGGTCAAAGGCGTCAAACTTGCCGTTGGTCAGAACGTCGTTGAACTCAAAAAGAACTAACGCGTTCGCGCCTTTAAGACTGAACCCGCCGTAATTTAAGACTTAACGCGCTCCTCTTCGTCTGAGAGTGGCGCGTTTTTTAGTTTTTTAACGATTCTTCCTTGAATGACGAATTTTTAGTCGAGTCTTTTGATCAGTTGTTAAAATCTGGCTAAATTGACTATTTTTACATTGAAGCGGCGTGAAAAAGCGCTAAACTAACAGAGCGACTTGTGTATTGAGGGACGAAAACGCCTAAAAAGTTTGCTGAAAAAGCGCGTCGTTACGCTAAAAGACTTGACGCCATAAGCAAATCTTTTAAAATGACCCCTACGCATACTTTTATTGTCGCGCGCGTGTGCCTCGCGTATTCAATGAGATTGAATCACGCGCGTGAAGTCGTGCCTCGGAAACGCCGATATGAATTCAGAAAATATTATGAAGCTTGTGGAGCAAATCCACATCGAACGAGGTCTGAGCAAGGAGACGATCCTGCAGGTGATGGAGCAGGCGCTCGCGCCGGCGCTACGTCGTCAGCAAGGCGGTTTGGACGATTCCAATGTTCGTGTCTCGATCAATCGCCAAACCGGTGAAATATCTGCGATTCGTGACAATATTCCGATCAAAATCGGCGATCTTTCGAGTCTCATTGGCGTTCAGACCACGCGTCAGATTTGGATGCAACGACTTCGCGACGCGGAACGCGACATGATCTACGATCATTATCACCCTCTGATCGGAAGTCTTGTCACCGGCGACGTGTATCGCGTCAGTCGTAGCAAAGGTTCCGATCGAAACGGCGGTCGATTCCCCGACGGTTCAAAGAACGACGTCGGTCGCATTAATATGATCACCGTGCGTTTAGGTCGCGACGAAGCCATTTTGCCACGTTCTGAAATGGTTCCCGGCGAGATCTTTCGCGAAGGCGATCAGATCAGCGCGGTCGTGCGCGACGTTTCTCGCAGTGGCTCGCGCGTTAAAATCGTCCTTAGCCGTAAGCACGACGACGTCGTTCGACGCCTGTTAGAATTGGAATGTCCCGAGATCGCCGACGGCGTCGTTGAAATCAAAGCCGTCAGTCGCGACCCTCACCGTCGCTCCAAAGTTGCCGTCGCTACCGACGACCCCAATATTGACCTGATCGGCGCTTGTGTCGGCACGCGCGGCGCTCGTACGCGCGCGGTCACCGACGCTCTGCAGGGCGAACGTATCGATATCGTTCTGTGGAGCGACGATCTGCAGGAGTTCATTCGTAACGCGCTACGTCCCGCTAATATAGACGAGGTCATTCTTTGTCCTCAGGTCGGTCGCGCTCTGGTCGTGCTCAAGCCGGAACAGAAGAAACCCGCCATCGGCACACGCGGTCAAAATGTGCGTCTGGTCAGTAAGCTGTGTCAAATCGACCTTGAAATCATGACGTCGGAGGAACTCGACGATCACATCTTCCGCGCCAAAGATTGCTTTGCAACCCTGAAAGGCGTCACGCCCGAACTTATCGACACGCTCACCGGCGCCGGTTGCTTTACCTTCTACGATCTTTCCGTGATCGAACCTGATTTCCTCCAGGCCGTCGGCGGTCTGACTAGGGAAGAAGCGCTTGATATCATCGACCAAGCGGATAAGCTCGCGGAAGAAGACGAAAGCGCCCAAGGCGCCGATATTTTCCCTCCCGACGATATGGGTAATCCCGATATGCGCCCAGAAATGTGACGTTATCGCCTAGCGTCCACGGTCGATGCGACGTAACTCGACGCGCGCTTCTGGGGGATTTTGATCACTTGTAACTTAGGAGACATAGCCAAGCTTCGCTATTAATCTGTCACATACGCGCTTTTGTTCGCCAGAACGAGCGCCCCAATTCTGACGTTGTCGACGCCTAAGCGCGCTCAGACGCACGCGTTCATTCTACGTTGCCTCCACGCGTGCGTCTCCCTTTCGGTTACGCCTTGCGCCTCGACGAACCGCCGCGTCGTAAAATATGCGAGTTCCGCGTCCGTACGTGTCGCGGAGCGCCCCCCAAATGACCACTAGCATTAAAGAAGTATAAGAGTTTCACATTGCCGAGACAGATCTGGAAATTAGCTAAAGAACTCAATCGCGCCAGCTACGATCTCATCGAAGCGGCCTATGAGTTGGGCTTTATTGAAATAAAAAATAGTTTCTCGTCGTTGAAAGACGAACAAGTTGAGAAGGTTCTAGAGTATATCGATTCCGGCGAGTTCAAACCGTCGAGTAAACCTAAATCTGGCGTTAAACGCAGTAGCGCGAAAAAGACGTCTAAAACCTCCACGCCCAGCAAAGAGGACGCCACGGTAAAGCCCGGTAAAGACGGTGGCGCTGTCAAAGTCGCGAAACCAGTCTCCAAAGAACCGACTCGCGTTGTTAAAAAACCGGCCGCGCCCGAAGCTCGCCAAGTCTCTCTCAATACGCCGGTCGGTATTATGCCGACTCTGGCGCCCCCTTCTGGTCTTTTGAAAACTCTGCCCGGTCTGCCGACTCTTCCGCAGGCTAAACCACAGCCCGCCGCCGTCGCCCCACAGGCGCCGCAAGTCGTATCTACGCCGGTCACAACTGCAACTCCGGAACCGGTCGTTAAGCCGGTTCTTGCGCCCGAACTACCCCCCACGGTCGCTGAACCCAAAGTTGTGGAAAAGCCCGAAACGAATCCGGTCGATTCTGAACCTGGCGCCGCCGAGCCTCAAGTCGCCACGCCCGTGCAAGAGTTCGAGCCCGCTAAGGAACAGTCCGAGCCGATAAAGGTCGAACCTGCCGTTGAAAAGGTCGACGCCCCCGAAAAGATCGATACGCCCGTCGTCGCCAAGGTTGAAGAACCTAAGGTTCCCGAATCGACTAAGACTGCCGAGCCTGTCCAGATGGAGTCGAAACCTAGCGTCGACCTTCCCAGCGCTAAACGCGAAACCGCGCCCGCGACCGCTACGACTGCCAATGTGCCGTCGTCGACCATCCCTCTGCGCAATCGTGTGGACGGTCGCGGCGGATCCGCCCAAAGTCGTGACGCACGTGCCAGCGACGGTAAAGGCGATTCCAAATCACGCGGTCGCGACCGTGATCGCAACGGCGATTCGCGTCGCACGCCCGCTAAGCCCGCGCCGGAACCGCGACCCGTGCGCCCCGTTATGCCTGTGTCTGGTTTCATGGCGCAACTGACCGGTCGCGCTGAAGCGCTTTCGGAAATGAAACGCCCGCCGGTCATTACCACCCCCTCGGCCAACGATCGCATTCGCGTGCTCGGTCAACCGCGTCGCGTCACGGAAGATAAGACCAACGGCGAACAGACCTCGCGTTCTGGGCAATCGTCTTCAAAATCTAAGGTTACCATTCGCGTCGCTCCGGTGCCGACCACTGCTGTTAAGGTCACAAAGGTCGCCACACCGCAAGCGCCTACGCTCAAGCCGATCTCTCGCGGTCCGGTCGACGCGTTTCAGACGCCCCTTATAGGTCGCGTCCAGGGCATGCGTAACGACTCCAGCGCTAAGACCGGTAGTGGCAAACAATCCACCGTCGCAACCGCAGGTCGTTCGCAGGAATCGCGCGGCGGTAAACGCGGCGCTCATGATATGATCGACGACGGCGAATTCGGCTCCTACGGAAAAGATTCCGGTAAGAAGTCGCGCGGTCGTCGCGACGAAAACGCTCGTGACGCCGGTCGTGGCGGTAACGCCAGTCGTCGACCTGGTAATAATAAAGGACGCTACAGTAGCGACGATGACGAAGGCGGTCGCTACGTTTCGCGTTCCGTCGGTCGTAATTCCTCTCGACGTGAGAAAAATTCCTCTTCGGTTGTAACCGCTCCTCGAAAGGGCGATCTTGTGATCCAAATGCCGTGTACTGTGCGACAGTTTGCAGAACTTACCGGCGTGCCTGTCAATACTGTCATTCTTAAGCTCATGTCGCTCGGGACTCTCATGACGCAAAACCAGTCCCTCGACGCCGATATGATCGAACTCCTTATTATGGAGTTGGATCTAAAAGCTACGGTCAAAAAAGAGGTCACGCTGGAAGAACAGTATGTCGACCCCGCTTTCGATGAAGAAGACGATCCCGATTCTCTCGTGCCTCGCGCGCCGGTCGTTGCCTTCCTCGGGCACGTCGATCACGGCAAGACGTCGTTGCTCGATAAGATCCTTAAGCTCCACGTAGCCGCTGGCGAAAAGGGCGGTATTACCCAGCACATTCGCGCTTATCGCGTCGATACTCCTCGCGGCGCGGTCACTTTCGTCGACACGCCCGGTCACGAAGCGTTCACGGAAATGCGCGCTCGTGGCGCGAACTGCACCGATATCGTCGTGCTGGTCGTCGCCGCCGACGACGGCGTTATGCCGCAGACCGAAGAAGCGATTAGTCACGCAAAGGCCGCCGGCGTCCCGATTGTCGTGGCGCTCAATAAGATGGACCTTCCCGGCGTGAGTCGCGATCGCGTGATCCAAGAACTTGCGCAAAACGACGTTATGCCCAGCGAATGGGGCGGCGACGTCGAAGTCGTTGAAACCAGCGCGCTCACCGGCGCGGGCGTCGACGATCTCCTCGATACCCTCCTGACCGTTGCGGAACTCAACGACCTCAAAGCCAATCCGAACCGTCGTGCGGTCGGCGTGACGCTGGAAGCGTCGTTGCAACAGGGTCAAGGCGTCGTCTGTAAGGCGCTGGTTCAAAACGGTACGCTACACACCGGCGACGTCGTGCTGTGCGGCAGCTCCTATGGTCGCGTGCGCTCAATGACCGATACCCTCGACGAGCACAAGCGTATCAAAGCCGCCGGTCCGAGCGTGCCGATTACTCTCACCGGTCTGGACGTCGCGCCTGAGGCCGGTAGTAAGTTCGTCGTGCTCGACGATATCGCCGTGGCGCGCGAAATCGCGACCGAACGCGCCGCGCGCCGTCGCGAAATCGAATTGGCCGGCAGTCAAGGTCACGTGACCCTCGAAAGTCTGCGCGAACGACTCAATCAGTCGCAAACGCAGCAGGTTCTCAATGTTATCATTCGCGCGGACGTTCGCGGTTCTATCGAAGCGATCCGCAAAGAACTCGGGAAGTTGGAACATCCCGAGGTCAAAGTCAAAATTCTGCAAGCGACCGTTGGCGGTATTACCGAAGCGGACGTCCACCTTGCCGACGCTTCCGACGCGATTATCGTCGGCTTCAACGTCGTTCCTGACGAAGGCGCGCGCAATCTCGCGGAAAGTAAGAAGGTTCAGATTCGTCGCTACGACGTAATCTATAAGCTGACCGACGATATCCGCGCGGCGCTCGAAGGCATGCTCAAGCCTCTGGAACAGGTCAAGGAACTCGGACGCGCGCGCGTGCAACGCACCTTTAATATCAGCCACGTCGGCGTAATTGCCGGCTGTCGCGTTATCTCCGGCGTCATCGAACGCGACTGCAATATTCGCGTGATTCGCGACAGTCGTATTATCGGCGACTATCCTCTGGAAACGCTCAAGCGTGAACGCGACGAGGCGCGCGAAGTGCGCGACGGGTACGAATGCGGTATGAAACTCAAAAATTACAACGACGTTAAAGAAGGCGATATTCTCGAAGCCTATAAGATCGAGGAAGTTGCGCGTACGTTCGATTGAACGCGCGCAGTCGTTCGCTAACTTTCTATGCGTCCAGTTTGTCTTAGGTCGCGCGTCGCTTCCTGCCGCGCGACCTTTTAAAGAGAGGTACAATGGCGTCTAGAAGAACGCTCAAAGCGGCCGAGGCGATCCGCGAGGTCGTCGCGATGGCGCTGCTCACTGATATTAAAGACCCGCGCGTCGTGGGCGCGACGATTACAAAAGTTGAAGTCTCCGGCGATATGCGTCAGGCCAAAGTCTTCTTTATGACGCGCGAAGGGGAAACCAAAGAACGTCTCATCCTTCAAGGTCTACGAAGCGCCGCCGGCTATCTTCAGCAGAAATGCGCGCGTCGTATCGATACGCGCTACACCCCCACGCTCCTCTTCGAGGTCGACGAGGGTATGAAGAACCTCGTTGCCGTGACGGAAATCCTCGCGGAACAACGTCAAAAGGATTCTAGCGTCGAAGAAGTCGACGAAGAACTTGAGGACGACGAGCTTGACGACGACGAGCAAGAGGTCGCCGAGGACGAATAACGTAGCGTTCTTTTGCAACGTTAGCGCCGTGTGCGCGCTATAGCGGGTCGTGAACCTCGCGACTGTGAGCGTCGTGTTTTTTGTGGCTCTTCATGGGTACGCCAGAGTTTTGCGTCTAATTTTCGCGCGTTTTCTGCGTCCAATTGCGCTCGACGGTTCGCGACAACGCGCTCGTTGAAATGTGCCGGACGTCTGATTCGTGATACTTTTTTAAGGACATTATCAATGGCTTCTCGACAGAAAGATATCAAAACTTTCTTAAAGAAACTTACGAAGCGATACCCCACGACGCTCCTGACGCGTCCCGCCGATGGCTCTGTGCTCTCGCAACTTGTCTTTGCTATTTTTCTGGAAAACTCCTCCTTCGAGAAGGCTCGCGTAGCCTACGAGGCGATGGAGCAATATTTCATTGATTGGAATGAAATCCGCGTTTCTCGCGCCAATGAAATCGCCGAAGTCGTTCAACCTCTCTATGACGTGCTGAAAGTCGGCGAACGTCTGCGTCGTATTCTTCAGTGGATCTTCGATAGAGACTATAAGTTCGATATCGAACAGGTTCGCGCCTTTACTCCCCAAGAGCGACTCGACTATCTGGAAGCGATTCCCTATACCACGCGTTTTATGAACGATTTTGTTCGTCTGACGACCTTTAACGAACCGTGTCTGCCGCTCGACGAAGGCGCATTGCGCGTTTTACGTCTCTGGGGGTTGGTTGAAGTCGATTCTGAGCGTCAGATCGAGGTTGTGACCGGTCTGAAAAAGGCCGCGCTTTCACTCGAGGATTTACGCGCTCTGTGCTTTTCTCTCCATTGCCTGGGCGCGGAACTGCTCGACGATGAACTCTCCGCCGACGCCATGAAGTTCATTGTCTCGTGCGATTCCGCCGCCGCGAAGCGTTCCATCAATCCGCTGGTTGTCCCCAAACGCTTGAGCGACCCCGTGGAAATTGCTCGATTCCTCGAAAAACAGTCTCGGATGGTTGCGTCCGAGCGTAAAGAAGAAGAGTTCGCTCTTGACGACGAAGCCGACGACCCCGACCAGTTTCAAGAGGACGGAGAATATGAAGACGATTCCGATCAGCCCGGCTACGACGACGTTGACGTCGAAGAAACCTCGCTCTCTCGCGACGACGCCAGCTATGGCGTCGCCAGCGTGAGCGTAAAGCCTGAGCGTAAGTCGAAACGTAGCGCTAAAGCCCCGGCGGAGGATAATCTCCTTGCTGTACTCACTCCCGCGGAGGAAAAGGTCGAAGTGAGCGACTCGCCCGTGGTCAAGCCCGAATCCGCTAAGGCAAAGGTTAAGCCTGCGAAAAAAGCGCCTGTTAAACGCGCAAAAGCCGCTGAAATCGTCGCGAATCAAGAAAATACCGACGCCAAACCTGTTGCGTCTGAAGCGTCCGCCACCGCCGTTAAGTCAAAGGCGGCTAAAACCAAAAAGAGCGTCTCAAGAGCCGTCAAAGAGGAAGTTATTCTCTTTAACGACCCAGCGCTCGCGCAAGAAAAAGCGATGGCTCCGACCGACTCCGGCGCTGTCAAAGCTATTGAAAAACAGGCGCCTAAAACGCACGCGACCGGTAAGAAGAGCGCGTCGAAATCGCGTAAAAGCGCCTCTGTGGACATTCAGCCCGATACCGTCGTACTCAACGCGACGGCTTCCCCCGTGACGGAGAGCGTCGACGAAAAGCCCGACGTCCCCGCCGACGCCAAGAGCGCGTCCAAAAAATCAACTAAGAGCGCCAAGAGCGCCAAAGCCGCTAAGAGCGTCAAGGAAGTTAAAGCCGTTAAGACGACCGAGGAGTCCACGAAAAAACGACCCGTCGCGCGTAAAAAGAACGCCCCTGAATCGGTCGTCGAAGACGCGCCCGTGGAGTCTGCCACGACCAAAAAGGCGTCTGCTAAAAAAGAATCTGTCACGCGTAAGTCTACGCGTCGCGTGAGCGCCGAACCGGATAAAACCAATGCGATGGAGCCGCCCGACGCCTCCGCCGATCAGGTCGCCGATTCCAAAGCGAAGAAGAAGGTCAGCATTCAGAAGGAGCCTAAAAAGGCGACTGCCAAGCGCGCTTCTACTTCACGTAAAACCAAAGGCGAAATAACGCCGACTAAAGTAGAGAAAAATCAACAGAAAAAGCCGCGTTAAGCAAGTCAGCGCTTTTGCGTCCTGTACGACGTAAACGCGCCGACGGTCGGCTTAACGACGGTACACAAGACGTCGAGCTAACGTCGCTATTACCTAGCGCACGACGTTCACGACCTTAGTTTCGCCTGACCTTAACCACTCGCGACGCGTTGCGTCTGTGTAAGTCGCCGGTTAGCGTTGACGTCGTAATCCTTATTCGAGTCAAGGAGACGGTATGTCTGGACATTCCCATTGGGCTGGTATTAAACATAAAAAAGCCTTAGTTGACGCCAAACGCGGTAAGCTTTGGAGTAAACTCGCCAAGGCGATTATCGTTGCCGCTAAGCAAGGCGGCGGTAATCCCGATGATAATATCCGTCTGCGTGCGGCGATCGACGAAGCGAAAGCCGTTAGCTTGCCCAAAGATAATATTATGCGCGCGATTAAGCGCGGCATCGGCGAACTCGACCCGGTCGAACTGCAAGAGGTTCTGTACGAAGGTTATGGTCCCGACGGCGTCGCTGTGATGGCCTCTGGTCTGACCGATAATACCAATCGTACGGCGCCCGAAATCCGTAAGATCTTCGAAGTCTGCGGCGGTAAAATGGGTCAACCTGGTTGCGTCGGTTGGAACTTCGATAAAAAAGGCGTGATCGAAGTGGCTAGCGACCAAAAGGGCGAAGAAGAAATGATGGATCTTGCTGTGGAAGCCGGCGCCGACGACGTCGAACTGCAAGACGACGTCTATAAGTTCACCTGCGCCCCTGAAGCCTTCGACGCCGTGCTTACCTTCCTCACCAACGCCGGTCTGGCCGTGGAGCACTCCGAAGTGACGTATATTCCAAAAGACGTTATGACGATCTCCGACGTTAATGTCGCTCGTAAAGCGCTCAAACTGACCGATGCGCTCGACGAACACGAAGATATCCAAAGCGTTGCCGCGAACTTCGTCATCGCTGAGGAAATTCTAGCGCAACTGGAAAACGAATAATGTTTCTGCCAACGCGTAACTATAAACGTTGCGCCTCTTGACTTTGACACAAGACGGTCGTCGTGCCACGCGCGCGACGACCGCTTTTTTAGCGCGCGTCGTTATTGCAATCGCGTATCACAGAAATGACCAGAACCACAGCGCCACGCGCGACTTCTAACGTCCCTATGACGCCGTACTTCCTGGCGACTGCCGCCGGCGTTCTCTTTAATCATTATCATAGCGTCAGCGTCGGCGTGTGGTCGCGCGTCTTTCTTGTGGCGGTTCTGGGCGTGGTCGCCTGCCAACTCCTGTCGATCCTGATACTGCCGCGATACGCTCAACTGGCGCAGTTAATCGATTTACCGCCATGTCTGGTCATGCCGAACTATCCCGACGTCAACCCGGCGCGACGCTTGTGGTTGAACGTTCTCTTCTGCTTTCGACAACGCCTATGTCACGGCGCGTTTTGGCTTTTTCTCGCGTTCTTCTGCCTGGCCGGCGCGCGTGCGGAACTATTCTATCATTACTATCCGTCGAACGACTTGGGGCGGTACGTCGCGGACGATTCGCTCTTGGCGACGCTCAAGCTTAAGGTAATTAGCGCGCCTAACCTATTTCAGGGACAAAATTTACATGGCGAACAGCAGGAGACCACGTCGACGACGAACTTTATCGCGCGCGCCTATGCGTTGCGTCAGGGTCAGCGCTGGCAAGAGGTCTGTGGTAAGGTAGCTGTCTCCGTTCAGGGGGACGCGCGTGCTTTGCAGATCGGCGACCTACTTGTTGTGACCGGACGACTCTGGCGACCACAGCCGCCGAGCAATCCGTATGAACGCGATTCGGTCTTCTATTATCGCGCTCAACGCATAACGTCGCGACTATTTATCCAAGAGATCGACGCGATCCAACCGGAAGAGAACGTGAAACTAACCTTTCGCGAACATGTGGCGCGACTACTGCAGCGCTTGCGCGAGCGCGCCGCAGCGATTCTCTATGATCGCCTCTGTCCACGAAACGCCGCTATTGCCGCCGGTATGACCTTTGGGTTTCGCAACGACGTCGATCGCGACTCCACCGACGCCTTTCGACGCTCCGGGGTGATACATCTGCTTGCAATTTCCGGTCTTCACGTGGCGCTGGTCGTTGGCGCGTGCGTATGCTTTCTTCGACGAATCATTCGCAATCGCGTCATGATAAGCGTCTTGACGATCTTTCTGGTATTCTTTTACGTGGGTCTAACCGACGTACGTACGCCAGTTGTGCGCGCGGCGGTGATTATTATTATCATGAGCTTCGGGGTCATACTTCGCCGCCGTGGCGCCACGTTGAACTCGTTGCTATTTGCCGCGACGCTTTTTTTGTTCTATAACCCGTGCGAACTCTTTCAGCCGGGCGCACAACTGTCCTTCCTCGCTTCCGGCGCGCTATTGTGGACCTCCGGGCAGACGATCCTGGAACATTCCCTCTCCAACGACCAGCGTCGGCGCGCAATAGCGGAACGGCATAAACTCAAAGAGGAACGTCGGCAAGCGCTAGACGACGCGCACACTCACGGCGATTCACCGCGCGCGACACGGCGTCTGGGGCTCTTGCGTAGCGTCTTGGGGTTCCTCAGAACCTTTTTGCGCACAACGCGTGGAAAAATGCGTTCCGTCTTTATCGCAAGCACAACGATCTGGATCGTCGGCTCCCCGTTGATTCTCAAAACCACAAACCTCTTTACCCCCATTGCGATCGTTGCCAATTTGCTGATTTGGGCGCCCGCCGCTGTGTCATTACTCCTGGCGTTTACTCTCGTTGCGGTCGGATTCCTCGCGCAAGCGATTGGAGGCGTCTCCTATTTAACCCTTGCGCTGGGGTGGGTTACCGATAAATCTTTCGACCTCTTTTTGTACCTGGTCGACCTCATGGGCTCGACCTCAAGGGGCGCGTTCTACCTTCCTAATCCTCCGCAGTGGACCCTCTGGCTCTTCTATCTTCCGCTAATCTTCTGGACGTTATACAAACAGTTTCGACCTAAGGCGCGCACGCTCTGGACGCTACTTCTCATCTGGAGCACGCTGGTCGTACTGACCTTCTCCTACCAGCACATGTCGTGGCGTTCTTCGCAAGCGTTGCAGTATAAGGTCTTCTCGATCGGTCATGGCATAGCGTCTCTTGGCGTTATGCCGGACGGTCGCGTCTTTCTCTACGATTGTGGAAGTCTAGACGATTCGGAACATGCGGCGCAAATAGTCGCCAAAAATTTGTGGAATATGGGTCGCGTTAAGATAGACGCGGCGATTCTCTCCCACGCCGATTTCGACCATTTCGGCGGGGTAGCGACGCTCATGGAACTTGTTCAAATCGATAAGGTTGTCGTGTCTCCGGCAATGTTTCAAAAGAGCGGCGAGAACCTCGACGCCTTGCGTGATCTTTTTCAGAGCAAGGGCGTTGAAGTTTTCGAAGTCACTGCCTACGACAACCTTGGTCGCTATGGCTTTCCTGAAATGACTGTGCTCCATCCCAAACTCGACGCTCAGGGCAAGCTCTCCGACGGGTCAAATGAGAACAGCGTGGTTTTGTCAATTGAATATCTGGGGCGTAAAGCGTTGTTGCCCGGCGATTTGGACGCTGACGAACCCGAGTTTATTGCTACGCCGACTTCGCCGTATGCTCTGGTACTAGCGCCTCATCACGGGGGTAAGTCGATTAACGCCGAGGAGTTATACCAATGGTCGCAGCCGCGCGTGATTGCCGTGAGCGGCGGTAATAGAATACGCAATCGTCAAATGGAAGCGCAACTGCACACGCAGGGAATATGTACCTTGCACACCGCTGACGACGGTATGATTCAATTCCAGATCCGACCGACCTCCGCAGGCGCTAACGACGAACGCGGCGAGGTCGAAATCACGACCTTTAAGACGAAGAAAAATATCGTGTTGGAATAGAAAGAAATAAGGGCGTGTAGTATCTACGGTGGCGCTAGACTGTTGCTAATATAAACGACGCCATTCGGCAACTACTATTCGCGCCCTTCCAGCCATTTGATTTATTCAGATCGTAAAGAGTCTCACCGACGGTAGGCGCCAATTCAGGGGGTTCCTCTGGGTAATGAAACTCTTTGGAAATATCGTTCCGAATGCCGACAATAACAATTCGAGGACGTAGTTGTGGAACGCCATAGTCGTCTGCATTTAAGAGTTTGATCTGAACTTTGTATCCGAGGGAAGCAATATGATTAAGAATATTTTCCCTGTACTCATTGAAAACAGGAGCGAGGAACCCTCTAACATTCTCAAGCATAACGGCACGTGGATTGATTTCCTCATCTGTACAGTTTACCGTTTATTCGTAGACGTCTAAGCTCTCCTTCCGATTAAGCTTTGTTCATAAAGAAGCTTGCTCCCATGAACGTTCTAAGTGGTATTGACGTCTTGAATCTTACTGACTTGGTTTCAAGGTCTGCTAATTCAAACGCCACGACGCCCTACGCCTCTTGTGTGTCGCTATCTTGAAAGGTCATAGACGTTTGACTTGTTTGTCAACTTGAATTCAAACCAAGTTTACCAATGTGTTTACATATCAGTGTGAGTGAAAACTGCGTTGTCCATGGGATACAAGGCGTCACGTCGGCGTTATTTATGCGACAGACGATTATAGGCGTAAGCCGCGACCGTTAGCGCGCCTGCAAGAATAAAGAATCCGATAAAGCGATACGCCGAATCGAGATAGGACAGGTCGTGCGTTAGTATTTTTAACGTGGTCAGACTGAAGAGAATAATCGCGTGCCAGCGCAAGAGCCTCGTGTGCTTAATGAAACCGATCGCCAGCAGCGCGCCGGCAAAGAGCGCCCAGAGAACTGAAACGGCCGTTTGCGCCAGAAAGAAGGAGTCTGCGCCGACGTCGTTCGGAATTTGTCCCAAGCGACAGTAAAGGTCGCTCGTCGTGCCGAGCCACAATTGTATCAACGCTATCGTCACGAGTACGCCGAACAGAGTACGACCGCGCTTACGTTGCGGTTCCGTCGCGCCACGCGTTAATTTATATCCTAAGTATAGTAAGGAAATAAAGATAATATACGTATTGTACGCAAAGAGATTCAGGAACGGCAGAGCGTAGTGACGACGCAACGACGGCAGATCCCAGCCGAAGTATTTGACAAGGCACGCAACGAAAAGCGTTGACAGGACAAATTTTAGCGGCGCTGAGTTCACCTTGTGATACAGGAAAGAAATCAGAAGAATCGCCAGCGACCACAAGATCGTCATGCAGAACAGACCTGGATCAATAGCCGAATCCAAGAGGTTCTTACCGGTGAAGTAACGCGTTATTTCAAATGACAGTAGCGTGAGAAGTCCGAAAATACCAAGGGTTAGACCCAGAAAATTAAGCGCTTGCGATTCCAACGAGCGACTTCTAACGCCGTTGGTTGACTCTATTGTCGGAAGCTTATTGGAGCGAATCCCAAGTATAATCAGAGCAATAAAATAGCACGCGGCGGGCAGTGCGTAGACGCTCAGGAAACTTGAGACGGTCAGATCGTTTGTACGCGCATTGCCGCTGAGAAATTCGCCGTAACACACGCTCGGTAGCGCAACCATGAGGATAAAATACGCAAAGACGCGCGTCGTTAAGCTTTGTGCGAGTCGACCAATTGCCCAGACCACAACCGCGCCGAAGGTCCAATAGAGCCACAACGCGCGCGTTGCGTTCATGTCGTGCCAGGGGTATTTGTGTGCGACCATACGCCACAGGTCGCAACTGGAGTCGATAAAGAACAGGAGCGACGCCACGACGCCGAGGAAAACCGCAAAGATAGGCCGTTGCACAGCGCTTTTGGAATCAGTGGTTTGCAGTTGGCGTCGATAGAACGTTCGTTCAAGGACAGCCACGAGTAGCGCCACGAGAAAGGCGACAAGGAAGGGGAATGAGAAGAGGTTCCACAGAGGCGTCGTCCAATCATAGGGCGTGAGATTTTGCAATGCCTCAGGAATGTCGGGATGGCGCAGTTCCGGTCGTAGGAACAACGGCGGCAACGGTCCTATTCCCAGTTCGGGACGTTTAAGGAGGTGGAAGACCCCAAGTTTAATGAGCAGAACCAGCATTAGGCAGTAACTGCCCAGACGCCAAGCGCTTCGGCGACGCGGTAGCGCAAAAAGATAGAGCGCCAGCGCCACGAGCGCCCAGAGGGACGCCACGCAACAGACCGCCACGGCGCTCGGCGCGGCGTAGTTGGCTTGATAGATCCTAACGGCTAACGCGGCAAAGGTTTCCGATACGGAAATAACCAGGAGTAACGTAGCGCCGAAGCAGACGGCCAGAATCGCCCAGATCTGCGCGAGGTTCGCCACTGCGATCTTGGAGGTAGACTTATATTTGCATGCGAAGCCGGCGCATAGGAGTATGAGCGCGCACGCCAGTAACGGTATACAAGGCGCGTTCAAGAAGGGCCAAGGGGCGTGCGTGGCGCCGTCAAGATTCAGGAATAGCCTCACCGGGTATAAGTCGTAGTTGAGACTGAAGTAAGACGCGAGTTTAGCGACGCCAAGGATCGCGTCGACAATCGACCAAATAAAGAGAATGTTCAACGTGGTTCTTTGAGCTTTTTGGAAGGAATTGACCATAGCGCCACGGAGTTTAACGTCGTCGATTCCCTCAAAGAGACTCGGTAGAACCGGTTGCGACGCAACACGTTGAGTGATAATCAGTAGGGCGACGGTCAGCGCGAAGAATCCCACGGAGGTAAAGCGGTGTGAGAAAACCAGCACGACAATCACAGCCAGACGCGCCAGAACGCTGGCGAAACAAGCGCTCGCGAGATAACTGCGCAGTTGTAAGCGTTTCGCGAGATCGACGACCTGCCATTTTGACTTCGACTCCTCGGCGATCTTCATGGCGTTGAGGGGCGTCTTTTCCTGTTTTAGCCATCTTGTGAGTATTATGCCATAAGCCGCGGCAAAGAGCGTTACCGGAATGAAGCCATATCTGTGATAAAGCGCGAGGGGATAGTCGGTTAGCGCGCCAATGTGGACGGTATAATCGGCGTGTTTACACAGCAGTACAAAGACGCCGAGGGTGATAAACGGTACGGAAAGCGCGCGAATGACGTCGCTGTAACTTGCCTGACGACGACGATAGAGCAAAACGAGCGCTTGGTCGATAAGTTCCAAAATTGCGACAGTCAGTAGCGTGACAGTGTACAGACCGAATTCAGCGCTTGTCAGCGAGTTCGAAAAACTCCACAGCAGCGCCAGGACGCCGTAGAGCGGCACAACAGCTAAGTAGGAGCGACGTAAATAGTTGACCACGCCAATTGAAGCGAGGAGATAGACCAGAAGATAGGGCGCGATCCATTGCAGTGAAAAATCGCTCTGAATCAGGACGGGCGCGAGTAGACCTCCGAGGGACGAGACAAACGCAACAAGACTGGAGCGTCGCAACGTGGAGAGAAAATAACCGAGGAACACAGAGGCGCAAAGGATCGCCGCGCTCAACGTGGGGTCGAAGAGCTCCGCGCAGAGCGCGTAGTAGCCGGAAAGGAAGAACGCAATAACGCCGGTGGAGTCGAGCGTGCGCGAGTAGGCGCGAAGACCGTGTTTAAAGGTATAACGACCCGCAAAGAGGGCGGCGACGCCGAAGAGGAGAATCGACACAAACCGCGTGATCGGGGTGAACCAGCCGCGAGCTAGCGCGGTCTGTGCAAAGAGCGCTAGAGCAACGACAAAGAGCGCGACCGCGCCCCAGGCAAAGATTTTACGACCGATCTGAAGTTCAACGCGGTCGAAGGCGTTTGAATTGTCGGCTTGAGTGATTTTAGAAATATTGACGACGCGCCGTATGGTCGGTTTATCAACGAGCGTCGGAAAATCGAGGAAGTCGTTGGCACGGCTAGTGTTCGCGGCGAGCGCGTCGATTTCGATCTTGTCGTTGGCGGCGATCCGTTCAATTCCGTACTCGAAGGGATTCAGGTCGCTGGACGCGGGTTTTGGCGTAACGTTGGGCTCTTGGGGCGTCTTGTCGTTGATCGACGTATTTGTCGGTTCAGCGCGCCACACATGCGGGGCGCGCTGAACACGCTCTTGTTGCACGTCGGGCAAGGGGGGCACAGCGGGCGTAACGGGCGTAACGGGCTCTTTTGGGACAGTCGTAGCGACGCTGTGCGCTTGAGCGTATTGTTCACGTTGAATGGCGGCGAGGCGTTCCTCGACCGAGTCGACGCGCTTTTGGAAATTGCGCATCTTTGAGTCGAAAAAGATTCTTAACATGATCGCACAGGGGAGCCAGACAAGGATGAACCAAGCGACAATGATTGATAATACAAGAACCTCGTACATTAGTCTCTCCTACGCAGAGCTACAGACGTTTAAAATTACCCAGAGCGCCTAATCTGTATTATAACAAGCTGGTTTTATTATTACAAGAGAGTAACAGCGCTGTCGTTCGATTGAGAAATAATATTTGGAGAAAAGAGCGTTTATGACGAATGTAGGCTTTGTATTAAAAAGAAAGGCGCGCGTCTTTTCTGGACGCACGCCTTGAGTGTGACGGTAAATCTGGATTAGACGACAAACTTAACGGATATTGGCTTTGTAGTTGCCGGCGCGGTCTTTTTGTTGGTCGTTGCCTTGTTCCAAGACGACGTCGAGAGCCTTAATGAAGAGGTCTTTATCCTGTTTACGGAGATAATCCTGGTGTGCGAGGTTGAGAATAGCGTCGAGCGCTTTATTCTTCAGCGCAGGGTTATCGACATATTGCATCGCGAATCGCACGGAATCGAGTTCGCGCACGGAGCCGACGCGGTCGAGGACGAGATTGCGTTCATCGTCGCGAGTGGCGAGCTTGAAGGCTTCTTTTAGCGCGTTGAGTTTATCGTTGCCTTTCATACCGACGCCGTCTTGATCCTCGGGCAGCGAGACGACGCGAATATAGGCGCGCAACGCTTGAATACGCAGCTGTTCCGGCAGGGTCTTATTTTTGGCGAAATCCAGAAGCTGATCGGCAATGGTGGCGTTGGGCCAGTTGCACAGCGAGCGGATCGAGAGCGCTACCATATTGGGGTCATTGGACTTAACGCCAGCGAGTAGCTTCTCTTTGGCCGCGTCGCCTCCGATACGTCCCAAGAGCAGGAAGATTTGCGCGCCGTTTTGGTTATTGATCATTTTAATAACCGGGGTCGCGTCGCCATTGCACAGACGCGCGACGACTTGTTCCGCACGGTCGCGTTGCGCGCCGGCCTTAACGGTCAACGCAATATTGACGAAATCGGGAATATTCTCTTGGGTCGCGAGCTTTTCCGCCGCTTGCATGAGTTCCAACGGTTTGGGACAACCGTCTTTGAGCGCGAGCGTTAGGAGAGTGTTAATCTCGGAGGTCATGGAACGACCGCTGACGACTTCCGCGAGGGAGACGAGGTTATCGGCGTTATCTTCCTTTTTGATCGCCGTAATGACCGCTTGGTCGAAACCGTCGGCGACGACGTTCTGCAGTACGCGCACGGTCAGACCGCGATCAAAGGCGAACATTTCATAGATCGCTTGGAAATCTTTTTTGGAAGCGGTGTTTTCCAGCGCGAGCAGACCGGCTTTTTTGACGTCGCCATTGTCGTCTTTGAGCGCGAGCACGGCCACAGGCGCGTACTTCTTGGCTCTTCTGACACGAACCGCGCCGAGTGCGCGCGCTTTTTGGTCGGCGTCGAAGGAGTCGTAGTCGGCCATATATTTATCGAAATCGGCGTCGGAGAGAATCGACAGCGCCAGTGGAAGTTCGGTTTCCACGCCGACGGAAATGTCGACGGTACGAGCGTCAATGTAGGATTGGAACTTTTTGGGTTCGTCGCTGGCGTCTCTGGCTTTTTGGAGCGCAATTAGCGCGGATTCTTCGGGAATTTGCGCCAGCGCGCGCGCGGCTTCGTCGACAATGCGCGGATCGTCGGCGGTCAGGCAAGCGGCAATACCGTCGACGCATTTTTCATCGCCGACCCATTGGAGAATATGTAGGAGCCACGCTTTTGTGACCGCGGGATAGTCCGCTTTGAGCGCCTCGAGCATGATCTGATTGGTCTGCTCGCGAAGATCTTGGTTCTGCAGGCAGAGCGTCATCCACTCTTGTTGCGCCGCTTCCATTTCTTTGACTTGACCTTCGTCGGACATGACGCTAGCGGTCATTTTAGGCGCCAAGTTCTTAAAGATTTCAGCCGGATCTTGCCCGTAGACCTTACAGGTCAGGACACACAGCGCGATGAGCGCGAACGCGCAGCACGCGAGTTTGTTCCATGTAGACTTCATAAGTTTTACCCTAATATAATTTGCGAGCGCTTCTGTGAGTCGCGCGCGATGGAATTTAGTGAGAGGGAGAGGAAAGAGTAACGCGTCATGGAGCGCTTAGACTTCCGGAATGACATAGGGATAACGTTGGGGTCGCGCGACGTGGCGGTTCGCTTCCGGATCGTCGATGAAGCAACAGTTTTCAGTATCCCAACGGAGAGGACGATTGAGCTTGTGAACAATGCCGAAGAGTTGGCACAGCGCGGCGGTGCGAGCGCCGTAGAAGAAGTCTTGGAAGGGACGCAAGCGATTGCGCACGCAGAAAGCGAAGTCGTCGGCGATATTGTTAGCGCCGCCGGAGTATCGTCTCAGTTCCACAGGCTTGAGCGGGTTCGGTCGCGGCGAATTGTGGCGATATTCTCCTTCGGTACCGATGATTGTGATATCGTGCGGACCGTTCCAAGCGTGGTAGATCTTCACGCCGTTACGATAGACCGCGCACGCGTATTTTTGACCTTCGTAACCCGGAGGAAGCATTTCCACCGGTTCTTGGTCGTCGATACCAAGCGCGTAAAGGGAGCCGCCGAACTTGTGAGCGCCCCAGTCTGCGAGAAAACCATTGCCGTATTCGCCGTAATTACGCCAGCCGCCGCCGTAGTTGCCAGAGCAACGTTCGCTATTATATGGGCCCTCAGGAGCTTGACCTTGCCAACGATCCCAATCGAACCCTTCGGGAATCGCTTGTTCCGGAAGGTAGCAATGCTTCGGAGGATTGCCCAGACCGCAGTAGACTTCCTTGATTTCGCCAAGCACGCCGCTTTGAACGATCGGAGCCATGTATCCGTAGTCTTCCATAACGCGCTGGCTACCGCTGGTGCACACGCGGTTATATTTGCGCGCCGCCTTGACGATCAGGCGCGTCTCTTGCAACGTGAGCGTGAGCGGCTTTTCGCAGTAGACGTCTTTGCCAGCTTGACACGCTTCCACGGAGATCTTCGTATGCCAGTGGTCGGGACACGCACAGCAGATCGCGTCGACGTCGGAGCGTTGCAGAACGTCTTCGTAATGAGCGTATTTTGCCGCCGCGTCGTTTTGATAATGATTGTTGACGCGTTCCGCGGCGCGATCGAGATGGTCTTTGTAGCAGTCGCAAACGCCGAGCACGTGATAGTTCGGATTGTTGAGGAAACCGCCAAGTAGCTCGTTTCCACGATTGCCCAGACCGATATGGAACAAATTAATCTTATTGCTGGGAGAAACGCCGCCGTCGAACCCGAAGATACGACCAGGTAGGACTAAGGGCGCGGAGATCGCTGTGGCCGTACTCAGTAGAAAAGAACGGCGGTTCAGTTGCTTAGCGTTTGGTTTCATCGCTATTCCTTTGAAAAAAAACAGATACACGTCGTTGTGAAACGACTGAACGACATGTCCCTAACGTATAGAGGCGAATGTCAGGAGAGTGTATTACACAGTTTCGATTATACAGTAATATTGTGTAAGTCAATCAAGGGACGCCCTTTTTTCTTAGCGTCAACGCTCTTTTGTCATGTTAATTACGCGAAATCAGCAGTTACGCGTACGAGATTTTTTTGGAGATTTCTCAAGCGCTGACGTCAATCAAACGTAATTTTCCATGACGTGAGCGCTGATATTGCACATGACAAATAGAACAGGTCGTCGTACTCGCGAGGGGCGCCGCGTTCCTTGACTTATTCAGATCCACAGTAAATTGTATGAGCGATTAGTGTTGCACACGCGCGCTTTCTGGCGCGTCGAGGATATTAATCGCCTGTAGCCATTCCAGAACGCGTTGCGGGTATTTACGAATGGGCGCGTCTGGGCCGCAGTTGAAGAACGCGTGGTTTGCGTAGGCGTAGACGTGCATTTCACCAGGAATTCCCATTTTGCGCAACTGACGATACGCCATAACCGAGGCCATAGCGGAGTAACCGTCGCCGTCTCCGTGAATAAAGCACATCGGCGGAGTTTTTTCGTCGAACGCGAAGTCGTCGACCAGTTCGGCGTCGTTCCCTTTGCCGGTGTTTTCCTCGTCGACGCCGTCGGTGAGCGCATAGGCCGGGTAAACCGGGATCGCGAAGTTCAGAGAGCACGAGAGTTTGTCGATTTCGTCGACCGGTTCGTAGGTCTTAGTGAGACTGGAGGTTGCGGCCATGAGACACAGATGCCCACCGGCGGAAAAGCCCATAACGCCGATCTTATCGGGCGAGATATTCCAGTTTTCTGCGTTGGAGCGCACAATTCTCACGGCGCGTTGTATGTCTTGCCACGCGGCAAAGTGCTTGGCGACATTGGGACGACGCGGCGTTCGGTACCAGAGCATAACCACGGCGACGCCGTTTTCAAGGAAGAAATCTCTTGGAGCGACGCCCTCGACGTCATAAGCGACGCCGTTGTAGCAACCGCCGCATGAGATAATAATGCAGGCGTCGGTGGTTTGGTTTTCTGGTCGCCAGAATTCCAATCGCGGGGTATAGTATTGTCCCCCGGCGTCTTGGTACTGTTCCGGCTTATCGCCCGGCGGGGTGGACGGCCAAAGATTGACGACGTCGAACGCATTGGCGTGCGCTGTGAGACACAACGCCGCTAGCAGTAGGAGAAAGCAAGCGGTAATTTTGAGCGTGCGCGACATGGAAAGCCCCTTGTTTAAGACTAAAGTATAACGACAGTTATGAAGAGATTGGCGAGCGCGCGAGGCGACGCGTCACTCTTGCGCGCGATAGGTCGGCGCCAGGCCGTGCGCGTGGCGCTCGAGGAGCGTGGCGAGAAAGGCGCGTTCAGTTTCGGGCGCGTCGACGTCTTCCTCGATGAGCGCGACAATCGCGATATTATGCTTGTTGGCGAAATCGATGGTTTCCTCGGGGTCGATAAAGATCGTTTTTTTCGCCTCCACGGCCAGTACGACCGCGCCGGCTTGCGCCATGGTTTGGAGCGTTTGTAGCCCAATGGTCGGCACGTCAAACCGCATGTCCTGACGCGGTTTAGCGACCTTAACGACGACGAACCCTTTGCTACGACAGAGCGTACCGGCGCGTAGAATCGCCTGGTCGGTTCCCTCGATCGCTTCAATTGCGAGGGTCGCTTGGTTTTTGACCGAAACGCTTTGACCGACGTCGAGTCGCCCCATTTCGCGCGCGAGTTTCCACCCGAAGAAGACGTCTTGCCATTGTGCATGATTGGGCGCGCGTTTGGTAAGGAGTTGACGTTGCACGAGTAGCTCCGGGACAAGGTCGGTGCCAGGAACAATATGGACGCCGCGAACTTCAAAGGCGCGCACAACGGCGGTCAGTAGCGAATCGTCTTTACAGTCCTTGCGTTTAGTGAGGAAATGGTCGGCAAAAAAACGAATGGTGTACCAGTCAGGGATCTGTTTCCAAATAAAGGCGGGGTCGAACAGCTTGATTTTATGGATTTTACCGGCAAGGGTCGCGTATTCTACCTCGTGACGACGGAAGAAATTCGTTGCCCAGCCGAAGCGTCCCATGCCGCTCCAGTGGAAAACGTCGCAGATCTTCGCTAGTTCAGGATCCGCATGATCCCGAACGCCAAGGCACACCACCTCGCGGCCCGACGCCTTAATGGCGTTTGCAACGCGAATAGGGTAACGTCCCCAGCCGGCGATGAGTCCTACGCGCGTAATATCGTTGGGGATCGGCGCAAGGGGCGTAGCGTCGGTTGTTGCGAACTGGTCGGTCATAGCACAGACGTGGGCAGAGACGTTGTGGCGCGGGGGCTACGCGCGACGTCTTTATTCTTGATTTTCAAGCGCTTCCAGACGTTTGAGTACGTCGTCAAGTTGCGCGCGTAGGTTTTTGACTTCTTTTTGCGTATCTGGCAACTTCGCGAGCGCCACTTGTTTGCGCATTTGTTCTTTTTCAGGCGTGGCGGGAATACCGACGATTTTCGCTTTGGCCGGCACGTCGCCCATAACGCCGGCCATAGCGCCGAGAATGGCAAAATCGCCGATAGAGACGTGATCGCGCACGCCCACGCGTCCGGCCATAACGACGTAATCGCCGGTCACAACGCTGCCGGCGACGCCGACGCTCGCGCAGATCATATTACGCTTGCCAATGTGGCAGTTATGGGCGATCATAACGTGATTGTCGATTTTAGAGCCTTCGCCAATCACGGTGTTGTCATAGGCGCCGCGGTCGATAGTGGCGCAAGCGCCGACTTCAACGTTGTCTTGAATTTCGACCGCGCCCAGTTGCGAGGCGAGTTTATGCTCCCCGGTAGAGGAATCGTAGCCGAAACCGTAGGCGCCTATTACCGCGTTGGCGTGAAGAATACAGTTTTTCCCAATGATACAATTTTCGTAGACGACGACGTTGGGGAAGAGAGTGGAATTGTCGTCGATTGAGGCGCCGGCCAAGACGACAACGCCGGGAAAGAGCCTGACGTTATCGCCGATTTTTACATGTGGTCCGAGTACCACGCCAGGGGCGATGCAAGGGTTTTGACCGATTTCTGCGGTTGGATCGACACTCGCTTGGGGGGAGACGCCGCTGGCTATGAGGTCGGTTCTGGCCGGACGGAAGTAGGACGCGATGATTTCAAAGGCGGCGCGTGCGTTTTTAACGCGCAGTTGCGAGAAATTATCAGGCAGTTCGCAAGCAGAGTCTTCCGGTAGAACGACGGCGCAAGCTTGTGTGTCGCGCAACCAGTCGACGCGATCGGGTCGGTCGGCGAAGGTAATGGCGTGAGCGTTGGCGGAGTGCAAAGGGGCGGCGGCGTCAATAACGAGGTTAGGGTCGCCGACGATACGACCGTTGGTCAACTCAGCCAACTGCGAAAGGCTAGCTTTCATGGGAAATCGAACGCTCCTGGCGTTGCGCGTCACGGCGCGAAAGTCAGCGCAGTGAGCGCGGAGGCGCTATGCGCAGAGAGTTAAGCAAGCAAAAGACCGTCGCTCAACGCACGCTAGAGGCGCGCTGAAAGACGGTCGCTCCGGATGCGTTCCCAGACAACGCCAGGCGTGGAATCGGAACGCGAGTCACTGCGCGCCGCGAACCGTGGCGCGCGTGAACAGATCAGACGCAAAGTGGACGTTGCAGATCAGCCAGCGTTATTTTGCGCTTTGACCTTAACGATCAACTTAGCAAGTCGGGACTTTTTGCGCGAGGTGTTGTTCTTGTGCCAAAGACCGCGATTGGCGGCGCGGTCCAGCGCGCTGCACACGTTCGGGAAGAGTTCTTTTTCGACCTTTTCGACGTCGCCAGCGCGCAACGTTTTCAGGAGGTTCTTAATACGATTGCGGACGACGGAGCGAGCCGCACGATTACGTTCGCGACGAACGGCGTTCTGTCGCTGTCTTTTCTTAGCGCTTTGAATGTTTGGCATGGTAAACTGGTAAAAAAAGGAATTAAGTTGCAGAAAAACGCATGGCGTCGTTTCGACGCGTCCCGATACGATGGGTTGGTAGTAGACGTCGTCGACAAGCTCCTTAAGGATAACGTTGCGTGCGTTTTGACGAAAGAGCGCGCGCGTAACGCGCAGTTTCGACGCCACTTTGGACGCGTTATGAGCCAGGAATATTTTAACTTAATACTCACGAGCGCACACAACGTCCGGCGCGACGATTCTTTCGGAGAGAGCGTTCCGAGTCGTGAAGCGTCGCGCATAAAAATCTTCTTAACTATTATTACGCGCCTTTGTGATTTTGTCTAGTAGGGTCGCTACGTCTTTATAAGAAAAATCGATGGACGCAAGTTGGCTGGCGAACTGATCGGCGACGACCAGGTCTTTGAGACCCAGAGCCAGTCGAGCGCCGTAGTAGAACGCTTTTTTGATGTCCTCGGTATTGTGACCGAGCTTTTGCACCGCTTGTTTATAGTGCTGTAGCGCCAAGGAATATTGTTTAATATTTTGGAAGCACAGCGCAAGGTTCAGGAGGCATTGACCTTCCAGCGTAGCGTCGACTTTCGCGGTTTGGAATTCGGAAATCGCCTCTTTGAACTGCTTGTGTTGCATGAGGAAATTACCATATTCCAAGTGCAACGCCGATTCGCCGGGGGAACGCTTCAGGCGGTACTGGATATACTCCAGGGTAATGCGGTCGAGATCCTTTTTCTTTTGTTCGAATTGTTCCTTGACGCTATCGGACGGATCAGACTTATAGCGCTCTTGGAGTTTTTGTAGGTCGGCTAAAGCGCGCGCCTTTTGGGTTTCCAGGAGTTTGGGGAAGAAGAAGGCGTCGTCGGGAAAGACTTTCAACGCGCGTTTGCACGCGTCTTCGGTCTTTTTCATATTATTCTTTTGGAAGAAGTAATTGACCAAGTCGAGGAACGCGTCGCGATCTTCGGGGTTTTTGCGCAGGCGTTTTTCGCACTGGTCTTCGACCGAGAGCTTTTCCTGCTCGTCCTCTTTTTGGTTCTCCTCGTCTTGTCGCGCGTTCGCTTGCACTTTGGTGATCGTGCGTTCGAGCATGAGGTCGCTGATATTGCGGTCGGCTTCAAGGTCGCCTTTTTTGAGTTTGGAGATCAATGACCAACATGCGAGCGCTTGGTCGATGACCTTTAGTTCGGTGAGTTTGACCGCGGCGACGTGAATGACCTCGACGTCGTCCGGAGCGCTTTCTACGGCGTGTTTAAGGTACGCCAGACCAGGGTCGCGCAACTCGTCCTGTTCGGTTTCCAGACACGCTAAGCCCATGGCGATAAAGGTTTGAGCGTCCCAAGGGTTTTTGCGCAGGCGCTCCACGCCGTCTTTGATTTGGTCGTTGAGCGTTTTGCCCTTGAGAGCGACCTTTTTGACGAGGGAGAAGCCCTTCTTTTTACTGCCAGCGCCCAGGCGCAACGCCGCAATGAGCGAGTTCATATAAAGGAGGTTCGCAGGATCGCCGGCGACGCACTGCGCGAACATTTCTGTCGCGTATTTGTAATCCTGAGTCTGCAACTTCTGATTGCCGTATTCGTAACATTTTTGTAAACGACTACGCAACGCGGGCGTGACTAGTGTGACCGTAAGCATTGGCGCCTTCTTTCGATTGTGACAGCGAGAACCGCGCGATACGCGCGTGCGTTCTCATGGACGACTCTTAGATATTATAATTAACCGCGGTGGAGAATTCAAGTCAAGCGCCGTGAAAAAATAGCGTTTGTGTCGAGATTGTTGTGGCGTCACAATCGCGAATAGGAAACGCGCGCGATAGCAGAGCGTATCGCGCGCGTTAATTAGAGCAGTTCAGCGGCAGACGCGCAACGCCTGCGCGCGTGGGGTGCGTTCGATTAGAACGTGAGCAGTTCAGAGAAATCCTCTTCGTTCGGGAAGAGGTCGCCGTCGAAACCGCCAGAGGTAGGCGCGGTTGCAGCGGCAGTTGGCGCCGTGGCTGTATTTGTCGTGACCGTGGCGTTCGCGGCGTTTGCGGTTACGGGCAATCCGGAGTTATAGGTAGGGACAAGCGCGGGGGCAGTGGCGACGACATTAGGGGACGCGGCGCCTGGAAATTGGCTGGGAGTAGAGGCAAACGCGGCGTTTGGCGCGGCGGAGGCGCTATTGGGGTAATTGTTCACGCGCGCTCTATTCTCATCGGGATCCAGACCGGGGTAGATCGGCGCGAAGGTCTGACGCGGTTCATTAGCGGCGACCGATTGCACGAGCGGTTGGGTCGTTTGAACCGTGGGGGCGACTTGGTTATTCGCGGGCGCGGTATTGGTTGGCGGTGGATTTGTTAGTAGCGGACCGACCTGCATAGCGGGTTGCTGTTGATTAACGTGGGCGAAGGTCGGCGCGGCGGTATTAGCGACCAGCGCGGCTTCTTCTGGGGGCGTAACGCTGGAGTTTAGTTGCGCAGAGGGCTGGAGCGGTTCGGCGTGGGGATCTGCTACCGCGGTCGCGGACGCTGGGTTTTGCGCTCGCTCGGTATTTGACGCGACGGTTGGGAAGGGGACGACTCCGCCGGCGCCGACGTAGGGTTTGGCTGTTCCCGACGCGTCGTAGGGCTGACCTGTTGGGGTTAGACCCGACCCCGGGGGTAGCGTGGACGCCGCGGGCAATCCGCCGTTATTCACGGGCGTGGAGTCGACGGTTGGCGATTGCAGAGAGACGGTCGGCGCATTTGGCGCGGCGGTTGTGATGACTGTGGCGTTGGACGCGTTATTTGTCGGCGCAGTGGCAGCGGCGTCGCTCGCGCGCTGTTGTTCTGGAATCGCAACGGTTGACGCCTGATTGCCGAGGTCAATTTTCTTCGAGGCGACGTCCTCGGGCATGGCGAAGGTTGTGGCGGTAAAGGCGCTCGAATCGTTGAGCGTCGGCTGGTCGAAGTCGATGCTAACAACCGGGAAGGAGGAATTTGAGGGGCAGGTGATCGAGAGTTTCTTCGGAAGAACGACGCCCTCTTCTTCGAGGTACTGATGTTCACGACAGACCACCGACAGAACCGTTTCGCCGTTTGGCGCCTGGATATCTTGACGTTTAATCGCGGCGGTTTTCGGCTCAAAGTAGACGTGTTTGCGATAGACTCCGTCGGAGCGCGTCTTTTTGACGATGAGCTTCATTGTGCCGTCGTTGAGTCTCACGGGTTCTTCGAGGATATCCTCATCGTTGATGTGCACGACGCCAAGGATTTCGGGGAACCATGTGGGTTCTAGCGGCAGGTATTGACCGACTTGACTGTTTTGATACTGATCGAGTCGGCAGTAATACAACGGGGGATTATTGGAGTCGTTGATCCAGAACCAGAATTTTTCACCGTCGCAGCCGCAAACCATAATGGAGCCCTGCATGAGCGCGGAACCGCTGACGCTGAGTTTATTCGGCTCGTCGTAATAGATATAGCAACGAGCCCAGCCCGGCATATTGTCGACGCCGATGGTCGAGCTGGTGGAGGCGAGCGACTTGATCTTAGCGCTATTGCGATTCACAGCGTCGACCAGATCGTGCGCGCTGGGGTTATCGCTCACGACATTAGGCAACTTAACGCGTTGAGCGCTTGTGCAACCGCTAAGGCACAGCGACGCTAACGCGCACAGTAGGCACGCTAAAGTTGCGCGGCGTAGGCGTGTGAACGACAACGGCTCAGATTGAGAAGGTGACATGGCAAGCGTCGGTTAAGGCTGTATGATGTAAACTTTTAGGATTGTGCAGGTTTGCAAAGACGGCAAAAGAGCGCCGATTGCGTGATATTACGCATTGAATGAAATTAGGTCAAGGTCGTTTTACGCGCTCAGCGCTCGGCGACGTCGGCGGCTTTGGCGTCGTCGGTTGCGTTCGATTGGTCGAGGCTTGCGTGAGAGGCAACGTGCGATTCGCCGCGTTGTAGCGCTTCTTCTGCGACGCGAATAGCCTCGTTCATTTCCTCGGAATCGAAGGGCGCGCCGTTTTCGCAGGCGCACGTCGCCACGTCGTGCAGTGGCGTTGCGACCGTGGAACTAACGCTCAGCGCCGCGTTAGGATCTTCTAGTAGCGCGACCAGTTCCGCTTGGATCTTTGGCAGTTCCTCAGGCGAAATATTAACCACGGGCACGAGGTATCCGGTTTCCGAGCTGGGCGAGTAGACATAAACCGAGTCGACGCGCGTTTGAGTTGCGTCTTGTGGGACGCAAGGCTCTTGGACTTCAAACTGAAAGACGCGACGACGCGCCAGTAGTAGCGCTAGAAGGTATCGCAACGCCGCTTTTTCCGGTTGCAACGCCAACGCCTCAAAGATCGCCTCGAGCGCGTCGTTCGGCGCTAGTTTGAGCGCGTCGGTCTTATCGGAGTCATCGCGCGCTACGCCGACCCAGGTAGCGAGGATATTATCCGGCTTTTCAGCGGTTTTCCACGCCGACTTACAGTAGTCGCGACGTAGGAGCGTTTGTGATTCTTCGTAAAGTAGCGAATAGATCTTTTCGCCGGGTTCAAACCGACGCCCGGTTGCGTAGCAGAATCGCGCGCTTTTAGGCGCGTTGTCGGGGGGAAAGCGTGAGATATCCGAGGAGGAATAGGTCATGGCGGCGTCCGTGCTGAGTGAGCGAGGCGACCTTGCCTCGCGTGCGTAATCCTCGAGAGTCTACTCAGTCGCGCGCGATTCGACAAGATCAATCTTGAGAATGCGCGCCAGCGTTCGATTTTTTTGAAAAAAAACAGGAACGACCCTTGCGAATGAATCATTTTTGAGTATACTAGTTACAGGTCGTAGATCACGGCAATATGCCGGACTGGCGGAATAGGCAGACGCGATGGATTCAAAATCCATTGCCCGCAAGGGCGTCCCGGTTCGACTCCGGGGTTCGGTACTCTCAACGTTACGCGCCGTTGGGTTATATCTTAAAGATCTGATAACGGGTCTTTGCGCGTGCGGAACCGGCGCTAGTAGTCGACGTTGTGTTTCAATCGTCGAGTTTTCTCTTTTAAACTTTCTCCGGCGCTGGTTCTGTCGGTTGACGCGTCCTTAAGAGTTTGGCAGGCGGTAACTTTTCTCTATTTTTGAAATTTTTCGTTCATCGTGTGCTTTTGTGCTTTTCATGGCGAATCTTGGTTTAGCGTTGAGCGTTTTCGTGCGGTCAGGTCGTAAATTAAGAGTAGAAAAATCATTTCGGGGGGCGCCCTGATTTTTAATATGGTGTATAATGGCGTCGTGACGTTGCGTTGTGCTCTGAGCGCACGCGCGCGTCATGTCGGCGCGTTTGGCGAACTAGCGAATTGCCGTGGACGAAACGCGTGGATCGAGGACAACGAACGCATCAGAGGATATGACGCATGAACACGCGCGCGGAGGATTTTTCGGGTTTAACCGTAGCGATGATAACGCCCTTTACCAGCGAGGGTAAGATCGACTTTGACGTATTGGCAGAGCAGATTGAATTTCAGATCGCCGCTGGCACGCCAATCCTTTCGCCGGTCGGCACCACGGGCGAGTCTCCGACCCTCACGGTTGAAGAGCATTGCGAACTGATTCGTCAGACGGTGAAAATTGTGGCGGGTCGTGCGAAAGTGCTCGCCGGTTCCGGTTCCAATAGTACGAGCGAGGCGTTGAATTTAACGCGTAAAGCCGAAGAGCTCGGCGCCGACGCAGCGCTGGTGATCGGACCGTATTACAATAAGCCGTCGCAAGAGGGATTGTATCAGCATTTCAAGGCGATTGCGCACAGCGTGTCGTTGCCGATTTGTATTTATAACGTGCCCGGTCGCACGGGGCGTTCGATCGAGCCGGAAACGATCATACGTTTGGCGGAGATTAAGAATATCGCCATGGTCAAGGAGGCGTCCGGGTCAATGGACGCGGCGTCGCGCATAATCGGCGCGACCGACCTGACGGTGTTGTCCGGCGACGACAGTTTGACTTTGCCCTTTATGTCGATAGGCGCACGCGGCGTGGTTTCCGTAGTGGGCAATGTCGCGCCCGTGGATCTGATAGCGCTATGCGCGGCGATCGACGCCAACGACTACGCAACAGCGCGCGCGTTGCATCAGAAGCTCTTCGCGCTGTGTCGTAAGATGCTGTCGCTGTCGACCAATCCGATCCCGGTGAAGGCGGCGATGAAAGCGCTCGGGCGCGACAGCGGCTATTTGCGTCTGCCAATGACCGAACTGGAACCGGAGCTCAACGCTCAGCTTCTGGTCACTTTGCGCGAATATGGTCTTTTGAAATAGCGACAAAAGAATAGCTTAGCGCGTACCGTGCCGCGCCGAGTTTGCCGCGACGACTACAACGACGCTCATGCGCGCGTCTGGTTGCGTCGCACGGGGCGTCGTCGTTTTTGTGGCGACGCTGTTTACGTTTTATATATCCAGGCAGAACAAGAAGGACAAGATGATCGTTAAGATTACAGGGAAGTTGGTCGAGCTTTATGACGCGTGTGCGATTATCGAGGCGTCGCCATTTGAATATGAGACGCTCATACCGGAGTTTACGCGTCGCCAGTTGCAATCGCAGATTAATCAGACGGTCAGTCTCTTTACGATCGAATACATCGACGGCTCGTTGAATCAAGGGCGATTAACCCCGAGACTGATCGGGTTTTTGTCGAAGGTGGAGCGGGAATTTTTCGACCTATTCTGTACCGTCGACGGTCTCGGCGCCAAAAAGGCGCTACGCGCTATGGTGCGACCGGTGCGTGAAATTGCCGCCGCAATTGAGGAGCAGGACGTCAAGTTCCTGTCGCAATTACCCGGGATTGGCGCGGCTACTGCGGAACGAATCGTTGCGAAGTTACGACGTAAAGCGCCGAAATTTGCGCTCATGCCGCAAGGTCCGAACGAACCGCAGGGAACCGGTCAGGAACAAGAGCTTGACCTGGTTGCGGAAACCTTTGCCGCGTTGGTGAGTCTCGGTCACAGCGAAACGGAAGCGCGCAAAATGATAGACGCGGTTCTGGGACAGAGCAAGAAGAAGTTTAAGGACTCTTCGGAATTGATTCAGGCGATTTACCTTAACAATCGTTAGTGTCATGCGCGGAACCAGCGCGTGTAGTAAAGCGTCACGACGGCGCGAGTAACCGGAAGCATTACGTATGGTGAGAAATCCGATCATTCTAGGCGGCGGCGATCAGCAGGACGATTCCTCGCGCGACCCGCAACTTGGCGCGTATTACGATAATTTCCGTGATTCGGATCGATCGGCCGTCGGCGACGACGACGCGGTTCTCAGACCGACGCGCATGTTCGATATGGTCGGTCAGCGCGAGGTTTACGAACGAATTGAAATTGCGGTCAAAGCCGCGCAGAAACGTTCCGAAACGCTCGGTCACATTCTCTTCGACGGACCTCCAGGTCTGGGTAAAACGACCTTTGCGACCTGTATACCGCGCGAGTTGGGCGTGGAATGTCAGATCGCCAATGGCGCCACAATGCGCGCGCCCAAGGATATCGTGCCCTATTTGACCAACGCGCAAGAGGGTTCGGTGCTCTTTATCGACGAAATCCATCGTATGCAGAAGACGGTGGAAGAATTTCTCTACCCGGCCATGGAGGATTTCAGAATCGACGTCGCCATGGGCGAGGGGGTGAACGCACGAACGCTAAATATCCATCTCAAGCCCTTTACGCTCATAGGAGCGACCACGCGCACCGGGTTGATCTCCGCGCCGTTACGCGATCGTTTTGTTATTCGAGAGCATTTGGATTTCTATACGGTCGACGAACTGGCGGAGATCGTCAGGCGCAATGCGCTCAAGCTCAAAATGACGCTCGATCCCCAGGCGGCGGAGGAAATTGCGTTGCGCAGTCGCGGTACTCCGCGTCTGGCGAACAATCGTTTGCGCTGGGTGCGCGATTATGCCGACGCGCGCGCCGACGGCGTCGCCTCGCTGACAGTGGCGCGCGACGCGTTGCAGATGCAAGGGATTGACCAGCTCGGTCTCGACTCGCTAGATCGCAAGTTCCTTGAGACGATTTGGCGCGTTTTTCAGGGCGGACCGGTCGGTGTGGAAGCGGTGGCGCACACGATGAACGTAGCGCCCGACTCACTGGTCGACGAGGTGGAGCCCTACCTGTTGCGTAGCGAGTTGCTGGTGCGTACCCCACGAGGCAGACGCTTGACCGCAAAGGGTTTAAAGCACATTGGCGTAGAGCCGGACGAATTCGATTTCGGACGTGGTTCCGAGAATCGGCTCTTTGATTTCTAACGCGTCGCGGCGTCTCCACGACGCGGCGGAACTCTCGGTGTATGCCCGGCACGGGCGCAGTTATAATGGCATATAATATGGACGAAGCAGAAGAATTAAAACCATATTTAGTGGAAGCCCCCGCGGAAATGAGCCGGAGAATCGACGCCTTGAAACAGCAGGGCAAAAAGATCGGGCTGGTTCCCACTATGGGCGCTTTGCATTTGGGACACATGAGTCTGGCGATTGCCGCGAAAAACGAATGCGACGTGGTCGTTGTCTCGGACTTTGTCAACCCGACGCAATTTGCGCCTGGGGAAGACTACGACAAGTACCCCAGAATGATCGACGCCGACCTGACGCTCCTGTCGCAGATTAAGACCGACTATCTCTTTGCGCCCAGTCCACAGGCGATGTATCCCAATGGCTTTGACGCCAAGGTACACGTCGGCGGCGTGACGGAAATCCTCGAAGGCGCTTTTCGTCCCACGCACTTCGACGGCGTGACGACCGTGGTACTTAAACTCTTTATGCTCACGCGCGCCGACGTCGCCTACTTTGGGCAGAAGGACTATCAGCAGTTTTGCGTGATCAAAAAGATGGTCGAAGACCTGAATCTTCCGACGATGGTGGAGATGTGCCCTATTATTCGCGAGGCTGACGGACTGGCGATGAGTAGTCGCAATCGTTACCTGAGCGATGAGGAACGCGAGCGCGCCTTGGTTTTGAATCGTTCCCTGGAAGAGGCCGAGCGCATGATTCACTCCGGCGAGCGCGATGTGGAGACGATTCGCAAGCGTATGCGCGCCATGATCTTAGAAGCCGATCCCAACGCGCAGATCGACTACATTCACTTCGGCAATACCCAGACGTTACAAGAGATGGAGCGCGCCGTCGGCAACGTCGTGGCGCTACTGGCGGTGAGAATCGGCTCCACGCGACTGATCGATAATCGCATTATTCGTCCGAAAGCAAACGCGTGAAAGTTTGACAAGGCGCCAGCGATATGTGGTCGTATTGGCGCCGCTGATGTGTTTGACAAGCGGCATAGTCGTAAAAGAAGCGTCTATGCCGTTTTTATTTATATGTATTTGCGACGGTATGACCCTTGGTATGTATCAGACGGTTATATGCCTTTGGTTTTTGGTAAAATAGAACGTTTAGTAAACTGATATTAGAAGTTGTGTCGTAACTCTCCCTGCCGTCGCTAATATTCCAGGCGACGTCTCTCAAGGAAAAGCTTGCATTTTTTGACGCGCTGACTTTGCCCTTGGATAACATGGACTAAACGCCTTTCTGCTCGGCTACGTATTGATCGACTCATATACCGGCGCCGACGAAGACGGCGGATTGACCTGCCCTTTATGATCCATCTGAAGAGGTTATGAAATGACGTCAAGTATACCATTTTGCCCGCCGACTTTCTCCTTTCGGAGCGCCCTTAGTAATCCTTTCCAGGAGCACATGCGCCCACGGCGGTATGATACCGCGTCTTTCAGGCTTGTCGGGCGTCGGTGAAGCAGGGGGGCGGGCGCCGCGATTATTCCTTTGGCGAGAAGCTCAGGAGTCGGTCGCGGTAGTACTCGTACTGCTTTTGACGCGCCGCTATCTCCGCCGGTAAGCCCGAGGTAAGGTTGTTGCAGAGCGCGTCGAAGCGGTCGAGGAGGGAGGCAATTTCTGATTGTATTTCTAGCAGGGGGATGGGGATGGTTACGTTTTCCATTTTCTTTTTTGAAACGTTAAACCGAGTAACTCCCGAGGCCGTTCTGGAAATTTGCCTTCTTAGTTCAAATGACCTAAAAAGGTGTTTAGCAAAATGGGGGTTGATTAAATTAACGTCATTGAATCGGAAAAAGAAGCAGAAACTATTGAGATAGAGTTTTTCTTGAGTGTGTTGGGTAATCACAGAAGAAAAACCACATTCGTCAGGCGTTTCCGAGGAACCAGTGAAAACTATGTCGCCATATTCTAACGTATTTTGTTTTTCACCCTCTGCTATCTTGACGTATTCGTCGACGTCAAGGTTTAGTTCTGGATTAAAGAAGACGTTTTTGTAGGTAATAAACTTAGCATTACCGTTGATGAAATCGTCTTTGCTTTTTCCTGAAAGCCCTCCGTAGAAAACGCCTAACTCTCCTAGTTTCCTATACTCCACGCCATCGGGGCATATCACGTATGTAACCGCGCGAAGCCCGAAGACGTACAGCAACAGGCGAATATCATTTCGGCTCAGCGCTTGCTTGCTTGCTTGCTTGCTATTCTCTTCTATAGTCCCGAAGTTCAACAGCAGATCGCGGTAATATTCATACTGTTTTCTTCGAGCGTTGATTTCCGCCGGCAGACCGATCTGCAGGTCGTTGCAGACCGCGTCGAAGTTGTCCAAGACGTCGACTATGCGAGATTGGACTGAAAGGGAGGGAAGGGGGAGCGTAATTTGTTTCACTGCCGCTGTATTAAATTGCGGTTGCCCACCGGTAGACGCCAATTTGTTGGCTTGATCCCAGTAAAGATTACTCTGAGCAAAGTGCCAATAATACCGATTAAGTATAACGTCGTTGTTTAGGTTGATTTTAATGAGAAACGAAGCGTATATGGCTGGCGTGTCATCGGGAATATACAGAGTCTTACCGTATGTTGCCCCGGTTCTCGCCATGAGAATGTCCCCGGTTTTTAACAGATACTTTCGACTTTCTTCGGTGAGTGAAACGTATTTAGGATTTACTGGATTCAGAGCGCCAGAATCGAGAATATCTGTGATTCGTATAAAACGCGTTTCTCCCTCGTCTTTTGCCGAGTCAGTGTAGCCATATGTAAAGGTCGCAATCTCCCCCAACGTCACGCGCCTAACGCCGTAACAGCTTTCGCTATTTTCTCCCCCCCCCCCATTTTGTCTAAAGTCAAGGAGGTAATCGCGGTAGTACTCGTACTGCTTACGCCTTGCTGTTAGT
>JAUNMR010000049.1 GCA_030537455.1 Planctomycetia bacterium | reverse complement strand
TTGAAGCGGGCGTGATCACCGGCGTCGCCGCGATTATTCCGTGATAATCTTTCTATATTAGACCATGCGTAAAAAGAAACGCTCCTGAGTCGCTGTGATTCAGGAGCGTTTCTTGTGTTTTCCAGCGCGCGTTCTGTCGCGGCGCGTTAGACTTGACGCGCGAAGTTCACTAGGTCGTGTTGACGCTAAACTCGAGAAGCAGTTGTCATAACTCCCTCTGGCAGTTCGAATAACCAGTTCATTTTTTACGCCACGGGCGCCGCCCGTGGCGTAAAAAAACGCAGGGCGGGACGCAAAGCGTGTGGTTTTTTCTGCAGAATAGCGCCAGAGAATGGCATAGACGTCGATGCGACTTTGAACGTTTCTTTGCTCGGCTTAAATGGTTCAGACGTATCTGCGTCAGGTAGGACAAACTCAATAAGCGCTTCGTCGGATTTGTCAAATTGGCTCTTATTTGCGACTTTACCCGTGTATAGCGTCAATACGCCTTAGGTCGTATAGCCACGATTCCACAATGACTGGAATATTAATATTACGGTCGACTTGGTCGAGCGCGTCGATAGTTCGCGTCATACACTGTGCCAGTTGTTCCAGGTCGAGCTCCCCGTTCGAGGAAAAGAGCGCTTGAACATAGGAGTCGTAGAGGGACGCGCGCGGCGTAGCTTCGCCCAAATTCGCCAGCGCGTGACGATAGAATTCAATCGCAATGCGTATGACCTCGCGCAGTCTTGCGCGTCTGATAACGCTTTCTTTTCCCTTGGCGTCGACGTGCTCCATGATCTTTTCGCTCAACTCAAAGGCGCGTAGGTTCGCGCGCGCTAGCTCCGTGAGGAAATATTTTTGAAATTTCCCCAAGTCTTCGTCGAGCGCGCGCGTCGCCTCTACCGCCGACGTCGCGTTCCCACGCGCTAATTCCGCGGCGGTCTGGGGATTGTCGACGATTTTCTGCGCCAGGAGTATCGCCTCGATATCCCTCGGCTCTAGCGCAGGAAAACGAAAGATCTGACAGCGCGAGCGAATTGTCGGCAGTTGTTTCGCCGCGCTGGTTCCCAGTAAGAAAATCAGCGTGTCTTTCGGCGGCTCCTCCAGCGTCTTGAGCAATGCGTTGGAGCCCTCGATATTGAGCGTGTCGGCGTCGTCAATGACAGCGACCTTCATAGCGGCTAGAAACGCGCTGCGGTAGAGCTGACGGCATAGTCCCGGCGTCTTGCCGTCCTTGGAGCCGATCAGTAGCTCCAAAGGTATTTGCGTTTTATCTTCCGGCTTGCAAATATAATGGAAATCCTGGTGTGTCGGCGCTATGAGTTGACCGTCTTTGAAGGACCAGTGGAACTGTCGGCAGGAGGGACATTCTCCGCAAAAATGAAAGCTTTCCAACAGTTTCTGGTTGTCCTGCTCCGCGGCGCCTGGGAGTTCGTCGCTCAGTCCCTTCATCGGCTGCGTTTGCAAACGCTTATGGTCCGCGTAACTTCGACACAACAACGTTTTTGCCAGCGTGAGCACAAAGAGACGTTTGCCAACGTTCGGCGGCGCCACGATGAGAAAACTACCGCCCAGTCGCTTGCGCGCGTAGGCGCGTGCAAATTGTAACGCAATTGAGTCGTAACCGTATACGCCCTGCCAACTCATGGGTAGAATCTCCTGTGACGCGGCGCCTGCCTCTGCGCTATGCGCCCTTAATACTAGAGTACGTACTTTCACCTCACACGCAAGTCTTTTCACGGAGAAAATACGCTATATTTCCCGCGCTGACGACTCGCGTCGCCTACTAAATATTTTTATCGTTAATGTTGATTTTACGCGCTCGATACGTTACAATTCCCTTAGGGAATTGGGCTTTCCATTCCACCGCAAAAGAACGCTCGCTACCGGCGTGCGTGAAGGTTCACCTGTGACGAGGAGTCGAGAATGTCAACGATTAATAGACGCGCTTTCTTAACGGCGGCAACCGGCGCTAGCCTGGGACTTTCCACTCTTATGACAATGCCGACACGTGGCGTTGGCGTGGCGTTCGCCGAGCCCGTCGCGCCCGACCCGAACGACCCGAACGACCCGAATAAGATCCTCGACGCCGAAAATGAAATCGGCAAACCCTATCGCGGATGGAAAGAAGGCGAGCTCGACCTGCACTTCATTCATACCGGGGTCGGTGAAAACGCATTCTATATCTGCCCCGATGGAACCACTATCCTCTTTGACGCCGGTGATCGCGACGCCGCTAACTATAAAGACGGCGTTCCGATCCTGCCGGACCAAACACGTCGTCCCGGCGAATGGATTGCGCGCTATATTTCGCGCGTGAAGCCCGGTCTGGAGAAGATCGATTACGTCTTGGCCTCCCACTTCCACACCGACCATATCGGGGACGGTCGTTTCGGCGACGGCGTCGGCGGCGACGACACAGATCGTTATGAGGTCAGCGGAATTGCGCATGTGGGAAAGTTCTATCACTTCGGCACAGCGTTCGACCGCGGCTATCCCAGCTACGACCGTCCGACGACTTGGGCGCCTCGTGAACGCGAAAACCTCGTTAAATTCTGGAATTACAAGGAACGCACAGACGGTCTGCGTCGTGAAGAGTTCATTGTCGGCGCGCTCGACCAGATTAAACTGCTAAATAATCCGGAGGCGTATGATTTCCATATCAGAAACGTATGCCGCAACGGCGTTATCTGGGGCGGTCCCGACGGCGCGGAAAACGTCGACTACTTCGAAAAATGGCCCAGAAACAAAGAAGAGAATAAAAACGAAAATACCAGAAGCCTCGGCGTCACGTTGCAGTTCGGCAACTTCCGCTTCCACACCGCCGGCGACGCCTCCGGCGTACTGCGCGACGACGAGGGAAACGATCTGGATTTTGAAGGCGCCTTGGGACGCGTGGTCGGTCCGGTCGACGTTTGCAAAGCGAATCACCATTCCTACCGTGACGCAATGCGTAAGAGCTTTATCAACGCGGTTCAAGCGCGCGCTTACGTGGTTTGCGTCTGGGATCGTTGGCACCTGCAGGACAATACCGCCACTGCCATGTGCGACCAGAGCGCGGAAGGCTATCCTGGACCGCGACTTATGTGCCCCACCGCCGTGCACGCCGGCAACGAAGAAATGATGCAGGGCAAATCGTGGCGCTCCAAACTCGTCGAACGCGGCGGTCATGTCGTGGTTAAGGCGTACGATGGCGGCGCGCGCTATAAGATCTATTATCTTACGGCGAAAGACGAAAGTATGAACGTCGAATTGGTCTTCGGTCCCTTCGAGTCGACCGGCGTTCCGCGCCTTAATGGTTAGTTTCTATTGTCTAACTCGTTGATGGAAATAAGTTATATGACCCGACCCACACGACGACAGTTCGTTAGCGGCGCTCTGGGCGCGACCCTGGCGACTATGACGCTCGGCGACCCGCTCCGCTACGCCCCCGTGACCTTCGCAAATTACGAAGCGCCCGACCCAAACGACCCAAATGACCCAAACGCGATTGTCGACCCCGACAAGGAAATCGCAAAGCCCTATGTCGGATGGAAGCCGGGCGAACTCGATCTGCATTTCATCCACACCGGCGTTACCGAAAATACCTTCCACATCTACCCCGACGGAACGACCGCCCTGGTCGATTGCGGAGATCGACAATGGCAGAATTTCGGTAAAGTCTCATGGAACCCGACCCATAGCGACGACGCCGCGTGTACCCCGAAACCCAACGCGTCGCGTCGACCGGGAGAATGGGTCGCGCGATATATCTCGCGCCTACTCCCGGATCGCGATTCGATCGATTACGTCCTCGCCTCACATTTCCACACCGATCACATCGGCGACGGGCGGCACGGCGCTGGCATGACGAGTGGTCGCGGCGAGGATTATCAGCTCAGCGGAATTGCGCATGTCGGGGAATTTTACCACTTCGGCACGGCGTTCGATCGCGGCTATCCCAGCTATGACGCGCCGACCACTTGGGCGCCGAAGGAACGCGAAAACCTCGTTAAGTTCTGGAAATACAAGGAACGTACCGACGGTTTACGACGCGAAGAGTTCCAAGTCGGCGCGCTCGATCAGATCAAGCTCCTGCACGAGCCGCAACGCTATGACTTTCATATTCGCAACTTAGCGCGCAACGGCGTCGCTTGGACCGGCCAGGAAGGTCAAACACGCGACTTCTTTGCGCTTAATCAGGAGAATTATAAGAATAATACTAACGAGAACACTCGCAGTCTTGCGATGGTCGTTCAGTATGGCGACTTCCGTTTCTATACCGGCGGCGACCTTTGCGGAACGCTTGTCGACTCCGAGGGTAAAGACGCAGATTACGAAGGTTACGTCGGCAACGTCGTCGGACCTTGCGACGTTTGCAAAACGAACCATCATTCTTCAGGCGACGCGATGCGTCCTAGCTTTGTTTCCGCGGTTCAGTCGCGCGTGTATATCACCTGCTGCTGGTGGCAAGGTCATCTCAACGCCAAGACGTCGGCGATTATGTGCGACGAGAAACTCTACAGCGGACCGCGTCTGCTGTGTCCCACCGACACTCACCCGCTCAACGCTGATATGCTACGCGATAAACCTTGGCGTAATAGACTTTGCGAACGCGGCGGACACGTCGTCGTTAAGGTCTACGACAACGGCGCGCGATATAAGGTCTACTTCCTAACCGCTGACGACGAAAGCATGCGCGTGAATCTCGTCTTCGGTCCCTTTGAGTCGACCGGTCGTAAACGACAGCGTGCTAACGCCTAACTCATGTGTTATAAGCGCTTATTCTCAAACCAATTAGAATTACACGCCGACGCCTTTTTGAAATTGCGTCGTGCCCCACTCATGATAAAGGAATTTGAATGACTCGCTGTATGTCGTATATTATCTTGGGTTTAGCGGCGATCGTTAGCGCGACGTCCTTTGCCTGTGCTCAAGAGAACGCCGACGCGGTTCAACAGCCTAAACAAGAGCTGCGCGAGGTCTCCTTCGAACAGGTCAAATTGAACGATAACTTCTGGGCGCCGCGTATCGACGCGAATCGTACCGTGTCGGTTCCGCATAATATTAAATGGTGCGAAACGGAAACCAAACGTATTGATAACTTTAAGATCGCCGCCGGTCTGCAAGAGGGCGAATTCGGCGGGATCTTCTTTGACGACTCCGACGTCTATAAAATCCTGGAAGGCTTCGCTTACACGCTCTCCGCTCATCCAGACGAAAAACTCCTGGAGAAGACCAACGAGTGGATCGATTACATCGGCGGCGCGCAGCAGGACGACGGCTATCTCATGTGCTACTTCACCATCGCAAAACCCGATGAGAAGTGGACTAATCTCGCGGGAATGCACGAACTCTACTGTGCCGGGCATATGGCCGAAGCGGCCGTGGCCTACCAGCGCGCGACCGGTTCCGATAAGTTCGTTAAGATCAGTCGACGCCTGCTCGACCTGATCTGCAAGCGTTACGGTCCCAACGAGGGTCAACTCGTAAACGTCGCCGGACACGAAGAGATCGAACTGGCGCTGGTGAAAATGTATCAGCTCACCGGTGAACAGAAGTACCTTAACGAAGCGAAGTTCTTTATCGACGCGCGCGGCGTCGCCGAAGGACGCGAAAAGGGCCTTTTCGGAGAGTACTGCCAAGATCATATGCCGGTGCGCGAACAGACCGAAATTGTCGGTCACGCCGTGCGCGCAATGTACCTCTACTGTGGCGCAACTGACGTAGCGGGCTACTTTAAGGACGCCGAACTCTTGGCGGCAATGCGTCGGATCTTTACCAATCTCACGCGCAATAAGATGTATATCACCGGCGGTATCGGTTCTTCACGTCTCAACGAAGGATTCGAAGAGAATTTTAAACTTCCTAATCAAGAGGCTTACTGCGAAACCTGCGCCGCTATTGGCATGGTCTTCTGGTCCCATCGTATGAACCTTGCCACCGGTGAGGCGCAATACGCCGACGTCATGGAGCGCGCCGCCTACAACGGCTTTATGTCCGGATATAGTCTCAGTGGCGATAAATACTTCTATGTCAATCCATTAGAATCTCGTGGCGACCATCATCGCGAGCCCTTCTTCGGCTGCGCCTGCTGTCCTTCTAATGTGATACGCGCGCTACCATCCATGCCCGGCTACTTCTATGCCACGACAGAATCGGACGACGCCAAAGCCGCGGGTTCCGGCGACGACACGATCGTTGTGAATATGTTCGGACAAAGCAAAGCGACCATTGAGCTTGCCGATAAGAACGTTACGATCGAACAGTCGACACGCTACCCGTACGACGGGGCCATTGCCATTCGCACCTCTTACGAAATGAAGAACGCCAATGCGAAACTCACGCCGTTCTATCTTAAAGTGCGCGTGCCGCAATGGAGCGGTCAGCCCAGCGAGCCGGACGGATATCGTACCTATAAGATCAACCCGATGGACAAGACCACGGCGCTCACCCAGGTCAACTTCAATATGCCGGTGACGCGTATGATCGCTAACCCGAACGTTAAGGCGGACTTGGGACGCGTGGCGCTACAGCGCGGTCCGCTGGTCTACTGCTTCGAAGATTGCGACAATCCCGACGCGCGCGTCGATCGTATTATTCTGCCAAAAGACCCGGAATTCAAGGTTCAATCGCGCAAATACTTTATTGCCAGTCGTTTAGACACATTTGAAACGCGTACCTCCAAAGCGCGCACCGTCGACGTGATCACCTGCAAAGATATTATGGGACGCGATCTTACCGCGATTCCCTATTGCGTGTGGGATAATCGCGACGCCGGGCGTATGGACGTCTGGGTGCGTCAGGCCGGTCTGGACGTGGAAGATGATTCGCCTGTGATGAAAGAAGACGATTGGATTGACGAAAACGGCGACCCGATCCTCTATAAGGCGCTCGATCCCTCCATTCTGTCCGACTCCGTCCCGGAACTGCCGCAAGTCGTTGACTTTAGCGGTTCCTTCTACGAAGACAAAATGTCGACTTTCGAGTACGCCAATCAAGCGGCAACCGTTTCCAGCTCCGCCGATCTTGAGGCGCCGCGCGCGACCTGGTGGGCGCGTAAGGGCTCGCTCGAATGGTTTAAGTACGAATTTCCTGCGCCACGTAAACTCACAAGCGTCTCCGTTTACTGGTTTGACGACGAAGCCGCCAACGGCGGATGTCGCATTCCCGAGTCATGGAAACTCAGCTATCGCGCGCCCAATAGCGACGTCTGGGAAGACGTGCCGGTCAAAGGCGAGTACGTCGTGGCCAAGGACAAGGCGGTCTGCGTTGAATTCGACGAAATCGAAGTTGATAAACTTCGCCTGGAAGCGCGGTTACAACCCGGGTTCTCCGGCGGTATTCTCCAATGGACCGTGAAATAGTCTGTCTAACGCCAACCCATTGATGATAGTCGATTACGCGTTGCAATCTTTTGTGTGCGCGTAATCGACGACTTTTCCTCTTAGAATTGATAAAAGTCAAATGAAACGCAGATATCTCTCTAACCTCTTGTCAACGCTCAGTTGCGCCGCGTTTGCGCTCCTCGGCGTCGCGTGTGGTTCCGTTCAGGCGCAAGAACCCGCCGCGCCGAAACAGGCGCTCCACGAGGTTCCTTTCGTGGACGTAAGTCTGACCGATAATTACTGGGCTCCGCGTATCGAAACCAATCGCGTGGTTTCCGTGCCCCATAATATCGAATGGTGCGAAACGCAAACGAAGCGCATTAATAACTTTAAGGTCGCTGGCGGTCTGGTCGACGGCGAATTTTCCGGGATCGTTTACGACGACTCCGACGTATATAAGATCGTCGAAGGCTTTGCCTACACCCTCGCCGCTCATCCGGACGCGCAGCTACAAAAGAAGGCCGACGAATGGATTAGCTACTTCGACGCGGCTCAACGCGGCGACGGCTATCTCATGACGTACTTTATTTTAAAGGCGCCCAATGAGAAGTGGAAGAATCTGCGCGGTATGCACGAACTCTATTGCGCCGGTCACATGGCCGAGGCGGCCGTGGCGTACAAGCGCGCCACGCAATCAGACGCGTTTGTTAAGGTCAGTCGCGGTTACCTCGATCTGATCTGCAAGCGTTACGGTCCCAATGAGGGTCAAGTCAAGAGCGTGCCGGGCCACGAGGAACTGGAGCTGGCGCTGGTGAAAATGTATCAACTCACCGGGGAACGTAAGTATTTAGACGAAGCGAAGTTCTTTATTGATATTCGCGGCGTCGCGGACGGTCGTGAAGACGGTCTTTTCGGTGAATACTGTCAAGATCATATTCCGGTGCGCGAGCAGAGCGAAATTGTCGGTCACGCGGTGCGCGCGATGTACCTCTACTGTGGCGCAACCGACGTAGCGGGTTACTTTAAGGACGCCGAACTCATGGCGGCCATGCGTCGTATCTTCCTGAATGTGACGCGTAATAAGATGTATATCACCGGCGGTATCGGTTCCTCACGCAAAAACGAAGGGTTCGAAGAGAACTTTAAGTTGCCTAACGCCGAGGCTTACTGCGAGACCTGCGCGTCGATCGGCATGCTCTTCTGGATGCACCGCATGAACCTCGCCACTGGTCAGGCGGAATATGTCGACGTAATGGAACGCGCCGCGTACAATGGCTTTATGTCGGGATATAGCCTCAACGGCGACAGTTATTTCTACGTGAATCCCTTGGAGTCTAAGGGAGATCATCATCGCGAGCCATTCTTCAGTTGCGCCTGCTGCCCTTCGAACGTGATTCGCGCGTTGCCCTCGATTCCTGGATACTTCTACGCTACCACTGATATCAAGTCGGACGGCGTCGACGACGCCATCGTCGTTAATATGTACGGCGCAAGTACCGCCACAATTGAACTTGCCGATAAGAACGTAACCATCCAGCAGCAGACTCGTTACCCCTACGACGGTCTTGTCTTTATTCAAGTTAAGGCCCAAATGAAGGACGCCAAGGCCGCGTTTACTCCCTATTGGGTCAAGACGCGCGTGCCGTCGTGGTCCGGTCTGCCCAGCGGCGAGGACGGTTATGCCGTGCGACGCATTACCAAGCCGCAAGAGACCTTTGCGCTAGACTTCCCCATGCCGGTGATTCGTATGGTTGCTAATCCGAACGTTCAAGCGGACTTGGGACGCGTCGCGCTACAGCGCGGTCCGCTGGTCTACTGCTTCGAGCAGACGGATAATTCCAAAATACGTACCGATCGTATTATTCTGGCGAAGGATCCGGAATTCAAGATCCGAAAAGACTTTGTTATCACCGACGGCAAAGCCAACGACGCCACAAAAGACTCCCAGGCGCGTCGAGTCGATATGATCGTGTGTAAAGACTACACTGGGCGTGAGTTGCGTGCGATTCCCTACTGCGTGTGGGACAATCGCGCCGCCGGACGCATGAACGTCTGGGTGCGTCAGGACGGTTTGGCTCCGCTTGAGGATGCGAATAATCCGCTCTTCAATCCCGACAACTGGGTGGAGAAAGACGGTCAGCCGGTTCTGTATCTGCCGCTGTATAAAGAATTTCTGACCGACTCCACGCCGCAGCTCGGCAACGGCGAGTTCGAATTCGACGGCTCCTTTACCGGCGACGCTCTGTCCACTTTCGACGGTACGAATCAAGGAACGACGCCCGAGAGTTCCGCGGATCAAAACGTCCCGCGCGCTACCTGGTGGAATCATCTGGGCACAAACGAATGGTTTGAATATTCCTATACGAAGCCCAAGAAGGTCAGCTCCGCCACGGTCTACTGGTTCGACGACGAAGCCGTGCGCGGGCGTTGCCGTACTCCGGAATCGTGGAAACTTACCTATCAGGAGCCGAATTCCAACCAGTGGAAAGAAGTTAAAACCAACGACGCCTATGCGGTCGATAAGGACAAAGAGATCGTTGTGAACTTCGAAGAGATCGAGGTCGCCAAGATTCGTATTGAAGTGAAGTTACGCGAGGACGTTTCCGGCGGTATTCTGCGCTGGATCGTTAAGTAATCGCGATTCCACGATTTGTGTAGATTAAATAGGGTTTCGCGCGCCTGACGCAGGCGCGTGGCGCCCTTAATTGTGTCAACGGCGCTGTGTACGCGGCGCCGTTTTGAAATGGAGCGGACGATATGCAAGGCGAGCATGAGCGCGCGACAATAGATTGGGCGAAATTTACCGCGTTGATTTCTAGTGCGCAAAAGGTTGTATTAATTGGACATGTGCGACCGGACGGCGATACGATCGGCAGTAATCTGGCAATGAAGCGCGCGCTGGAGGCTTTGGGGAAAGAGGCGCTCTTTGTGAACGGTCACGCGGCGCCCCCGGGACTGCGCTTTCTCGACGGGGCCGCACAAACGCCGACTTTTAACGATTTATCGGAACAGGCGCGCGCCTTTCTCGACGCCGCCGATCTGGTTTTGACCATAGACGTGTCTTCCTGGCAACAGTTAGGCGCAGACGCGTCGGAATACGTGCGCCGTAAGGCTCAGTCGGGCGCAGTCATTGCGACAATTGACCATCATGCGGTCGGCGACACGCTCGCACCGCACGCCTTTGTCGACGCAAACGCCGATTCTGCCGGGAGTTTGACCTTTGAGGCAATCCAGACGCTCGGCGTGACGATCACGCAAGAGATTGCCACGCCGCTATTTGTGGCGATTGCGACCGATACCGGGTGGTTCCGTTTCGCCTCTACGAACGCCGACACGTTGCGTCGCGCCGCGTCGCTCATTGACGCGGGCGTGCGCGTCGACGCGATTTATCGCGAGGTTTACGAACAGGAGTCTTACGGGCGTTTCCAGCTATACGGCGCGGCAGTGCGTAGCGCGGAGCGTATTCTAGACGGCAAGGGCGTGATTATGTCGTTACGCCTGGCGGATTTCGACGCGTTCCACGCGATCGCGTCGGACTCGGAGGATCTCGTGAACGAGCCGCTAAGTATTGCGAACATGGAGGTTTCGGCGATTCTCATTGAGCAGCGCGACGGTACGATTAAGGCGAGTTTCCGCAGTCGTTGCGCGTTGGACTGTGCGCAACTGGCGCGCGAGTACGGCGGCGGCGGGCATAAGCAGGCCGCGGGCGCGACCTTACACGCGCCGCTAACGCAGGCCTTGGATCAGGTTAAAGCGCTCTTGGCGCAGTTTTATGCACAAGCTCAGCGCGACTAACGCTCCAAAGGCGCGGTTGTTTCCATTGTTATTAACGCGAGGCGTCACATGAAGATATTATTGGAAATGGGCGATATCACGCGCAAACACGTCGACGTGATCGTGAACGCGGCGAATAAAACGCTATTGGGGGGCGGCGGAGTAGACGGCGCGATTCATCGCGCGGCCGGACCGGCGCTTTTGGCGTGCTGTAGCGCCTTAGGCGGCTGTGAGACGGGCGAGGCGAAACTCACGCCCGGTTTTAACTTACCGGCCAGTTACGTGATACACACGCCCGGTCCGGTCTATTCCGCGGCACAACACGCGCAGAGCGTCAAGCTTTTGGAGAACTGCTACTGGAATAGCTTGTCCTTAGCGGATCAGGCGAAATGTCGAACGATCGCGTTCCCCTCGATATCCACCGGCGCGTATCATTTCCCAGTGGTCGACGCCGCGCGCATTGCGCTACGAACGCTTGTGCGCTTTGGCAAGGAACGCGCGATCAATCTTCAAGCGGCGACGATGGTTCTCTTCGACCCGGAAACCTACAGAGCCTATCAGTTCGCCATGAAGGAGCTGTGGGACGAACTCAAGTGAAAATTAAAATCAAGCCGACGCTTCGGCAATCCGAATCGTCGGCGGTTTTTGGGGGACGTAGACGGTTATCTGGCGTGCGGAGCGTTACTTATAAGCAACGCCGGGCTTTAGTTTCGTTAGTTTGGTCTTGAGTATTTCGCCGAGCGAACTGCCACAGACGCAGGAAATTTCACTGTCTTTAAGGTTCTCCGGTGGATCGACGTCGCGCGCGTAGCAGAGTATGCCCTTGCAATTAACGCCATTTAATCGAAGTTGTTTAACGAGTTCGTTGTGTTCAGTGACGTCTTTCGAATTGGGTTTGCCTGTTTTACAACTTAGAAGGTAATAGCAACCGCCACTAAATGCAACCACATCGATTTCAAACCGCGGAACGGCGACGGTTCTCTTATAGCGTAAGGCTAGCTTTTGAACCGATTTATTCTCTTTCAAGATCAGGTATACATAGTCTTCAAACCAAGCGCCGCCAATGTATTTCCAGATCTTGGGATAGTCTGACAGAACGTCTTTAAACTGATAGTTCTTTTGATCAGTGTTATTTCCCTTGAAGGTGTGAATAAAGCCTTTGCGTTGGTTGACGATCACTGTGCGTTTATTGAGTGTTCGCTTGACAGTAACGGGTTGTGAGACTGAGTGGGAACAGACAGAGGCAATAGGGACGTCTTTCAGGCTTGGCGTATCGGGACTGACCGAGCCGCTCTCACCACAGAGGATGACTTGCTGGTAATCCCATAGATGAAAAACAAATGCCTTTCGTTTAACCACTAACGGTTCATCTTGGAAGTCATTGTGATTTATAAGTTTCGGCTCGGTTGAAGACGCTGGCGTTACTTTGACGTCTTTCTGCGCCTGTTGTGCTTGCGACTTGCTCGGCTGTTTGGGCTTCGTTTGAGCGACGTCAGCCTCCTCTTGCCGTGATTGTTCCGCGCATGGTTGAGACGGCGTATTGTTCTCTACGTTTGGCGTGTGTTCTTCAATTTCAGGTAACGGAAGGGGCGGGAGCATGCCCAATAAAGTGAAGCGTGCAACGAGTCTGTTTGTGTTGTTAATTATGGCGAAGTGGATCGCGTCGCTACTATCACACTTCTGCAGCGCCTTTTGTTGTAAGCCTAAGACAATGTATTTAGGCGCTGAGGATAAGTTGATTAACACCGGTTGTTCACAGCTAGCTCTCACCGCATTAAGGACGTCGTCTGAAAACTGTTCGGCAATGGCGTAAAAGTAGCTCGGATCGTTGACGGACGACAAATTATAGACGCGATAACTCGTGAGAACCTTTTCCGCTTCTGACAGGTCAGTACATGACGTAGCGGTTTTCACAAAGATTGCGTTGACGTCACGCGAAACCGGAAGATAGTGTAGCGCTTTCTGTAATTGCGAGCTGGTCTGTGGTACAAAGTGTACCACCGTCTTAAAGCGTGAGAGCCAAGTTTCAAGTTCTGTCATGGCATGTTTCCTGATAGAGACAGAATGATTGCAGAGTCACACAGTTTGACGTCGCGTTAGTTAGGGTAAGAGGTTATAAATGCGAGTAACGGTCGCATTGTGCACAGTGACGTCTTCGCGATACACGGCGTTTGAGAGAAGCCGTAGAGAAAGAATCGTAGCGCTTTACTTGCGTCTGTCTGTCTGCATCTTCGTGGACGTCGAATGTTCGCGCACGGAAACCATTGCGCGAGGGTGGCGCTCCTTATGGGGGAGGTGGGCTGACTGCTATAGACCAGAAAATTTTTGACGCCGAAACGTCTATTGTGGAGTATATCGTAGACGTCAATTTGTTCAAGAGGCGTTTGGTCAAGAAAAGGGGGAAAAGTTAAAAAAAGTCCCCCAGATCGTTTTGCGGGGTTATGTGGTAGGCGTTAAGGCTCAGGCGAGGGGAGTTGGGGTATGGCGTTAGCGTGAGGAACCAGACTTGCAAAAATGGCGAATTAGTAATACAGTGGGTAGGCGTCATGCGCGGTACAACGGCGTGTGGGTCGCGTTAGGAGATTGGCGTATAAAGACAAGTCGTCTGGAAAGTCAAAAATGAAGATTTTACGAAACGACACAATGGCTACGTGTAGTTTTTTACTGGCTCTTACGTTGTTTTTGACGACGGGCTGCGGCGGTTCGCGAGAATTTGAGCTTAACGCGCCGAGTTCACCCATCGCGGGGGAGCGCTGGACGCTCACGCTTGGGGGCGAGAGCTTTGCGTTTCGCTACTGTCCACCGGGGGAATATATCATCGGCAGCGCAGAGACGGAGCAGGGACGTTACGACGACGAGACGACCGCGCGTGTGCGGATTGATTTTGGCTTCTGGCTCCAGGAGACGGAAATGACCGAGGCGCAATGGCGCGCGCTTTGGGGTAATCAGCTCAAATCATCCGGGGCGAATGCGAATTTAACGACCAAGAGTATTAAAACCGCGCGCACAGTTCCGGTCATGCGCGTGACCTGGGAGCAGTGCCAGAGCGTGATCGCGCGCGCGAACGCGCGTTGCGCCGGTGGTCAGAAGTTAATCTTTGCCTTGCCCAAGGAGGAGGAGTGGGAGTACGCGTGCCGCGCCGGGACGACGACGCCTTATGCGCGCGCGACGCTGGATCAGTGCGGCTGGTACGATGAGAATAGCGGTATGATCGTTCATGAGGTAGCGCAGAAGGAGGCGAACGCCTGGGGACTGTATGACATGCACGGTAATCTCTGGGAATGGACGGACGATCCTCAGAACGCTCAGGAGCCGTCTAAACCTCATCTTTTGCGCGGCGCCAGCGCAGTCGACCCGGCGAGGGACTGTCGTAGCGCGACCCGATCCGCCGACGGCGCCGGGGACGGCTACGACAACGTCGGTCTGCGTCTGCCGCTGGTAGAAGCGCTGTAGCAAGGTGGGGACGTACAGCTAGAGGCGGAAGGAGCTGGTATAAGAAGCATAAGCGTTCGAAACGAAATCTTTCATGTTATGTGCGTTCTCAACGGTAATCGCAAGAGACGAAAACAGACGCTCCAGCTTAGCGAAGCGTCTATTTTTTTTAGGAGGCACAAAAGCGCGCGTAGCGCGTCGGGGCGTTATCTGTTATTTGTAAACGACCCCGGGCTGGAGGTCGATGAGGCGATCCCTGAGAATCTCCCCGAGCGAACCTCCGCTGACGCAGGAGAGATTACAATGGCGAAAGCGATTTGGCATATCGACGTCACGCGCATAGCAAAGAATTCCTTTGCATTGATGGTTTTGATACCTGCTAACGTTACGATGGAGCATTTTAACCTCATCGTTCAGGATAGCTATATCTTCCTTCTTGGGACGCCCGGTTTTACAACTCAGGAGGTAGTAACAGCCCGAGGAAAAGGCTATGACGTCGATTTCACGAGCTACCCTGTGCACATTGACATAATAGCGTAGGGCGAGCTTTTGAACCGTACGATTCGCTTTCAATGTATGATAGACAAACTCCTCAAACCAAGCGCCGCCATAATAATGCCAGTAATTCTTCTGATAATCCGGAAGAAGGTTGGCTAAATCAAACGATTCCAATCGACCCTTTCCACGACATGTTAGAGAAGGAGCGCTTCTACTGGTATCAATCGTTATAGACGCGTCGCCCAAACGACGCGTTATTTTGATCGAACGACAGTCTCCTTTTGAAATAATAGCCGAAATGGGCACGCCTTCTAACTGAGGCATATCATAATTACAGGAACCTTCTATACCATCGAGTATAACTTTACGATAATCAAATAAGGTTGTGACCATATCTTTGCGGAAGTCGACGACCGGCTCCTCATATCGGAAAAAATGATGATCAAGCCAGCGCGGCTCGTACGCTTGTTTGACCTGTGCAAACACACGCGGCTCAGGTCGTGTGTGTTGTTCATTCACTCCTGCAATCTTTTTTACCTGAATAAAAGTATGCCGCTCGACAGGTTGGCTATCCTCACATGGCGCCTGTGTTTTCGTGGCGGTCAAAGCGTTGATCCACTTAGTCGTAACGCGCAATTCAATGATTTTCGAACCACGTACGCGTGGGCGTCTCGTTGAAAAAAACTGGTCGACAAAGTCAATCGAGCGTTCACCGGGTAGTTTCCATACGCCTGAGGGGACGTATTTAGTAAATTCGGAATCCAGGAAAAACTGCTCCGCATTACTAATCGGAAAACTACGCGAACCAACCAGGAGCCTGTATAGGGCGTCCTCGTAGCGCTGTTGATAATAGCATTGGAAAACCTCCGTATAATTGCGTTGAACCTTATAGCTCCCGGTGAAGGGGCGAACGACGGTTTGGCGCTGGGATAGTCTCGCTTGCTGGGATAGAGTGGTTAGACGTTGCATAATTAACTCCTTGCATGAAATGGATAGTTTACTGTTATTATTACTGTTGTAGCTGTTGTTGTCTGTTATTTACAAATACTAATCTTATTCACTCAGGGCAGACGCCCCAAATGAATTGAAAATGGGAACGTGACGACTACTCCGCTCTTGTGCCTACCTATTTGTCAAAGATCGTAGAGCTGTAAGACTCGCCGCTTATATCGCGGTGGCCACGCCAAGTCGACCGGTTTATTCTCGCGTGCGTCGCCGCCAGAACCCCCACGGGTAGCGTGAGATTGACCACACAGCGCTTCTGTCAGAGCAGACTGGTAGCGCGAAATTGACCGCACAGCGCCGCCGTCAA
>JAUNMR010000048.1 GCA_030537455.1 Planctomycetia bacterium | reverse complement strand
GTGGCGCCCCGCCCCAAGGGCGGGGCAAGCCGGAGGCTTCAGCCTCCGGATAAAAAACCAACCCGCTTGAGCGCCCAGACGACTTTGTTTACGCCTATCTGAACCACCAACCAAAACCCCCAACCCGCTATCACGACCGCTCTGCGTTTTTTCACGCCACGGGCAAAGCCCGTGGCGACCTGCCCGTAGGGCAGCCCAGCCGGAGGCTTTAGCCTCCGGATAGTACGCACCACCCGCTTGAGCGCTCAGACGCGCAATTTTACGCCCAGCTGAACCACCGACCAAAACAACCAACCCGCTGTCTAGACCGCTCTGCGTTTTTTCACGCCACGGGCAAAGCCCGTGGCGCCCCGCCCAAAGGGCGGCCCAGCCGGAGGCTTTAGCCTCCGGATAAAAAACCAACCCGCTTCAGCGCTCAAACGCTCTATATATACGCCCAGCTGACCCACCAACCAAAACCACCAACCCGCTGTCTAGATCGCTCTGCGTTTTTTTGAGAGGAAGTCAATTAGAACATTAGCGCTGGTTGGGAAAGATATGAAACGGCTTCTAGTATCGACTATTATTTATCGCCTGCGCGATGGGCGCGTTAGCTATTGCTCTTCTGGCCAAATACCGTCGAGGATCGGCTTGCCCTGGATCTTTTGGGGGTCGAGCACAACGTGTCGCACCCTCGTTCTCTTCCAGGTATAGACGATATGCGCCATCCCGTCTTTGGTCTGAATCACAGAGGGATAGGAGAATTCGCCCGAGGCGTTCTCCAGGACGCACACGGCGTTCCAGTTTTGACCGTCGTCGCTCACGGCTACGTTTAAAAGATTGCGCGCCCCGGTCTTAGCGGTACTGTGATTATAGACCAGGAGCTGTCGACCGTCGCGGAGCGTGACCGCGTCGATTCCACTATTGGGGTTCGGTAAGTTTGTGGGGGTCAGGCGGCTCCATGTGCGGCCATTGTCGTCGGACCAGGTCTGCCAGATTGTGGCGTTGGCGTCGCGATTGCGACAGAGCGCCTGAAGTCGCCCGTCGCGATGGAATAGAATAGTGGGCTGAATCGCGCCGCATTCCTCGGGCGAGTTAATCGCCTCAGTTCGGGACCAGGTCTTTTGGAAGTCAGGAATCCATTCGAAATGCACGCGCCAGCCGTTGTGTTCGGTACTTGTGGGACATAGCACGGATCCGTCGGATAGTTCGACCGGCTTATTTTTAACCGGACCAATGAACCCCTCGGGCAGAACGCGTCGCTCGCCCCAGGTCTTGCCCTGGTCGTCGGAACGCATGAGCACGCCTTGCCAGTCCTTGATTTTAGGCGCTTGTTTATAGAAGAGCCACAACGGGCCGTCGGTCTGCTGAAAGAGCACGGGGTTCCAGCACGGAGCCATTTTATCATCGGCGACGCCAACGATTTGTGGCTCGGTCCAACTTTCGGCGTTATGAGGGCGTCGCGCGCACCAGATCTTTACGTCGGGCGCTCCTTCACGCGTACCGGCAAACCACGCGGCGACCAGGTCGCCGGAGCGCGTCTGCGCAATTGTGGAGGCGTGACAAGAGGCAAAGGGCGCATCCTCGAAAATAAATTCGCTCAAAACCACGGCGTCGTCCTGGGCGCGCGCCGGATCCGCGGGAGAGAAGAACAGCGCCGTAATCATTGTTAGCGCTACGGTTAGAAACATGCGTGAGAAGAGACGAACGGTACGTGTCATGAGTCTTTCCTTGGGGAGACTTAACGCGCCTAAATGCGTCCGTTAGCAGGGTCAAACCGCCCACAGAACAAGCGATAGCGTCCACGTTAAAAGGACAGCGCGCGCGAACACAGGGCGTCGACCGCGCGCCTTGACAGATTGTAACCGGTTATAGCGTATTGAGACTTCGCGCGTTATCGTCTTCTTCCCTTAGCGGGGTCGAGCTTCGGCGCTTCTCGTGAGAGTTTCGGTTTATCGGCTTTCTCTTGGGTTGGAGCCGACGCTGGCGTGGAAACGGCGCCGGTTGTGTCGTTGGTCTTGGTCTCTTCCTTTATTCTCTGCGGTTTCTCCTTAGCCGTGGCGACCGGACGATAGTGAGACTGCCAGATCCACCCGTTCGGCTGGTAGATGAGACCGCGACCGATAATTGCGGCAAAGGCAAAGATCAAATAGACCAAGAGCGCGTTACCGAAGTTACAGTCGAAGAAGATCAGCGCGCCAAAAGCGCCAACTGCCGCAATGGGAATAAGATATAAGCACGCTGTCCATCCGGAACCGCCCAGAAACGCCACGAAAATTTCGAAGAGAATCCAGGAGGCGCCGAAGACCAGAGCGGCAAAGAGGGAACGACGATGACGCTCGCCTCCCAGAAACATTTCCAAATCGTTCGGATCGCGTATAAGCATATATCCCAGCTCGGCGATCGGAAAGGCGATCGCAAAGACGCCCAGCGCGCCTACAATGGAGCTGAGCGCATAGCTGTGCGCCAGACTCGTGAGAAACGCCAGCAGAAGCGCGCCGAGCGCAATACCAAGCCCGGCAAAGAGTTGCGGCAACGTAAAGACAAAGAGCTTCTGCTTAATCGGGCGCGCGTCGTGACCGGGGACTTTCTGCGTCTTGCCGTCGGAAATAATCGTGTCAGGAGCGTGAATAATCACACGTTCCTTGGGGATTTCAATAATGTGTCCGCACTTTGGACACGGTCCCTTCATACCGGCAAACCGATCGTCGACCTCAAACGACGTCATACAGCCCGGACAAATGACTTGAATCGCCATACTCTCATCCTCTTCTAGGTTTACGCGCCGACCTTCTACCGGTCGCTGGTCTTTCGCGCCAGGCGCCGACCGCGTGCTGATCACGCGCCTCGCTAGCGGTATTGTAAGGCGCCACGCGCGCTTTTGCAAGAGCAAAGAGCGCCGACAATTCCATCGATACGAACGCAAGAGTCTCAAGGTTATGGAATAAGCGCCAGTCAAGCGTGTTAAATTTTACCGTTTATGACGTTTTTTCACATTTCTATCGATAATTCTTGTAATTTTTTGCATACTTAAGCGTCAGACGCAATGGCGTATTATCGGAAAAATCCCTAGTATTCGACGACTTCGCCATACGGCAGGAACGACGAATAGAACAATAAAGCTTTAAATAGAAAGAGTTGCCCATGTGTGGCGTGTGCGGCGGAATTTGGACGTCTGGAACAGGCGCGCTCGATCTGTCGACGCTCAATCGCGCAACGGACGCATTGTCGCATCGTGGTCCAGACGATCGAGACGCAATAATAGTTCCGCTGACACGCGGCGGTTCCGCGAGCGAGTCGGGCGTGGCGCTCGGTCATCGTCGACTAGCGATTGTCGATCTGACCGCGGCGGGCCGTCAGCCCTTTGTGAATCAAGCCGGCACGATTCGTTTGACCTTTAACGGCGAGATCTACAACTACCTTGAACTTCGCGCGGAACTGGAGCGTCGCGGTCGAACCTTTCGCACGCAGACGGACGTGGAAGTTCTCTTGGCGAGCTACGAAGAGTTCGGACTCGACTGCCTCGCGAAATTTAACGGCATGTTCGCCTTTGCGCTGTGGGACGAAACGCGTCAACGTTTCATTCTCGCGCGCGACCGTATCGGGAAGAAACCGCTGGTCTATCATGCGCGTGAGGATCGCCTGGTCTTTGCCAGCGAACTTAAATCGCTACGCCAGTTTCCAGCGACTCCCAGCGAGGTCGACCTCAAGGCGCTACGGCTCTATTTGACCTACCAGTACGTCCCTCACCCGCTGACGATCTACAAGGGGGTGTACAAACTACCGCCGGCATCGGTTTTGATCTGGCGCCCCGGGCATTCCCCACGGATCGAGGAATACTGGCGACCGGAACGCGTCGGTAATTTTCCCGACGCGCAAGCGCTTACACTGGAGCAAATTCGCGCCGACGTCGCCGACGAATCCCTCGCCGCGACCGACTTCGACCAGCCCCAGGCGCGCTTGGCGAGCCTTTCGCGCAATCTAGAAGAGCCGCAATGCGTCGCGACCACGTCCCTGCCGGACGCGCAGCTTAACGCGTTGAACTTTACGCGCGCGTCTTTCGAAGAGGTCAAGTCGGAACTTCGTCGACGTCTTGAGAACGCGGTTCGGCTTCGTATGCGTAGCGACGCGCCCTACGGGGCGTTTCTCTCCGGCGGGATCGACTCTACGATCGTTGTCGGCCTCATGAGTCAGTTTGCCACGCAGAAGGTTCGCACCTTCTCGATCGGGTTCCGTCAGAAGGAATACGACGAGACCGACTTCGCGCGTCGTACTGCGGCGCGATTCGGCTGTGATCATACGGAATTTGTCGTGGAGCCGAAGGTGGAAGAGCTCCTGCCGCAATTGGTCGCGCAATATGACGAGCCGTTTGCGGACAGTTCCGCGATTCCGACCTGGTATCTGTGTCAAATGACGCGTAGCGAAGTCACGGTCGCGCTCGGCGGCGACGGAGGCGACGAGCTCTTCTGCGGTTACGACCGTTACAAAGCTGTACGTCTTTCGCAGACGCTCAACCGCCTGCCCCGGGCTTTGCGCGCGATACTGGCCGGACCGGTACGCGCAATGATACCGAACTCCACGCGCCAACGTTCGCTACCGCGTCGTGCGCGACGATTCCTCGAGACGCTCGGTATGTCCGCGCTGGAACAGTACCTTCAGTGGATCGCGATCTTTAACCGTTCGCGTCTGGGAGAGTTGCTCACGGATCGCTACTGGGACGCATGTCGCCTCGACGCGTCACAGGAGCGCTACAACGCTCAGGAGCCGGGAACACTGGAATTTCTCCAGAACGCCTACGAGAAATTCAGCCAGCGCGACCTAGTGAGCGCGATCTCCTTCCTCGACACAATCACTTACCTTCCGTGCGACCTCATGACGAAAGTCGATATCGACTCCATGGCGCATTCTCTGGAAGTTCGCGCGCCCTTTTTGGACGCGAACGTTGTGGAGCTGGCGCTACAGACGCCGTTGCAATACAAACTTCGCGGCGGTAAAGGGAAGTTCATTGTGCGCGAAGCGTGTCGCGACCTACTGCCGGCGGAAATCGACGCGCGCCCGAAGACCGGGTTCGGCGTGCCGCTCGACTCTTGGTTCCGCGGTCCGCTCAATCGTATGCTGAAAGAAACGCTCCTGGATACGAGCGGCTATCGCGATGGACTACTGAATCGCGACTACGTCGAACGCCTGGTCAAAGAACACGAGCAGCGCGTTTTCGACCACGCCGCAAGACTATGGTCCCTCATGGTCTGGCAGTTGTGGAAAGCACAGGTCAAGTAGCAGACGTAATAACAGTCAGTCGAACACACACCCCCGTAACGCGTCGGGGACAATAGACGCGTACTCCTGAGGCAAGCAGGATCTTTTACTATACAATCTGAGCGGTTTGGTAATTCATACCGATTATAACGTTTTTACTAAAAATATTAAATCTGTCAGGCTAGTTCGTCGATAGAAAGCAAAGATTACGCGCCTATCGGCGTCAGTTGCACGGCGGCGCGCGCTGTGTGACAATTGAACCGCCTCTGACGCGCGAAGTTTCGTTCTCGCGCGTAGCTTGCAAAGGAATTCAGGCATGACGACTTACCGTGAAAATCATGACGTACGTCGACCGTTTCTGTCAACGCCCGACGCTCGCGTCTACTTTCCCGCGTCGACCGTGGAAACGGCGCGTCGCAACGTTACGCGTTGCATGCGTCGCGAGGAAGGCGTGGCGGTTGTCATTGGCGATTGCGGCGTGGGCAAAACGATTCTAGCGCGCAAACTCGCGGAAGATTTCGAAAACGACGCGCTTGTCGCCTTTGTCAGCGCCACGCGACGCCTCGACGTCAAGTCCTTTCTGCAACAAGTCCTGTATAGTCGTCGCCAGAACGCGTGCGGTTGCGACGAAACCGATCTGCGCCTCATGACGCTCGACTACCTCGAGAACGCCATACAGGAGCGTTGCGTTATTCTTGTCGACGACGCGCATAATATAGCGTCTGGCGTTTTCGACGAGTTACGTATGCTCATTGATCACGCGCATTCAGTCTCTCGTGAGGTCAACGTGGCGCTCTTTGGCGCCGCGAAACTGGAAGAACGTCTCAACCAACCGTCGCTTTACTCGTTCCAGCAACGCGTTGTCGCTCATGAGTATCTTGAGCCCTACACGCCTCAAGAGACAAGCGACTATATCCAGCGCGAACTACTGCGCGCGGAATATCACGCAAACTTTGAACCGAGCGCCGCGCGGATGATCGCGAAATTCGCCGACGGCTCCCCAAGAGTGACCGCGCAATTGTGCGATCGCGCGCTGTGGCTGGCGGAAGAAAAGCGCGCGCAAGCGCTCGAGGACGTCGCGTCTGAAAACGACGCGCTACTGGTCTGCTCTCAAGACGTCCAAGACGCCTGGGCTTGTCTGCAATGTCTGCCGCAAATGGAACAGATCGCGCCGCTACTGCCCGACGCCGACCCGACCCCGAGAAACCTCGACGTGCTCGAAGAAAACAAAAACGACGCCACCGCTACCGATTCCGACGTCATTGAGTTCGGTTCGCTTGACGACGATTTCGACGACATGTACAATGACGATAGCGCCTCGCAGACCGCGCAAATGGACGACGAACAGACGGTCAGTTTCTCCAGTGAACTGCCCGAGTTCGACGATTTCGATCAGCACGAGGAGGAAGAACCCGAAGACGTCGCCGACCTCGGTCCTATCGACGCGGAACTCGACGCGCGTTTGAACGCACGGTTCGCGCCAAGCGCCAGCGCGCCTGAACACGCGCCGAGCGCGCCGCTTCCGCCTCAACTCGCCGACGCGCGCGCGCGTCGCCTTAGCGACGACGCCACCTATATCGGTTACGCGTCGCAGGAGAATGACGCCACGCCGAGCTTCGACGTGGAACTGGACCTTAACAGCGACGAGGTCGCGCTCAATGAATCGCCTCGCGCGCGTTCGCGTCGACCCATTGAGAACGGCGACGACGGTTCCCGCGCGTTTCATGCGCAAAACGGTTACGCGCCAGAAGATTTCGCACGTTTCGCCGCGACCGAACGCTACCTCGACGAAGAACTGCAGGCGCTCCCCGAAGACGATCCACTGCGCGCCTGGGCGACCGCACAGGCCGCTAATACCGCCCCGCGGTCTTTAGACGACCGCGCATATCGTCAGATCATTGCCTCGTGCTATCGTTCCACGAGTGATTTTTCCGCAAGCGACCAGTATCTTAACGAACTGCGCTTACTCGAACAGGAGATTGCGGAAGAAGCGAATCTGATTCGTCGCATACGTTCCATTCATCTACAACTTCGGCAAGCGCGCCAACCGGTCGCCGCCGACCATGTCGACGCCACGAGCGTTCACACGCTGAAGAATTAGAGCCGTTTCACGACCTCTTAACGCGCGTGGCTCGTGCGTGTTAGGAGGTTTTATCTTATGATAGAGTCGCTTGTTACGAGCTTATGTCTCACGCTCGGTTTCTGGACGGTTCAGTTCAATCCGTCTAACTCAGAACTTACGCTTCGGCACGATAGCGGCGTCGCTATTGTAGGGGTCTGTGCGCTTGAGGTCGGCGACCAGGTCTGGCGTCTTGATAGTTCTCGCGACGGCGTCGACGCGCGCCTGGCGTTTATCGACGCTAACAACAACGCGCAGGGCTATCTAACCTTTAACGACCAGGGGGATCGCCTGGAGATGCACGCGTATCACCGCACGCGGCAGTTCTATAACGGTCGTGTGCTCTTCACCGGACGCGTCTATACGCCAAGAGGATCCTTTGCTTGTCGTACCAATCCCGATACGTCCGAGACGATCCTCACGCTCACGAGCGGTCCGGCCGACTCGCTACTGTTCGACTCGATCTTCATGCCGGAAACAGACGTCGCAGTGCGCTTTGAGGCGTCCTCGCTACAACTCGACACGCGCGAACGCGCCGACGATTCCACCCAGACGGATCTGTACAATCTGACGGCGTCCGGTCGAATTGAAAAGAGCGCAGAGGCGACCTTTGTCGTTACGTGCGACCGCGATTACTTTAAGAAACGCTGGGTTCCCTACTACGCCCCGATCGATCGTACGCGCTGCCCCAAAGCGCCGACCGGCTGGATGTCTTGGAACGTCTATTTCGACAAAGCGACTGCACAGGACAATCTCGCTGAAGCGCGGATTGCTCAAGAGTTTCTACAACCTTTTGGACTAGAGATCTGGTCGATCGAAAGCTGGCAGGGAAACTCCGACCAATTGCCGGTTTCGAAATTCTATAATATGAATTTGGAGACCAATGAAGAGCAATTCCCCCTGGGCATGAAGCGTCTGGCAGATGATATCCGCGCGCTCGGCTTTCGCCCCGGTCTGTGGACCGCGCCCTTTGGAACCGGCTCCGAAGAGTTCTATCAGGCGCACAAAGATTGGTTCCTTCACAACGCCGAGGGACAGCCGATTAGCTCCTGGAACGGCAAATACACGCTCGATCCCACCAATGACGAGGCGATTGCACATCTGCGTCATATCCACGACGTCGCCGCGCACCAGTGGGGTTACGAGTTCTTTAAAATCGACGGTATGTCCGGCTCTGGTCCAGGCTACAGCGCCCACCTATTCGAACGACCCGAGGTTGTAGCGCAGTTCAAAAACCCGAACCAACACGCGCCCTTTGAACGTTGCGTGCAGGCGCTCCGCGAGGGAATCGGGGACGATCGTATCTTTCTGGCGTGTCAGGGTCATTTCTCTGGTCCGGAAGCGGCGTATGCAGACGCGGCGCGCACCGGCGCTGATATCGTATCGGCCAATCAGCCGGTCAAATGGTCAAACGTGCTGAATCAGGCGGGTCGCACGCTCAATCAGGTCTTTGTCAATAACATCGTCTTCTATACCGACCCTGACACGCTACTGGTACGCGATCTTCCTCTGGAAGAAGCGCGCGTGAGCGCAACGATCGTGGCTCTACCGGGTCAACTCACCTTCTTCGGCGACAAACTCGCGAATCTTCCCAGCGAGAAGACGACTATTCTGCAGCAAACGCTACCGGTGTGCGACGTAAAGCCGGGCGCGCTCTATCCTTATTTCGATCAACTTGCCGTCTGGGATCTTAAGGTCGCGCGCAAATTTGGCGCCTGGGACGTCGTGGCGCTCTTTAACTGGACAGAAGAAGAAGCGACCCTCGCCGCTAACTTTGCCGAACTTGGACTAAAGCCAGGCGCTTACGTCGGTTATGAATTCTGGACGCAAACTCCGCTAGGCGTAGAGAAGGAGCGATTCCAAATCAACGTTCCCCCGCACGCGGTGAGACTGTTGGCAATAAGCCCTGCAATAGATCGACCACAGTTCCTCTCGAGCGATCGTCACCTCACTCAAGGAGCTGTCGACCTGCAAGACTGCAGTTGGAACGACAACGACCTCACGCTGAACGTCAAAATTGCGCTGGTCGCCAATCACACGACCGTCGCTAAGTTCAATCTACCCGCGAACTTCCAGCTCGAAGGCGTTCAGGCGGACGCTGTCGACGTCAGCTCCGAACTCGACGGCGCCACGCTGGCGGTCGCGCTGCGCGCGCAAGAGTCCGGCGTCTACCAGTGTGCGCTGAAATTCGAGAAGAAATAACGCGCGCGTCGTAAAAAAACGCGAGCAGTCGTGATGGCGTTTGGTACATTCTATCCGGAGGCAGAAGCCTCCGGCTTGCCCCGCCCAGTGGGCGGGGCGACGCGCGTTGCGTACGAGTCGTAAAAAAACGCAAGGGTTTCTTTGAGAGGGTATAAGCTGGAATAATCGAACTGGCAGAAGGCGTTATGAAACTTCTACTATAATATCCGCGCGCGTATTGTGAGCAGGTGGTCGTTATTCGTTCGCGTCGCCCTGCTCCTGGGGGTCGGTCGACACTTGCGACTGAGCGCTAGACTCTTGCGCCTTATCGGCTTTTTCTTTTTCCTTAATGATTTCGATCTGCTCCACGCTTGGGTCGGGGTGAATCTCGATCTTCTGTACGCTGGCGCCGACGTAGAGTCTTGCGACGGGACCTTCCTCGGGGACGTTGTACTTGTCGGGGTTCGAGAATCGTAGCATAAGGCTGCCAGCAGTCTGAACGTACTTCTGCAGCTCCTCAGAGATCTCGGGGGTTTCCTGTCCAAATTCCGGCGCTAGGTCAGTGACAAGTAGCGCGGAGGCGCCGTTGTAGTTGTCCGGATAGAGCAAGACACAACGGGAACGCTCCGGCATGGCAAAAAGGCGATCCAAAGCGTCGCAGTCTTGGCTACGTCGCGCGACCACGACATAGGCGTTCTGATCCAGTCGCAAACGTCTTCCCCAGGGCAGAACCCTGGCGTCCCATACGGTCGGCTGCTCTTTGTACTTGAGCATATCGCGCACGCGCGGAGCAAAGGAGTTTTCGCACAGAACGCACCCGGAAGAGGGTTGTGGGATCTTCTTAACCCCAAAGGAATGGCGCGCATAAGCGGCCAATTTCACACGACTGCGACCGCTAAAGGAGCGCATGTTTTCACGATCAAGCTCGCCCTCGAGTTCCATCTGCGTGCGCGGTAAGATCTTAGCGGACAACGGACGCAAGAGTTTGCCCTTGAGACCGGAGTCGCGCGCCACCAGCGCTAACTGATGTACTTTCTGACTATTAGGACGCTGACCGGCGACCTCGCCCGTGGCCACAAAGTCCGCGCCGATCTCCTCCATGAGCTTGGCCGCCTCTTGACACATCATCGTGCGGCAGTCCAAGCAGGGATTGACGTTGGAGCCGTACCCCCAGCGAGGATGCGCGAGCATTTTCATGTACTCTTCGCCAAAGGTTCGCGTGACAAGTTCGATTCCGATCTCCTGCGCGCGCGCCGCCGCGTCGGCGGAACAGTCGTGAAATGGCGTGATCAAATTCAGCCCGATTACCTCGACGCCCTGCTCCTTGAGCATACACGCCGCTAAGATACTATCGAGTCCGCCGGAAAACAGTACGATCGCTTTCATCACAAATCCCGTTTCGTAATATGTTGCGTCACGCCTTGTCAGCGCGACGTTAATACTTACAAAAATAGTAGTAATTTATCGCACACAATAAGCGCGTCGACGCATTATCGTGGCGTACACGCGCTAAATCGAGCAGGGGAAGTTCTACCGCCCCTCTGGCGCCGCCGTACGGCGCCGTTGGGCATACGGCGGTTCATAGTAATAGCAGAACTTAACGTTCTGTGTGCTTTCTTCGCTTCAGTTCTTATGGTTTATTTCGTCCTAAGCGACGCAACTTCTGCTCATATACGTTTCGCCCTTGCCCACTGTGGGACAAACTATATGGCATACGCTGTGATTGCACATTACAATGTTCGGTTCTTCGACGGCTAGCGCTGTCTACTATGACCTCTGCAGACTTCTCATTGTTCGTTGTTACCACGGTAAAACCGCCAATGAGATCTCACGGGCTAAACCCCGAATCTTTCCGCGTTTACCTTCCTAATTTACGCCTCAAGGTTTTGCCTTTGGACTATGACGCCCTTTGCCGCTCATCGGCTTGAAACGCCTAATATCAGGTTTCTGTTCGTAGAGCCACGGTTTCGCTATTGCTTCCTGTGTGCCACGCCTCGCGACGTGACACTTGCAAGTCGCAAACAGATTCGTCGCAACTACGCTCCATGGGACTTTCACCCAAGATTCGGAACATGCCCGTTATACAAAAAAAGCCGTCGCAAAGGACGGCTGGAAGCCAGCGGGGAGAATCGAACTCCCAACCTTCGCATTACGAATGCGATGCTCTGCCAGTTGAGCTACGCGGGCAAGTCGCTACACAGTAACGTAAACAGACGCCATGAGGCGCATGAGAGCCAGCGGGGAGAATCGAACTCCCAACCTTCGCATTACGAATGCGATGCTCTGCCAGTTGAGCTACGCGGGCAAAATCCTATATAATGATGTAGTATTATAACCTCAAGTAGGATTGCGTCAAGCGGCTATTGGAAAAAACTTCACTTTTTATGTCGTCATGACAAAATCGAGGCGCGAAGCATAAACGTCTTGCAACGCGCCCGTTTTTACGCTCTCCATTGGTATTATATCGTCGTTTGGGCTACTTCATCGCCTCAACAATCAGCAGGTAGAACTGTAGCGCGACCGTCATGACAATGAACGGCTCGCGTAGACTCTTCACCACGTTCGACAGGAACTGCTGATAAAAAAGCGTAATGGCAAAGATCGGTCCGAGTTTGGCGTTTTCGCGCGCCTGTGCGTCGAACATATCGTCCTGTTCCGGGTCGTCGCTATTCGCGTCGGTCAGCATGTGGTCGCGACCGGCGTACAACGCTTCGTGGAATTGCGGAAGACTGCGTAAATGACGCTCCACAAACAGCAAAAAGAAGACCAGCGCCGCGGCAAACGCCATAACCATGGCCGCTCCGCGCGAACCGACCGTATGATGCGCCTTGAACGCCTGCAGAATCGTCCACGCGAGCGTTAAGATCAGCCCGTAGAGAAAGCGGACGGTACTACCGCGCGCGCCCGTAAAGGTTGTGTGTGCGCAGAATAAAACAAAAGCAATTGACCCTAGTACCGATGGCATACGCACGCCCACGCGCGCGATCATCTCATCTGACAGCGCCCAATGCCAATAGGCTGGAAAGGTCGTCGCCGCCAGACAAACGCCGGCGAGCGCCAGCGCGAAGCCGCGCATAATCGCGTTCTTAAAACTCACGCCGAACCAGTAGAGGGTTGTGGCACAAGTGAGTCCCGCGGGAATTATCATGCCCAAATGGAACCACAAGTACGGCTGACTCGCTACGGTCCAGCCGCACAACGCAAGGTAGATTATCGCCACGCTCACGCTCTTGCGCGCCCAAGCCCAATATTCGCCCAGCGCGCATATAATCAGCGCCGTTGAGGCGCACGTCCCGCCAGAATGTGTGGACAGCCACGCCACCACAAGCAAAGACGCCAAATAGTGCAACGTGCGAAAGGTCGTCGCCATCGCCAGGAAAAAGACGCCGAGCGTCCATGTGGCGACAATCGTGCCGGTGGCGTCGATAAAGTTCAAGAAGAAATCTTGCGCGGCCATATCGGTCGGCGCGTCGACGCTCAGTAGCGCGAGCGCCGCGCCAAAGAGCAAGGCGCCTTCGGTGAAAAAAAACCTTGCCATAACGCGATTACGCACGCGACGCGCAAGAATGGCAAGCGCGTAGGTGACCGCGAGAATCACGCCCAAAATACCGGCGCGTAAGAGACTTGGGAAATCCTGCCATGCTTCCCTCACGCCCAAAAAGAGCGCCGCGAGCGCCATGACAAAACCCATCGCGCACAAGCCCGCGGTCGCCCACTGCTGGCGCGCTAGTTCCATTGGGTCGGCGATTGAAGCGCTCTTACCACGCGCACGCGTCGGCTGAAAGATATCGCGTTCTTCCGGCGTGAGCGTCTCCTCGAAATCGTCGAAAGGGTCTTTTGCGTCTAGTCCTACTACGGCCATTGGAGTCTCCCATCGCGTTAACGACTTTGATCTAAATCCCACTGCTCAGTAGATTGTAACGCAATATTCCATTTTGCGCAATACCCTGGAGAATCAATAAGGATAATTCTCAGCGCTAAAAACCAAAAAGCAACCCCAAACTAAATTCATTGAGCGTCTTGTATTTATTAACAATGCAGTCGTAATCAGCGGCGACCGAGAGCATGCCCATGAGACTCAGTCTCAACCCCAGACCGCCCCAGAAAGCGTCGGAACCCAGACCGTCGCCGACGTAATATGGGGACGCCGCCGAATATGTGCCAGGCACGCGACCATAGCAGAACCCATGGATCGCATTACTGCGTTTGCGAAGCTCCGTAATCCACGCCATGCGCCCCTCCAGGGTAAATACGTCCAAGCCCGCGAGATTAAGGTCAACGCGAGAGCCGAGCGTCATGAGGCAGGAATTGTAATTGCGCTTACCCCCCTGAAGTTCTAACGTATTCACGTCAAACGCGTCGTGCTTGAGATTGTAATACTGATAAGAGCCAAACGGTTTGAGTACGAACATTCCCAAGGTCGCCATCTCATAGCCAGTCTCAAAGTACGCGCTCGATTGACGTCCCTTGATCGACAAACGACTCCCGCTGGAACCGACGTTCAAACTGTGATACTTGTCCAGCCCATAGGTTCCCGTCGCGTTCATATAGAATCCGCCGGAGTTCAAATAAAACGCCATTCCATAGCTGTTGTCACGCTGCTTAATACGATTGCGCGCATAGTCCACGCGATTGTTGTGGTTGTTGTAAAAACCGCTGACCGTCGCCAAGCCCAAGGGGATATTCAATCCGACCACCGCGCCGTTGTTCTCCTCGTTCACACGCGCGCGCCATCCCTTCGGGGTTTCGTGCCCCTTGCCGGTATAACCGTTCCCCCAAATCTGGAGCGATTTCAACGTCGGTAAATTCACCGATCCGCGAATAATCACGTCCTGTGATACGTTAAAGGACGAACCGTTGTACTCTACTTGCGCCTGTGACGACGGCGTCGTAGCCTGTGTCAACTCCAGCGTCTCCACACAGTCCTGATAGAGCAGGTCGCCCCAGAGAGCTTGCGCGTCGATCGTGTCAAGCTCCGAGAAATCAATCTCCGCAACAGACTCCGATAACTCTTCTTGCAAGAGCCATTCTTGCGTCAGCGTCGCCGGTTCGCACGCCAGGGGCGCGTCCCAGCCGGAGACCTCGACACAAAGTTGCGTAAAAGTCCACGGCGCGACGGTTGGCTCCGTTGCGTCGCACACGCTCCACGCCACGAGCGCGAAGAAGGCGCACGCTAAAAAACGCGCGTAATTCACGGCTGTGTGTCCTGACATATCTAGTTGCTCCTGTGTCGTCTCTAGCGCGCTCGGCGCTCGTTAAAAACGTATCGCTTAGTATTATCGGCAGAATCGTTAAAAACTTAAAAACAACTACCCTTTTTTTCCTATTCTATATTTGAAAAAAAATAAATAGGCGTTATACTAGTTAGGACGTATTCTAGGTCGACCGGTTTAACCGTCGTCGTCGGGCGTTTATTACGCCAGGGACGCCGAGGCGTATAGACCTTACGCGACATAATAAGGACTAGCGCAGAAGCGCCGCGTAGAAACGCGGTTCACTCCTGCATGCTCCGCGTAGATATAGACATAAATCCAATGGCCAAACATAATCCTTTTAGTATTTTCCGCCGTAATCAGAAAGCGTGGATGGCGGGCTTAACGCTCTTCACGATGTTCTCCTTCATCGCGCTAGGCTCGATGTTGCAGTGCGTAGGCACGCGCAATTCCGGCGGTGAACAACGTTTTGTCGGCGACGTCGCCAAGACGCAAAAATTTGGTAAGCTTGACTACAATACCTTTCTGATTATTCGTCAGGATCTTTTCCGACTTCAAGCGTTCCTTCAGTCCCTCACGCAACAGGCCGGCGCGCTAGGCGCGATTCCCTCTGCGGAACTTGCGGAACTGAACGCCGAAGTGACGATCGCGGCGTCCGACGCTGAAATCATTGTTGACCGTTGGCTTATTGGCAAATACGCCGACGCCATGAAACTCGGCGCCGACGACTCCGCCGCGTTGCAATACCTGCAAATTCTCATCCAAGTAACGCAACAGGAAAAAAACGAATCCGTCACTCGTACACTGCCCAGCGACGCGATCACTAATTCTATGCGCGCGGCCGGTCTGAACGAAACGAGCCTCAAAGACCTGCTCAAACGTCAGATCGCGTATCAACGCGTGATTCGTGAATTTGACGGCGGTCGTCGTACCGTTCCGGAATTCTACTACACTCTCATGATGGCGCAATACGGCATGTTGCAGCTCTCGCCCGCGCAACTCGGCTACGGCTACGCCGGTCCGCAACCCTCTCCGGCCCAAATGCTCCGTGGTTATGAAGCGCTCAACCGCCTGATCAAAACGCGTGTTGTGACCTTTAAAGCGGAAGATTACGTCGACCTCGTGTCCGATCCCTCGGAAGAGGAAGCGCGCGCTTACTATGAACAATACAAAGACGTCGTCTTCAGTTCCGCGTCTAACCGACCCGGCTTCACCCAACCGACGAAGTTGGCTCTGCAAGTCGTGCGCGCGGACGTGACGGAGGAAATCCTCAACGCCATTACGTCGGAAGAAGTCGAGAAGTATTACGAAGAACACAAAGAGGATTTCCGCAATCCTCAACACGCCGCTGCTAGCGCCGCGACCGAAGAAACGCCCGCGCAAAATGCGGTTAGCCTCGGCGACGACGCTCCCTCGCTCGACGCCATCCCAGAAGACGCTCTAAACGCGCTCAGCGATGACGTCGAAAACGCCGTTGACCCCGCTGAAACCGCTGCTGAAACAGCTGCCGAAAACGCTACGGAAGCGGTTGAAAACGCCGCGCAAGACGCCGTTGACGCCGCGCAAGACGCCGCCGAAGAAGCAGTCGACTCCGCCACCGACGCGGTCGAAAACGCTGCAGAAGCCGTCGA
>JAUNMR010000047.1 GCA_030537455.1 Planctomycetia bacterium | reverse complement strand
GATAGATCGGAACTGGCGCCAAATTTGTGGAGAGCGCGTGAGTAACGTTTTTCAATCAATGGGTCGTCTTTATGTAATAAAGACGACCCATTGACATTTGAGGAGTCTAATTAACCGCGGACTCCTGTGCGACCTTTCCGTCAACTAACCGGATATACCGGTCGGCTTCTTGCGCTTGCGCCATATTGTGTGTAACCATAACGATCGTTAGCTTCTGTTCTTTATTAAGCTTACGCAGTAGCTCCATCACTCCGACGGCGGTTTTTGAGTCGAGGTTTCCCGTCGGTTCGTCGGCCAGTAGTATTCTTGGGTTCGTCATGAGCGCGCGAGCAATAGCAACGCGTTGCATTTCCCCGCCGGATAGTTTTTTCGGTCGATAATCGAGCCGGTGGGTCAGTCCTACAATACCGAGCATTTCCTTTGCACGCTTGACGTACTTTGAACGATGAGCAAAGTACGTGAGGAAAGAGTCGTGGATCATGAGCGGCGCGAGTACGTTTTCCAGGGTCGACATTTCAGGAATGAGATGATAAAACTGGAAAATCATACTAATAAAGCGATTGCGCAGAACGTCGCACTGTCTGGCAGGCAGATTATCGATTCGTTGTCTGTCAAAATGAATCGAGCCGGCGGTGGGGGTATCGAGCGTGCCCATAAGGTGGAGTAGCGTGCTTTTGCCGGAACCCGATTGACCGACGATGGCTAGTAGTTCGCCTTCTTCAACGGTGAGGTTGACTCCACGCAGAACCGGAATAGGGTTTTTCGGCTTGCCGTAGGTCTTAACGAGATTTGAGACGACCATGAGCGAGTCGTTGACGTTAGCGGTCTCACGCTGCGGTCGCGCGTCGCTTACCACGTTGATTCTCGGACGATTGGAAATGTTTGCGCTTTCCAGCGCCGTTTGAGGCATTCTTTCCGCGCTTGTTTGCGGCTCTTTTGGCTGCGCGACTTGAGTTTCGACTACGCGAGGTTGTGGCGCGGCCACATTGTCTTCGACCGTAACGCTGGAGTCGGGCGCGGTAGTATTCGAGGCGTCAATAGCGGCTTCGATGAGTTCATTTGAGGCGTCGTCTGCTCTGGCGTTTGGCGCGTAGCTATCGAAAGCGTCTTGTGCGAAGACGTCGCGCAGTTCGCGCACGGTGGAACTCAGCGGCGTCATTTTGGGTCGAGCGGAGTCGGTAGCGACGAGTCTTTTGAGCGCTTCGGCGCGCGACGTCGTGGCGTCTTGTCCGGCGTTTTCCTCAACCGGGGTCTTGGCGAGGTTCGTTCGCATTTGAGATTGCGGTTCTTCCTGCGCTCTTTCGGGGTTGGGCGGTAGCGTCGTGGAACGACGACGAAGTCGCGATAAAATTTGCGCGTCCTTATTGGGGGTATTGTCGGGATTGCGATCCATCGTCATCGTAATTTTCTAGCGCGAATATCGCACAGTTAAGCGTTAAATGAGTCGTGAATGAACGTCATACGCGCAGCGCGTCGACCGGTTGTAATTTAGCCGCGCGCCAGGCTGGCCATACGCTTGAGAGCATTGAGCTAATGAGCGCGCCGATAACGACTTTAACGACCATTTGCGGTTCAATAATCGCCGGAACACGACTGAACATATAGACGGTGGGGTCGAAGATTTCCCGACCGGTGATTATTGAGAGCCAGTCGGAGATCTGCTGTAGGTGCGCGACAAAGGCGAACCCAACGATCATTCCCAAAATGGAGCCGACCAGACCAATGGTCAGGCCATAGAAGAGGAAGATCTGCATAACGCCCCAGCCGCTGGCGCCGAGCGATTTGAGAATGCCGATATCGCGCGTTTTTTCCACGACGATCATGAGAAAGATACCGAAGATCCCGAATCCCGCCACGGCGATGATCAAAAAGAGGATCACATTTAGAATCGACAGCTCGTTCATAACCGCGCCGAGGGTCGTCGCCTGCTGGTCGCGCCAGGTAGAGACCTCGTAGAGGTGTTCGGGAAATTCTTCGCTATCTCGAATTCTATCGCGCAGTTCTTCGATATTAACGCCGGGCTTTGCTTTAATGAGTATTTGTGTGGCCAGACGCGAGCCGTCCGGGGCGATCATACCACGCATCTCTTGGAGTTTTTCAATGGGTACGAAAACGAAGCTTTCGTCATATTCCGCCATGTGACATTCGTAGAAGTCGACGATAGTGAATCGGTCGTAAACGATAGTCGGCGCAGAATTAACGGCATTGACCGCCAGACAAGAGAGGGTAACGTCGGCGCCGGGAATGGTAAAGAGAGTTTCCCGAATGACGGTCTTACCGGTCATTGGGTTGACGTGTTTACGTCGATTTCCGGAGATAATACCGACTCCGACCACAGCGCCGGGCTCTTGCGTCGTTTCTTTATCGCGATAGGTCGAGGCGTACTCGGGAACCTGGTCGAACGGCGCGTCTGGGAAGTTCGTTGGCACAGAGGCTTCTGGGTCGAACGCTTCCGAGTCATGTGTCAGCTCTTCGGTAGGCAGAGCGTCGAGCTCTTGGGGATCGGCGAGGAGTTCTTCGTTATTTTCATCCAGAGGCGCGGTCAGGGATTGGTTTTCTTCATTCTCGGGGTAGACGTCATATTCCGGCGTGTCTGGCATGAACTGTAGCGCAGCGGCATAGGGGTCGATTTTTTCATTGTCTTGCGATTCGACCGGCGGCGCAGAGTCGGGCATGTTCGAATTCACGTACATTTCCCGTTGACGCTTTTGCTCTTCCCAGCGGTATTTTTCATATTTGGCGTCGGCACGCCGTTTGCGCCAGCCCGCGTCGGCTAATTGAGGGCGTTCCGTGGCGTCCTCCCCGAAGAGAGGATTCGTCGTTTCGTAACCGTCTTCTTTTAAGTCAAAGGTAAAGTGTTTGCGATTCTCGGGATGTTGAAGATATTGCGCAATTGCGGTGACCTTTTCATTAGAGTCGGCGTCGATACCGACCAGTTGCACCTGGCGCGTGACAATTTCGCCGTCAAAAAACTCAAAGCTCAAGAGTCCAGGCGTGGCGACGGTGGGGGTTGCCGCCTCGATGAGATCGCCCGCTATCTTCTGAAGGTCGCGCATACGCGCGTCTACGTCGTCGAAACCGCGCATACTCGCTCGTGAACTTATCGTAACGTCGGAGAGCGCGCCGTGAATTCGCGTTTCCATCTCTCTGCTAAAGCCAATTAGCACGGCGTTTACGATAATTAAAGTCGCAACGCCAAGAAGGACGCTGACGATATTAATGAGCGCAATTCGCCGCGTGAGCAGATAGCGCCATATGAGCAAAAGTTTGTACACGAGGGTTAACCTGACATAGGTAAGAGAACGAGCGGTTAAAAACGCGTCGACGCGCACGTGGCGCTCGACGCGCATGAGGGACGTAGTTACGAACGTCAAAACTAGTCTTCAAAGACTTCCGGCTTCAGGAGCGGGAAGAGAATGACCTCGCGAATACTAGTGGTATTAGTGAGCATCATAGCGAGACGATCGATTCCGATCCCCAGTCCTCCAGCGGGGGGCATGGCGTAGCGTAACGCGCGAATAAAGTCGTGATCCATTTTAGCCATGGAGTCCTCGTCCTTTTGTCCTTCGAGTTGGCTACGGAAGAGTTTATCCTGCAGGTCAGGGTCGTTTAGCTCGGTGTATGCGTTAGCGAGTTCACAACCGCGTACGAAGAGTTCGAATCGTTCGGCGATCTCGGGGTTATTTCTCTTACGTTTTGTGAGCGGGCAGATACTCGCGGGGTAATCGGTGATAAAGACCGGACCGGTGAGGGAGTCTTCGACCTTCTCTTCGAAGATATCGTTGCGTAGCACGTCGATATGTTTCTTATCAACGTCTTCGATTTGAATCGACTTTGCGTATTCGACGACCTCTTTTTCATTATAGGGGTCGATTCCGGCGTATTCGGCGAGCGCTTCGAAGTATGGTTTTCTCTGGAATGGCGGAGTGAAGTCGATATCCTGACCTCCCCAGGGTAGAACGAACCCTTGACCGGTCGCTTTGATCGCATTGCAAATGATCTTTTCGGTCAGATCCATCATGGAGTTATAGTCGCCATAGGCCTGGTAGACTTCCATGAGAGTGAACTCGGGATTGTGGGTCTGGTCGATTCCTTCGTTACGATAGACGCGTCCGATTTCAAAGACGCGCTCCATGCCTCCGACCATGAGTCGCTTCAGGTGTAATTCCAACGCAATACGCATATACAGGTCGATATCGAGCGCATTGTGGTGTGTAATAAATGGCTTGGCGGCGGCGCCTCCAGCGACGGAGTGTAGGGTGGGACCTTCCACCTCGACAAAGCCTTCTCCGGCAAGGGTCTGGCGAATCGAGGAGACGATCTTAGTGCGATTGAGCATTCTTGTCATGGCCTCGTCGTTGTGAGCGAGGTCGACGTATCGCATTCTAGAACGCAGTTCCGGATCGTTAACGCCCTTGAATTTATCGGGCGGCGTTTCCAACGATTTGCTCAGGAACGTGAGTTTTTCCGCAAAGACAGTCAGTTCGCCGGTCTGGGTCTTTTTGAATTCTCCGTCGACTCCGACGAGGTCGCCCAAGTCGAAGCATAGCGCCAGTTCCCACGCTTGTTCGCCAACTTGGTTTTTGCCGATGAAGATCTGAATCTCCCCGGTCCAATCCTTAATGGTCAGGAAGATGAGTTTGCCTTGTTTGCGTTGCAAAACGATACGCCCAGCGACGCGTACTTGCGGACCGTTGGAAGGAATTTCGGTTCGTTCGGGCGCGCCTGGGTATTTCGGCGGCAATTTAATCGGTTCGCCCAAGACAATTTCATTTTCTCGACTTCTTACGTCGCCAATGTAGGAGCGATTGTCAAATCGCGCGCCCCATGGGTCGTGCCCGAGTTCAATGATCTTACGGAGTTTTTCACGACGAGCCGCCTCAAGAGCGGCGCCAGCGACGGCGTTTTCTGCTTTTGCCATCTAAAATGCTCTCCAAAATGTCTAATGATTGACCTATCGCCTGTGACGATACTGTAGAGCGTTATTATACCGTATAACGACCTCTTGAAAACCGAGCCAAGCACGGTCTTAGCGCAGTTTTCCCCAGAGTTAAACGTCGCCGACAAGTTCGACAGTCATAAACTGTATAGGAATAGAATAGAAAAAAGTCAATGGAGATTTACTTTCCAACGCTTTTGCAACTTGAGGCGGTATGGCGGCGCCCCTTGTTTTTTGTGTTAAAGGACGTTAGAATTATGAAAGGAGCTTGTGCGTTTATAACTCGCAGGAGCGTAAGCACAGACGCCGTTGATTTTGAGGTCGCGTCCTTGTCAAGAGCGTCGCTGTTTGACCGAATTGAGAGACTCTATGTCCGAAAGTGATAAATCGCGCGCTCAGGCGTGGGAACGCCAGGAAGCGCTTGACGCGTCGACGCCAGAGGAAGAAACAATTGATCCCTCGCTCTTTGAGCGTCTAGCCGATCGTGCCGGTTCTTTGTCGTCCGAAGAACGTGATCAATTGGCGAATCAATTGATCGAGAGGATGTTCGAGTTGTATCGCGTGCGACTTTTGCGCATGATTGAGGTGCGTTTGGCTCCTGAACTTCGCGCGCGCGTGGAAGCGAACGACGTGCTTCAAGAGTCCTTTGTGGAAGCGTATCGACAGTTGCGCAACGGCGTCTCGATACCTAAATCATCCCCCTTGGTCTGGTTGCGTCTGATTGTCAGTCAGCAGTTAGTGGCGCTCTTTCGACACTATTGCATGACGCAGAAGCGCGCGGTCTCTCGTGAACGTTCCATCGACAAAGCGACGGCGGATCCCACGGCAACGTCGATTTTTTTGGTTGGCACATTAACGTCCCCTTCGGTGGCGGCGCGCAAGCATGAGCTTCAGGTCAAGATCCGCGAAGCGCTGGAAAAACTCTCGGCGACCGATCGTGAAATCATCTCGTTGCGGCACTTTGAACAGCTGAGTAATCGTGAAACGGCGGAGGAACTCAATGTGACGCCTAACGCCGCAAGCGTTATGTACGCTCGCGCTTTGAAGAAATTCCGCAAGGTTCTGCAGGAAGAGAAGCTCGACGAGCTATTGGAATAGCCTCAGCGACGTCGCCATAGCGTCGCGTCTCTTACTGAGCGTGCGCTCTTGAGCGTTAGGATCGTCATTTTGCAAAAACTTGCGTTATTCGACGGCTTTTTGCATACATAGTCACAGTGGGACGACGTCGTCATTCGGCGTCGTTTTTTCGTAGTAGGCATGTAGAAAGAACAGAGGATCGAGGGAGTTATGTCGACGCAAACGCACGGTAGTCACAAGGACGACAATTTACCCGAGACGTCGCCAGGGGAGGGGGTAAGCGCGCCCGCGCAGGTCGCGTCGACAACGACCGCAGCGCGCGCGTTTGACGCCCCGGCGGAAGACGACCTGTTTGAACGACTCTGCGAGGAGTTTATCGAAGCGTTTCGCCATGGTCAGGCGCGTAGCGTTGAGGATTATGCGCATGAATATCCCGAATATGCCGAGGAGATTCTCGAATTATTTCCGACCCTTTTATTGTTAGAGCGCGGCGCGTCTGACTCGCGCTCCCTGTCTAATATTTCCGGCGAGATGGATCGACGCGCGCTTGAGCCTCAAAAGGTCAAGCGCCTGAAGAACTATCGTATACTACGCGAGATCGGTCGCGGCGGTATGGGCGTAGTTTACGAGGCTTGGGACGACGTGCTCGAGCGCATGGTGGCGCTCAAGGTCATGAAGATCTTTCCCGGTGAGGAAGAGCAGACATTGCGTCGTTTCCAGCGTGAGGCGAAGACCGCCGCGCGTTTGCACCATACTAATATCGTTCCGGTCTTTGGTTCCGACGCGGTCGACAATCAGTTTTACTACGCCATGCAACTGATCGAAGGGGTCAGTTTGGACGAGTTTTTGCGTCTTAAATCTCACGAGGCGTCGCAATCGCTCTCTCAGACGACCAAGTCGCATAAACCCTGGCGTAAAAAGACGCGCAATACCGAGAAGCCGAAAGCCGAAGAGACGTCGCGTTCGAGCGCTTCCAACGCGTCAGTCTCTTCTGAAGAAGTTTTACCCGACGGCACGACCGCAGCGTCGGCAACACGTGCGTTAGAGGAACTTCCGCAACGTTCGGCGTATGAATTGCCCGAGAGCGCGCCGGCGTTCTTAAAGCGTCCGAACGCTTTGCGTAGTAGTTTGTACGGCGAGCATTACGAGGTTCCGAAAGCGCCAGACGCGCCGTCTGAACTACAGCGCGACCTCACGCGTCGTATCCATGCCAATGAGAGCGCCGCGACGCGCTTGACGCAAGAGCACGAGGATTCCGAGGCTCAGGCGTCTTCTCAATCCGATGAGAAAGCGCACGACTTTGCGCGACTTTTAAAACAGGCGCCTAGTTTTTTACTTTCTGTGCCAGTGACTAGCGCGCAGTATTATAGGCGCGTGGCGGAGATCGGGATTCAGGCCGCTAACGCGTTAGATTATGCGCATCGTCATAACGTGGTTCATCGCGATATCAAGCCGTCGAATTTAATTATCGACGACGACGGGGTATTGTGGATTACAGACTTCGGTTTGGCGAAGCCGTTGAACGAGTCTAATCTTACGCGTCAGGGACAACTTGTCGGCACGTTGCGTTACTTGGCGCCGGAAGCTTTGGCAGGCAAGTTTTCGCCGCTCACCGATATTTATTCTTTAGGTCTGACGCTTTACGAGATGCTGACCTTTACCCCGGCGTTTGACGAGTCGAATTACACGAAGCTCTTTGCGCAAGCGTCTGCCGGCGTGACGACGAAACCGCGCAAACTCAACGCGAAGATTCCAAGCGACCTGGAGACGATTATTCTTAAGGCGTTGGAATTTTCCCCGGAGAAGCGCTACCGCACCGCCAGCGAGATGGCCGACGACCTTCAGCGTTTCCTTGAGGAACGCCCGATTCGCGCGCGTCGGGTCGGTCCGATAGAGAGCCTGTGGCGCTGGCGCCAGCGCAATCGTCTCGCGGCGTCGTTGATCTCACTGAGCGTTCTTTTAGCGGCGGCGCTCCTGGTCTTTATGAGCGCGTCTTATTTCAGTTTGCGTCAGCTTTTGCGCGAGAAGCAGTCCGAGACGGCACGCGCTCAGAAGAACCTCGATCTTGCAACCACGGCTTTCGATCAGCTCTTTAACACCTTGGGCGAGGGCGCAGACTTCAATATGACGTTCTTTGACGAATCGTCGTCCTTAGAAACAGACATGGCGGATCCAACGATCTCCGATAAGGACGTAGCGGCGTTGGAGAGTCTCCTGACTTTTTACGACCAGTTTGCACGCGAAAATCGCAACGTCAGTTCGCTCATGGTGAAATCCGCTCACGCTTATTATCGGATCGGTAGAATTCAAGCGCTTTTGGGGCGTTCGGTTAATTCCAACGCTTTTGAAACGTCCTTGGAGTTCTTTAATCAATCGCGTCTTATGGCGACGACGTCTCTGGAACGGGAAGAGATTACGCTCGCTAAATCGCGCGTGACCAGCGCGATTTTAAATTCACGCGTCTCTAGCACAGATTTCCAACGCGTTATGACCTGGTGTTGCGAATCCCTCGAGGAGCTATTGGCGATACCTGACGCGTCGATAATGAGTTCCTCTCGCGACGTCATGATAGCGCAGTTGCGTTTTTCACGCGCCTTGGTTCTCATTGATCGTTATCGTCACGACGCGGAACGTGACGAGGGCGTCTTCTATAAACCGAAAGTTTTGGATCTTTTACCGGAGCAACGTGATTTCGTCGACGAGGATCTGGCTTTTGTCGAGCGACGTTTGAAGCATACGCTGGAGTCTGGCGCGCCCTTGACCCAGGAGCGTATCCACCTTTTTTTTAAATTTCACGTGGTTAAAGCGCTCTGGACGACTCTTATCGGCGAGTTTGAGGAGAGCGAACGGGAACTAGCGGAGAGTAAGCGTTATTTAGACGCGATTGAGTCAAACGCCTCCAATGACACACGTTTGAAGACGACGCGTCTTTTTTATAATTTCACGCGTTCGCTCGACTATCTTCCTCGTGATCTGGTCGACGCTTCCCAGAGCGAGGATCAGGCGCTTGCTCGTAAAAAGGAGGCGGCAGAGGAAACGTTACGTTTGGTCGACGAACTGGCCGCTGATTATCCTAATGTCGCGCGCTATCGCGTGGTTCAGATTATCGTGTATTTCCACTTTGCAAAGCAAGCGGCGCGTCTGCAAGATCTTGAACGCTCTCATGAACGGTTTGAGAATGCGATCGTGCTTATGGATCGTTTTCGCCAGGACTACCCGAACTACAACGATTTTAAATTCTTTACTCCGTTATACGCCGGCTATGCCGAGTTGCTCTTGGCTGAGGGACAGATCGAAGAAGCGTCTGAACAGATCGAAGCAATCGACGCGAAATATCGTGAGCTTTGCGAGCAGAACGATCTTAATCCCAACGCTCATTTCAAGGAAAAGATAGAGCCTAAAATGTCACAGACCCTCGAGCGACTGCAAAGATTGCTCAAAGAACATACGACGTCGAGTTCGTCCCAAAACTGAATACAACGTCGCGGCGTTTGCAGAGGACGTCGCGACTTATTTAATTGGGGGGGGAATAGATAAAACAGGGGATTTATGTCTAAATAAAGCAAGACGCCTGGAAATCGATTTGGGATGATTTTACATAATTCACGAAAAATGTCAGATTTCATTTGCGGCGTTGTAACGAATCTGCCGATAGGGAGGAGAGAAGAAGTCGTTTAATGCCGTCCAAAAGGCATAGAGCGTACTACCGCCAGACTCGACGTCAGTTGGGTTGAGCGTTAGAATCAGCGCTTCAAATAAGGACGATAGAAGCGACGAGACAAGTTTTTTTTGAAAAACCGTTATATCTGGCGGTTTTTTGCCTAATTATACCGCGCCTTCGGTACGATTATAACGATAGAAATAGCGTTCTTTTCCGGAAACGCACGTTGACAAAACGTCGGAAAAGAGTCAAGATTCGAATCAAGTCGGATCGAGGCGCCGCAAGCGAGCTTGTCGCGAACTTGCGGAAAACAAACAACAGTTTTTCGATGGAGCAAAGTCGCCGCCAACAAGTCGTTGTTACTCAGAGACGCCTAATGCCATAGCGCAAGCGACAGACGCAATGGATCGCGTCTGGTGGTAAGAACTAGCGCCCCAACGACTGAAAAGACGATTTTTTTTCACTGATATTATTCTTCCGGAGAATCCTGGGAGGTCAGGGATGACTATTGGCGCCACTCGTAATACTAAGCGTAAAAGTACGAGTCTCGAAAGGAGTATCGTGTTGGAACCAACCAAAAAGATTCAAACTGGTTTGTTGGCGATCGCGTTGGGCTTCGGCTCCGCTGCATTATCGCTCGGCGGCGTCGCCCCCGTGCACGCACAAACCCCTGTCGCCAATCCGACGGCGACTGTAGTAGACGGCTCTTCTGCAAACGCCGTCAATTATCCTACGCTTGTTAGAAGTCAAGAGCTCCTCTTGAAGGCTCGACGCGCGCTCATGAGCCGCGACGTCGCCTCCGCGACGCGTTACGTCAAAGAAGCGCAAGCGCTCAACGCGACCTACACTTCGGCAAGCGATCGTCCGGAATATGTGTATCCGTTGCTCGAACAATACAAGCGCGTGAGCGACGCGGTCGCTAGCGAGGGTCTCACGGAACCTCTCAAGCGCGAACTTGCCAAGAACTATCTTGAACAAGCCGAAGCGTTGCGTCGTTGCCAAGACCTCGACGCCGCCGACGCGTTGGTTTCCGAAGCTCGCGCTCTTAACGTCACTTTTGACGTCGCGACGGTGAATCGCAAGATGGACGTGGAAGGCGTTGCCGCGCGCATCGCCGACGATCGTCTTGCCTCGCAGCCCGCGACTGTGGCGAGCGCTCCGCTGACCGGTCTTTCCGACGCGACGAAGCGTCAAGTTGCGACGATTCAGTCTCAACTTCGCGAAGCTCGAGCGCTAATCGCGAACGGTCAAACCGAACGCGCAGAAGCGATGGCTCGCGAAATGCAAAGCCTCGGTCTTCCTGAAAACGCGTTTGCCGGCGGCGATTCCCCTGCGCAACTTCTGCGCGACGTCGCTACCGCTCGCTCGCGCGGCGCGGTTCGCCAGGTTCAGGCGACGGTTCCCGGCGTCTCCCAAGGCGATAGCGTGGCGTACCTGTACGTTCAAGAAGCGGACGACGCCATGGCCAAGGGTATGAAAGACGTGGCTCTTTCGAACTACCGCGACGCGTTGCGTTACTCCGCGGAACTCGATCAAGAGACGATCCGTCACATCAACGACTCGATCGCGCAACTGAGCAATCCGGTCGCGAACATGCCCGAAGTGACGCCCTCCCAGACGGGTATCGATCTGACGCAAGCGCCTGAAGCGATCCAAAACGACGTCTTCAGCTTCATCGCCAAGCAACAGCAGACTCGTACGACCGCTCCGAAAGAAGCGCTCGCCGAACTGAAGCAACTGCGTCAAGAGATCGAAGATTCCCAACTCGACGCCTCGCTCAAAGCGCACTTCGTCTATGGCGTTGACGCCGCGATCGGCGAAACCGAACGCTTCATCGACGAAAACGGCGCGCGCATTGCTCTGGAAGCGCAAAACCGCGACGTACAAGATTACATGCGTGAGAAGCGCGAAAAGGAACTGGAAATCCAGAGCCGTCTCGCTAATGACACGGAACTGTTCAACTCCCTCATGGAAGAAGGTCGTTACGACGAAGCGCTCATTCTCGCGAAGAAGTGTCGCGACTACTCTCGCAACTCGACCGTTTCGATCCAGATGGTTCAAAAGGCGCAATTCGGCGGTCAGAACGCGTTCAATAATCGTCTGCGCGAAGATAAGAACGAACGTCTGCTCCGCTCTTGGAACGACGTTGAGTCCGCCGCGGTGCCACTAGTGGACGACGACAACCCGCTGGTCTTCAATAACAAGATCCTTGAACGCGCTAATCGTCGCGCCAGCATTAACCCGGAATCCACTCGCTCCGAAGCGGATCAGGAAATCCTCCGCAAGCTGGAAATGCAAGTCTCCTTGCCGTTCGATCAGCCGACTCCGCTGGACGTCATCGTTGACTTCATCCGCTCCAGCGCCGATATCAATATTATGGTCGATGAAGAAGCGCTTAATGAACTGGGCGTGACCTCCGACATGACGGTGCCTACCAAGTTCAACAACATTACGTTGAAGAACTACCTCAAGAACGTCTTGGCGCCTTACAACCTCTCTTACATCGTGGAAGACGAAGTGCTCACGATCACCGGCGCCAACAAGCGCTCTGGCAAAACCGTCGTGAAGTACTACCCGGTGACCGACCTGGTCGTCGGCGTGCCGAGCTTCGGCTCCACGGTCTCCCCGCTGTCGATGGAAGCGAGCTATAATCGCGCTTATAACCAAGCGACGATGCGTGGCGCGAACGGTTCTGCCGGTACTATCTCCGGTCTTAACAACAACGTCTTCGGCAACAATACCACGATGCTCTCGCCGAATATCACCGCTCAGATCCAATCGAGCGGCATGAACGCGCCTCTCACGGCCGGTCAGGGCGGCGGTATGAACGACCCGAGCGAACTGATCGATCTGATCACCACCGTTGTCAGTGACGAAGAGACTTGGGAAGCGGTCGGCGAACCCTCCTTCTTCTCCTTGAACAATACCCTCGTCATTCGACAGACGGAAGAAGCGCACGAGGAAATTCGCGAACTGCTCGAAAAGCTCCGCGCGCTCAACGACCTGCAAGTCGCCGTCGAAGTACGCTTCATCACGATCAGCGACAACTATTTCGAACGTATCGGCGTGAATATGAACCTCTCGTTCCAACCGTCGACGCGTCAAGAAAAGGACCGCGATTACGTCGAAGGCGTCACCAGTGGTCCGAGCAAGAAGGGCGTCTACGGTATGGCGGCTGCTGACGTCGGCTCCAATGGCGGCACGACCCTTTCCGACAACTGGAATATCGACTTCTCGCAGAACAGCTACGGCGTTTCTGTCCCGCAGTTCGGCGCTTACGATCCTTCCGTCGGCGCGCAGTTGGGCTTCGCGATTCTCAGCGACATCGAATCCTACTTCTTCGTCTCCGCTGCTGAATCTGACCAACGCACCAACGTCCTGCAGGCTCCTAAGGTCACGATGTTCAACGGTCAAACCGCGAATATCAACGATACCACGAGCGTTCCGTACGTCAGCTCCGTTATCCCGGTCGTCGGCGACTTCGCCGTGGCGCAACAGCCCGTGATGACGATTATCAACGAAGGTCAATTCATGACCGTCCAAGCGACCGCCTCGCCTGACCGCAAGTACGTGCGCATGACCGTTGTTCCGTTCTTCTGCAAGATCACCGAAAAAGATCGTACCTTCAAGTTCGAAGGCACTGACTCGGTCGCCACGAACTCCACCTCCGCCAGTAAGGGCAGTAGCCTCCTGGAAAGCATCACCGACGAACGCACCACCAACGAAGGCGCCGAGCTCGTTAGCACGGGCACCACGGTTCAAGAGCCGGTCACCTCGAGCTTCTCGGTCTACACGACCGTTAATGTTCCTGACGGCGGTACGGCGCTCCTGGGCGGTATCAAGCGTCTGAGCGAAGGTCGCTCCGAAGGCGGCGTCCCGATCCTGAGCAAGATCCCGTACATCAAGCGTCTGTTCTCCAACAGCTCGATCGGTCGCGAAACCACGAGTATGCTCATGACCGTCACTCCTCGTATCATCATCCAGGAAGAGGAAGAAGAATTCGCCACCGGCGGCAACGCTGCGAAATAACGATTCTTCTGGTTCGTTTGACAAATCAGCGCGCGTAACTCATGCGCGCTAAAAGACAAAGCCCTCGACGCGCTGAACGTTGAGGGCTTTTTTCATGACGGCATGTTCTGAATCTTGGGGGGACGTCTGCAAGCCGTTCTTGTCACGCATGAGGTTGCGTATGACGACGTCTTATTCGCCCAGCGCTCGACCACTTGGACGCGCGAGCGACCCTCTTATTGCAGGTTGGCGAAAAATCTCTATGGTTTTTTCTGAGCGAGCGCAACGTTGAGTCGCGTCAGTTTTGGGGTTGTTCGTTTAGACTTTGTCGCGTCCATACTTAGGGATTCAGACTCAGCGCCCGGGCATAGATAGAGTTTCGACAACTAGCCAAGCTAGGCAGCTAACCGTAGCTCTTGTGTGACGCCACGCCTCGCTGAAATTATAGCGCGTTTATTAAAATGAGTGGGAACTTCTAGCTAACGGCGCTCCCGGAGTATTGTTTGTGTTCTCAGGGAAGACAGGGTTTGTCAGCGCACGGTTTTTCTGGTAGAATTGGACGCAGACAGGCGTCGGTCTTGTCTTACGCATTTTTGAATCACGCGGCGGCTTATCAAGCGCCGGGGAGGAGTGGAATGAATCATAATAAGTTTTGGTTAGGCGCCGCGACGCTACTGCTAATGGCGTCGAACGTAGGTTTCGCACAGAACCTTGACGCCGACGGGCGTTTGCCACGCGCCACGCCCGAGAGCGTTGGCGTTAGCTCTGAAAAACTTACCACTGCGTTACAAACCCTTGACGAGCAGACCAATCGTATCGACAGTATCATGGTTTTGCGCGACGGCAAGGTTATTCTTGAGGCCTGGCGTGCGCCACATGATCCGACGACCCCGCACGCCTTGTATTCGCTCAGTAAAAGCTTTGCCTCTACTGCCATTGGCTTTGCCGTACAAGAGGGTAAGATGACCCTCGATCAGAAAATCGTCGATATCTTCCCCGAGGAGGTTCCGGAGAATCCTTCCGATAATATGAAGAACGCGACGATTCGCGATCTGCTCACTATGTCGTGCGGCCATTCCAAGGAACCCGTGCGCCCTAATAACCTCTCGGCTTTCTATGACCGACCCGGTCCGAATCAAGACGGTAATCCGACATGGCTTCACAATTTCATGACCGAACCCTTCGAGCACGAGCCGGGCAAATATTTCCTCTATAACACCGTCGGCACGTACGTTGCGACCGTAGCCTTAGAGAAGAGCGTAGGACAAAGCGCGAGCGACTATCTCAAGCCTCGACTCTTCGACCCCCTCGCGATTACCGAGTATGTCTGGGAAAAGTCGCCCGAAGGGATTACCAAAGGGGGAACCGGACTGTTTCTGACTACCGAAAGCATTGCCAAATTCGGGCAATTCTATTTACAAAAAGGCGTTTGGAACGGCAAAGAGTTGCTTAATAGCGCGTGGATCGAAGAGGCGACGTCCAAGCAGATTGACACGCGTCGCGATGCGAAATCCAATTGGGGGCAGGGGTATGGTTATCAGTTTTGGCGTTGTCATTACAACGCGTACCGTGGCGACGGCGCCTATGGACAATTTTGTGTCGTAGCGCCCGATTACAACGCGGTGATTGTGATTACAAGCGATTCTGACCAAACGCACCTCATTCTTGACAAAGCGCTCGACCTGATTCTGCCCTCGATGGAAAAGGAACCCTTGCCCGAAAATCCCGAAGCTCTTCAGAAATTGCGCCAGGCGCAAAACTCACTGCAACCTCGCGAGGGGGGCGTTAAGAGCGAATTAGTGCATCGCGTCATGAAGGACGCGCGAGGCGAAGACGTGCGTTACGTCGTCTATACTCCTCAGGGGTATTTGACAAGTTCGCAAAGTTACCCCGTTCTTTACCTCCTTCACGGTCTTTCCGACGACGAAAAGACATGGTCGAGCGCTGAAAAGGGGCGGATGAAGGAGATTTGCGACGCCTACTTTGCCCAACGACCGGAGCGCAAGCGGATTATCGTCATGCCAGACGCGCGCGCGACGTGGTATCGCAACGCGCTCGACTCCGACGATCAATTCGAGACGTTCTTCTTTGAATCGCTCATTCCTCAGGTAGAGCGCGAGTTCCGTTGTAAGACCGACCGCGCTGACCGTGCCGTGGCTGGTCTTTCCATGGGCGGGTATGGCACATTACTATATGCCTTACGTCATGCCGAATACTTTGACGCCGCCTACGCTATGAGTCCTGCGGTTGGATTCGATCGCGTGCCGTGGCGTGAGCAGAACGAGTCGGAGCAGAACTATCGCGCGCGTGTTGAGTATTCGCAGCAGTACGACGTCATGCGTCTACTTTCCGACGCTAAGGTTGAGGATTTGCCACGATTGTTTGTCGACTGTGGCGACGACGACTTCTGTCTCAACGGCGCTTTTGGTTTCTTCCAACTAGCGAAGATGAAAGGCGTCCCATGCGAATTGCGCGTTCGTGACGGCGTACACTCCTGGGATTACTGGCGTGTGAGCCTACCGATGGCGCTCGATTTTATCTCCGGCGACAATCCGTAATGAAAATCCTCCGGATTGTTTGAACCGGCAAATAAGTTTGCTACCACATTTAAGCAGGACGCGACGCGGGAATATATGTATTTTACATGAACGTCGCGTCTTGCTTTTTCTGCCTTCGTAACTGTGTTTCTCATTATGTAACTTGCGAAGTCAAAAAAGTTATAGCTCGATATAATCAATAGTATGAAACTATGACAGACGATTGAAGAGCGAGAAAAACAGAAAAAATTTATTTTTTTCGCTTGACGAATTTTGAAATGGGTATAAACTTGTAGCCACATTCGCAACGAGTGAGTCGAGGCTTTGGCTTTCGATCTTGTGTCGTTGTGGACATGTTATTTGACAATCAGGTAAAGTACGAATCATACAGTGTGAG
>JAUNMR010000018.1 GCA_030537455.1 Planctomycetia bacterium | reverse complement strand
GCTAAATTCTCGTTTGAACAATCGCAACGCGACCTGTATAATAACGAACCAGAACGGCGTGAAGTAGATCAAGCAGTCAAGGAGCGAACGTCATGTCAGAGTTCTATACGGAAGCGGACTATGAGAAATCGATCGTCGAGCTATTCCAGACTATGGGATACGCTCATGTCTACGGTCCCGATGTGGAGGAGAGAGATTTTAAGAGTCCGCTCTACGAAAAAGAGCTTGACGCCTCGTTACGCCAACTGAATCCGACAATGCCGGAGGAGGGTATTGCAGACGCACTGGACAAGCTGAAACATTTAGAACACGGCGAGCTTGTCCAGAAGAACGCCGTCTTTATGGACTATATCCAGAACGGCGTGGAAGTGCGTTATTTCTCCGAGGGGGAGGAGCGCTCCGGGCTGGTCTATCTTGTGGACTATAAGAATCCTGATAATAACTCCTTTGTCGTTGCCAATCAGTGGACTTTCATTGAGAACAGTAATAAACGCCCGGACGTGATACTGTTCCTCAATGGTCTGCCTGTCGTTCTGATAGAGCTTAAGTCCCCTTCGAGGGTTGAAACCGACGCGTCCGAGGCGTACAAACAGATTCGGAACTATATGCATGAGATTCCGTCTATGTTTGTTTATAACTGCATCTGCGTTATGAGCGACCATCTGACCTCAAAGGCGGGCACGATCACCTCCGGCGAAGACCGCTTTATGGAGTGGAAGACCAAAGACGGTAGCTACGAAAACACTCAGTACGCGCAGTTTGATACCTTCTTCGAGGGAATTTTCCAGCGGGAGCGTCTGCTCGATATTATTAAGAATTTTATCTGTTTCTCCAATGAGGGCTTAAAGCAGTTCAAGATCCTCGCAGGTTATCATCAGTATTTCGCGGTCAAAAAGGCAGTGGAATCGACCAAACGCGCCACACAGACGGACGGCAAAGGCGGCGTCTTCTGGCATACCCAGGGCAGTGGGAAATCGCTGTCAATGGTCTTTTATGCCCATCTGCTCCAGGAGACGGTACAGAGTCCGACCATTGTAGTACTGACCGACCGTAACGACCTTGACGACCAACTCTTCGGACAGTTTGCCAAGTGCAAAAACTTCCTACGTCAAGAGCCAATGCACGCACAGAGCCGTGTGCATTTGAAGTCGCTACTCGACGGCAGAAAAGCCAACGGCATTATTTTTACCACAATGCAGAAGTTTGTGGAATCATACGAGCCGCTGTCCGAGCGGCGAAATATCGTCGTCATGGCGGACGAGGCGCACCGTGGACATTACGGGCTCGCCGAAAGAGTCGATCCCTTGACCGGTAAAATTATCAGCGGTATGGCGCGAATCATTCGCAATAGTCTGCCGAACGCTACCTACATTGGCTTTACCGGCACGCCGATTTCCGAGAAGGATCGATGTACCCGAGAAGTGTTCGGCGATTACATTGACGTCTATGATATGACCCAAGCGGTCGAGGACGGCGCGACGCGCCCGGTCTACTACGAGAGCCGCGTCATTCGTCTGAAGCTAGATCAGGACACGCTGGATTTGATCGATCACGAGTACGACGTCATGGCCAATAACGCCGACCCGGTCGTTGTCGAAACGAGTAAGCGTCAGCTCGCCCAGATGGAGGCGATCCTCGGAAATGAAAAGACCATTGCGTCCCTTGTGGACGATATCCTCGACCATTACGAGAATTACCGCGCAGACCTCCTTACCGGAAAAGCGATGATCGTCGCCTATTCCCGCGCCATTGCGCTAAAGATTTATCACCGCATTCTGGAACTACGACCGTCCTGGACAGAAAAGGTCGCCGTTGTTATGACCGATAGTAATAAAGACCCGGAGGAATGGCGAGAGGTCATCGGAAATAAACGACACAGAGACGAACTGGGCAAAATCTTCAAAGACAACGACAGTCCTCTGAAAATTGTTATCGTGGTTGATATGTGGCTCACCGGCTTCGACGTGCCCTCCCTTGCCACCATGTATGTCTATAAGCCCATGAAGGGTTATAACCTCATGCAGGCTATTGCCCGGGTCAATAGGGTCTTTGCCGACAAAGAGGGCGGACTTGTCGTTGATTATGTTGGTATTGCCACGGCGCTGAAGGAGGCAATGAACGATTACAGCGCACGGGATAAAAAGAACTATGGCGAAACTGACGTTGCGGAAGTGGCAAGACCGAAATTCCTGGAGAAACTCACTATCTGCCGCGATCTCTTCCATGGTTACGATTACTCCAAGTTCGTCTCCGGCTCCGACTTGGAACGCTCAAAGGCTATCAGCGGCGCGGTCAACTTCATTGTAGCGGTCGATAAAGAGCGAGAACGCGAGGACTTCCTAAAGGAAGCGCTCATGCTACGACAGGCTCTGTCCCTATGTGCAGCGCTTGTGGAAGAGAGTCAGCGAATCGAGGCGGCGTTTTTTGAGTCGGTGCGCGTGCTCGTCATGCGTCTCATGAATCAGGGCGAGGGCAAAAAGATCTCTCTGCCCGAAATGAACGCGCGCATTAATGCGCTACTGAGTCAAAGCATCAAGAGCGAGGGGGTGATTAATCTTTTCTCGGACGTGTCGGAGGAGTTTTCTCTCTTCGATCCGAAGTTCCTCGCAGAGATCGCTAAAATGAAGGAGAAGAACCTTGCGGTGGAACTCCTGAAGAAACTAATCGCGGAACAGGTACAGGTTTATCGTCGTAGCAATGTGGTCAAGTCGGAGAAGTTTAGCGAGATCATACAGGGCGTGATGAACCGTTATTTGAACGGAATGCTAACGAACGAAGAGGTGATCCAGGAGCTCATGAATCTAGCCAAGCAGATCGCCGTTGCACATGAAGAAGGAAAACAGCTTGGACTAAACGCCGAAGAACTTGCCTTTTACGACGCGCTCACCAAGCCTCAGGCAATCAAGGACTTTTACGAGAACGAAGAATTAATTGCTCTCACTAAGGAACTGGCGGACGCCTTGCGAAAGAATCGTACTATCGACTGGCAGAAGCGCGAAACCGCCAGAGCTGCGATGAGGATGATGATTAAAAGGTTACTGAAGAAGCATAAGTACCCGCCCGAGGGCTTGGACGACGCAATTCAGACCGTGATGACCCAGTGTGAACTGTGGGCGGATAATGAGCTGTGACGCTCGGTTCCTCATGTGAGTCATGCCGTAACTGTCAATGACTCACATGAGGTTCGATAACTTTCTTGAGACGCCGCCGCTGACGCCACATAAAGACGCCAAGACGGGGTAGTCGCAACTATATGACTACCCCGTCTTGGCGATGAATTTAAAAAGCCTAAACGACGCGCCGTAAGTGGAGATAACTTAGCGGCGCGTTTATCGTTAGCGTTACAATGTTACGCAACCAATTGTAGCCTCAGATATTCGGAATCTTGCGATACTTCGCGCGACGATTCTCGCCGTAGTTCGGATTCTCCGCGCGTCGCATTTCTTCGTAAGAGGAAAAATCCCCTTCGAACCATCGAACCTTTCCGGAGCCTTCGAAGACCAGTAGATGCGTGCAGATACGATCCAGGAAGAAACGGTCGTGGCTCACGACCAGCACGCAGCCCGGGAACTCGTTAATCGCCTGTTCCAGAACGCGCATAGTCGAGACGTCCAGGTCGTTGGTCGGTTCGTCCAATAGGAGCAAGTTGCCGCCGCGCTTCAGGAGCTTGGCAAGGTGGACGCGATTGCGCTCGCCGCCGGAGCATACCCCAACCAGGCGCTGCTGTTGCGAACCTCGGAAGTTAAAGCGCGACACGTAGGCGCGGCTATTCATCTCGATATTGCCGAGTTGAACATGGTCGCGACCGTCTGTGATCTCTTGGAAGACAGTGTTTTCATCATTTAAGGCGTCACGATGCTGGTCGACGTAAGCGAGTTGAACCGTTTCGCCAAGTTCAATGACGCCGGCGTCAGGCTCTTCCTGCCCGACGATCATGCGGAACAGGGTCGTTTTACCGACGCCGTTGGGACCGACAATTCCCACGACCGCGCCCCGGGGAACGGTAAAGGAAACGTCGTCAAGGAGTTTCGTTTCGACGTCGCCGATTTTATAACTCTTCGACAAACCATTAACGACCAAGACCTTTTCACCCAGACGCGGACCGGGCGCGATTTGAATAATCGCGTCGCTTTTGTCGTCTAGCTTCTGTGCCGACGCAAGTTGTTCATAGGCGTTAACGCGCGCTTGGTTCTTTTGTAAACGACCTTTGTGCGCCGTCTGAATCCACTCCAGCTCGCGTTTGAGCGTCTTTTGACGTTGAGATTCCTGCTTTTCGGCAATGCGTAATAGCTCTGCCTTTTGGGCGAGCCAGGAGGAGTAATTGCCTTCGAAGGGCAGACCGCGCGTATTGTCAATTTCAAGGATCCACTTGGTGATATTGTCGAGGAAGTAACGGTCGTGCGTAACGATAATCACCGTTCCAGGGTAATCCCTCAAAGCGCCTTCCAGCCATTGTACCGTTTCCGCGTCGAGGTGGTTGGTCGGTTCGTCCAGTAGCAGTAGGTCGGGCTTTTCCAGGAGCGCTTGGCACAGCGCCACGCGACGACGTTCACCGCCGGAAAGCTGTCGAACAATCGCGTCGTCGGGAGGCAGTACCAACGCGTCGGCAGCTACGTCGATTTTCCGATCGAGCTCCCAGCCGTCGAGATGGTCGATTTCCTCTTGAAGACGCCCCATCTCTTCCATGAGCTTGTCGAAATTATCCTCCTGGTCAGGATCGCCCAAAAGCATGGAAATCTCATTGAAACGATCGATACGTTGCTGAATAGGCGCAACCGCCTTCATGAGATTTTCACGAACGGTGGCGTCCAGGTCAAGCTCCGGCTCTTGGGCGACGTATTTAACCGTCATCCCCTTGACGAACTTCACTTCGCCGTCAATATCGCGATCAATTTGAGCCATGATCTTGAGCAACGTTGATTTACCAGCGCCATTTTCGCCGACTATTCCAATCTTGGCGCCGTAATAGAAGGACAGACTAATATTCTGAAGGATTGTTTTATCGCCAAACCGCTTGGTTACGCGATTCATTTCAAATATAAAGTGAGGCGCCATTGTCAGTATTCCGTAAAATCAAGGCGTATCAAATCTGTGAAGTATGCGATAGATCGCGCAAGTGGAGACGCGCGAGCCATTGCACAAAGCGACACGTCGCCTTAAAGAAATTTTACACAAGATCGCTATTATTTCAACCGTTGCGCCAGGTTACGCATGATTTGTCCCTTGCGTCGACTTATCGCTAATGAACGGTTCAATGAACCGGAAGAATAAAAGCGTTTGATCGTCGTTTGGTTCGCGTGATCCGCAGAATTGATCCAAGGAAGCGGTCAAATTCGCAAGCACGTCAGACGCGACGTCGTTATTAGAGCGATTCAGCCTGCTTATGATTCGTTCGACGTTGAACGTTTCATGCGTTACAGTATTTTCTGCGTGACAGACGCCGTCGGTAAACAAAAGGACGGCGTCGCCAGGCGCGAGCTGAATTTGCTCGGCGGTATAGGTCGCGTCTGGGTCGACGCCAAGCACCAGGTTAATATTGGGCTGTAGCTGAACAAATTCTCCTGCGCCATGTTTAACAAGAGGCGCAATATGACCGGCATTGACATAAGTCAATACGCCGGTGCAGAGATTGAAGGAGCAGAAGAACGCCGCGACAAGAGACGAGTTATTATTGTCTGACAAGTAACGATTGGTCGTGGAAACGACCTTCGCGAGGTCATAGCCGCTTAACGCGATATTCTTAACCAAAGCCGTCGTTCTCATCATAACAAGCGCGGCGGGCACTCCGTGACCCGATACGTCCGCGACGTAGAAGAGTATTTCTGAGTCGTTTATATAGAAGACGTCGTAAGAGTCGCCTCCCACGCCAACCATGGGACGCGTTAGTGCGGCGACGTCAAAGCGTCGTCGCTCCGGCAAGAGCTCGCCAAGGTTAGGCAACGTCGCTTCCTGGATACGCCTAGCTAAGCTAATACTGTCTTCGTCTTGCTTCTTAACGTTGTCGATTATCTGCTTGAGGGAATCGACTGTGGAGTTTAGACCGTCGGAAAGAACGACAAATTCCGTTGAAACCTTAACGTTCACGCGTTCGTTTAGATCGCCAAGAGTAATCTTTTCCAAAGAGCCGTTTACGCAACGTACGTTCTTTACTAAAAGACCTTGTACCAAAAAAGACAATAGAAAGAAGATGAGCAGGAATAAAAAGAAGTTGCCAAGGAGCGCCCAAATTAAAATAAATCGATTCGAGGCAAATATTTCGATCTGAGGAATGACGCCTAAAAAGATAAGATTGTCTTCGCGCTGCGCATAGGCAAAGTAGACCACGTCGTCGATCTCTAAGGGAAAGACACTACCGAATTTCAAGTCTGTTAAGTCTATCGTATTAGCGCGTGGATCCCCTAACACGAGTTTGTCGTCACAATAGAGCGCTAAAAAACCTTTACGTCCCAAAGAGGAATCGACATATTTTTCAATGCCGACAAGATTATACGCTTTATTAACCTGTTCCGCCTTAATGCCAACCTCGATAAACCCAGGCGCGTCTTGACGCGCCACTGCGCAGTATAGGAGCGGATCTTCCGTTAGCTCTCCTTCATTTTGGCGAATATCCTGTGCCAATTCCAGCGACGGATCGTCAAGAATCCGAAGGAAATCGCGTGCGTTGGCGCTTGTGTTATAGTTAAATCCAGTATATTTCTCAGGATAGGCGGCGATACAAATACCGTTAGCGTCTACAATCTCCAATTCGTTTATATCTAATTGACGAGTGAGAGTTGCCAGAGAATAGTTATCGCTAGCGTCGACGTCATCTAAGAGCGAGTTATTATGTGCCAGTAGCATAGCGCACGCACGCGCGCGTTTGATAGCAAGTTGCTCCGTTGCGTCCTTGAGCGTATTAAAGGCGTTGTACGCATTTTGCGCATGTAAACGCGCGGTGTTGATTTTCACCTCGATAGTATGTTGCGCTTCACGTCGCGCCGAATGGGTTTCAAAGGAGAGAGCCAGGAGCATCGACGTGAGAAACGCCACAACGACATAAATGCACAGACTATGGAGAAAACGCTGACGCATAGTCAAATCGGCGGGATTTTGAACCGGGCGATAGAGCAGATCAAGCAATTTCATTGTCGTCCTCATGCGCTATGGTCGCGTATTAACAAAGCGCGTTGGCATTTAGTATTAAAAGTCAGAAACGTAAACGCTATCCGTTGCTATTAAAAGTATTACGTTCGAGTAGACTCCAGCGGAGCGAGGAAGCGGAAAAGCAAAATGGTTTCGTCGTCGCTGGGCGGTTGATTGTCGGTATATTCGTCCACTGCGTCAAAAAGCGCCTTGACGCTATCGTTTGCCGACGCAGTCGCTCCCATGCCATTAAGCGTTCTAATGGCGCGCTCAACTTCAAAGCATTCATGCGAGACCGGATCCGGCGCTTCGGTGATACCGTCAGAATACAAAACGATTTGATCTCCGGGGTAGAGTTTCATTGTGGCGCTGGAGTACTGCGCGTCTTCGGCAATGCCCATAATGAGATTGATTTCCGGTTCAAAGACTTCAAATGAGCCGTCGGCGCGCTTCAGGAACGGAGGATTATGACCGGCGTTTACATAGGTTAATTCCCCAGTGATAAGGTCAAACTGACAGAAGAAACCTGTGACAAAGGAGAAGTCGTTATTTACCGACAAGTAATGGTTCGTGACTTGAATGACGTCCTCGAGGTTTCGGTCGGTCAACGCGAGATCTTTTACCAACGCCATTGTCTTCATCATAATGAGCGCGCCTGGCACTCCGTGACCGGAGACGTCTGCGACGTAGAAGAGAATGGTCGAGTCGTTAATGTAAAAGAAATCATACATATCCCCGCCGACGCTGGTCATGGGGTGGTTAGCGGCGGAAACGTCAAATTGCTCCCGGTTGGGAAAGAGACGATCAAGATTGGGTAGCGCCGACTTTTGGATGCGATGCGCTAGAGCCATTTCTTCAAGTCTTCGTCGTTCGATCTCGCTGGCGGCGTCTTTTAGGGAATCGACCGTGGCGTTCACCCCCAGGGAAAGATCGGCAAACTCCTTCGTTACCATGACTTCAACGCGCTCGTCAAGATCGCCGTCGGTGATTTTCACCAACGAACGGTTGACTTTATAGACGTTGTCGACAAATAACCGCTGTACAAGTATGGAGATCAACGCGAATATGGAGAAGATCAACACAAAGTTAGCGCACAGCAAAAGGATGATCGTTGCGCTACGAGAGGAATAGATCTCTGTTAGCGGAATAGCGCCGAGTATCACGTAATGCCCGAAGTTCTTTTTTAAGACCAGATGAACTCGACCGTCAAAGTTCATAATCTTGGGTTTATTTTGTGGAATAAGCGCAATATCGTAATCTTGAGCGCTTTCCGGACCAACTTTTAATAGACCGTGCTCATAGACGCACAGGAAACCGTTGATTCCTAATTTTGAATCGACGTAAAAAGAAATGTCCGCAAGGCTAAGTGTGGACGTTACTTTGCTCGCGTCAAAACCTACCTCAATAATCCCCGGGGCGTCCTGACGTTTCGCCGCGGAATATTGCATGAGGCGCGTCTTTTTACCACCGACGCTAGGGCGAACGTCCTGAGAGATTACAAGTTCCGGATGTGATAAGATGTTAAGGAAGTGTCGAGTGCTCGGGTAACTGGCGAAGTCATAGCCAATTTCAGTGGCGCCAAAGGGCCAGGAGACTTGACATATCCCGTGTTCGTCCGTGAGATTGATTTCGTCAATATCGAAAAAGGTTGCAAGGATTTCCAGCTGTTTAAACGTCTTATAGTATTCAAACCCACTTTGCTCTTGGGGCAGAGGCGCCTCGGTTTCGGCGCCGTCAGGAAAAACGTTATAAAACTCTGGCGTATTAAGGAGTGTTGCGATTGCGACAACGTCGTACTTGCCATTTGAGGTTAGCGTTTCGTTGAGCTTTTCACGCGTGTCGACCGCGTCGAGCGTCTTACTGTAGGCTTCGTCGATCTTTGCCTCAATAACACGCAAAAATTCCCGATGACCTGCTCGTATCTCGAAGTAGAAGGACAACAAGAGTGAAATAAGCAGTGAAATCGAGGTGTAAATCGAAAGCGTTCGAATGAATTTGCGACGAATTGGAACGATTTCGTCGGGTTTATCGAATATTTTCAAGAAGAACGGCATTCTGGTCTAAACCTCGTCAGCAAAATGCTTGTGCGATTGCGCGTTATTTCTTTACGGTATGCGATTTAAGTCGCCCCAATCAAACGCTTATGAAAACATCAGTTCAAAAAGGGATTAAATCTCCGCTCATTTCCAACGGTCGTGCTATTGCCATGACCGGGATAGAGTAGGGTTTGATCTGGTAACGTGAGGATCTTCTCTGTGACGCTTTTATAGAGCGCCACAGAATTGCCGTCAGGAATATCTGTTCTTCCTACTCCTGATTCAAAGATCAAATCGCCACAGAAAACGATCGGTCGGCTCTCGGTTTCCAGGAGATAAACCATGTGTCCAGAGGTGTGACCGGGCGTCCAGAGCGCTTTAAAGGTCAAATTCGCCACGCTGATCGTGTCGCCGTCTGTCACGCTAACGTCTGCGTCGTAGGTCTTGTGAGGAGTACTGAGCCAAGGGGAAAGGTTACCGTTCGGATCCGTTAATTTTGATCGATCGTTGACGCCGACGTAAATCGTGACGTCTGACCAGTGTTTACGCACAAGATTAACGCCGCCGATGTGATCCCAGTGTCCATGAGTCACAAGAATGGCTTCGGGCGTGAGTCTCTTGGTCAAGAGACGATTAATAAGCGCAAGAGGCTCCATGCCAGGATCCACTATGACACACGAGTCGGCGTTTTTTAGCGCGACAATATAGGCGTTCTCTTCTATATCGGAGAGTACGACCCTTTCAATGTCGAGATCTGATTCGTTCATATTTACGATTTCGTGGCTGACGGCGTAGAAGGGACTTCCAGACCTAGTCCTGGATGAGGAAGACGATCAGACGTCTTGGACCATGGACGCCGAGCACGAGTTTCTTTTCGATGTCGGCCGTTCGACTCGGACCGGTTACCAGCGCAATTTCACCGGGCTGATCCGTACCGATGAATTTACCGGAGATCTCACCCCAAGCGTGCGGTAGGTGTTCGCGCAGTTGCGACGCGCGCGCCAAAACCAAACAGACCGGCGAGAGATAGCACAGTAGACGTTCAAACGCGCAACGTCCTTCAATGGCGCAGGAACCAGTGTCGGCTAAAAGGAGTAGGGGAGAGACCAAGCTCGCAGTGAGAGGTTCGTAGGTCTTAGGATCGACGGCCGGATCGCTTGGCGTCTCCATGAAAGTCCAATCGTTCAAGGCGTTACGCAGTTGTGGCAGAATCGCGGCTATCGCGGGGGAATCGTAGACCCCGAGTTGACGCGTCGCGTCGGAACCTGCGAGCTCCTGGAGCGTTTGAGTAATCTTAGCAATTGCGTCTTCTTCACTTGCGCAGACTACCGCCTCGCCTGCAACTGAGCGAAGATTATTCGCAAATGTTTCCACGAGCGCATCGTGAGAGGCGTCGGTACGCTCCCACACCGTTGGCATGTCGGGTTCGACGAGTTTAGATTTATCTACGTCTGCGAGCGCCGATTTGATTTTATTGAGGATCTGTGTGCGACTGTCCATTCGTGAACTCTTTGAATGTTGGGCATGCGCTCAATTGTCACGACGTTATGGGAAACGTTCCTGAGGCGTTAGGAAGATGACAATCCTTCATGCGCATATCGTCTCTACGCTTATTGTAGAACGATTTAGTTTTATTAAAAGCGGTCGAACGCCGACGTCTGTCGATTTTATGACGAAAAAAAGACGACTGCGGGAATTAAAGCTCCCGTTAAACTTATAGGGCGTATCTGACGAACGGTCGATAGAGCAAAAAAAAACGTCGCGCCAGAGCGCGACGCTTGGGAACGTTTGCGTCCAAAAGGTCTCGGCTCTTATTTATAGGAGCTCACGTCAAGGTACATAAAGACGGAAGCGGCGATAAAGAATATGAAGCCGAGCAAAAGCAGAAGCGTATAGACGTCAGTTGGCGCTTTGGGATGCGGCTGCTTTTGTTTTTTGACTTTGGTTTTCTTCGGTTTTGCGGCGGCGACCGGTTCAATCGGCGCGCTATCGTTATCGAAAGAGTCGCTAGCGACGCCGGAAGAGACGAAATCGTCGTTAGCTATCGGGGCGTCTTCGACGTCAGCGCCCTTGCCCTTTTTCTTAGAGGACTTTTTAGACTTGCTTGCTTTTGGAGTCTTAGGCGCTTTTTCTTTCTTTTCTTTTTTGGGTTTGGGGGCTTTATCAGAATTTTTGCGAGTAGACATCATCGCCCTCCTTCATAATGCCTTGACGGAACTCCGGCACGATCTTGCAGATAGCGCGATTCGGTTCAACGGTCAAGACTTCCAGTCGACCGAGGTAGGAGTTGCCACGACGCACGTCGAGCATATTGTGTTCATTGAGACCGTCGTCGGAACCAATAGTGATTTGTACCAGGTCGTCCCCTTGGTCGCTAAGTTGAGAGATGACGCCCTGTACTTGGAACTTTGGCAGTTCAGTGTACTTACTCGGATCCGCCTCTAAACCGTGCTGTTGCAGGACGACGACCGCTTGATCATAGAGCTGGACGAGTTCGTCGTTTTGTTCTTTCAGGTCACCGTGGATCGCGGAAAGATTGTGCAATTTCTCAAGCGTTTGCGCCAGCGTTTGGAGATAGTTCGCACGCAGTTGTTGCGCTTCCGCCAGGTCGTTAGAGGTAACGCTCAACTGCTGACGAAGGTCGGCGATGTGCTGGTCGTTGGAATAGACCATATTCTCACGAAGTTCACGTTCGCTAGTGAGCTGTTCGTTCTGCTTTTTGAGTTCATCGTTTTCGCTCTTAAGTTCCTCAGCGTAGGTCTTCAAAGCGTCGACGGACTTCGCGTATTCTTCAGAGGCGTCGTTGATCTTCTGGGTAAGCTCGGTCTTTTGGGCGTTTAGAGAACTCTTTTCATCCTGAGCGGCTTTCAATTGTTTTTGAAGTTCGTCAGACTTTTCCTTCCAATTATGGTGCGACGCATAAGAAAGAACGCTTACCGTAAGGCAAACGACGCTCATCAACGCGATGATACCTACAAAAATTTTTCCGACCGTATTCATGAGGAACCGTCTCCTGTTACCGGAACACGTCTTTGTCGCAAAAGGACGCGCTTCTCCGTTTGTATATTTGAACGCAAACGACTTGCTATTGTTTTTACGTTACAGCGCGTTCACTAGGGATCGCGCAATATGTGCCGACTCTCGTCGAGACTAAAAACAAGTGTTTTTCATTATAATCTAGGCAAGCATATCGTGGAAACATATCGCCTTAAAAAGCGATATTTTCGTCGATTGAAACGTAAAACTGCCGATTGTGACGATTAGTTACGTCATAACGACGACGCCAGAATCGCCAATACGACGCCTATATTGTAATGTGAAAAAAGTCAGAGAGCGAGTAAATTTTTCGTTTTTTCACGTTTTTCACGTTTTACGTCGCGCGTCAATAAAAGCGCGGTCGTAAGTGTTGACGCACACGACCACGCTTTGAAATTGACCTTTACGTGCGCTCCAACATTATTTAGGCGTCGGCAGAAACTCGATCGTCACCGTAGAGCCGTCGAGCGCCGCCGGGGCAACGTGAGACGGTTTGCCATTAATGACGTCAAGCGTTTGAACGTGGATGTGACCGGTGAAGACGCCGAGGAGGTTAGGCGCGCTTATAGCAAGGTCACGGAAATCGTAGGCGATCGCGTCGTGTCCCGCCTCGGGCCAGCGTTCACGTCGTTCGATCTGATAGTTATTGTCGTGCGCCGCATTCCAGTCCGGATGACCCACGCCGTATCCGACGCCACGACCATAAGCGTAAAGAGGAATGTGCATGAACAACGCCGCGGGCATGCCGTCGGAGAGTTCCTTCTGCAGAAAATCTAATTGCTCCGGGAGAATCTTGTAAATCGAGTCGTCGATCATGAGCATTTTGACGCCTTTGACGACCACGGAGTACGCCAGCGGGTTGACGTTTTCCGGGTAGAGCGACGTCAATTTCTTGGCAATCCATTCTTCGCGAAGCGCTTGTTCGGAACCTTCCATTCCTTCGAAGTGCCAGTCGTGGTTGCCACACACGTAATAATACGGAACATTAACCGGAGCAAGGACTTCTTTGACGAAGTCGACGCCTGCGGAAGAGGGAAAGCTCACAATATCGCCGGTTAACGCCATGGCGTCGTATTGCTTATCACGCGCTTCCGCTGCAATTTGCTGAAGCTCCGCCATTGGGTTGCTTTCCTTGCCGGTACGGAAGTCCTTCACGACGTTATAGGCCTTGCCCATACGGTCGGAATAGCTCTTATATTCTTCATCGCGCTCATCGTCGAGGAAAAGGTGAGAGTCCGAGATCTGTAAAATGCGCGTCGGCTCTTTGATCAATGGGGAGAAGATTTTCAGATTACGTCCCTGAAGCGCAAAGACCGTGTCAGACGTCTTAGGAGCGCTAGACTCCTCGGCGCTGGTCAGGGAAAGAGACGCCTCCCCCGCGAGCGCGCCGAACGCGCCCATGGCGGTGAGAAAGCGACGACGTGATTGATCGACGTGTGCCATGTGAACTTCCTTTATACTATGATTACGTTGGGGAAATGAGCGTCCTCAGTCGTTCTGAGTGATTTTACACTGGACGCTCAGTTCATGTTCCTTTTTCAGATGTTCTTTCTTATTATACAACACAATATGATCCCATGGCAATTCGGAGTCCATAGGGTAGGGCGTGTGTACTAGTAACTCGACGTTTATGTTATTATCGGCAATTGCCGATTTCCACAAATCCGGTTGAAAATGTTCACGCCAAGGGTCGAGTCGTGCGCCTAAGCGCCACGCGTGTTCGATCACCGCGGCGATACGACGGTCGCCGCGCGTCATGAGACCTTCCAGAAGGCTCGTTTCTAAGTCGTGGTATTTTACGCTAACGGAACGTTCACGCCTCGTTTGACGCAAAATACGATGCGCTTCAATAAAGTACTCGCGTGTTTGCATGGCCTCCCATTGCAAAGGCGTGTGCGGCTTGGGCACGAAGTTAGACACATTCGCTACCACCTGCCCCCATCTGCCGACCGCTTCCTTACCCAAGCGGCATATGTCGTTCGACAAATTCACAATCCCAACGAGGTCTTCCTCTTTTTCGTGAGGAAAGCCGCACATGAAGTACATCTTGATATGCGAAAACCCGTGCTCGTACGCGCTACGACAACCCTTAAAGAGGTCTTCGTTAGTGACGCGTTTGGCAATTCGACGTCGCATTTCTTCCAACGCCGCCTCAGGCGCGACTGTCAAACTACTGGAACGCTCGGTGGTTAAACCCTGAACTACCGAGCTAAGTTGGTGATTGACACGCAAACTGGGCACGGCAAGAGTTACGCCCAATGGGCAGACTGCGTCGCGAATCTTTTGTAGCGCTTCCTCAAAACGAGGATATTCACTGGAAGAGAGAGACAACAAAGTCGTCTCTTGGACGCCTGTATTGCGCGCGGCTTCTACGATCGTCTCAATGATCAGGTCGACCGAACGATAGCGTAACGGACGTTTTAGTTGCGTGCTTTGGCAGAATCGGCATTTTTGAGGACAACCGCGCATGATCTCCACGGAGATGCGATCCTGCACGCTTTCAATGAGCGGAATGAGCGGTTGTTTCGGCGGCGGGTAGGCGTTTAAGTCCGGAATGACGGCCGTATGAATGTATTCAGGTATATCGTCTATGGTAGGGCGCGGACGCAATGCGCGACCATCTGCGTTGATTTCCACATGATACAGCGACGGCGCGTAGGCGTTTACGAATTCTTTTTGAAGAAGAACCAATGCTTTATGACGCAGTTCACGAGAACGTTTGTCTCTTTCTGTTGACCCGCTGGGTAGACGACCGTTTTTCGAGCAGAGCGTACGCTCAACTCCAAGTTGTTTACGTATTTCTGCCCAACGAGCGAGTAATCTTGGCGTGGTCTGTTCACCGTCTCCAATTTGGAACAGATCAATAAAAGGCGCCATTGGTTCAGGATTACTTGCGCAGGGACCGCCGGCGATTATCAACGGATCGTTAATGCCGCGCTGGGAACTACGTATTGGAATCCTCGCCAGATCTAACATGGTTAGCACGCTCGAGTAGCACAGTTCGTACTGTAGTGTGAAAGCGACTACGTCGAAAGCGTCGAGCGGCGTGAAGGTCTCTAGCGAGTACAACGGTAATCTATTATTGCGCAGGATCGCCTCGAAATCGGGACTAGGACAGAACGCACGTTCACAGGCAAGATTGGAAAATTGATTAATAGCGTCGTAGAGTACGGCCAACGCCACGTTTGACATGCCGATCGAATAGACGTCCGGAAAACAGAAACAAAGCCTCGCGTCAACGGAGTCTGAGGTCTTCACAATTTGACCGACTTCGCCCCCGATGTATTGACCGGGCAGACGCACGTCGGGTAAAAGGAGGCTTTCGATGGAACGTCGTAATTCGGGATCAAAGTAATAAGGGGTGGTCGTCATAATGCCTAATCAGGTACGTGTGCGGTAGGAATCGGCGTCGTGACCGATTTCTGGGCGTTGGTAAACTGCGCGAACGCCTCGACCTGGTTATTATAACCTTTATGGCTTTCGCGACAAGTTTTTTCGCCTATATATTAGCGTGAGACTGAAAGTCGCCATAAAAGACACGTCTTAATTTCACATAAAAAAACGGTATTCAGAGCGAACTAATTTTACTCTGAATACCGATTCGGCGTTTGCTTTACTCGGCGGTAAAGCGTGGTAAAGTTACCAGAATTTGAGGAACGACCAAGGACGCGAGGTTTCCTTGGATGCGTTCTCATCGTTACTGGGCGTCGGTTCGGTCACCGCGCTGGTACGTTCAATTCTCTCCGCTAGTTGGGGCGAATCATCGGGGATTTCTTCGCGAAGCAATCTCGCCCAATAGCTGTCGAGCGTAAAGGCGACGTCGTTAACGCGTTCATGAGACGCGCGATATTCGACGGTGTTGATCATTCTCATAAGCTCGGACTGTTCTGAATCGGCAAAAGCGAGTTTATATAGTTTGATCTGATCGAGCCAAACAACGCCTTCGCCACACAGTTCGAAACGCAAAGACAAATCTTCAAGGCCTTCCAACGGTAACTTGTCAAACAGCACCACTTCGCGGCTCCACATGACGTCGTCTTGAGGCGGCTGCGCGTTATTCGAACGCATACGCTGGAGTAGCGCGTTCCCAACGTTGACGCGCCGGTTGAAGGGACGACCATTCAGACGACCCGTAAGACAAACGTTCAACGGCAAATCGTTCGTCTCACGCTTGGCGCCAAAGCATATTTGCGCGCATAAACGACCCCCGCCTGGCGCTTCAAAGGGTTGACAAATGACCCCGCCGGTGGCGCCGTCAGAAGACACGCGAAGACTATAAGCGCCTTCGCACTTGATTTGTGCGTCGAGTGACGCGACGATTTCATTGGTTCCAAAGACGCGCCATCCCGGGATCGGGTCAAGTTCCGTAAGATTATCTTGGGGAGTGGGAACCGCTACGACGCTTGTCTCCTCGTGAGGGCGTTTGAAGAGCGTAACTCTGGGCATTTCTAAACCGAGTAAATTCGATTTATCACCGCCGGTATTAGGCGCGACTTCTGGATTGCCAACAACCGACGGTTGCAAAATTTCCTCAAAGTCGCCGTTTCGAAGAGGATGATCGACCCCTTGCCGCGCTAGCGTGACACGCGAAACGAAATCTTGAACTGCTCGAGGAAGTCGACCATCGGCGCCGCAGATCTCAACGGGTCGAGACGTTTCCAATAGACCGATTGACGCCTGGGGGTCTTCGATACGAATCGCGACCAAGTCAAAGGGCGGAGCGCTATATTCCCAGACGACAGAATCGTTTGTGACGTTCGGCGTTTCACGTCGACGTGGCGCGAAGATCTCATATTTCGCGCCGGGACTACGCATAAAGGTTGAACGCACTGTCATGTGAAAAGGCGCGGCGTTGAGAATGTAAAACCAAGTCTCCTTGTCGGTACGACAGTATCGCGCCACCAGTGGTTGGATAGATTTTTCCTCGGTCTTGGGCGCGTCGTTGGCTTCTTGTTCCGGGGCGGTCACGCCTTTGGATTTATCGTTCGCATTGGTACGATATCCGACGGAGCGGTATTGCGAGTCGGACTTCGGCGTCCACGTCTTAAATGGAATCGCAGGCAGATTCTTATACACATAGAGCCAGTCGGCTAGAGAGTCCTCTTGACCGGTAGGCGCTAGGACGCCTCCGTCGAAGAAGCATAGCGTATCGGCGACGGCAAGTTGTCGTGCAAAGCGCTTGCGATTTGCGTCGCCAGCGGGCTGTGCCAGCGTCTGGAGTTTAACGTAAGACGGGCGAATTGGACTGAGCAAGTCAAAATCGGCGAGACGACGATCTTCCGCAAGGTGTGTAAATATTACGCTAGGGAAGGCTTGATTGTACGCGAAGAGGGAAATCGCCTCCGGCGTTGTGAATTCATAGTTGAGCGCCGTGCGCGCCAGGGGCGAGGTCGTCGCAATGATTTCTGGACGCATGACCACAACGTGGTCGACAAGGTTGGACGTCGGCGTGGGTGAATTAAACCCGGCCTGGGCAATGCCAGAGGTTTTAACGTTAGGAATCGAATATGCAATCGGATCCAAACCGACCGTACGCAAAAGTGAACGGAGCTTCGATTGACCATTGAGCACGGGCGCTAACGACGCGCGACTATTAGGACCGTCAAGCGCTTGTGCAACGTTTAAAAACGTCTTAACGTCAGGGCGAATGTCCGCGACAGTAGCGCGAATTTTGTCATAGAAGCGTTGCATGGCTTCCGAACGCCAGTTGAGCCATTCGTTCAGACATTCTTCACGAATAAATTCAGCACGAAGACGGTATCGATTTGCCCCCTTGGCCAAGAGTAAGTCTTGAACGGGACGAGCGCCGCGTTCAGAGAGCGCGTTCTGCAAGTTGGATTCGCGAACAAATCGTGTGATTGTTTCGTCGTCCAAACCAAAGAAGGGGTCGTCTGGGAGCGCGAGGGAGCTGTTGGAGTCGATATTAACCAGGACGCCTCCGAAACTGTCATATGGCGCACAACGACTTGCCAATTCGCGTATGATTCGCAGAATTTCAGCCTCTACGACAGGATGCAAGACGTTATAATACGGACCGAATCCGTCGCGTGTCATGCGAGAGTTAATTAAACGTTCGCCGTCTATCCCGATCCATTCAATACCCTCTAAGGACGCGCGCGTTTGGTCCGACACGTTTTCATCTCTAAGCGCAAGGAGTTGCGATTCAAGCGATGGTAACGTTGAATTAAGATTAATCCCGGGAATTAACGTCTTCTGGTGAAATTGAAACACTGCTAAGGCATAACCAAGCACGTCCTTATGCTCAAGGTCGCCGCCATTAGCCAGAAAGACGCCATGATCAAACTTAGGCGTCGGGTTCAGGCATTCGCTTGGATATAGTCCAGAACCGTCCGACGCCGCCATGAGCGAAACGTAATCGTAGTTGTAAGCGCACACGTAGTAAATCAGACGGTGGATTGCCTCGTCGAAGGATCGCCAGTCTTCCGCGCCGTTTAAACCAAAACGTGAGACGCGACGTTCGACGTTAAATTGGTCGCACAAACGCGGCGACAGTACGCTCCAGACAAACATACGACCCCGTGAATTTACGGCGGTATCGGCTAATTTGGAGTTGGCTCGATAAATGCGAATGCGTCCATAGATTGCCGATTCCTTGCTGGAACAGTTCGCCATGAGAACTATGGGCGTTTTAGTATGGGGCCAGAAGAGCGCGACACGGCGCACAACTTCCGAGGCATTACGATCGCTCAGAGGGTCGTCGTCTACCACAAAACCCATGTCTTGGAACGAAGGCACGAGCACGCCGTTGGCATTTGGTTCTAAGACGCTAATGCCAAGTTTTTGCGGTACGCTCGCCGGAAATTCGATCTCGAGCAGGTGAGGCATACCGACGTCCTGGATCGGAATCGGATACGCTTCCCAGGATATTGTCGAGGACTGAGACGACGACTGTAAGGTCGACGCCACAACCGACGTCATTGACGCACTGCTTTTGTTCGGCTCAAGACAAACAAAGCTACGTTGTGTCGGCGCAAAGCCCGTTAGTTCGGAATTTGAAAGAACGTGCGAACGACCGTTGTTTAGCGGCTTGTCCCAAAAAGCAGTGACCTGAGCGCCGGTTAGTAGGCTTGTCGAAGATTGGAAAGTTTGGAATTCGTCGCGTTCCCAACGACGGATGAAAGCGTTGTATTCTTCAAGTTTACTTTCAATTGAGCCGCTTTTGACTTGATCTGAACGCGAGCCGATTCCGAAAAGCCCCATGCCCATATTAAAACCATTGGAGACGTTAAAACCATTGGCGACGTTCGATTCATTTGGCGCTTGACCGAGCGCACGCAGACGCGAGGCGTTCTGAGCTTGTAACTTGGCGGCTTGTTCCTCTTGGAAATTAGGCGCGATAACGCTATATTGCGACGTATTAACGCGCCCTAAACGCGCGTCTTCGACCCCTTCCTCGTTGGGTATGAGATCGCTTGCGAAAGTCGACAAGGAGCCTGCTAAAGGTTGAGAACCTTTGGAATTAGCGCTAGGGCTTAGCGTTGGAGTCAGGCGTAATGGCAAGATGGAACGTTTGGAAAAATTCTTTCTCCAAGACGGGTTGGTCGGGTCAATTGTCTCTAAGAGTTCCTCACGTAGGTCAACGTCGAGCGGATCGGCGTCTCTTGCCATTTGCTCTTGGCGTCCTTGCGGAACAACGACACACTGAATTGTGCGGCGTGCTAGAAGCACGTCGGTTGTATTATGATTCCTAATGAGCGAGGGAATGGCGAAGGTGGATTTCGAATCTGTACGATCGCCTTTTTTACAGGTCAGTTCGAGCGTTAGTTCGAATACGCCAGCTTTCTCGGGCGCGGTAATATTAAAGGGAGTACAATTCGGAGTAGATCTCTGGTCATAAACGATGTTTTCGAATTGTTGTAACGCTTCTGGCGTGATTTCGCGATCTTGAGTCCAATAAGGCGCAGAAGCGCCGGATAAAGCGGCCTGAGCGTGAAGAACGAGCGTGCCGTCCGGTTTGTTTGCGAGCGAGCGTGGCGCGACTAGGAGTTGGAACGCTTCATTTGGCAGAAAGATCGACTGACAGCGATGGGAGTTGACGTTTGTTTTCTGGATTCTAGCGGGCAGTTCGTCCGCGGGCGCACGCATGACCTCGATACCGGCGCCCGGCTCGTTAAAGGGTATGCGCATTGAGGAATCGACAAGTCGTTCCACAAAAACGGTTTTGTTAATCGTCTGATTAGCGCCAAGGTCGTGCAGGGAGATTTCTAAGCGTGCATTTTTAGGCGCAAAAAGCGTTGCTTCAAATCCGTGGAAGGTCGCCGACGCGCGTGTGTTGACGTAGACGCGGTCGGGAGAGCGTTCGTTCAGTAGAAAAGAGGTCGCCCCCGCGCCGTTCACCGATAGTGGCGTTAAGTCTCCAAAAGAGCCACGGGAAAGACGGATCTCTCCTTGCCAACGACTAGGAGTGGACGTGGCGATCGAAAAATCAATGCGCATGAGACCGGGACGAAAATTACTGACCGGAGACGCAGTTGTGAAAGTTTGTGACGTCGACGAGACGACGGGGGGCGCTTGAGCGCACAATGGCGTCACAAAAGCTACAAGAGACAACGACAGCGCGAGCGTCATGACAAAGCGTATCGCCAAATACGCTTTACCACAGACGTCTTGTCTGTTGATTCTGATTTGAGCTTCCTGCGACATTGTTGCTCCACACAAACGACCGAGCGCAACGCCATGGGTTACGCCATACGCATATTAGGCGTGTATTCTAACAAAAGAACATTTCTTAGTCTAGACGAAAATCATACTCGCTAGACCAGGCTCAGGAGCGGAAATGAGGAGTATCGTAATACGGTCGTTACTGAGAATTTTACGTTTTTAATTTGTACTTGAACTGAAGGATAGCGCGACGCCTGAGACCTTTTGAAAGGCGAGTGTGAAAAGACCGACGAGGTTATTGCGTCGACCGTCTCAATTTGAGATAATTATACTATTGCGCTGTCTGTGCGTGAAAATTGTGTGGACAACTGATGAGGTATATTATGTCGCTCTTTCAAGGTAGGTTCGCAAGAGTATTAGCGCTTGTAGCTTTGACGTCGTTTGGGACTTGCTTTTCGTGCGACGGCGCCACACGCGGCGAAGATATCGTTCCCGCTAACGACTCGACCTCCTTTTTCCGTGTTCTGCTTCCGGAAAAGCCGAATACTGTTTCATTTGAACCCGTCGATGCGCGTTTCTGTCGTGTACGACTCTTTTCTTCTGTTGCAGGCGCGCCGGCAATCGACGAGTTGGAGGTCTATTCCCACGATGATTCCACAACCAACTTAGCGCGACTCCCCAAGACTACTGTAAACGCTACTTCCTGCATTTCAGGTTACGCTATTCACTCTGTGGAGAATTTAACCGACGGTCAATATGGCAACGACCATGCCTGGGTTTCGGCCGATCCCGCGTCCTACGAGGCGCCACAAGAGATCACGCTCAATTGGGAAGAGCCCGTTCGCTTCGATACGGTCGTCTTCTCGCGCGACCGTAATGGCGGTTATAAAGATCGTATGCCAATGGAACTGGAAGTCTGCGTTTCCAACGACGGTTTAACATGGACTTCTGTGGCCGCGGTTCATGGCGTGCCTAATCCAATAGCCGACGGTAGTCTTGCGACCTATGGCAGTTCGTGGTTTACAACCGCCCCACAAGGCGCCCCCTGCGATTGGCGCGCGCTCCAGGAATCACAAGACTTTGCCGATCTTGAAGGTTATGACGCCTTATTACGCGATTCCTTTTTAGCGGAAGAAAACGCGATCTTGAAAGTTGCTGGGTTTGCCGATTGTGAACCGTGGCTCTTACAGCGTCATTATCCTGAATACGTCGAACCGCTTCACTCTCCTGAAACAATTTTACCTGCTCCGATAGTGTCAAATGTTCCGGATTGGAACGACTACGAAAAACTCGAGACGTTCTGGCGCCAGGCGTCGCGTGGCGGCGTGTGGGCATTTGCGCCAGGTTCCTTCACGAGCGGTCCGACCTTGGAACAGTATGTTGACGTGGCGCTTACTTCTGATTTCATTTTAGTGAGAATATCCGGAAACCGCTTCCTTTCCGAACACCGAGCGATGATAGCGACCGAAGCGACGCCAACGCGCGGTATGCTCCTCGAGAAAGACGGCGACGTCTACTGGAAGCAGATCGACCCAATGAGCGGACGCGCGGTTAATTCTCTGACTGTCCTGCAAGGTCATTACGACTCCGACTCGGGAATTCTTCAGGCGGCGATTCCACTTGATTTCTTACCGGAGTGTATGAAACGAGGGTTTTACGTCGCTTTGGGTTTTGGCGGTCGTTACGTTTTTCCCGGAGGACGACCGGTACACTTTAGACCCGCAAAATTCGCCTTAGCGCTCGAAGACTATTCCCCTTTGAACAATACTTTTACACTAAGAGCCAATGTGACCGATCCCTCGTGTGAGGTAACGCTCGCCTCTGACGAGCTGACGATCGCTTTGTCTGAGAATCAATCGCGAATAGTAACTAAGGAGATCGACGCAATATGGGGTTATGCCGGACCGCAAGCGACGATCGAACTTTGTGATCATGCCGACAAAACTTTTTATCGAATCGTTGGTTTTCATTACGATCCGTGTTATCGTCCATTCTGTCAACTACGCGACATGCTCGAACGTGCGGAATTGCCTGCGACAGCTCAACGTGATCGCCACGACTTTGAAAAGTTTGTCAGTCTCCCTGGCGCTTATAATCCAAGATACTCGGATCCACAAACGATTGAAAACGCCCCTAACGACGGAGGATTGTCTGCGCTAACTGATTATTTTGAAACGCTCGCTAATCTTTTATCTCAAAGTAGTTACGTTTCATCACAAGATCCATTCTATGAATTCAAAGCTAGAGCTTGCAAGGTTTGGGAGAATTACCTCGGCGCTATTCGGCAAAACGGCGCTTTGGATCAAACGACGCTGCGTCAAGTCTTTTGGCGTTTAAGGCTTCTAAAACGCGACCTTACTCTAAGCGAACCGGACTTAGAGCCGCTGGAAAGCATCTTGGCTAATAAGCGTCATCCGTTCCATCCCTCGCATAATTACAGTGACCTCTTTGATTCTGCCTGGCGTCCCGGCGGGGCTGTCGTAAAGATCGAAATACCGCGAGTTGACGGTAAGCTACGCCCCGACCAGGCGGTTGTAACGGAATTGGTCGAAGCGGAAGACGGCGTGATTCGCAATCCGTCGCTTAGTTTTGACGCTCAGCGTCTTTATTACGCTTGGCGTCAAAACCAGGACGAATACTATCGCGTCTATGAAATGGATCTTGCCACCGGAGCAAAGCGTCGCATAAGTCCGGATGGACCGTTCCATGATTTCTGGCCGACGGAGTTGCCAAACGGCGACCTCGCGTTTATTTCAACACGCGTCAAAAAGAAGTTTATTTGCTGGCGACCACAAGCTTTTGTTTTATACCGAATGGATCGCAACGGCGAGAATCTCCAAGAGTTATCGCATGCGAATTTATCTGAATTTGCGCCTTCGATTGACGACGCCGGGCGAATCCTCTGGACTCGTTCAGAATACGTCGATAAAGGCGCGGATTACGGTCATACTCTCTGGACGATCCACACCGACGGCGCCTCGCCGGAACTCGTTTTCGGCAATACGATCAATTTGCCACAAGGTTATGCCAACGGTCGTATGGTTCCTGACGCTACTGAGATTTGCTGTACGCTCATTTCGCACTTTGGCGATCTCAATGGTCCAATTGCCCTCGTCGATTTATCTCGCGGTCCCCACGAACCCGACGCGATTCGTTCGATCACGCCGGAGGTTCCATGGCCCGGTTTTTGGGGACGTAGCGAGGTCTTTCGTGAACCGTATCCGATCAGTCGTGATTTTATCCTCACGGCATACGCTCCGTTAGAGCGATTCGGTTTGTATCTCATCGACCGCTACGGCAATCGCGAACTTTTGACAATAGACCCAGAAATTGACACTATTTGCCCTCAACCGTTCTGTGCGCGTGAGACGCCACGTGAGACGCAGAGCGTCTTTGACCGCGAGCTGGTCGCTGAGAAGCTCGGGAGATTTTCCGTCGTTAACGTTTACCGCGGACTAGAGGGGCAAGTGGAAAAGGGCGCGGCGAAATATTTACGTGTCTGTCAGGAAATGCCGACCCCGCTCAAACTCATGGAGGACGGTACGTACCAAGCCGATCACGAACCCTTTATGGAGTATTATGCATCACCGGTTGACGTCTTACAGGGCGCATACGGATGGACGTCCTATGTCGCCAAGGGCGTTTTGGGCGTGGTGGAAATAGAAGAGGACGGTTCCGTCGATTTCATAGCTCCTGCGGAAAAGGTTCTGTTCTTTGAACTTCTCGACGAGAATTACAACGAAATTCAGAGAATGCGTTCCGTTGTGCAACTGCAACCGGGAGAACAGCGTTCCTGTGTCGGTTGCCATGAAAGTCGATTGTCGACGCCCGAGGGTGGACTAACAAACGCTTCGACCCATGAATCTCAACGTCTACAAGAGCCGCCCTGGGGCGCCGGCGCGTTTTGGTATGAGCGCGTCGTTCAGCCGGTTCTCGACAAGCGCTGTGTGTCGTGTCACAATGCCGAGGTTGCCGCACAGGCGCCACGTATCTTTGATCTATCCGGCGAGCGTGACGAGAATAAGATTCCTGCGTCCTATCGTTCCTTGGTCGTCAGTGGCGCTGTTCATTATTTTGACTACACCTGGGGCGGAGGTAAAACCACCAAAGCGGAGCCATACTCTTTCGGCGTGTCCAAGAGTAAGCTTTGGGATATTTTGAAACAAGAGCAGCATAACGGCGTTCAACTTGCCCCGGAAGAAGAGCAAGCGCTTAAATGCTGGATTGATCTGAACGTTCCTCTCTGGGGCGACTATCAACGACGTTCCGAGCGTGAATAATTCCTAAGGCTATACATTAATTACCTTTGTATGCCTTGCGTATTATAATACGAATACACAATTGACTTCTACCGTTGCGTAGAGACGCTACGTGTAATGGCGTCTCGCGTTAACCCTTACCGAAAGGACGACCCTATGCGCGTGGCACAACGCTGGATCCTAAAAGACGCCTCGATGCGCGAAGAGTACCTCAAGCGCCATCGTGAGATTTGGCCTGAAATGAAGGAACTCCTCAAGAAGGCCGGATATCGTAATTACTCGATATGGCTTTCCGGAACCGATATTTTCGCTTACTATGAAGTGGACGACCCGGACAAGTTGATTCAAACCCTCGAAGCAAGCGAAGTCAGAACGCGATGGGAAGATTACATGCGCCCGTTAATTTATCTGGGCGAGAACGACATTCCCGAGTCCTTGGAAGAAGCCTTCTGGTTGGAATAGGCGATAATTAAACGACTTAGAAAAGATGAGAACAACCCGAAATTTTTTTTCAAAGTTTTTTTAAATAGCCTATTGACTCTTTAAAAATCCTCATTAGAATACCCGGGTAGATAAGGCAAAGGCGTCTTAGAGGTGAAAATCTCTAAGACGTTTTTTTTTATACAAACCAGATACAAAGATAAACAGAACGAGGCAATGGCGTCTTGGGTTCCGTCCCCTGCGCTATTGCCTCGTTTTTTTATTTGTGCATTTGATTGCATTGCTCTGAATTGAGAAGAGGACATTCTAATGGGTAGCGTGGCTGATTATTTTGGGTCTTTGGTCTTTGACGACCGCGTCATGAAAGCAACTCTGTCGGACGAGGTATATCGTTCTCTGAAGAAAACAATTGACGAAGGCGCAACGCTTAATAACGACGTCGCAAACGCCGTTGCGGTCGCCATGAAGGATTGGGCGGTCGCTCACGGCGCGACGCACTTCACTCACTGGTTCCAGCCCCTGACCGGCGTGACCGCTGAGAAGCATGACAGCTTCATTACTCCGTCTCCCGATGGGCGTGTGATCATGGAATTCTCAGGCAAAGAACTCATCAAGGGCGAGCCGGACGCGTCGTCTTTCCCCTCGGGCGGATTGCGCGCTACCTTTGAAGCGCGAGGTTATACCGCTTGGGATCCCACGTCCTTCGCCTTCATTAAGGACAAGACCCTGTGCATTCCCACGGCGTTCTGCTCCTTCGGCGGCGAAGCGCTCGACAAGAAGACGCCTCTGTTGCGTTCGATGCAAGCGCTTAATAAGCAAGCGTTGCGCATCCTGCGTCTGTTTGGCGTTACGGACGTCAAATGTGTTCGCACCTCTGTGGGACCGGAACAGGAGTACTTCCTTGTTGACGAAAAGCTTTATCAGCAACGTAAAGATTTGGCGCTGACTGGTCGTACTCTCTTTGGCGCCAAACCACCGAAGGGGCAAGAGCTTTCTGACCACTACTTCGGCGTTATCAAACCGCGCGTTGCCGCTTACATGGCCGATCTGAACGACGAACTTTGGAAGCTCGGCGTCCTGGCGAAGACTCAACACAACGAGGTTGCGCCTTCTCAACATGAACTCGCGCCGATCTATGCCACTACTAATATTGCGACCGACCACAACCAGTTGACGATGGAAATCATGCAAAAAGTCGCTACCCGTCACGGTTTGGTCTGCTTGCTACATGAGAAACCCTTCGCGGGCGTGAATGGCTCAGGTAAGCATAACAACTGGTCCATGGCGACCGATACGGGCGTCAATCTCTTGACCCCCGGCGAAACCCCATATGAAAACGCTCAGTTCCTCCTCTTCCTCTGCGCCGTCATTAAAGCTGTCGACGACTATCAGGATCTGTTACGTCTGTCTGTGGCGACCGCTGGAAACGACCATCGCCTCGGCGCCAACGAAGCGCCTCCGGCAGTTATTTCGATCTTCCTCGGGGACGAGTTGACCGAAATTATGGACGCCATTGTCACCGGCACGCCTTATCAGGATCATGGCAAAACCGTTATGCGCCTTGGCGTTAACGTACTACCGAGCTTCAATCGTGATTCCACCGACCGCAACCGTACCTCGCCCTTTGCCTTTACCGGAAACAAATTTGAATTCCGAATGCTTGGTTCTTCCAACAGTATTGCCTGTGCCAACATCATGTTGAACGCCGCGGTTGCCGAGTCGTTGAGAATTTACGCCGACCGACTAGAAGCCGCCGATGATTTCGAGACGACACTCAACGACATGATCAAAAAGACCTTTACCGATCATCGTCGTATTATCTTCAACGGCAATGGTTACGACGACGCTTGGATCCAGGAGGCGACCCAAAAACGCGGTCTGCTAAACCTTCGCACCACGCCTGACGCGTTGCCGATGTTGCTACAAAAGAAGAACATTGATCTTCTCACCTCGCACGGCATTTACTCCGAATCTGAGATCCAGTCGCGTTACGAAATTACCCTCGACAACTACTGCAAGACCGTCTCGATCGAAGCGTTAACGATGGTCGATATGGCGCGCAAGGACATTCTGCCTGCAATTGAAAGCTACGTAAAGGATATTGCGGAAACCCTCGTCGCTAAGAAGAGCGTGTTACCTGAAATCTCCTGCCAGTACGAAAAGTCACTGATTAGTAAACTCTCGAGACTGGTTGACGAGATCGATTCTGCCATTGGTAAATTGGAATCCGCGTTGGCGCTCTATAAGACCCTGACCGACGTGACCGAAGCCTCCATTATGATCCGCGACAAAATCCTGTCGCTCATGACCGAGGCGCGTATCGTGTGCGACGAAGCGGAAACGCTTGTTGGCGAAAAATATTGGCCGTTCCCGACATACGAGAAGTTGCTCTTTGGTGTGAAATAAGGACGGAAAAATAGGAGACATGTGCAAATGACACTTGAATTTTGGTTTTTGATTGGAGCGATCCTAGTTTTCTGGATGCAAGCCGGATTCGCGATGGTAGAGTCCGGCTTTACACGCGCGAAAAACGCCGGCAATATCATCATGAAGAATGTCTTGGACTTCTGTATTGGTACTGTTGCCTTCTTGTTACTGGGGTATTCGTTACTTCTGGGACAGGATTCCTTTTACGGTCTAGTCGGGGCGCCTAACTTCGATTTATTCCTCAACTTCAAGGATTTCATCGCCAGTCCAAGCGACGGCGGTTTCACCAACGCCTCGGCATTCGTCTTCAATTTGGTTTTTTGCGCCACTACAGCGACGATCGTCTCGGGCGCTGTGGCTGAACGCACCAAGTTTTCGACGTATATCGTTTCCTCGGCGCTACTTTCGCTTTTGGTCTATCCGATTGAAGCGCACTGGATTTGGGGAGGCGGCTGGCTTGCCCAACGCGGCTTCCACGATTATGCGGGCAGTTGTGCCATTCACATGGTCGGTGGAATTTCGGCGCTTATTGGCGCAATTTGGGTCGGTCCACGCATTGGCAAGTACCGTCGCGACACAAACGGTAAGGTTGCGAAAGTCAACGCGATCCCTGGTCATTCGATTACCTTGGGCGCATTGGGAGTCTTTATCCTATGGCTTGGTTGGTACGGCTTTAACGGGGCGGCGGCAACGTCGCCTTCGGAGCTCGCCTCTATTTTTCTGACCACGACAATAGCGCCAGCTTTGGCCACTGTTACGACCATGTTCTACACATGGATTAAAACCGGTAAGCCAGACGTTTCGATGTGTCTGAACGCCTCCTTGGCTGGTCTGGTTGGAATCACAGCCGGTTGCGACGCGCTCGACGCCGTCGGCGCTGGGATTGTCGGCGTGGTTTCTGGGCTCTTGATTGTCATTGCCGTTGAAACGCTTGACATTAAGCTTCATGTCGACGATCCTGTCGGCGCGGTCGGCGTCCACATGGTCAATGGGATTTGGGGCACGTTGGCAGTTGGACTCCTCGCTAATCCGAATGCCCCGGCGGGTATTGACGGACTACTCTATACCGGTTCGGTCAAGTCGTTGGCTCTACAAACGCTGGGATGTGGCGCCGTTGCGCTCTATACCTTGGTCTTTATGACGCTCATCTTCGTCATTCTGAAAAAGACCATGGGGCTGAGAGTGACCGCAGACGACGAGCTTATTGGTTTGGATCTTGCAGAGCATGGACTTCCTTCTGCCTATCCGGACTTTGCTCCGGCCGTTAATAAGTATTCGTCGATTGCCGCTGCGGAAGGAATCGTTGTGACTACCGGCGATACCCCGGTCGCAGAAGCAATTCCGGTTAAACGAACCCCTAGCTTCGAGGAGACTACGTTAAGAGATCCCAACGCGCCTAAGTTCACCAAGATTGAAATTATCTGCAAGGAATCGAGATTCGACGCCTTAAAGAACGCCATGACAAAGATCGGCGTTACCGGGATGACCGTTTCGCACGTATTAGGTTGTGGCGTCCAAGGCGGACGACCCGAGTACTATCGAGGCGTACAGATTGAGACCAATCTTTTGCCCAAGGTACAGGTCAATATCGTCGTGAGTAAGGTTCCGGTACGCACGGTTATCGAAGCGGCGAAGACCGCGCTTTACACCGGTCATATCGGCGACGGCAAGATTTTTGTCTACGACGTGGAGAATGTCGTCAAGGTGAGAACCGGCGAAGAAGGGTTCCCGGCGTTACAGGACGACGACGCCAAGTAATGTGAAGAGCAAAGGAGCAAGTAGCCTTAAAGACGCGAGGCGCCAAGACGACGAGCGTCGTCAAACGTTGGAATGTGAGACGACGCTTACCGTCTGGAATACGAGACTCTCATAGCGTCCGGGGCGTTCGAACCTTTGCTCATGAATTGTATATCTGGTCAAAGAACGCTTTTACCTCATCATTTACTTAGGACAGAGAAAATGTGTTCCATTATGGGATATTGCGACGCAGGCGTCGTGTTATCGGATTTTGAAAAAGGCTTTCAAGAGACAATTTCGCGCGGTCCGGATCAGTCTCGTATTGTCGATACCGGGCGTGGCGTATTGGCGTTCCACCGTTTGTCGATTATGGGGCTGACTCCCGAGGGGATGCAACCGTTCCAACTGGGAAATAATTGGCTTGTGTGCAACGGTGAAATCTACGGATTTGAAGCGATCAAAGAGCGTTTGGCCGCGAAGTATGCCTTCAAGAGCGGATCGGATTGTGAAATCCTTCTACCGATGTATCGCGAGTACGGCGTCAATATGTTCAATATGTTAGACGCAGAGTTTGCTCTCATCCTTTACGACGCCGACGCCGACGATTACGTCGCCGCTCGCGACCCAATTGGAATTCGCCCTCTCTACTATGGTTACGATAAGCGTGGCGTGATCGTTTTCGCCAGTGAGGCGAAGAACCTTGTGAATCTGTGCAAGGAGATTCTGCCATTTCCGCCAGGACACTATTACAAAGGAGGAAAATTTGTTTGCTATCATGATATTTCAAACGTAGTTGAGATTTGCCACGACGATCTGACGACCGTTTGTGATAACATTCACAAGAAACTCGTCAAAGGCGTCGAGAAGCGGCTCGTATCCGACTCCAAAGTTGGTTTTTTGCTCTCGGGTGGTCTCGATTCTTCCTTGGTTTGTGCAATCGCGCAACGTTGCTATGACAAGCCGATCAGGACTTTTGCAATCGGTATGACGGAAGACGCAATCGACCTGAAGTACGCGCAGCAAGCGGCCGACTTCATTGGTAGTGAACACACCGCTGTTTATATGACCAAGGACGAGACGATTGTTTCCCTGGAAGATGTGATTAAACTCCTTGGAACGTTTGACGTCACAACGATTCGCGCCAGTATGGGCATGTACCTTCTGTGCAAGTGGATTCATGAAAACACCGATATTCGCGTCCTATTGACCGGCGAGATTTCCGACGAACTCTTCGGCTATAAGTATACCGACTTTGCGCCTTCGCCAGAGGCGTTTCAAGAAGAATCGCAAAAGAGAGTACGTGAATTGCATATGTACGACGTCTTGCGCGCTGATCGCTGTATCTCTGTGAATTCACTGGAAGCGCGAGTACCATTTGGCGATTTGGATTTCGTGCGATACGTATTATCAATTGACCCTGCTAAAAAGGTAAACGTCTACAACAAGGGGAAATATCTCCTGCGTCGAGCCTTTGAAGAGGGGGGGTATCTGCCCCATGAGATTCTGTATCGCGAGAAGGCCGCCTTCTCCGACGCGGTCGGTCACTCAATGGTCGACTACTTGAAAGCGTATGCCGAATCCTGCTATAACGATGAGGAATACCAAGAGAAACGCGCACGATACAGCCATGCGACGCCTTTTACGAAGGAGTCGTTACTGTACCGTGAAATTTTTGAAAAATACTATCCTGGGCAAGGTGCAATGATTGTAGATTTCTGGATGCCTAACAAGTCCTGGAAAGGCTGTGACGTCAACGACCCGTCTGCACGCGTTCTGTCGAACTACGGCGCTAGCGGCGAGTGAGTCTGAGACTCTTGCCTGCTAGCTGGGTTAAAACGAGCGAAAACAAACGACGGCGTACAAAACCAAGAAGAGATTGTACGCCGTCGTTTGTTTCGAGTGAGCGTTATTTAATTACACGCGTGTTTTACCATAGGGGAGGTAGCGTTCGATACGATTCGCAGTGAGTTCTCTGAACTTAGCGTCGAAATCGTCGATCGAATTGCCAAATTCTGTGATTCCCCCGTCAAAAACGATGTGACCGTCGGAAATAAAGACAACGCGAGACGCCACCGCACGCGCTTCCTGAAGAATATGGGTGGAAAGAAGAACGGTTTTCGTTTGACCGATCTTCTTAATTGTATCGCGAGCGTGCTGGATCTGATTAGGATCGAGACCCGCGGTAGGTTCGTCCATAATGACGACGTCGGGGTTATGTAATAACGCCTGAGCCATACCGACGCGTTGGCGATATCCACGCGAAAGTCGACCTATGGGACGACGATAGACCGAAGCCAATTCGCAAATATCGACGACCGCGTCAATTCGTTCAGCGCGCTTATTTCTTGGAATCTTTCTGAGTTCAGCAAAGAATTTCAGGAGTGACTCAGGCGTCATGTCGGGGTAGAGTGGACCGTTTTCCGGTAAATATCCTAGACGCTTAGCCGCCTCAACACGTGAAGAAGCCATATCGAACCCAGCGATTTTAGCGCGGCCGGAAGTTGGCGCTAGAAAGCCGGTGAGCATCTTCATGGTGGTGCTCTTGCCAGCGCCGTTGGGACCCAAAAAACAAACGACTTCGCCACGTGGAATGTGAAATGACACGTTGGACGTTGCGATAAATCGACCGTATATCTTGGTAAGGTTGTCTGCGTGGATCATATCAATTCAAGGCTCAATGACGTTCGACGTTTTCGTGTCAGGACAGTGAAATGTATTTTATAAAAACTAACGCCACTCACCGTCTTTATAAGTCACAGATTTTCCAACCTCAAGAACCAGTGGCATAGCTTTGGCGTATTGGCGTACAGCGTCCGACCATCGCGCGCTGTCCTGGGCAATGGGGGGCCACGTATTGTAGTGGGCTGGAACGACGTAATCGGGACGTAGCGCATTAATAGCGTCGAGGGAAAGACCCGGCCCCATGACATAGCGATCTCCGATGGGTAAAACCGCAAGATTGAGTCCCAAGTCCCCCAGCCAGTTCATTTCCGTGAAGTAACCGGTATCGCAAGCGAAGTACACACTGAAGGCGCTCGCGTCATTGAGTGTGTTGCGTAACGGTTTAATTTCAGATTTACTCGGTTCAAGGTGAGCGTCGTTTTGAGAAAAGCTCAAAACGAAGCCTACGGAATTGCCGCCCGGAGTTCCGTCTGGCATTGTGGAACTGTGGGGCGCTGGCGTCACGAGGATTTGTGCTTTAGGAACATTAGGGTCGGCGCTAACGGGTAGATAGAGCGCGCCGCCAATATTACAAGGTTCTGTTTTAACGCCGCGTTTGCCAAAAAATCCAGCGACTTCGGCGATTGCGACAATTGTCGCGTGATTGTGTTGAGCAATTTCCAGGGCGTTGCCACAGTGATCTGCGTGACCGTGAGAGACTAATATATAGTCCGCCTTAACCTCTGAGACCTTAACAGGAGCAATGCCTTCAACCAAGAAAGGATCGACTAAAAACTTAACGCTGTTGAACTCAAATATAAAACAATTATGCCCGAACCAAGTTAGCTTTATCTTGTGATTACCCATTTCTTGACCGTCCTTTCCGCGTGGTTCTGGAATATCTAAACGTCGTCTGACGCGTTTGTTCTGGGAGGTCAACCTCTGTGAAAGAGTTCAAACCGTAAGTCGAGTTACTGAAACCGGGGCGTATAATTACGAATGACCGGCGAGCGTCCACGACCAATCCTGACGCTATTGTAACAATACCTTGTCTTTTCGTCTACTGCGATTTTCCTCCGGCAAGTCAGAGCGTATCAAGGCAATAGCGTTTGCATGAAGAATTGCTAAACTCTACAGTTTCTTCCTAAAGTTTTGTATTGTTAGACATGCGAATATAAATAACAAAGTAGAGGAGACGTTGACGATTACAAAAGGCGTAGTGATATCGTAAACCTTGTAGTAATAGTAATTATAATTTATTAAGACTTGAATATATTCATGCCAGACGTTTTGTCACAGTCTAGCTAAAATATTGTATACTGTGAAAAACAAAAGGGTTATGAATAATAAAAAGTAAAAATTCTCTTAGTTGAGTACTTGCAAAAAAAGGAAGCACAGCGATAATACGTAGGTTCATGAGCGCGTATAAAGACTTCAAGTTATAGCAAATACTAAAAATGCTCCAGAAAGCGTTGATAGTAAAGAATTTGGGAGACGACAAATGTCGGATGTTAGCAAGTGTCGAAATATCGGAATCTCGGCGCATATCGACTCGGGTAAAACGACTCTTAGCGAGCGCATACTCTTCTATACCGGTCGTACGCACAAAATAGGCGAGGTTCACGACGGCGGCGCTACAATGGACCATATGGAACTGGAGCAGGAACGCGGTATTACGATTACTAGCGCGGCCACCAGAGTTCAGTGGCATGATACCACGATTAATTTGATCGACACGCCCGGTCACGTTGATTTTACCGTGGAGGTCGAACGTAGTCTGCGTGTTTTAGACGCCGCCGTACTGGTTCTATGCTCCGTGGGCGGCGTACAGGCGCAATCGATCACAATTGACCGCCAGATGGCGCGATACGAAGTGCCGCGCTTGGCCTTTATTAATAAAATGGATCGTATCGGCGCGAATCCTCGTCGTGTCGTACAACAGCTTCATGACAAACTCGGTTGCGACGCTGTTATGTTGCAAATCCCTATTGGGTTGGAGCAGAACTTTCAAGGGGTAGTGGATTTAATCACCGGTAAGGCGATTTACTTTGACGGAGCACAGGGGGAAATTGTCCGTTACGCCGACGTGCCGGAAGATATGCGCGAAGAATTTGAGGTTGCGCGACAGGAGATGCTTGAAGCGCTATCGATGTACAGCGACAAACTCATGGAACTCTTGCTAGAAGAGAGTGAAATAGACGAAGATCTCATTCGAGCCATTGTTAAGAGCGCCACTCTTGCTCGCCAGCTTACTCCGGTCTTTTTGGGGTCGGCATATCATAACAAAGGCGTTCAACCCTTGCTTGACGCAATTGAGGCGTATCTCCCATCGCCGGAAGAACGACAGGCTACGGCCTTTCGCGTGAATTCTCAGACCGAGCAAGAGGAAAAGTTCACGCTTGAACCAGACGATGACAAGCCATTGGTCGCCATGGCGTTTAAAAACGTCGAAGATCCCTTTGGCTCATTGACCTTCATGCGCATTTATCAGGGCAAACTGGAGAAGGGCGCAACTTATTATAATCAGCGTTCTGGTAAGAAAGAACGGATTAGTCGTATCTTCCGCATGCATGCGGATCAGCGCATTGAACTCGACCACGCCGGCGCCGGTGATATTGTCGCGGTGATTGGGTTAGACTGTGCTTCGGGCGAAACTTATTGTGCCGAACCGGGTTACTGTACTCTAGAATCTATTTTTGTGCCGGAGCCGGTGATTCAAGTTGCGATTCGCCCGATTAATTTGAAAGACTCAGACCGTCTGAGTAAGGCGTTGTATCGTTTTCGTAAAGAAGATCCGACCCTGTCGATTAAAACCGACCCAGAAAATGGCGAAACTTTGATCGCTGGAATGGGAGAGTTACATCTTGACGTCTATGTCGAACGCATTAGACGCGAGTACAAAGTTGAGGTGGAAACATCCGCGCCGAAGGTCAATTATCGCGAGGCGCCAACCGTAGAGGCGGCGTTTGATACCACACACAAAAAGCAATCCGGCGGTTCGGGTCAATTTGCGCATATTTGTGGAATAATGTCGCCCATTCCAGAGGAAGAGGAAGACGGCGAACCGTTCCACTTCGAAGAGAAGATTACCGGCGGCGTGATTCCCGCCAACTTCTTACCGGCGATCGAAAAGGGCTATCGTACGTCTTTGGAAAAGGGTCCCCTAGCTGGTTATCCTGTGGTTAACTTTAAGGTACTGGTAAACGACGGTTCCTACCATGACGTCGACTCCAGCGACTTGGCGTTTCGTATCTGTGCACAAACGTCACTGCGAGAGAATTTCGCACGAACAAAACCCGCTATTCTTGAACCGATTATGAGGATCGAGATCGAGTGTCCCGAGAATTTCCAAGGCGGAGTTGTCGGCGATTTGGCAAGTCGTCGTGGCGTTATTTCTGCTACGGAGACTTCTGGGGCGACCTGTCGACTTGTTGGTGAAATACCTCTCGCTGAAACATTCGGTTATTCTTCAACGCTTCGTGGTCTTACACAGGGGCAAGGCGTCTTCTCAATGGAATTCCTAAAGTACAAACGCGTACCCGGGGCGATCCAAGACGAAATCGTCCGTGAGAGAAACGAGCGTAATACAGACAAAGCGCGCAAAAGATAATTCGGAAACATTCCTTGAGCTTCTCTTGAACGAGGTTAGAAGATTACTTCCGACCTCGTTATTTCGTATGACGCCATGCGTTAAAATCCAAGATTCTTTGCAGACCGGCGGAATAAGGTCATGACGCCTGCGCTCGACGTGGTTTTTTATAATTCCAGGGGACGTTTTATGCGACCTGATTGAAGATTAAAACAAAAGAAGTACAATCTAGCGAGCTAAGCGTCCATTGGCAAGTTGCGCAAGAGTACGAACGTTAGGATGGAATCGTATGGAAGAGAACGACAAATTGTTTGGCAAGGAGTCTAATGCGGATTCTGATCAGGTTAATCCGTCTGACGTAGAAGAACTTAAGCAGTTCGTGGCGTTTAAAGACGCGCTCCTTGAGCGTTTGGGCGGCGAAATCGTGGGGCAAAAGCGCGTGCTCGGCGAGATTCTAGCCGCCTTTTTTGCCGGTGGGCACGTCTTACTGACCGGCGCCCCTGGTCTTGGAAAAACCTCGATTGTCCGCGCTATTGCTCATGCCTTGGATTTGAATTTCAATCGCATTCAGTTCACGCCTGATCTGACTCCAAGCGATATTTTGGGCGGGGAGATTCTCCAGGAGTCCATCGAGGGGCGCCGACGTTCACTCGAATTTGCTCCCGGCCCGATCTTTACGAATATCTTATTGGCGGATGAAATTAATCGTACGCCCCCCAAAACGCAGGCCGCGCTCTTAGAGGCTATGCAGGAGAATCAAGTGACAATCAACGGTCGACGTTATCTCCTAGAAGCGCCGTTCTTTGTCCTTGCGACACAGAATCCCATCGAACATGAGGGCGCCTACTCTTTGCCGGAGGCACAGCTTGACCGATTCCTCTTCAGTACACTGATCGACTATCCCACAATGCGTGAAGAAGTTGATATGTCCTTAGCGACTACTTCCGTTACGACCGAACCGGAGCCGCCGACCGTCAGTCGTGAACAAGCGTTGAAATTCCAAAGATTAATTCGACGCGTCCCCGTGCCAAAAAACGTCGCGGAATATGCCGTCAAGGTCGTGAGAAAAACTCGACCACAGACTAAAATCTCCTGTGAACTTACACAGCAGTATGTGGAATGGGGAGCCGGTCCAAGAGCGAGCCAATCGATTTTGCTCGGCGCTAAAGCCTTTGCCGCATTTGCCGGTCGTACCGCGGTTTCTTATGACGACGTCGACCTGGCTGCGGCGCCGGCGTTACGAAGTCGTGTGCTTTTGAACTATTTAGCTCAAGCCGACGGCATTACGGTCGACCTACTTGTTGGGCGTATTTTACGTCAGACGCGTACTGAAACAGAGTGATCCGCCTGTGGTTACAGCTTACGGATAATACAACTCTTTCAATAACAATAGATTACAAAGATAGAAGACCTGGGGCGTTCGTTAAATGTCACTGAATGCGTCACAACGAGAGGCGGTGGAGACATTAAGCGGACCGTTGCTGGTTTTAGCCGGCGCGGGAACTGGTAAGACGCGCGTTGTGACTTATCGTATCGCAAGACTGATTAAAAGCGGGATTGCCCCGGAGCGTATTCTGGCTGTTACCTTTACGAACAAAGCCGCCAGGGAAATGCTTGAGCGCGTTTCCGCGTTGCTACCGAAACGCGCTGATTCCAAACGTCCGGAGATTTCTACTTTCCATTCCCATTGTGTGCGTATTTTACGTCGTAATATTCACCACTTGGGCTATCCTAATCTCTTTACTATTTACGATCGAGGCGATCAGGAGTCGATTGCACGACAAGTTTTACAATCTGTTAAGGTTGCCAATGGCGCAATCAAACCTGGAGACTTCCTAAAGCAAGTCGGCGCCTGGAAATCCGCCGGCATACGACCTTCCACAGCTCAAGAGACGGCACAGTCGTCAAAAGACTATCTATGTGCGTTAGCCTATGGCTCGTATCAACGGCGTTTACGCGACTTAGGAGCTGTCGACTTCGACGATATTCTACTACTGACCGAAGACCTCTTTAAAGAGTATCCAGAAACGCTTGTGGCGGAATCTGAACTCTTTGATCACATCCTGATCGACGAGTATCAAGACACTAATATGAGTCAATATCGTATTGTACGCGGTCTAGCGACGCCACACCGAAACCTCTGTGTGGTGGGTGACGACGACCAGGCGATTTACGGTTGGCGCGGCGCGCAAGTACAACATATTCTTAATTTCCAAAAAGACTGGCCCGACGCCAAGGTGGTTCGACTAGAAGATAATTACCGTTCTACCAGTGAAATTTTGACCTGGGCCAATCGCCTCATTGATTTCAATAGAACTCGACATGCCAAGCACTTACGCTCGCCATTGGCTGGCGTGAGACCGAGAATTATACAATGTGCCGACGGCGAAGAAGAAGCTAGTCGAGTTGTCGGTTCAATTAAAGAACGTATTGACGTCGGCAAATGTAACCCAAGGGATTTTGCGATTCTCTTTCGTACCAATCAACAGCCTCGTGCCTTTGAAATGCAGATGCGCGAGCAAAATATTCCGTATACAGTCGTGGGCGGACAATCCTTCTTTGACCGTAAAGAAATTAAAGACGTTATTTCGTGGTTAAACGTCTTAATTCGCCCTCAAAATGACGTGGCGCTTTTGCGCATTATAAACTGTCCACCACGGCATATAGGCTCTACCACGCTCGGAAAATTCCGAGAATATGCCGTTAAAAACGGACGACCTGTTTGGGACGCTTTGAACTCAAAATCAGAGGTTTTTGCCACGCTTGACGCCAAAACTCAGGACGCTGTGGGGAATTTTCGCTCCCTCGTACAGCGTCAAGCCGCACGATTCCGCGCCTCATTTACACCCGATTCAATTCTGGAATTATTGGAGGCGTCGCGTTATCAGGACGAGATCGACCGGATGTACTCTGATCCGGAAGAGCGTAAGGCGCGCCGTCGCTCCGTTGAAGAAGTGGTCGAGGCGGCCGGGTACTACCTGAAAGAGCATCCCGGCGCTAGTCTGCGCGACTTCTTAGACGATACGTCCCTAGGCGGCGCTGACTTTGCTTCTCAGCAGGACAAACGTAGTGAAGAAAACGCTGTTATGCTCACGACTTATCATGCCGCCAAGGGCTTGGAGTTTAAAGAGGTCTATATGGTCGGTATGGAGGAAGGCTTACTACCGCACAGTCATTCTCTGGAAGACATGACAGAGCAAGCGGTTGAAGAGGAACGCCGTCTCTGTTATGTCGGTGTAACGCGCGCACAGGAAAGATTAACGCTTTCCTTTGCCGTGTCACGCATGAAATATGGCAAGATGAGACCGACCATACCCAGCCGCTTTCTTTACGAGGCAACTGGACAGGCTGACAATCCGCGGTATCTACAAGTTAAAGAAGGCATGTACTTAAAGCAAAAGGACAAGAACAAGGGCGGACGTTCTCACTAGCCGACACGACGCCCCTTTGTAGGTCTATTGATTAATGCGTAGCAATAGGGTAAAAAGCACGCCCGCCATGAAGATAGCGGCGGCGTAACCGGCGACCGCGACTGTCCAAAACCACACGGGCACAAGCTTATACCATTCGGTTTCTGGTAGGGAATCGCCAGAGTCGAGTGGCGCGTTTCTCGACGGTTCCTGCAACGCCTGAGCGCCTCCGCTTGCGACTGAGGCGTGTTGACTGGTATTGGCGCTTAAGTGAGTGGAAGTTGTCTCTGGCTGACTCGCAACTGCAACTGTCTGCAAAGTTGCGCTTGCTGACGACGCGCCAACGATTGGCGTTGCCAACTCTGTTGACGATTGCGATTTGTAAGAATCGGTGATTTCGTTTAACGCCAACTCAAACGGGTCTGCTATATGCGAACGTCCCGTCTCTTTGGAGAGAAGAAGATTGTCGCTGGACGTCGGACGTCGTTGGACGTCGGTAGACGCATGAATGTGCGAGAGCGATCCACCGCTTTCCGAAGCGTCATAAAGATCGACTTCATTATCTTGACGACGAGAGGATGCAACCGCTAGTTCGGCTGCAGACATACGGAAACTTTCCGCCGAACGTGCAAAACCCGGTTCGGTTGCGCTGTCGGAGTAAGCGCTTGTCAAGAAACGTTCTTCCGCATTAGAATCACTAGTAAACTGGTCGATATCCTCGGCGTTGATTGTTGAGTTTTTATCGTAAGCAAAGTCGTAACGATTGGCAAACCCTTTGACGATGAGCCATTCTTTCATGACGTCGGCGACTTGACGAGCCGACTGTACGCGGTCTTCTGGCTTTTTCGCCATCATTTTGGCGCAGATTTCGACCAAATCGACGGGGGCGTCGGGGCGTTCTTTAAAGACGCTTTCCGGTTCCTTACGCTGATGTGCCAACAGACGTTCTGAAATCGAGCCTGTTGGAAAGGGAGGATGACCTGTCAGACAGAAATAGAGTGTGGCGCCCAGACCATAAATATCGGCGCGAGCGTCAACGTTGTGGCTGTCGAGCGCTTGTTCAGGGGCAAGGTAATCGGCAGTTCCGAGGATTTTATCTTCGTCCACAGCAGTGCCGTTGAGTGCAAACGCGTTTTCATCTAGGAGCGCTAAACCGAGGTCGAGAATTTTCACGAACTCATGTTCGTCGACGACGATATTTTCCGGTTTAACGTCCCGGTGAACGATACCGCTTTTATGTGCGTCAGCAAGACCCAAGGCCGCTTGGCGAATATAGTTAACGGCGTCTTCGAACGCCAGAGGTCCTTCTTTGTCAACTAACTGACGAAGATTCTGACCTTCGAAGTACTCCATGACAATATAGTGCACGTCCTCGAAGCGGTCGACGTCGTAGGCGCGAACTACGTGAGTGGAATCTAGTGAGGCAATTGCCTGTGCTTCACGAGCAAATCGGTCGAGGTAAACCGGATTTAAACGTCGCTTTGGTAGTACTTTAATCGCGACACGACGTTTCATCACGGTGTGTTCCGCAAGGTAGACGGCGCTCATTCCCCCGGAGCCAAGGTGACCTAAAATGCGATATTGGCGAAGATAGAACCCTTTATACTTCCGCTTCATGAGCTGACGAACGTGCCAACTTGTAAGATAGTTTCGTTTGGTCAGTTCCGTAGCTAATTGGGACGCGTCGTTGAAAAGATAGGGCGCTTCCTGACGTAGCGAAGTGAGCACGGCGTCGTATTCTGCGCCTTCGAGTAGTTCGCTACGTTTGAGGTAGTCAAGGAATTCGTCTGTTGTGAGCGTTGCCATGGCAGTTGCCTCACTGCGCCTAGAAGGGTCGTGACGCTAAAAATGGTATTTATCACCTGTTCTCAGGGGAGGAGAAACAAGGAATCCGCTTGGCGACATAAGTATGACCATGAGGGATCCCTTAAGGCGATATCAAATGACGCTATTGTCTCGCAGGTATTCGATTCCGTCTTCTACGTTGTCGAATAATCCGTCAAGTTGCGCTTCAAAGGCGACGTTAAGGATTTTGCCTATCTGTGCGCCGGGCTTTATGCCCAGTGGAAGCAGATAACGACCTTGCAAGATGGGTTTGGGCGATTTTTCAACTAAATCTAGTTCACTCGCAACGTCTAGCCAGTTATTGCAGTAGAAACGTACAGCGCCGGATTTGAGCGCCGCGCGTAATTCGTCTGGGGTCCAGTCGTGGGCGTCAACTACCCCGTCTATATATCGCATCGGCGCTCCACAACCCAAGGCGTCGGCCTGACATAGAAGCGATAAAAGCTTAATATTAGCGGGTTCAAGTCGCTTCGCCAGACGTCGAACTGCGCTAGCGCTAACCAGCGTGGAGTGTGAGTTGCAAGTCATATGTTCGGCAACCAGCGCGCGTGTTAACGCTGCGACTCGTAACGGCGCCCTCATATTAAGGAGGAATTCTTCAGCCATTGGAGCGCCGATTTCCGCATGACCATGTGAACGCAACGCGCCAGTTTCATCACGACAGGCGACCACTGGTTTGCCGAAGTCATGACACAGCGCTGCAAACATGACAGCGAGACGCTCTTCGTTACTTAACTTTCGCGGATATTCCCGTAGAAGAACCGCCGCTTCACGACAAACGCCAAGCGTATGCGTCCACACGTCTCCTTCCGGGTGATATTCTGGGTTTTGTGGACAATTAACAAGCGCGGCTAAATAGGGAAAGCCCTGAATCCAACCGGTTTCAAGCAAAACTTCCAGCCCAAGTTCCGGATGTTCGCCCTTGAGCGCCCATTTCTCCCATTCACCGTAAATACGCTCAGGAGAAAGAGTCGAGAATTCATTAAAAACTTGTCGACAGTACTGGATCGTTGTTTGATCCATAGTAAACCCAAAGCGCGCAGCCATTTGCATACCGCGTAGCACGCGTAACGGGTCGTCCTTGAAAGCGGAACTTGTCGCGCGTAGCGTCTTACGTTTGATATCCTCAATACCATTGTACGGGTCGCAAAAAGAACCGTCCAGACGCATTCCAATTGCATTAATCGTAAAGTCACGACGTGCAAACGCTTCTTCGTAGGTCACGTTAGGGGAATTGTCTATTTTAAAACCTTTGTGACCGATTCCTGATTTAGATTCACGACGCGGCAAAGCCACGTCGATAAGCTGGTCGACTTTAAGAACGCCAAACGATTGACCGACAAAATTTACGTGAAAATGAGGCGCTAATATCGCCTTGATCTGTTCGTACGATAGGCCATAGACCTCAATATCAACGTCTTTTGAAGGAGCGTTTAGAAGTAAATCGCGAACATAGCCGCCGACGATTAACACGTCCTTTGCGCCTCCTTTTTCAAGAAGTTGAATGATTCGTACAACCTTAGGTGGTAATTGGGTCATTTTCGATTGGGCGTCATGAGGTAGTGTAACAGCTGTGTCTCAAACGATTATACACAGAGCGTCAGCGTCACAGGTGTAATATTTGTTTCATCTGTTATTTTACTAAAAGACATTTATGACGTCAATGAATGCGATATTCTACGAATCTTGGCTAAAGCGGCGTGCTGTTCCATTTCACTTGAGCTTTCCGGTGAATGGGACTCTTGAATTTATAAGAATCTTCCGTTATGCTAAAATAAAAAGGCGGAAAGTATGGCTTAGACCATGGCGTGTGAGCCTCATTTCGTCTGTGACCAGGAGCGCCGTACGCGTCAGTGCATACGTCTCGTGGCGAACTGCCAAATAATCTTATTCATGCGAAAGGATAGCGAATCATGAAGACGCTCAATGTCGGAATGTTGGGATCCGGTTTTATGGGGCGAACGCACTCAAATGCGTTTAATCAAGTCGGGCATTTTTTCGATCTGCCCTTTGAGCTCGTCCTTAAGTGTTGTTACGCGCGCAATCGTGAGAATCTCGAAAAATTCCAGCGCGCGTGGGGGTACGAATCTATTGAAACCGATTGGCATAAGGTCATTGAGCGCGACGATATCGATATTATCGACGTGGTGACGCCAAACTTTATGCACAAGGACATGGTCATTGAAGCCGCTAAGGCAGGTAAGATGATCATCTGTGAAAAACCCTTGGCTATGAGCTATGCCCAGGCACAAGAGATGGTCGACGCTGTAGAAGCCGCTGGCGTTCCCACATGCGTGTCGTTCTGCTATCGTCGCAATCCCTCCATTGCGTTATTCAAGCAACTCGTTGACGAGAATCGAATCGGTCGACCCTTCCATTATCGCGCGACGTACAATCAGGACTACACGATCAGTAAGAAGGTGCCCGTCGGCGGCGCCTCGTTGTGGCGTTTGGACGCCAACGTAGCGGGAAGCGGCGTTACCGGCGACTTGCTCGCACACTCCATCGACTGTGCTGAATGGCTCAACGGTCCCATTAGTCGCGTTTGTGCTCACACGGAAATCTTCATTAAAGAGCGCGCCGACGCCGTTACTGGAAAAGCCACTCCGATTACTATTGACGACGCCTGCATGTTCATGGCGCAATTCCAGAACGGTTCTTTGGGCGTCTTTGAAAGCTCGCGTTACGCCCGTGGACGTAAAAACTTCAATACCATGGAGATGAACGGCGAAAACGGCGCATGCTATTTCAACTTGGAAGAGCCTGAATATCTTCAATTCTTCCGTTACGCCGACCCCGAAACCGGCAAGAAGGTGGAAGATCATCTCACCGGTTGGCAAAAGATCCTTGTCACCAATTCCGAACATCCTTACATGGATCATTACTGGGTGCCCGGTACGGTCATTGGTTACGAGCATTATTTCATTAACCAGCTCGCGGACTTCCTCTTGGAGGTCGCTGGTCGTCAGCCTGTCTATCCGGTTCCCACTATCAAAGACGCCGCACGAACGCAAAAGGTCTGCGACGCTGTTATTCAAAGCGCCAAAGAGGAGCGTTGGATCGATATTTGAACGTCGTAAGGCAACGCGTTACAGACGTACGCTGTGTTTGATAATTGACGATGAACTTGACGCCTTTTTCAGGCGGCGCTCTTTTATTAGTTAAACGAAAACCGTATAATGACGACGTGGCGTTTTAATGAGTCACGTCGTTGTACGGTGTTCATCGAGGTTCCCAATGGGTATTCGTTTTTATTGTCCAAATGGACATAAGCTCCATGTGAAAGAGGAGCAGGCCGGTAAGAGAGGTATTTGTCCACAGTGCAAAGTCAGGATGAGAATCCCTGATAAAACAGACGGCGTGGCGACCGATAAACTGCCGACTGCTGAACGTTTGCCTCAGGAGCCGACACACGTGGCTGAAGCGCCTGTAAAAACGCCGCTAAATGACGACAACGCCCTGACGCCACCGGCGCCAGATCCTACCCCTGGCAATACGCGCCCGTATGACGAGGATCCTCTAGACGATCCCGAAGCGCTCTGGTACGTTAGAACCCTCGATAACCAGGAGTATGGTCCCGCGACAAGCGCTTATTTCCGCGAATGGATCGAGGAAGTGCGTATTTTGCCCGATATGCTCGTGTGCCGAAACGGATGGGAGCGGTGGGAACGCGCGGGCGACGTCTTTCCGGAACTTGAAAAAATTGTTATTCCGCAAGACGTTACGGGACAATACGATTCCGCTCAAAATTCTGGGCGCTTGGGAAAGGAGTTTCAGTATAGTGCGGAGCTCACAGAGCGGTTAAGAAGAACGCGTAACCATAACAAAAAGCTCACGAGGAACCTCATTACGATCATAATACTATGCGCTGTCATAGTCGCGCTCATTGCTGTGCTTGTTGTCCTGCTCATGCAACGATAGCACGCTGGTTCGACGCACGAGAATAAGGAAAATTCCGATTTTTTTCATTCGACGACTTGCGGCGTATCGCGGTTGTGCTAAAATAAGCCGTATGCTCATTGAGTTGAGTGAATGTGTCTGCGGGTATGGTGGAATTGGCAGACACGTCAGATTTAGGTTCTGATGAGCGCACGCTCGTGGAGGTTCAAGTCCTCTTACCCGCACTGTCAAACAAAAAAGGTCGTCTCCGTTTTAAGGAGGCGACCTTTTTCATTTGCGATTATGTCGTCTGTGACTCGTTCGACGATGCGTGCGATGTGGCGTTTAGGGAACTATGCTCAATCGCTACTGAGACGACGCTAAGTCCAGGTTATTCACTTGGCGCTTACGCGAAATTAATCGAGCGATTCGTTCCAGGGGCGCAAGGCGACGCGGCGAAAGAGTATTTCTGCCCCTTCCGATTGTAGTTGAATCTTGCCTTCGTTCTGGTGGAAGCCGTCGATACTATTGACGAGTTTGCCATTGAGATAGACGTCCATACGATTACCCATGGCGTAAATAACCATTTCATTCCAATCGTTCGGACGATCAAAATCGTAGCGTCCGCGGTACCCGGAAACGTCTTGCCAATCTGGGTCATGACCAAACCACTGGAAGGCGCCGTCGCTATTATCGTCGATTTCAACCTTCGTTCCGCCATTACGAACAAATAGGCGTTTGCCGTTTCGCTCAACGACATTACACGACGCTACGACGTCGTCCCCCTGAGCGCCGACAATCCAGAAGTCGCCCAGACCGCCTTCTAAAAGGTTCGCTTCCACCGATTTAGCCCAGACTCCTCCAAAGGCGTTCTGCTCGCCAAAGGAGTGAATGAGAATACCGGAGTCACGCGCCTTGCCTTCGCGGCGTCCCCAGGTCTTTTCGCCCCATTTAAATTCCACCGTGAGACGATAATTACCAAAAGACTCCGTCGTCATAATACCGCCATATTTCTCACCGCTCACGCGCAGTACGCCGTCTTTAACTGAAAAGACTCCCTGGGAATCCTGACCCAATTCCTCGCCGGCAACGCAAACCGTCCAACCGTCGAGGTTTTCGCCGTTAAAGAGTTGGCGTTCGTATGTGGCGTCGTCGATCTTCTTTAACGCTATGGGAATATACCCGGATTCGAGGAGTTGATCGTAGCTATACTCGCAGTCGACGCGGAAGGTCGAACGACCGTTTTGACCACGCGGAGTCCCATTGGAGCAACCGGTCTGGTCGCAGATAAAGAGCCGTTCCTTTTCCGGTTCGTTCTTCATGACGAGCATGATATGACCGTCGTAGTCGTAGTGCATAACAACGGCGTCGGCGGGGAGGAGCATGGCGTAGGCTTTTTTCATGACGTCAGCGCCGTTTTCCTTGACAACGACACGTGTGTCGTCATAGCAGTTGCATTTGTACTCGCCAACGGCAACGACCTCCTTTGGACGGTCGGGAATCAAGCGTCTTGTCAGTAGCGCGGGGTAATTTGGATCCGCTTGTTTCCACGCGTTAGACACTGACGCGGAACAGTCCGACCCCCAATAGGAGTCAAAAGCGCTCGGACCGACGTACGTTTGGACTCCGTCGACGTCCTTAAGTTGGCTTTTGAAGGAATCCAGATTGTTATTACGAGAGAACTGTGTATACGGAATACCGTAGTACGTTTCGCCCTTTTTGAAGGTAAAATTTTGAGAAGAAGTCCAATAAGGAATGTCTTCCGCTGGCGTCCATTCGATCGTGGCGGCAGCGCGCATATAGTCGACGACCTTCGCGCGCAGTTCTGACGCAACCGGAGGAAGACTGTCAAGGGCGTCGTCTGCACGCGCGGAAGCGAAGGTCAGAAGCGTTGACGTCAAAAGACACGCTAAAAGACGGTATTGCATAATGAAGATCCTTTGAGGGATAGAGTTGTTCTCGCGGCGTTGCAAGTGAGTGACAGTAAGGAGTTTGATTCTTATTGTGAACACATAGCCGGGCGCTCGCGTTGATATCTCTGACGTCGCTCTTATAAATCACGGCGAATGCGCACGATGGAATAAGACGCGACTTTAAATAAGGTACTGCAATTATTTTTCGAAGTCAAGCGTTTGGCAAAGTCTTGAACTGGATTGCGTAATGGTCTGTCATTCTTCGCATATACATTCGATCATAAACAGGCGAAGACGTTTACGTCGTGGTAATTGATATGCCGCGCCCTGTTGTGTAACATTGACTAAAAGGGTTTAAACGCCCGGGAGTCCTCTATGAAACGACCGTAGTATGCAGTGGAGCGACGGCGCATTTGGCTAAACCTCCAAATTTGAACGCGAACGGTACAAAGTCGAGCCCGTGAGTCGATCTCTATTTCTATCGCTTCTTGCCCTCGTATCTGGAGGGAATGAGAAGCCTGGGAATTGATCCTAAAGAGGCGGAAGGTTTTCCGCGCTAAATTGACGTGTGGAGAATCATATGAAATTTATATAGGACGCCAATATCGATAACAGCCTGCTATCTACGCCATGCCAAGCCCTATTCTAGTGGGCGATGACGTTTCTTTAGCGCGCGAGTTGTCGTCTGTCTTAATGCAGAACCGCATTCCTTATGCCGTGAATATCCCGATAAGTTCGAATATATCGTGGCGTTGCCAATGTCAGGTATATGTGATAGTCAGAAGACTTCAATCAATTAAAAGAAGAAACGCCTATGTCAATTATTACGATCGAAGCGGTTCGCCCCACACAAGAGCAAAAGGAACGGTTGATTGCCGAGACAACACGAGTTGCCAGTGAAATCTTGGGCGTGGACCAACTCTTTTTCTACGTGCTCGCCGGTGCAAATGACGTAGATAACTGGGGCGTGGCAGGCGCCCCTTGCCGAAACTTCTCGAGGATGAAAATAGTATAGACTCAGTCAAATCTTTTCCAGGGATATGTAACGTTATGTATATGAAGAGAATAGCAAAAACCTTAGGTTTAATAATGTCGTCCGTAGGATTACTTGCTACCGCTTCTTTGAAAGCCGAGGTCTTTCGCACGCCCAAGGGGGAAGCGCCAATGGTTCACTGGGCGATTTTGGAATCGACGCCTGGACAGATGAAGCAAATGCAGCAGTTTGCGGTTCAACACGTCGCTCCTGAGGTGAAGAAGGAAGCCGGAACATACGCGCTGTATGGCGGCGTGTCGGAAAAAGAACCCGATACCTTACGACTCCTGGAAATCTATGAAGACCAGCGCGCTTACGAACTACATGTAGGAAGCGAAGCTTTTCAGAGGTATCGACAGGCGCGTCAACCGATTTTAAAGAGTCTAACGATCGTTGAGGTTGAACCTATTGCCATGCAACAATGCCAAGACGGTGTGGGAACGCGTTTAGTCATCCGACGTTTTGAAGTGGATCTCGAAAAAATCGAGGAATACCGCGCGCTGATACGTGCCCAAGCCAGACGCGCCGTTCGCGAAAACGAGGCGCTCGGCGTCTTTATCACTGCGGAGAAAGATGCGCCCAATGTATGGCGAACACTTGAGATCTATAAGGACGAGCAAGCGTACCAAGTAGCGTTGGCGTCGAAGAGCGCTAAAATCTTTCGAACACAAGCACAAGGCTTTGAAAAGAAAGAACTTGAACGTATTGATATAGAAAAGGCATATGTGCCGCTGAGCACGAAGGGAAAAAGGTCAGGCGACGACGTCAGCGCTGAATGATAGATTCGAACTGGACGTCGCTTTTAGCATGACAACGCTGAGTCTTGTGTGCTTGTGTTATTCTTAATGAGCGCGCCTCTTGTCCTTGGTAGGCGAGGTTATTGTTTTGCTATCGTCTATTAATGACAACCCGTTTGGAGGTCACAGAAATTACCTACTTGACGGCGTTATTCATAATCTGAGAAGTCGATCGTGCGACGTCGTGAGGTTTGAACTGCCGCTAAGATACTTGACGAATTAATCTTTTGGCTTATTCTGTAAGTCTATGTGTAGCGTTACGACGACTTTGGCGTACATTATGGAACTTGCCCAGTTATGCCTGCGTCTAACTTGTGTCAGTAAGAGAAGGTCGTTGCATTATTGGTTGATGCATGAACTAGGCGTACTGTCCTGATTTGAGAATTAGAGATTCACAATGACGCCAAAGGACATTGTTACCGGAACGTTGGGAGGTATGACGCCATTGTACGTCATGTTACAGAACCGTGTTTTATGGTTCCGACGTTCTCGCCTTACGATGAAGCTTGCGCATGGATTCCTTTGGTTAACTCTCGGGTCGGTTCCATCGCGTGCGCTAACTCTTTTGACCACGATTCTTGTCGCACGAGTTCTAGGCGCGGCGGTTTATGGCGAGTTTAGTCTTGTGCGCTCCTCGGTGAACGCTTTTGTGACGGTGGCGACCTTTGGCATGGGTAGAACTGCCGCAAAATATGTTGCAGAGCTACTTGCGACTGACCGTGTGCGCGCTGGACGAATCGTTGCGCTCAACTATCTTTTCACTTTTATTACGAGCGCTACCGTTGCGCTGGTCTTTGTGATTCTTGCGCCGATTATTTGTACACGAATGATCGACTCTCCCCATTTGGTTGCGCAAGTGCGATTAGGCGCGCCGCTCTTGGTCTTTACCGCGCTGGTTGGCGCGCAAGTTGGCGTGCTCGCCGGGTTTCAAGCGTTTCGTGAGACCTCGATTGCATTAACGATTAGCGCCCTGGCGTCGGCGCCGTTCTTTTACTTTGGCTCGAAATTCTTTGGTCTTACCGGCGCGGTGATAGGGTTCTCTATCGGAACGATTGTGAACTTTTGCTGTAACAGCTACGCGATTTCACGGTTAACGCGTCGTTTCGGCGTACAATATTCCTTTTGGAACTGCTGGCGTGAGGCGGCGGTTTTATGGAATTTTTGTCTTCCATCGACTTTAATCTCCCTCTCGATGAGCGGGGCGACGTGGTGTGCCACAATCTTAATCATGCGAGGTCAAAACGGCGCCACAGAACTCGGGCTTTTCGACGCAACACGACAGATCCAAACCGCCGCGCTGTATCTACCCGTTATGGCCAGTCAGGTTATTACCCCGGCGCTATCGGAACTTAATGCGCTCAAGGATCGTACTCGATTCATTAAGACGGCGCTATATAATTTAGGCGTGAATTTCCTCTTCACGCTTGCGATTGCCTTGGGCGTAATCCTCTTTTCTCAAAAGATTATGCTTTCGTTCGGCGATGACTTTGGTCAGGGCGTCGCCGTCTTGACTGTTGCGGCTTTGACTTGTGTGACGATGAGTCTTACGAACGTGTGCTCCAGCGTTTTGACTAGCCTCGGAGCTATGTGGACCCGATTTGTGACAACGGCGTTATGGTGCATGACCCTCGGTTACGCCGCGTTACATGCCTACCTGCACAATGCCGGCGCGCTCGGAACGTCGTATGCGTTTATAGCGGCGTATCTCGTAATGTTGTCCACCCAAGTTTTAGCGATTGTACGACTGTTACATCGTGGTCAAAAAGAGGTTTGATAACGCACTGTGTCATAGCTAGTAAAACTAGAATCCTACTGCCTTTAGCCGTGTCAAAGAGTCGGCTGTTTGTCAGGAGTGAAAAATGCTCGAGTCCAAACCGCGCGCAATTTATTTGAGTCCAGGCGATCCGACCTGTTCGCCACGCGGCGGGCAAACTGCCTTTGCGATACAAGCGCTCAATGCATTAGGCTCAAAGTTAGCGCTTGTCGCGCCTTGTGAAAATCCCAGGGAAGACGCGCCGATTGGACAATGGCGAATCATGGACTGGCATGGCGTGAAAATATGGCGCTTTAATATCGGTTCCTATGCGCCGGAGAATAAATCGCGCCGACCATTGGTTCCGCGTCGATTGATTTTACGACGACGAATTGCGAAATATCTGCCTGCGATTCGTGAAATACCCACGCGTAATCTCATCTGTGACTCTCCCGAGGTCTTAGGCGTGTTGAAACGGTATTCCTGGGAATCGTTCTGTTATCGCTTTGCCGGTCTTAATAACCCGGTGGAGGTCTCGCGTTATCCTTATCTGCGTCCCTTGTCGGGCTACTTTCACCATAAAATGACGCGTGACCTTGTGGCGTTACGCCCAGCGGCGCTTTTAGCTTCAGCCGATCGTGAGACGATCGCTCGATTTGCCCAAGAGAATCGACGCGTACTCGGACAATTTCCAATCCATTTCTTCCCCACGCGTTACGATCCCGACGTCTTCTACCCCGGGGATTCTCACGTGACGTCTCAAGCGTTAGGCTGGCAGAATTTTTTCCCGAGGATTGTCCTGGTTGGACGACTATGTTGGGTAAAGGGTTGGGAGTTAGCGCTTGAAATCGCGAGGATTTTACGCCAAGAGTTTCCAAGGACGCTCATGACCTTTATTGGCGACGGCGAGGATCGCGTAGCGCTACAACGACGCATTGTGCAACTAGGACTAACGGAAAACGTAAGGCTTGAAGGTTTTTTACCCCCCAGTGAGACGCGCAAGCGAATCGTTGCCGCGGACGTCTACCTGAGCGCCTCGTACCGAGAGGGCTGGTCTGTCGCCTTTACCGAGGCGCTTGCCTGCGGAGCGGTTTGTGTTACGACCAATGTCAGCGGCGCGATGGATCTCGTCGATAATAACTCAGCGGGACGAGCGCTTGTCGGACGCGACCCCAAGGAATTTGCCAGAGTTATTACTGAACTTGTGAAAGACCCTGCTGTTATGGCGTCTTTACGAAGCGCGGCGATCGCACATGCGTCGAAGTTTTCCTCACGATCATTAGCAGAAGATTGGGGAAAAATATGGAATCCCTTGCGTTAAAGCGCGAGGTATAGTAATCTAACGGTTAGGCGTTCGAATACTCGAGCGCTTTGTCGAAACGTTGTGTAGACCCGAATAGTTGACCCCGACGAACCACGTGGCATTGGCGGTATTCTCATGCTTTCGAACAAAGAAATTGCCCTGCGCTTTCTCTGTTGGTATGCGATACTATATCCGCTTGCGACTCATTTTCTTATGAGCAACGTCAGTGTGGAAGGCGCCGGATCCGCGCCTATTCAAGCGTTACAGATCCTTACGATCTTTGCGCTAATCGGTAGTGCGCGCGTACGCTTTAAGTCAGTCTTTGACCTGGGGAACGTTTGGGTTCTCGCTGCGTTTTTTTTCGTCTTTGTCGCAATTTATTTTGCGATCTATTATGCGCAAGAGGAGCGCATGGTAGAGTTGACATATGCCGCGCGTTTTCTCACATGGTTTCTCTTTGCCTTTCTCTCTAGCGCGGGCGGCTTTACTATGTCCGCACTAGAGAGGCTTGCACGTTCCTTTTGGCTTGGCTCGGTGATTCAAGGGCTCCTTGCCTTACGAGCCTTTCAAACACAAGACGTCGATTCGATTTACAACGAGGTTTATGCGACCACTGGCGCGGCGTACGTCTCCGGAAAGATGATTGTCGCCTTTGTGATTTTAGGCGCTTTTCTATCCCTTTATTGGCTCCTCACACGAACCAGATGGAAACCGTTATATTTAGCCACGTTAGCGCTTGCTCTTTTTGTCCTCCTGGTAAGTTACAATCGCGCCGCGCAATTGGGCGTCGTCCTTGTGTTAGGCTATACTCTCATTTGGACAATGAGTCGTGGGCGTTTTAAAACGTCCTATGCGCTCATTGTCGTAGCGCTATTGATTGTCGTGGCGTTACTATTGACGCCAGCTGACGTTATACTTTTGCGCTGGCGTAATATCCAAAGCGACGGCGGCAGTGGGCGCGTTAAACTGGTCGTGGCGTGTTTGCAAAACCTCTTTTCACCCAATTCTGCCGAGTCGCTCTTCATTGGTCAGGGCTATCTGTTTACGCGTCGACTTATGTACCAGGCATGTGGGGCGTATATCGGCGCTCACAGCGACTTCTTTGACTTTCTAACCTCATATGGTTTAGTTGGCGCGGTCTTCTACTGTGCTATTGCCTATAAAATTCTTACTTTTGGGTACGACCTCTATCGTAACATGTTAGAATTCTGGATGATACGTGCTAGCGCATTATTCATTATTCTTATGGGACTCTTTACCGGTCTATTTCAGGCAACTTATACCTTCTTTATGCTCTTGACCCTAATGCACTACTGTTATGGTCGAGCGAAAGAGAAAGAGGCGGCGTTTGAGGCGTATCTCACAGAACGCGCTAAGTACGACGCTTCCCTGGCACATTGGCAACGCGAACGCGGGCTACTGTGGCGATACAGCGAATACGCTAAATATGCGCGTACTGTGAACGCCGAAGCGCCAATGCAATCGGACGTCGGCGCTTCTGTTTGCCAAGAAGAGACGAACAGTACCGAATCAGAACAGAGTCAGATTGACGATTCCACTCGGAAGGATAAGACCGACGTATCGGAACTTCAGGAAGAACTGAAACTTACCAATGAATTGGTTCCGGAAACCGAGACGGCGCTAGATCACGGCTCTGAGGCAATGAACGTTTCTGGGACGCAGGAGTACGAAACCAAAGCGCCTGAGCTTTTGGACGCGAACGCGTCGCGAGCGAAGAACCCGCTAGAGCGGGGGAAACGAGAGAATCAAACAGAATTAGAGGCGCAAGAAAACACGTCTGTGTCGCCAGTACTATTCTCGCACGGACATGCCGACGCCTTGGCGTTGAAGGCGCGCGTCTATGACGACCACGCGTCGGCGTCTGTGCTCGACGGCGCTCTTCAGACGACGTCAGAGACCAACGACGCTGACGATAGCGTAAACCACTGCGCGTCCGAAGTAGACTCGCACGGCGCTGAGCCTCATGTGCCAGGGGGGGAGATTAAGAAGAACGTAAAGGACGATAAATGTGAAGATAGCTCTGAAAAGCACGCCGAGCACGATTCCACAAGCGTCTTTAATTGGGCGGCTAACGCTTTAGCTGAAATACCATTGCAAGACGTGAGCTTGGAGCGTTTCTTTGCTATCGAGTTTCCCGACTGCGTACAAGACGACGATGAAGCCGACGTCGACGAAGAAGAGGACGTGGCGTTATGTTCAAGTCCAATTGAGCAAGACGCTAACATTGACGTAATCCCGGCGCCGGAAGCGTTAAGCGACGTGACGAATGAGTCCGATGAGACGTTCTCTGAAAGCGAGCTTATGGAACTTCTTTGGAATCAAGGGGGGCAAAATCTTGTCAGCGCTACTGACCATACGCAGAGTTGTCCTGACGATGGCAAGAGTACGCGTCAGTTGATCGACGCGGTCTTTGAGCAGGGATTCCAGCAGGAATTCGACGAGCCACGACAGGTGAACCAGGACGAATTGACGACCAAGGAAGAAAAAGGACAAAGTCACAGGCGTCACAACGTAAAGCCGTCCAGTGGCGGGGAATCTAGCGGTTTCTTCCATTCCGTTTTTCGCAATAGACAATCGAACCGTTAGACTGCGGTTTGAGCTGTTCATTAGGCACGTTTGATTATACGTTAGGATAAAATGTGAAAATACTTGTAGCACACAACTATTACGGCGACTTTGCTCAGGGGGGGGAGGCGATTGTCTTTGAGCAGGAAGTCGCGCTATTACGACGTTTTGGTCATGACGTTGTTACTTATGTGCGTGCTAATAGCGAAATTGACAAGTTGCCGTGGCGACGGCGCATAACCGTGCCGCTACGTTTTGCCGGCGACCGTGAGGTCTATGAGCACACTCGGGCAACGCTTGAAAGTTTTTGCCCCGACGTCGTACACGTGCACAACTACAAGTATCTCATTACCCCCGCGATCTTTCAGGCCGCGCGTGACGCCAATGTGCCGACCGTTTTAACGTTACACAACTATCGTCTCCTCGCCCCATGTGGACAGCTTCGCCGAGGTCAAACGCTTTGCCAGGAGTGTATGACGTCACGTCCGGAAAGGGCGTTGTGGAGAAAAGGGTGCGCCGCCTCTGTGCAAGGGCGTGTATTACAGTATCTTTTTTATCGTGCGACGCGACGACAAGTTGTGCAGAACGTCGACGCCTTTATTGCTCTGACACTGTTTGCGAGAGAACTCTTTATCCAAGGCGGGTTGCCACAGCGACGCGTCTATTATAAACCGAATTTTTTGCCGCAGTTAGAGACTGGAATTCAGGAGGCTAACGACCGCGTTCATAAGGACGAAACGTTAGGCGCGATCTTTGTCGGTCGACTTGCGCCGGAAAAGGGCGTGCGCTTTCTGGTCAATGCATGGCGGAAAATCGATTATCCCCTGACGATTGTCGGCGACGGTCCGGAGCGCGATTGGCTCGCGAGCGTTTTACCTAATGTTCCACAAGTGCGTTGGCTGGGCGCGCGCGAGCATTCTGAAACGTTGCAACTAATCGCGCGCGCAAACTTTTTGGTCTTTCCATCGGTGTGGTACGAATGTGCTCCTATGACTTTATTGGAGGCGTTACGAGCGGGAACGCCGGTGGTTACTTCTGACCTAGGAGGACGTCGCGAGATTGTAACTCATGAAAAATCAGGACTTCTGTACAATGCCAACGACACGGCGTCCTTCTGCCGTGCGGTTGAGAGAATCATTGCGGACGGTGAATTGCGCGCCAGTCTTTCCAGAGGAGCGCTTGAGAAATTTCGAAGTGAATTTACTCATGAACGTAATTATGACATGCTAATGGCGATCTATCGTGACGCTCAAGAGAACTCTCGCGCGCGCCTGGGGAAGGGCGCAAACTTCCAGGGGGATGCGCTATGACGCTTTTAAGCCTTGCAAAAAGATACGCTGTTCGAACCCCTCAGAGTTTGGGCTGTCTTCTTGCGCATGTGCCATACCGCATACGTCCCGGCTTTGGCGCCGCTTATCGGCGCGCGCTTAGGGACATGGACTGGTTCCAGAATATTGCCACGGCGCAAGAGCAGCGGCAGTTTATATTTCAACACGTACGTGCAATTGTCGTGCACGCAGTGGAACACACGCGGTTTTATCGGGACTATTACGCAGAAAACGGGTTCTCTTTAGACGACTTGAAATCCTTTGACGATATCAAAAAGATTCCCATGACGAGCAAGGCGCTGCTGCGTGACGTGCCATTGAACGACCGCTCTGCGCCCTGGCATGGTCGCACGTTGACCTATACCGGCGGTTCGACTGGAGAACCCTTTAAGTTCTATTCCGCTCCGGAACAGGTCGGGAACGAGTGGGCGCACATGCACATGATTTGGGGACGTTTAGGCTATCGTCAGCGTGACCTCCTATTGAATATCGCCCTGGAACCGACAGCCTCGCCGGTTTATTACGACGCTTTACGACACGCGCTGGTCTTGAATATTCATCATCCTCGTACGGAGATTGCGCGCTCTTTTTTACAGCTCGCGCCGTGGCGACGTAACGTGCGTTTTTACCGCGGCTATCCTAGCTCTTTTGCCGAATGGCTTGATTCTACAGACGCGAGCGTTCAGCAGATGAACGCGGTCTTGCGCTCAACTCTTCGCGGGTCATTTTTGGCGTCGGAGTTTCCTCTCCCTTCAATGCGTCGTATTATCGAAGACGTCACGGGGCGGCCCACAACGTCTTGGTATGGTCATGCTGAACGTGCGATATTAGCGCCAGAAAAGACGGAGCGCGACGGATATAAACCGTTGCAAAGCTATGGTTTCTGTGAAACGAGCATCGACGACGGTCTGTGCTCTCTGGTCGGCACATGCTACTGGAACTATGCGTCTCCCTTGATCCGTTATCGAGTCGACGACGACGTGACGCCACAGGAGACGCGCGACGGTATCTTGCGCGCCTTCTGTATTGATCGGGGAAGATTTGGCGACTACATTGTCGACAAGGGGGGAGAAAAGTTCTCCATAACCCACTTGAATTTGTCCTGTCGAGAGAACACGTGGGCGCTAGCGCGAACGATCCAGGTAGAGCAAAGCCAGCCGGGCAAGATCATTATCTGGACGACGCTACGCCGACCCTGTAGCGTGGAGGAGCTCACACGCGCATTTGACTTCGAATACCTCAATATGGATTGTGAGTTTCGCATTATATCAGAACCGTTTAGAACCCCGGCGGGCAAGGTTCTACTGAAGGTGACAAGTGAACAAACCCGTGGCGCCGATTGGGAACGCTAGCGTCTGGGGGAGAAGTTTTTTTATAAAACGCTCTTTGAATCTAATGAAAAAAAGACTATGCTTCCTACGTGTTAAGTCAACGCGCACAGCGAGCAGTTGGGTTAACAACTACGTGAGGATTACGTAGTACATATCAACGTGTCTGCGTACGGCGACGTCGCGGCATGAGCATGGTCAAGGAGGTCGAGCGTGAGCATGGAGGCTCTACTCTGCCGTCGTTTTTCGTACGGCTATGATTCTGCTATTATACGTATGTGCAAACGCGCGTGTTCGACACGTTGCGTTGTCGTCGCGCTCATCTCTGTAGTTATGGCGTTGTGCGCCGTCTATTCCACATGTGACGCCGCGGTCTATCATACCGCGAATTTTTCTGTGCACGCTGACGATTACCAGTTCGCCTCGCGTGTTGGCGACGCCGCGGAGATCTATCGTGCGCGACTGGCGGAATTATGGCTGGGCGAGCGTTTACCGCGATGGTCGCGTCCCTGTGTGGTTACGGTTCAAACCGCACAAGATCTCGTTGCCGGGGGAGAGACCTCCTTTAAATTCGACGGCGGAGAAGTCTTTGGCTGGAAAATGTCCTTGCAAGGTTCACAGGAACGTATCCTCGACTCCGTTTTACCACATGAAGTAACTCACACGATTATCGCCAGTTACCTACGCGCTCCTGCGCCACGATGGTTAGACGAAGGAATGGCGACCTCTGTGGAAGCGGACGAGGTACGAACGCATTATCGCAAAATGCTCGTGAGTTTCGTCCATAATCAGCGTGGTATTCCATTTAATAAAATGGTTGCTATGAAGGATTATCCTGAAGATCTAACTCCTTTTTATTCGCAATCTTTCTCGATTTGTGAGTACCTGATTCTCGTTGGCGGTCGTCGACGCCTGATGGAATTCGCCAAGACGGCAATGCAGACGAACGACTGGAATCGTGCGGTTAAAGAGTTTTATGACTGTGAGTCGCTTGGCGCGCTACAGTTAGAATGGGTCGGCTGGCTCAAGGAATGGGATCTTGCCGGTTGTCCTGCACAATTGCCAAACGCGCGTTCTTTGCCCGAATGGAACGACATGTCCCGTGGCGTCGAACAAGGATTACTTGCGAATAATTCACGAGTTAATTCGGCTTCAAACAACGTTTTAGCGACGACAAGAGTCGTGCCGAATACCGCCGCGAATGGTAATGAAATTGCACGTGGTCAAGTTAATCCGCCGAGCAAACCGAGCTGGCTCTTTCCCGGGCTAACCACAAGGTCGCGCGACGATGAACTAAACTCTGACAGGCGTTTCACGTCGGTAGCAACCGATCAACGGGGCAATAGCGCGAATACTACCACGCGAGCCGGTTCGATCTCTTCACAGCCGAACACGAGCGCTTCCCAATCTAGCGCTATTCAAAATAACGCTGGTAATGCGACGATTCGAGAACTTAACCCGTTTTTTAACCCCAATGCAATTGCAAGCGTTGCCCCCTCGGGGATGGCGAACGCCGCTGTTGGAACTGGTAGACAGAATATAAATCACAACGTTGCGCCTAACGCCGCCAACGTCAACCTCAATAGTAGCGCGCCCGCAGTACGTCGATATTGAGAAGAACTGAATTAAAGTAGTATGAAAAAAGATTTATAGAAGAAATATTATCAATATGAAGGGACGTTGTAGCGTCGGTCAGCTTGCGGAAGTGTGAGGTCTAGCAAGCGCGACGCGAAGCGTCAAAAACGGTCGCGTCGATGAACGAGCGACCGTTTTTTTGGCGTTGAAATGAGCAGACGCGCGTTAGTTCAAAAGCGTATTCATCTGCTGACTGATTTGTTCTTCGATCACCCCTTTGAAGACGCTGGCGCCCATGGGGAGGTTAAGCGTCAGAGCGACCGTGGAATCGCCGATTCCGAGGGAGCCGTCGATTCGGTAGTTAAAGATCGTCATGGCGAAATCGAGGTTATACGGGTCGATCCAAACTTCTTTGGTGACTTTAACGACATTGGCCTTATTGATCTTTTCAGAGGAGATGCGCTCACGAATGCGGCGCGCCGCTTCGTCTTGACTTAGGCAATGGGGAATTTCTTTACGTAAACTCGCCATAGTATTCCTTTGGAGGTATAAAGCAACTGTCTTGCAATCGTAATGTCATGCTAGACTGATTGCAATGCAGAGGATAGATAAATCGCAAGACGCAATAGCTTACAGCGACGCCTTAATCGATTCGATCAGTTCGAGCGCTTGACCAATTTCCGCCTTTTGGCGTTCGGGTTCTTCGGGAATTTCGCGTTCGATCGTAAGCGGACCGGTGTAGCCGATTTCTTTCAGGGTTTTAATAAAGAGTTTCGCGTCGACTTGACCTTGCCCGAAGGGCACTTCTTGTCCCCAATCGACTCCCGGGGTACCGGTGGTGGGCAACGCGTCTTTGCAGTGGCAGGAGCGAACGTAAGGGGCGACCTGCTTGAGCGCGTCGATCGGATGGTCCATACCGTAGAGGATCAAGTTCGCGGGGTCGAAGTTGATGAAGATATTATCGCGACCGACGTCTTTGAGGAACGCAAGGAGGTTTTCCGCTTTCTCTTGACCGGTTTCAAGGTGAAGGCGCTGACCGTTTCCTTTGAGGTAATCGCAGTATTCCTGGATCGCGGCGACCATTTCTTTGTATTCGGTCGACGAGGAGTCGTGGGGAACGAAACCAATGTGGGAGCCAATCGCGTCGACGCCGAGGAGTTTCGCGAAATCCGCGATCTCACGGGACTCTTGCAGACGAGCGGCGCGCGTCGCGGCCGGAACGAAGCCGACCGTTTCCGCAGCTTTGGCGATCGTCGCGTAGGATTCGCCTTCGAAGCCCAGGAAGACAACCGTCGTGGTAATGTCATAGTCCTTCAGTTTGGCCAGGAACGCCTTCGCATTTTCGGGCGTACGGGATTCCTTCGCAGGCGTGTGGAGTTGGATGGTCTTAATACCGAGGTCGCGAACCACTTCTAGCTTAACGCCCAAACCGGCGTCGATACTGGCGAAAACGCCAACTGCCATATTTTCCATATCATTCTTCCTATGGGCTCTGTGTCACTAATCCGAACGACACGTGAACCTCGCCACGTGTGATCTATTACGCCGAGGCAAGCACGGCGCGACATGACTTGAGTATAATCGCTAGGCGCTATTTTTTCAACTCTCTTTTGCAAAATATGGGGCTAATCCCCACTCAGAATCACTTTCAAGGGTATCGGGGGGAACGCGCAAGACGGCGGCAAGCAGACGGTTGAATTCAACTTTGGGGACTTGTCAACTACCACTAGCGTTTTATAATGCTCCAAGATATAAAGGGGAGCGTGAGCACGTGGCGTCGGCGTTACGTGATTAACGTTCTATGGGTTGTGTCAGAACCGGCGTGTGTAAATGCACAAAGGCACAGGCGCACTGCGTACAAAAGGCGCGTAGGTATGAATTACCAAATTGACGCCGCGGCGAATTTCCTAACTCAATATGCCGGGCAAGTTGCAGAAGATCTTATGCGTTCGAACTTCCGAACGCTCGCGAAGATCGGCGAAATTATCTTAAAGACCAAAGAGACAGGCGCTCGAATCTACACCGCGGGCAATGGCGGAAGCGCGGCGACCGCGTCGCATATGTGCAACGACCTGCTCAAGGGCGCGCGCGTGTGTGGTCGAGAGGGCTATCGCGCGGTCTGCCTTAACGACAGTACGCCGATTGTAACCTGTCTGGCGAATGACTTTGCGTATGAAGATATCTACGCGATTCAACTGCGCAGCTACGCCAATCCCGGCGACGTCTTGATCGTCTTCAGCGGCAGCGGCAACTCGCCGAATATTGTCAAAGGTCTGCAAGTTGCTAAGGAAATGGGACTTACGACCATTGGGTTCGGTGGGCGCGACGGTGGTAAAATGAAGGATTTCTGCGATGAAATACTCATTGCCCCGACGAATTCCATGGAGCAACTCGAGGACATGCACATGCTTTATGAGCACGCGCTTGTGTCGCTTATGCAACGGGTTCTGCCGGTGAACTTTGATATTGAGATTGTGAAATATCCCCCGACCGGGCGCAAGATCAAAGCGGCGTTCTTTGACTTCGACGGCACAGTCGCCGCGCTACGGTGCGGCTGGCAAGACGCCGTGACACGATGCGCATGTGAAACCCTTTCCCAAGTCGAGGGCGCCGATCCTAGCGAATACGAAACCCTTGTGCGCGCTTACATTGAGAAGGAAACCGGTCGACCGATGATCGCGTTGGGCGAGCATTTAGCGCGAGAAGTTGAAAAGCGTGGCGGAACGCCTAAGACGCCGTTGGAGTACAAGTTACAGTACGACGTAGAACTCGATAAGCTCGTCGACGCCAAGTTCGCACAGGTCGATTCTGGCGCGAAGACGATTGCCGACGTGGTAACGCCCGGCGCTATTGAGTTCCTCAAGCTTCTCAAAGCCAATGGCGTGGCGTTGTGCCTAGCCAGCGGCACAGACCAGGAGCGACTCAATCGCGAGTGCAAACGACTTGGAATTGACAATCTCTTTGAACTTGGGATTTACGGCGCCAGCGACACGGGCAAGTCCTACGAGAAGAATCAAGTTCTTGCTGATCTCATGCGCACGCACGCATGGAGCGGTGAGGAGCTCATCGGCTTTGGCGACGGCGGCTTTGATATAACGGCGATTAAGAGCGTCGGTGGTTACGCCGTGGGGCTTGCCACGAACGAAGCGACGCGAGAGGGCGTCAATGCGCACAAACGCGAGTTCCTACTCGCCGCGGGAGCCGACGCCATCGTGCCGGACTTCGCCGACCCAGAAAGACTATGGCGATTTTTACAACGCTAGCGTTCACAACTCGTTGAGAATTGAAGACCATAAAAAACGCGCCGGGTAACGAATACTCGACGCGTTTTTTTTGGCGTTTGTCCGATGCGTAGCGGCGCAGGATGCGTTATTCTTTCGGCTGTTCAGCGACAAGCTCTTGGTAAGCTTGGAAGAACCGACGACCCTGTTCGATTTGGCTATCGCGGTCGAAATGAACATTATCGGGGTTGAGAGTCGCGCCTTCGGCGGAGACAAACGCAACGCGTGGCAATTCTTTGGTTACGTCGATATGAGCCTGACGCACGAGGCTGGCGCCGACGCTGGGGTTCGGGTACTGGTAGAGTTCGCCCACAAGGATCGGAACCTCGGGCGAATTAAAATCTTGGCGAAATCTTTCGAAGAGCGCTTTGAGTTTCTCTAGATGCTCCGCGCCTTTCTCGGGCGAGCAGTCCGCTTCGCCCTGACGCCACAGGATCGCCGCAAGAACGCCGTCCTCTTGTGCGCGACGCACACGCGCGAGCGCGTCGTCGTAGGGGTGAGATTTCGTCTGACCCCAATAAGCTCCAGGGGTCCAGGAGTCAATTGGCGAGCCGCCACAGGCGGTGGGAACCAGACCGACCGCAATTTGGGGATTGCTTTCCGCGAGAAGACGCGCGAATTCACGACCCGGTCCAACGCCCGCCACGGATTTGTCATAATGAACCGGCTCAACGGCAGGAACCCATTGTCCCTCGCGTGTGAGCATAAACACGCGGGGCACGGGCGTTTTATCAAAGTCGGCGACCTTGCCGCGACCCGCCATATTGGACTGACCCGCGAGCACGACAATGAGGAACTTGTCTTTACTGGGAAGCTGCGCCGACGCCGAGGCGGCTTGGTCGTTCCCTGGGGGCGTTTGGGCAAAGCTTATGGGGCACAGACATGTCAGGGCGCAAGTCAAAAGAAGCGAGAACAGATTGAAGCGTTTCAAGTCATTCTCCTTGAGGCGGTTAGAAAAAAATTAGAACCCGATCGTTTCCAGCCATGCGGAGCATCGGTCGAGCCAGGTATTGGCGTTGACTTTATCGTCCCAGAACATAAAGCCGTGAGGTGCGCCGGAGAAGATATGAATTTCCGCGGGGATATTCATTTTGCGCAAGCGCTTATAGACCTCGACGGAGCCGAGTGGCGAGTAGATATCGGCGTCGCCATGAATGAGGCACATCGGCGGGGTATGGTCGTCAAAATGGAAGTCTGGGAGAATTGCGGCGTCGAGACCTTTGTTGGCATTGGGGTCGCGCGCGCCGTCGTCGAGCACGTAGGCGGGGTAGACGGGAATGGCGAAGGCTAGGTTGGCGGGGAGTTTATCGAGGTCGTCGAGCGGCTGATAGGTCACGGTTTCGGAGTTAACCGCGGTCAGGAGGCACAGGCAGGAGCCGGCGGAGAAGCCTTGCGCGCCGATTCGCTCCGGGGAGACGCCGTATTTCTCGGCGTTAGCGCGGATAATACGCACGGCGCGTTGAGCGTCTTGGAGCGCGCGAGAGTAGATTGGAGCGTTGTCAGGACGAGGAACGCGATAGACCAGTACGGCGGTAAGATAACCGCGTTCGTTCCAGTACTTAGCGATATCTTCTCCCTCGTTGTGATAGAAGCAGACGTTAAATCCGCCGCCGGGAAAGATCAGAATGGCGACGTCTTTGGTTTGCTTTTCCGGCTTGCTCACGAGCAGATAGGGCGTGGTCACGCGCTGGGCGGGTTTATCGGGGTTGCCTTCGGCCACGACGTCGGGTTCGCGCACGGTTTCGCCAGGCGCAAGGTCGGGCCAAAGGTCAATACGTTCAACGCTTTGCGCGAGAGAAACGCTGGCGCAGAGGAGCAGGGCGGAAAACGCAAACGCGCGCGCGAGCGCACGGAAAGGGTATAGACGAAGCATAGCGACTCCAAGGGGATGACGGGAAAAAACGCGTCCAATAGACGCAAAGATTACCTCTGACATTATAGAAGATAGCTCCGTCCTTTTCAATCTTATGCGCATTGAACACTGGAATAAGCGAGCTAAATATCACTGAATGATAAAATCTTGATAAAAATCGAAAGGGCGCGCTTGACGTTTTGGTTCTTCACGTCATAATGAGGAGAGTTGATAGAAGAGACACAGCGGTTCGGCGCGTCGTCGAATCGTTATAGAGAGCAAGCAAATGCCTAGCGTTCAAAACTTTACGCAATATTACTACTATTTTTACTTCTACCGCTTTTGGCGCGGTATGAAGATGGTTGCGTATTGTCGCTTTTGCTAGAGCGCTCTTTTTGAGTTAGTCTAAAAAGACGTCTGATGGAACAAGAAGTAAAAGCCCTGCGACGATACGCGGGGCTTTTTTTTTGGTCGAGCGGACGCTGTGAAATAGTTTGACCGCGGCATTGCCGCAACTTAGCCGAAAGGACAAAAAAATGATTATCCTCCTGAAGAAGAACGCGAATCAAACGCAAATTGAGCATTTAAAGGAGAGTCTCACGTCGATGGGCGTGCAGTTAAACGTATCCGTTGGTCAGTCGCACACGATCATTGGTTTACTGGGCGACACCTCGCGCGTTGACATCGACATGCTCAACGCTCTGGAGATTGTCGAGAGCGTACAGCGCATTCAGGAGCCGTTCAAAAAAGCGAATCGACGCTTTCACGAGGACGACACGATCATTGAGTTGGAGAACGGCGTTAAAATTGGCGGCGGGAACTTCCAGATGATCGCCGGACCGTGCTCTGTGGAGACGGAGTCGCAGATCATCGAGGTGGCGCAAGCGGTTAAGGCCGCGGGCGCGACGATTCTCCGTGGCGGCGCTTTCAAGCCGCGCACTTCGCCATACGCGTTCCAGGGATTGGGCGCTGAAGGTCTCAGACTTCTCTCTAAGGCGAAAAAAGAGACCGGTTTGCCGATTATTACCGAACTCATGGACGCCGCCCATCTTTCTCTCTTCGACGACGTTGATATCATTCAGATCGGCGCGCGCAATATGCAGAACTTCGAGTTGCTCAAGCAGTTGGGCAAGATCAACAAACCGGTTCTTCTCAAGCGCGGTCTGGCGAATACTTTGCAAGAGCTTCTTACCAGCGCTGAATATGTTATGGCGGGCGGAAACGAACAGGTCATGGTCTGCGAACGTGGCATTCGCACCTTCGAAACGCGCACGCGCAATACCTTGGATCTGTCTGCGGTTCCGGTTCTGCACCGCATAACCCACCTGCCGGTGGTTATTGACCCCAGTCATGCGACCGGCGTGGCGAAGCTTGTGCCCCCCATGGCGCTCGCGGCGACCGCCTGTGGCGCCGACGCGCTGATCGTCGAGGTTCACAACGACCCCGCGCACGCGCTCTGCGACGGCGCGCAGTCCCTCACGCCAGAAGATTTCGCGGAAATGGCGCGTCGCGTCAAGGCGATTCTCCCGTACTCCATGCGCTAAGAGCTTAAGCTAGATAGTCTTATATCCCAAACGCGTTGCGGAGATACACTTCGGGGCGCGTTTTTTGTCCCGACGACGACTCTGACCGTGCGCCTGAGTCGTAGGGGGAATGCTCTGGCAAATTGTGACAATCTTTGCTAAATATAGAGCGTGCGACTAGAGGATTGGTCGTAAAGAGAGAATAAACGCTCAGAAGCTGAGGTTGATATGGCACGTAGACAAACCTTTGATCGTCGAGTAGCCAGAGAAGTCGTCGGGACAATCTTGTCGAACAAGAGTCGTAAGAATCAAAAGGGTCAGGGCGGTCTCGCGGCGATTGCCTCGTTGCTTGTGGTCGTTGGGCTCATGCTAGCGCGGTGCGACCAGACGGAGGAGACGCGCCAGGCGGCTAAGGACGCGCAGACCGCACAGGAACAGGCGCAAGAGCGTCCCGACGTCTATACAAACGACGGCGGCCTAACTCAATACGACGCTTACGACTCTGCCGCAACTCAACCCGACGTCTACGACGCCCCTGACGCTTTGGGCGTCGTTACGATTACCACCGCGTTAGGATCGGGCGTGGAGGCCGAGCGCGTAATGGTGGAGCGGTGCGTGGACGGCGACACGATCATTGTGAACGACGCGAGCGGAGAGCGCATACGCGTACGCTTCATTGGCGCGGACACGCCGGAGACGGTAAAAAAGAACTGGCCGGTGGAGCCTTGGGGACCGGAGGCGTCCGCCTACACCAAAAAGCGCGTCGCTGACGCCGGAAACGTTGTCTACCTGGTCACCGACGGTTCCAAGCTCGACATTTACGGCAGGCGATTAGCCTTTGTTTACTTTAAAGACGATCCCATTTCGCTCAACGAGGATCTTGTGCGACATGGATTAGCGCGTGCGCAAACGCAGTACTCCTTCTCAAAGGCAATGAAGACGCGCATTACCGCAGCTGCGGAAGCCGCGCAAAGAGAAGGACTTGGAATCTATTCCACAGCAAATTAACGCTGACAGTTTCCTTCTTCAAAATTCTCAGACGCAAACAAAACGCTGGCGAATGCAAACAAAGGTAATAAAAAGAGCGACGCCGCTGGAGTAAATCTAGCGACGTCGCTTTTTGTGTAAGTGGATGAAGATCTAAGTCTTGTTAGTTCGCCTGATAACGATAGAAATACAGGTCGTTTGGCGCGGCGTCGCCGTCGGTGGTATAGACCGACCAGTCGCCGAGAGGATCGAGACCGTCGGTCCACTTAAAGTTGAGCGAAGGCGCGACCGCGTCGAGACCGAGCGCTTTGCGCGGGATCGTAAGTTCAAGTTCCGCGCCCTTTGCGCTCGAATCAACCTTGCAAACGCTCTGAACGCCGGCGGTTTCGCCCTCGTTTGTAACCTTTTGCAATTCAAAGGAGGTTCCCTCGGCGTTGGCGCGAATGAGGTAATCGACCCCGTAATGTCCGGTGGAAACGTCATCGTCGGTATTGAGCAAGAGCGCGAGCCAATTATCGCTCTTGAGATCGCCCTGTAGAGCGTCGGCGACTTTCAGATAGAAGTAAACGTTCGCATTGTCGTAACTTACGCGCGTTTCGAGTATGTCGTTACGACCGGTCTGATTGAAATAGCGCATGCCTTTTCCCCAGCCGCGGCAATCGCGGTGAACCGGGTCGCACGCGGTGTCGAAGAAAATCGGTCGCACGGCGGTCCAATCGTCGAAGGCGCCGTCGAGGGTAATCGCGGCGGTTTGAGACGGTTCCTGCTTGGAGACGCCCTTGAAGCGGCGAATATTAGCGATCATTTGATAATAGTAATCGTCGACGTGCCCGCCGACCATTGGTTCGCAGTCGCGGCTGAATTCTTCGTTGTACTGGTCGACGAAGGTTACTGGGGTGGGCGCATGGAAGGGCGCGTTGATATCGAAGCGACCGGCGATCCATTCGTTCCAACCGGTGACAAAGATAATTTCCGGGTCGAGTTCCAGGGCGCGATCCCACTGCTCTTGGAAGTTCATCCCGAAGTAGTTGCAATCTTCCGGCGCGGGTTCTTCACCGTTGTGATAGCTACGGCCATAGGCGCGCGGGTTGCTCATTACCGAGAGTTTACCGTCGGTAGCGTTTTGCGCCACGCCGACGCCGACTTCTTCCGGTTCGCCCTGATCGTTATAGAACACATGTTGCGGGTAGGCTTCCAGCCAGCTCCACTGATTCGGCTTGCGCGGACCGATGAAGTAGTCCGGCTGAGACGGACGGAAGGTGAAGAAGTTCAAGATGTTATCGAGTTCTTCGTCGTAGAGCGAGACGGAGGTCATGAGCACGGACGCGAGCTTTTGACCATTTTTCGTGGCGCCGAGCCAATCGATCGCGGCTACCTTGTGCGTTTGGTTCGCCGCGGCGGTGTAATCGTCCCCGGCAACGTTGCGAGACCAGCAGCCGACGCGTCCTTGGCCGACGTTACGCAGTTCAATGGTATATTCCCCGGTCGGCGCGGGCTTTTCCAGAGGAAGTTCAAATCCGAGGTTGTCGACAACGTCATAGGAATCAACCTTTAGAACGACGTTGCCGTCGGCGTCGAGTAGCGTGATCGACAGAGCGCTATTAGTATCGTTCCAGGTCGGCGCACAGACGTTAACCGAATTGAATTGGGATTTTGCGCGGAAAGTTTGAGCGAGCACGTCGCCTTTGCCGATTTCAATCGGGACGCAGTTTTGACTTGTGAGGCGTAGGGCGGGGCTGAGGTAATCGGGGTCGGCGAGAATGAGCGGCTTGCCCTTCCAGTAGAACCACACGTCGGGGTAGAAATTCTGGGAATACACTTCGCGCCAGAGCTCGCGCACGACTTTATTAGGCGAGCCGAACGGACAGAGAAACGCTACCTTCGGGACTTTATTACCGGCCTGTTGCATTTCTGAGAAGACCTTAAAGAGCGGTCGGTACGATTCCGGGTACGTCAGCTGATTGGTCACGTCAAAGCAGATCACGTCGACGCCGGCGTCGCCGAGCATTTGCGCGTGTTTACGCAAAACGGATTCGTCTTCCCCGACGTAGTAACCGAAGATCGATTCGCCCCAGTGGTGAGGCGCATAGAGCTTGCCCCACAGCGGCGAGTCGGGATCGTCCTTCGCTTCCGGGTGTTCCGCTAGGATTTTAGTGATATCATAAGGACCGGCGTCGCCGTGCCGACCGTTCCATAGGAAGTAGAAGCATGCGATGTATTTATCGGGGCGAATATCGCCGACGTCGGCGTTAGCGGGCAGGGCGCGCCCGAGCTGGTCGACGGCGACCCACTGGTCGCTTTGCGCGGGGTTCCATGCGTTGGGGCTTTGCGCGCACAGGATTTGCGACGTAGTCAGTAGGAGAAAGAGCGCTAAGAGTAGCGCGCGTGCGCGGTTCGTTCGCGGCATAATAGACGACTCCTGAGTGGAAAGGGCGGGAAAACGGCAGGATACGCTATGAGACTCAGCGCGCGACGACCCGACGCGTCGCGACGCAAGGACTATTATAGCCAGGCGAGCGCGAGGCGACAAGTCTTGACTTGACGCGCGATTTCGGTAAAGTGAAGGCGTGACGTCACAACGACGTCGGCGATAAACAAACCTAGTTGAACGAGGAATAACATGAGCGTTAGAACGCTAGCGACGTGGCTTTGCGCGCTTATCGGCGTTGTCGTTGGGTACGCGTTGACGAACGACTTGGCGCTACGAGCGCAAGAGAATACAGGATGGAGTAAGAAAATGGCAGAGAATCAAGAATGGGACAAGACATTTGCGCCTTGTGAAGGGGTTGTGCATTGTAAGGTTAGCTTTAAGAACCGATTTGGAATAGAACTGGTCGCGGATCGTTACGAGCCGGCGGAGCTCGAGGACAAGGTCGCGGCGATTGCCGTGTGCGGTCCATTTGGCGCGGTGAAAGAGCAGGCGTCGGGACTGTATGCACAAGAGCTTGCCAAACGCGGGTTTATAACCATTGCGTTTGATCCGTCTTTTACGGGTCAGAGCGGTGGAGAACCGCGTTATATGAACTCGCCTGATATTAACACCGAGGACTTCTGCGCCGCGGTCGACTATCTTGTGACCGACCCGAAGGTCGACCCAGAGCGGGTTGGAATCCTCGGCGTCTGTGGCTGGGGCGGTCTTGCGCTCAACGCCGCGGCGATTGACACGCGAATCAAAGGGACGGTTGCCTCGACCATGTACGACATGACGCGCGTAACTGCCTACGGTTACAACGATTCGGTCGACGAAGAGGCGCGCTATCAGACCCGAGTCGCGCTAAATGCCCAGCGCACGGAGGATTATCGTAGCGGCGAATACAAGCGCGCCGGGGGAGTCGTCGACCCCTTGCCCGAAGACGCCCCGAAGTTCGTTAAGGACTACTACGACTACTACAAAACCCCGAGGGGGTATCATCCGCGCTCGCTCAATTCCAACCAGGGGTGGAACGCTATTACCGCGTTGGGTTATATGAACGCAAAGATCCTGGCGTTTGCCGAGGAGATTCGTTCGCCCGTACTGGTCATACACGGAGAGGAGGCGCATTCGCGCTATTTCGGGGAGGACGCCTTTAAGAAGCTACGTGGCGACAACAAGCGCCTACTGATTATCCCGGGCGCCTCGCACACCGACCTGTACGACAATCTCGACGCGATTCCTTTCGATGAAATCGCCGCGTTCTATCGCGATAGTTTGAAGTAATTATAAGTAACAAACGCTTGGAGCGCTGTAGTTAGAAAAAGGAACGAGGACGCCTGGTAAGAAAGCGTCCTCGTTTTATTTTGGGGGGAACGCGCCTAGCGCGCGTGGCGGTTGGGGGGCGTCACAAAGGTCAATAGGCGCGCACAGGCGCGACGTTACTATTGACGCGCATACGGCAATACGCGCCGGGCGAGCCGGACATAACGCCGTAAACTAAAACGCCGGTAGCGGAGGTATCCCGCGTATAGATCCCAAGGCGCGTGGCATTGCCACGGGGACGAAGCATTGTGCGCAGGTCGTACGTCTTCCCGCTACGATTATCGACCAGCGTCAAAATAACGTCGTTACTACTCGCGTTGCCAATGACCGAACGGAAGTATGAGTCGCTATTGATAGTATAGTTTTGCCCGTCAACCCGAACGCGAATAATGCGGTCGCCATTTTCTGGGTGATATTTCGCTTCTGTCCAGCCTGCGTAAGAACCGTTACTGGAACTGGAGTCAGGAGAGGAACCGCCGCCTGAACCGGAAGTCGGCCAGCTCCAGGTGTAAACGCGTTGTGCTTTGCCGTTATGACGACACCAATCGTCTATTTCGGAGAAGAAGGCTTTCCAAGTAGTAGGTCTATTGACGTCTGACTGTAAATAGCTAGTGAATAATATAGTGAAAATACTACCAGCCTCCGTCGAAATTGACTTCTGACCAGGCGAGGATGAATTGGCGTCTAGGACGCCGCGGCAATCGAAAAAGAGCGATCTGATTTTCCTTGTCATTTCCATAGTCGGCGCCGCGCAAGGCGCGCTAGGAACGTCAATAAGAGAGTGACACGTATCGGTTATGAAGACGATTAGTCGAGGATTTTTCTGCTTGAGCGCTGACAGAATTTTACTGCGAAAGACGTAACGATCGCCATTCCCGGGCGGTAATGCGAGGTAATGACCGCGACTGGAGTCGTACGCGCCGTGACCAGTCCAATAGAAGAAGACGATATCGTTGGAACCGGCCGGACACGACTCAATTGCACGAAAGATATCGCGTGAGATATTATCAGAGTTGGAGACGTCCGGACCGCGCCATTCTGAGCTAACGCTTTCTGGGTCGTTATAAAGACAGAATCTCTGACTCGGGATACTATCTCTCATGACTTTTCTGACGAATTGAATGTCATACATATCGCCTTGTTTGATATTTGCGGATTTAATATCGCCTTCGGCAAAGAGATAGAGCTTTTGGGCTCGAGCGTTCGCGCAACAACAAAGCGCGAGCGCGAAGACCGTAAGTAGAATGAGTCTTCGTAACGTCATGTGATTCCCTGATTTAGCCTTTCCTATAACGCAGGCGCCAGGCTAGAGACGCCCCGTCGTTTTTTATAAAGAGTGTTAATGCATGTGTTATAAATATTTAGCGCCGAACCTCTTGCACGTCGCCATTTTTGAGGTATTGGCATTTCGCGGCCGGGGAGCCTTTGGCATAACCGTCGACGCGCACGCCCTGTTCGGAGGTATTAGACGTCTGCAAGCCCAGGCGCGAGGAGGAGAAACCGGAGGAGCCGAGCGTTGTGCGCATGTAGTAACGATTACCGGTATGCTGGTCGACGATCGTGAGAATAATCGACGGGTTAGGCGCGTTGGCGATAATATTATCGAACTCTGATACGCTATTGACTTCGTAGGTTCCGCTGTCGAGCACGGCGACCTCAATTACGCGATCGCCGCGTTCCGGGTGGAATATCGGGTCTGACCAGACGTCGTCGCGTCGAACGGGCGATTCCGAAGCGCCGCCGGGTAGCGACCAGGCGTAGACGCGTTGCTGAAGTTTTTTTTGCGCGGCTTGCTGGTCGACGACTTTAACGATTTCCTGCCAGGACATACTACGATTACACTGGTCGTAAAGAGCGCCAAACAAAAAGTAAGTAAAGGGACCGCCAAATGTTTCGCATGCCTTGGCGGTTTGATTCGGACTGCACGAGTTGATATTGACCAACCCGCGCGGTTCGAGTAAGAGCGAGCGTACAATTGGGGGAACGGCGTCGTCTGCCTCCGGTCCGAAGCCAGTCTTATCGACCTCAAAGGACTGATACACATTGCACGATTCGGTCACAAAGACCTTCAGACGCGCGTTCTTCTTTTCCAGAGCATTGACAACGTCTGCGCGGCGCATTGGCGTGAGCGCGTCGAGATTAGAGGGATTGCGAATCCAAAGGAAATGTCCGCCTTGGTCGTAACCGCCGTGACCGCACCAGTAGATAAAGATCGTGTCATTGGAACCGACCGGGCAGTTCTCAATCGCCTTGAGAAGGTCGTGCCGCACGTTGCGTGAACGCTCGATATTACTACCGGACCAGTTCGACGACTTGTTATAGACAACTAAACGGTCAGAGGGAACCACTTCTGACATGACGTCGTTGACAAATTCAAGACCGTCTTGAACGAACTGACCAACTTTTTCGTCCCGAACGTCGCCCGATGCGAGAAAATAGATCTTTTGAGCATAGAGCGAATTACCGCTCAAAAGGATCAGAAAGAACGTAACTGTATAAATTAATCGACTTAGCGTCATACCAGCCTCGGCTCGTCTGTGTTTCAATTCCGTAGCGCGGCGGCGCTAACCCAGTTGACCTGATAAGACGTCCATGGCAATCAGGCGTTT
>JAUNMR010000079.1 GCA_030537455.1 Planctomycetia bacterium | reverse complement strand
TCAAATAACATATCGTTCGCGCATTGCTCACAAGCCCCAAGGACTCGCGCGCTCATTTGCGCGATTGATGAGTTGTAGTATAGCGCCTCAAATAGAATCGTCAACCGGTCTTTTTCCAAAAAGAGTAATTTTCTTCAAATTTCAGCCCGACGCCTGGCGCGCCTTTGCGAATGGCTCGCTTCAACGCGTAGTGTCGCCGTCATTCAGGCATAAATTCTTCGAAAAACACAGAACCCAAGGCGGAGGCGCTGCCTTGCGTGGTCGCATTACGCGTCAAACTCAGACCGTTGGCAATTCCCAACCTTCTCGACGTTCGCGCGAGAGCAACTTATTGCCTTCTGGCAAATTGTCGAACTCTTCTTTTTCCGGGTTCCAATAGATCACCTCGCCCACCGGCGCTGTCGCGCGCACGATATTAACGAGTTCACAAATCGTCGTGGAACGTTGTCCGATTTCAATATCGGCGTTGCACTTTTCGTCCGACTTAATGCAACTGATCCAGTTTTCAAGATGGTAAACGGTTTCGTCCCGGGTATTGCGCGCTTCATCAGGCAAGGACGCCGCCAACTCCTTGGGATTGGACGCAATTTTGTGACGATTGATTTCCAATTTTCCCTTTTCGCCGACCACAATGCATCCCAGTCCCGGTCCACGGTCGCCGTCCAACTCAAAACGCGCCTCTATCCCATTGGGGAAGAGCGCCTTAATTCGCCCACGAGGACCAACGACCTTCGCCATGTGGTAGTAATCCGCGCCAGTCTCCTCTTCGGAATAGGGTCGGTTAGTGAACTTACCGGAATCTTGGATCGTACAGGGCTCTTCCAGAATGATCTGCGTCGGACCGGTCAGACTTGTGCCAATCGCCATTTGCATCTGGTCGAAGGAATGCGTTCCCCAGCCGGATACGCCAAAGCACTGTCCACCGGCGTCGTAGTCCGCCCAGTTGCTCCAGCCGTACTGAATTTCCGGAATGCACGCGCGCAGTTGCGACTGATTCGTCCACACGTCCCACCACGGCTCGCAATCCTTGGGATCCATTTTGAATTTCGGATCGTCCGGAATCACGTTCGGACCGACAAAGTTCGGCACAATAACGGTTTTAACCTTACCAATCGCGCCATTTGCGACCTGCTCACACGCCCAACGACATAACGGTAACGAACGCTGTTGCGTGCCGACCTGCGTGACTTTACCGAGCTTACGCGCCGCGGCGACCATGGCGCGACCTTCCTTAATCGTGAGCGCCATCGGCTTCTCGATATAGACGTTTGCACCAAGCGCCATCGAATGGATCGCCACCCACGCGCGCTGATGCGTCGCCGTTTCACAACAGACGCCGTCGAGTTTTTCGGTCTCGATCATCTTACGGAAATCGTCGTAGCCCTTAAGCCAGTCGGAACGATCGCGTAGATAAGACTCCAAACGCGGCTTAAAAATATCGCTGACCGCGACAAGCTCACAGCCCGCCGCCTGTTGTAATGTCGTCGCAATATAAGTACCGCGACCGCCAAGACCAATAACGCCGACGCGAACGCGCTCACTAGGCGCCGTCTCGCCGTCGAGTCCCAGCGCGCGCGCCGACGCCAAAAGCGGAGAGGCAACCAAAGGCGCCGTGGCTACGCCTTGAAGGAAATTTCGGCGCGAGATTCTCATCAATTTACTTTTCATTTCTACGACTCCTTAACTCTAAAGGATTCTGTTCATGCGTCGCCTTGTGCGCGCCAACTCTTGTCTACCAGTGGCAAGACACAGAAAACGACTATATTACTTTATAACTTTCAAAAAGATATTTTTAAACTGAAAGAACATCGGCGGACCAGGATGAATCTGCAAACCGAAAATCCCGTCTTTCGGAGCGTTGGGACGTTCGTCAATCAGCTCGCTCGTCTTGACGTCATTGATATATTCCGTGAAACGATTGCCGCGCGCTTCGATACGATAGGTATTCCAACCGTTCATATGAATAGCTTTAGCGATTTCATTTGGATCGCCAAAGTTTTCAATCGTCTTATTCCCCTGGGCGTCAAAATGGGCGCATTGACCGCGCGTGGCAATGATCTCACCGAGCGCTTCTCCGTAGAGAATCCCCATAATATCCCCGGGACAAATGTCCGCCTGATAGCCGTTGAGACCGAAATTACGCTCCTCGTCCTTCCACGCGCGGTATTCAATACCAGAATTACCGCTGACGATACAAAAATCGACCAGCAGCGTAAAATCTCGCACGGGCTCGCCTTGCCATACCAGGTATTCGCTATACGGCACAGGCGTCTCTGCCGTGGAGCGACCGGTAATACAGCCGTTCTCAACCGACCAGTAGACGGGATCGCCCTTCCAATTGTCGAGCGTCTTGCCGTCAAAGAGCGCAATAAACCCCGTGGGAGGCTCTTTGTCGACGGGCGTTTTCGTACTGTCCTGTGCATAACTGGCGCACGTTGGAAAAAGAAGAACGCACTGTAGAAGAACTAACAGTGGCGTTATAACGGAAAAAATGCGCTTCATATTATAACAATCCTCATCGTATCGGTCGAACATGCCATATGAACAACGTCGCTATGCTCCATTGTAATGGATCGGCGAAGAGAAATCAAGCTTTCGAGAAATCTTCGGGATAAATACAAAACGCCTGCGTCGCCGCTATGGTCTTCTGAGACGAAAGAGTCTGCAGATAATATAGACAACCAACGCCTGCCGAACGCTTCCCACGCGGAACACAGAAACGCAAATTCCGTCTAATACTTACAGTACCCTCGAAAGTTGAGGCATTCACACAGACTCCAACTATTACCGACGCCTAGCGCTTAGCGTTCAGCTTGAGAACAAGTGACGACGCCTGGAAGTCGTCATATAAAACGGCGTCTCCCTAAAACTGACTCAAAGCACAAGCTTGCGTTTTCCCGCAATACGTGATATAACATTAGTCGACGACGCGTATGCGTCGGAAGAAGAGAAGTCAAGCGCTCCAGAGAAAGGAGGAAGCCTGTGGGCGAAAAGGATAAACTAGCACGCAGAATGATTCAGACGAATAAGGTCTTTGCGGATATTATCA
>JAUNMR010000046.1 GCA_030537455.1 Planctomycetia bacterium | reverse complement strand
GATCCGATTCGATATTTCGGGTCGATCGAGACGCGTCGTCCAGTTGCGTCGAGGAAGACGTTTTCTGTAATAGCCTCTCCGTTTCTAGCGCCCGACGCCAAGTACTCCTGGTATGATCCGTAGTATACGTTCTTTTGACTGTCGTCGCTCCATCTCCATATTCTCGCCAGGGTTCCGTTGCGATAGACATGAACGCCGGCGTTTGCGAAGAGCTGGTCGTATGAACGCGGGTTCGCCTGGAGTTTGACGTCGACACGGTAGTATTTCCATGCGGTCGTCGTCTGATTGCCGAGTTGGTCAGTCGTTGTGCTTTCGTCGTGACAATATTGCGCGTTAAAAGCCTCAATTTTAACGGTTCGCGGAGGAAAGGTCAGCCCGCAGATCGTGACGGCGTAAAGGTTGATTTTACCCTGCGCGGCCCAGACCAGTCGCGGATCAAAGGCGTCGAGCGCAGTGTTGTATGAGAATTCAACCGTCGATAACCCCATAGTGGTTTTGCATTTAAGTAGAACCCCTGCGGTGTTCATGAGCGGCTGTGGTTCAAACGCTCCGTGTGGAAAGAGGATATCGCCCTGACCTGGGTAGAATCGCCTGACCGTTTCGTCACGACCCGAGGTTCGTATGCGAAAGTCGTACGGCGGGAGATTCCAGGGCGCAAGTTCCTCCTCGCTTTGCTTTAGTAACGAGAGCGTCACTGTGGCAACGACCTGTAATTTGCCGGCCGGGGAGGGTGGACGGCGCGTCATTTCTACGTTTTCAACGGTGAAATAGAACGCCAGTCCACGTCGGCGCTCGATTAAGACGCCGCCCTTCTTTTTAAAGGAGATCAGAAAAGGGTCGAAGTCCTCAGCGGAGTCTAGCTCGTAAATCTCTTCGACGGTCTTCTGGTAATTGTCAGTAGCACGCGCGCTCTTTTCAATTTGATATAAAAGTTTCCAGCCCATTGTAATTCCAGAGTTTAGGGAACGTCGAGCGTCCAATCGTGATTTGCGATTCTCACGAGGTTACGCAACGCCTCGCGCGAGTCTTTGAGTAATTGTTCAATGGCGTCGAGTTTAACGCCCGGCGTCTGTGTTGTAGGCGCATAAGCGCTGGATTCTGAGTCAGTTAGCGTCGCCTTCTCGCGCTGGTAACCGTTGCGTCTGCTGGCGCGCGTAGCGTTTAAAGGCGCGCTCCAGCCGGAACTTTCTAGAAGATTCTCTAAGATCGAGTCGATTGGAAGTTCTCTTTTTTTCGGCGCTTGCCACAACGACAGTGGATTCGCGAAGTCTTTCTTGACGCCATAACGTGCGCTTTTTATTGCGGTTAGCGCGCTCGCGTCTTGTGGCAATTCGGCGCGGAACGCGTTAGCGGAGCGTAGGATAGCGCGTGGCGCTTCGGTCGGTTGTGTCCTAGATTGTGTATCTAAGCGTAAATCGTTTGGTAAATCTTCTGTTGATAATATAATAGCGCGTCGCGCTTCAGAAGGCGTCGGCATAGTCGGCGTCTGGGGACTATTTGCTCGTAATATTGCTTGTAGCCGAGGGTTAGCGCGCATGTAGGCGATTTCAGCGGCGCGGCGCTCTTGGCGTTTTTCATTGTCGACGTTCGGGGTATAGACGTTCGCGTCGTTTGTTTCGTCGTTAAAGAGCGTCGCTCGGCGATTGGGACGTATGGTTAGAGCGCTCGAGCTTTGCGTACGAATGCGCGTGCGTTGCGGTTGAGCGCCGTTGCGCTGGGGCGCATGTATTCCCGCGTCCTGTTTTTGGTATGTCGCGTATCGATTCGGATAGGCGCCAGTCGCGTAGTGACGCGGAGTTTGCGGCTCGGCGAGCGAACGTCGTATCGTCATGCCATTAAAGGAATTATATGCGTCTTTGGGTTGTTCGAACGCAAGGTTTTCTAACTTGTCGATCCTTTGCGCGCGTGTCGCAGTGTCGGCTGGACGTAACTTTCGCGCCGATAGCGTCTTGGACGCGGCGTGGTTGAGGGTTGCAGGGAATCTTGGGCTTGTAGTAGCGCTTTGAGTTGTGTGCGAGGTCGTTGACGCGGTAACGTTAGCTCGTGCGGAGTTGAGTTTGCGCGCCGACGTGCTCGGGTTCGCGAGGCGTTTCGTACTGAAGATCACGCGCGGCGGCAGAGGGTTCGCGAGGCGTTTTGTACTGAAGATTGTGCGCGAGGGCGGTAGAGGGGACGCGAGCGTGGTTGTGCGCGACGTAGCGCTTTCAAATGGCTTGATTAAAGGACTGGCGTGTTTTCCACGCACAGGGTTGGCGCGATAGAACTTGCGACGTTCCCGAGCTAATCTGTCGCGTGTTGGGACGTTTGGATTTAGTTTTCTCGTGTTATTGACGCGACGCGGAGCGACGGTTTGGCGCCAGTTTGCGCGTGTGTTTTCAGGGAGGTATTCGGTCGATAAGTTGATAGCGCCACGTGTGATAGGTAGTCTTCTGGACGTCTTTCCTGTTCTTGACGCGGCGTTTGGGAGGCTTGAACGTCGTGGCTTTTGGCTTTGAAATTGAGACGCTTGGTAAAGGTTGTGAACGCGCTGGGTCGAGTCCGCGCGCGGTGGAAAGTTCAATTTGGCGCGCCAGTTTTGCGCGATACGCTCGTATAGTGGGGATTTAACCGTGAGCGCATTGAGTCTTGCGCGCGTAGTAAATCGCGTGCGCGCAGTGGTTGCGTTGGCGAGGCGTCGCTTGTAAGTTTTGGGCGTTTTCATGGCGTGCACGGTAGAATAGGACGTTGAAGAATGACTTACAGGCGTCTAAGGCGTCTGATTCTGTTTTTTTGCGCGAGCTTGCGCGACTTTTGCTTTTGCGAGGATCTTCGCGAAGGCGTCGCGCGCTTCTTCGTCGTCACGACGCTCTTGCTCTTGGGGAGACAGCTTGGGCGGCGGTATTAGTCTGATCTGGTAAATATCGGCGGCGCGTTGCGTTAGAAGATTGGCGTCGAGGCCGAGAGACTGCGCGCAGGTCGCTAGGAGGTAGAAGATCGCGGCGAGGTTCGCCTCGGTTCTTTCCGGCGCAAAGAGTCCTAGCGCTTCCGCTTGCGCGTAGGCCGCGTCGATAATGAGTTCTCGACGCGACGGCGTAGCGCTAGGGACGGCGCGATACCGACGGAAATATTGTCGTTTTAGGAGTTCGTACTGGTCGAGTTCTCTTCGTTCGATTTTTTTTTGACGTCGTTCCAGAGTTTGATTTCCTCCTGTAGCGAGCGTTCGGTCAGGTCGTAGATATCGTTAAAGAGCGCTTCGGCGAGCGCACCGGAGCGTTCTAGCAACTTTAGCGCGGCGCTTTCTCCGATCGCGCGATTGTCCGGGCTGGTTAGCAGCGCGTTTGCGAGCGCGAATTTTACGCGTTCATACTGATTGGGCAAGTCGTTAAAGATCAGTCTTTCCGCGCCGTTGAGACGTCGAATTGCAAAGTCGTACGGTCCGTGTGTGACGGTCATCGCGGGGTCAGAAAATGGCGCGTCGAGGTATTTTACTATGTCGAACATTATGCTATCCTTGTGTAGTTCTAGTAGCGTCGAGGAATTGGGGTTTGTGTTGTAAGGTCTAAGGGCGGCGTCTATTAGGCGCGTGTTGCGACGGTTACCGAGGGCATATTTTCCGCGGAACCGCCCTCGGGCAGAATGCGAATACGGGTTTGAGATCCGGCGTCGTTGGCGCCAGCGGTCGGGGCGACGTCGATAATCTGACAGTTTGGTAGCGCGACGGTATAGACGCTCGTTTCGTGCGGATCGTCGTAGATATATTCCAAGGAAAAGACGTCGCCGGACTTTTGGTGCTCGATGAGGTCTTCGTAGACGAGCTGAATCGGCGTTCGTGTGGTAAGTTCAATGACGTCGAGTTGTTCCGGCTTACCGGCGTAAGCGTATCCGCTCGGTTCGCTGGGATTGTCGGTGACGTCGTGCCAGGTCGGCGCTTTACTAAAGGCCGGCATAGATTTTGTCTTGCAGTTAAAGAGGTAATAGTCTCCCACCACAGCGTTTGCGCCGCTTACGGAACTTTTGGAGGTCAGAGTGAGCTTAGCGCGCAAAAGGCTGTTTTTGCGCGCCACGCCGTTTTCTACCCAACGATTGACTGCTGTCATAATGGAACTCCTATGAGTAACGTGGTTGTCGTGTATAAAGTAATTGGTTCTATTCGAGATAGACGTCGCACTCGAGAGTTAAGACGGTTTGAAATCTTGCGGCGGCGTGGCGATATTCTACGCTCTGTACCGCGTTACAGTAACACAGCGCGCGAGCGCTCTTGCCGTCGAACTCGTTGCGAATCGTAGCGCCGTTCGCTTGGCTGAGGTCGAGTCGTTGAATCATCGCATTTGCCAGGGCGTTGAGTACGCGCACGCCGGTCGCGAGTTTCGTGCAGAGTATGAGCTTAGCGTTAAAACGCCACATGGTCAGAGTTTCGGTCAGCGGCATGTGTTCGACCTTTTCGATCTGGACAATGGCGTAATAATCCCTTTGTGCGCAATCGTTCATTTCATTTGGTCGCAAGACGGCGTCGCGAGGAATGAATTGTGGTCTTAACGCGTCGATTTGTGCGGCTAGGAACTCAAAGAGCGCTTCTGTCGGGGTTAAGTTCTTGAGAATCTTTGATTTCATCTTGGCGTTTGTCGTAACTATTCACATTGGCACACGATCTGATAGGCTAGAATCTCTCCAGAGGCGCATAGCGGCTGAACCTCTTGGAGCTGATAGGTCGTTTGGTTCAGGATCAAGGCGTCGTGAAGCGGTCTGGGCGCGTCGGTTAGCTCCCTGTGAGGCAGAATTAATATTCCGACGCGTTGCCGCGCGAGTAATTCAGCGTCGGCGTTCTTAACGACGCTGTGACGCTCTTGCAACTGCATCCATATCACGTCGCACTGTTGCGGAGAATTGACGTCTTTGGCGTGGTAGGCGTTGCGCAGTAAGGTCGCGTTGGATTGAGCGTAGAGCGTTGCGAGCGTCTGTAGCAGACCGCCCGGGTAGCGCCATAAGTCGGCAATGAGCGTCATGATAGTTCCTAGTCGATGAGACAATGGCGCCTTGACCGGCGTCGAGTCGTTCGGTTCTACGTAGAGATGATCGCAACCGTGGCGTGGATTATTCCTAGAAATCGAGAAAATGCGCAAAAAATCGTAGAAATTGGCGCTGTAGAGATAGTAAAGGGGTCATTCTAAAGGTTTTAAGCGAAAGGTTTACCCCCTAGACACGACCGCAAGCGCGGCGTGTCTGAATGCGCAACGGCAATCGGCTCTGTCGGCTTTTGGTCAAGTTGACAGAGCCGAACGACAAAAGCACGCCCTCGCAGAAGAAGGAAGCGCTCAGCATACGTCTTCCTCCTGAGACTTCTTCGTCGTTTTCATCGTTGGCATTGAGGCGTCTTCAGTCCGTTTTCTGGCGCGTTAGACTCCCATGGAGAGTCTCGAGCGTTTCCTGCTTTGCTTGCGCTTACCTGTCGTAGGTCGTTAGGCGGCGCGAAAAGGACGCTTCAGGCGGGAGGTTTGTGTGTTTATCCATTCGAAGTCTCTTGTGTCGTCTCAATTGCTCGCCAATGTACCGAGGCAAATGTTCTTCGGTTCAAATTATAGTTCTTCCCAGCGCTCTCTATTCTTTCATTAAATACTAGAAGTTATTTCATAACTCTGTCCGCCAGTGGAAATAAACCAGTTGTCGTCCTCTCCAGGACGCGCTTGTGTTGTTTATGCTTGGCTTTAGCCTGCCGATAAAACGACCAACCCGATGTGACGACCGCTTGTGTTTTTTTGATCATTGTTCAACTGGTAGCTTTCTTCCAGTTACGAACGTACGTTGCTTCCTAATTGATTCCTCATAAGTCTAAGGAATCATTCGAAATACGCGTATTTTATGGAACAGGAATACACGCCCTGTCAGGGAGAACCCGCTTCTAGTTCTTTTCCCAGTCCTCAATGAGTTTGAGTAGTTCATGTGCATTTCTTTTGTACGCGACCGTGTACTGCGGCGAGTTTATCACCACATCCAGCGCCTCTTTTGCGATTGTTAATCGACCTTGATTCTGATTGTCTATGCCCTCTATATAATGATCTTTGGCACGATAGACGTTGTCGATACTATTGCCCTTGCACGTGGTGAAGAAGATCAGGTCTTTAAGGTTTTCGCCAATTTCAATTTCAGAGTAGATCGAGCAGGACGCCTCCTGGCTATACCCCGCATATCGAGCGAGTTCGTTTGTTCTGGCTTCAACGAATTGTTGAAACTCTCCGAAAGTGACGTTTTGGTCATTGTTTTCGTCAGCGGGATTGTCAAAGGTCAGTAGTGCGTCGAGTATCGCGGAGGTGAATAGCCCACCCCCGTATTCAACTACTTCCACGGACTGTTCGTTTTCCCGACATGCGCACATATTCAACCAAGCGTCTGGGAGTTTATCGCTAAAGGACGGCGCTCGTGTAATGGGGTCGGTTTCGGTAGGCGTTTCGAGACCTTTTGCATCGGGAATGGGCGAGGTACGGCACGCGTCGACGCAAAACCAGCAGAATTTGGCGTTGGAATCGTGGAGCTGCTTTTGCAAAGCTTGAATGCTCAAGGAGGTATTGTTCATTCTGTGCAGACTCTCGTTATTCATGTCTTGTGGGGCGAAGTAATCGATTGTGGCGTCGTGATAGCCGTGCCCCGCCAGGTAGACCAGAACGTAGGCGTCCTCGGGCAGTTTGTCGAGAAACTGTTGATACTGCTCCTCGATTTCGGTCTTTTTAGGCGCTGCATTGGTAGAGCCAGAGTATAGCGTTGTGATATTCTCTTGCGGTACGCCCATGTCCATTAAGCGTCTTTTAATATGTCGCACGTCCGAGACGGGGAAGGATAGCTTAGGAACGCTATCGCTATCGTATTCGCTAACGCCGACCAGAAAGGCATGCCATTTACACAGACTCGCTTCGCTGTGTAGTTCAGAGCCGAGTCCTTTTGAGTCGTCGTCTTGCCCCAGAGCGTCGTCTTGTTGTAGAGCAACGTTTTGCCAGTAGGCGGCGGCGTAGAAATCGTTGTGTTTGAGCGCGTAATTCGCGATATTCTGCGCGACATTCTGCCCCAAATTCGTCTCTTGCTTTCGCTGTGCACGTTCGTGACGCTGAATACAGATAACTGCTATTAGCGCGAATATCAATAGAATAGTCGTGAATCTTAACGTCGTAATAACACGTTTCATGGCGATGAAGTCTGAGGTTTCTACCCCCATAGGAAGTAAGATTGTTATGTAAAGCGTCAATGTCGAGATTATAGCGGATTAATTTATCTTGTCAAGTGGTAAGTAGAACAATCTTTTGGTTAGCATGGGATTGACTTGGCGCTCATGGCGTTGTGAGAGCGCGTAGTGAAAAGCGCTGGCGTCATGAGCGCGTCTGCCTCGTCCCGCGTAGGGTGGGCATGTCGTGTTGGAAACGCGATAAAAAACAGGTCTGTTACTTCTTGTTTTTTTCTTCATGAGCTCCTATAATGAATTTGTATTGCGCCGATTGTGACGCCGTGTTTCGGCGCGTATTTATTAAGGAGCACGAGCGAATGAAGAAGAAAGCGACTAGCAAGATCTCACTTGGTCACCGTCATTACTGGACGGACACGGCGGGTCACGCACACCGAATCGTTTTTGACCAGCGCTCTCTGACTCGACCTCGCGTGACGCTTATAACGCTTGGCATAGCGACGCTTTTCGCGGCGCTGGTCGGCGGCGCTCTTGTTGTGACGAATTCTCCGCAGCCTCAGGGTCATACGTATTACGCAGAGCCAAACAGTCGCGTGGAGTTTGTCTTTCAACGCGTTTGTCCTCGCGTGAGCGACAGTCCTGGCACGGCGATCGCCTCGGGTTGGAACGACGAGTATTTCGTGTCCGATCGTTCGGGCGTAACTCTTTTCGACGCCGACGGAGAAAAGCTCGATTTCTGGCGTAATCCGGAGGAGGAGGCTCCCACGGCATTGGCTTTTGTTCAGGACGAGCGTAGCGCTTCAAATGGTCTTCTCCTTATCGCATATAGCCAGAAGGTTTTGGCGCAACATTTTTCCCTTGAGCAGTATATTCCCGTCGATACGGAGGCGCGAGTATCGGACGATTTCGAGACCAATAACGCGGTTCTTCGTACCAGTCACAACGGGGCGCTGGGTAATGCGCGTTTGCTTTTGACGGCTCCTGATTTCGATATTCGCGGTCTGACGTGCTCCGCGGAGCGTCTGTTTGTCGCGGATTATAAGACTCAACGCGCGTGGCGTTACTCATTGCGTCGTCTTGAGGAGCTTGCGGAGGACTCCGATCACACGCTAGCGCCGGAGTGCGAGCTCGGCGCGCCCGACGAGGGCGAGAATTACCCGGGACTGCGACCGAGTTTACCGCGCCATTTTTGTCTGGATTACCTTCCGGAGCGCAATGAACTCTATGTCGCGAATTCCGGACTTTATCGAGTCGACGCGTTCAACGCCGGCTCCGGCCTTTGGGTTGCGGAACGCTCCTGGAGCAAGTCTCCCGACACGCTCAATGGTTTTCACGGCGCGGCTAACCCCGTGGCGCTCGTGGCGACTTCTAATTGGATCGCCACCGCTGAAACCGGAAAATTAACGCCGGAAGAGCAGCGCGCCTCGGGAGGACCGTTCCAGTTGTTCGCCCCGGACGGATCGTGGTTGGGTAGTCTGGACACTGCCGGTCAGGAACTCGGCGCGGATAATTACGTCGTCGGTTTTTCCGGTTCCAGCGACGCCAGTTTTCTTTACGCGCTACTTGCCAATGGCGACGTGTGGATTTGGCGCGCGAAATAGTTTGTTGTAAGTTGACGTATATTAGTACTTAGATATCAGAGGTCACGAGGACTGTATGAGCGAGGAAATGGACACGTCAGTAGACTTTAACGCGTCTGAACTTTTGATTCACGAGGATTCACGCGGCGTTGTCACCGCGACGCTGAATCGTCCGGAGAAGCGTAACGCGTTTTCGTTGAACATTTTACTGCGTTTGTATAGTCTGTTTGTCGAACTGGAGCAGACGCCGAGCTGTCAGTGTTTGATCTTGCGCGGCGCTTGCGATACGTTCTGTAGCGGCATGGACCTTCACGAGGCTCTTTACGGTCTGTCGACGCCGCGCGCGACGGTTCAGGAACTGGGTTTGGACGCAAGCGTGATCTCGTGTTTGGGCGAGGATTACGCCACGGCGCCAAGCGGTCTGATTATGCCGGCGTTGGTTCAGCGCGTTATGAGCATGTCGATTTCATCTCGTTTTCCAGTGGTAGGCGTAGCGGACGGTAATGCGCGCGGCGGCGGGGTCGGTCTGCTTTGCGCGTGTGATTACGTCGTGGCGTCGGAACGCTTTTGCGGCGGTCTTACGGAGACGCGCTTGGGCTTTATGCCGTCGTTGCTTTTGCCTTTTTTGCGTCGGAAGTTGACCGCTTGTGGTCTTCAGTCGGCGTCTTTGTCGGGGTCAGTCTTTAGCGCGCGTGACGCCCAACGTTTTGGCTTGGCGCATCGTGTGGTTCCCAGCGATCTGACGCCGACCGCGGTAGACAACGTCGTGGGCAACTTCGTTTTGAATCATTCCGGCGCGACGTCCTATTTTAAGTCGGAAATGTCGCGCACGCTCCTACCGCCCGAGCAGGAGCAGATCGACGCGCTGCGTACGCACTGGGAATCGTGGAATTCCGCGGACGGTCGCGAGGGGGTCATGGCGTTTTTAGAGAAACGGGTCGCTAAGTTCCTCCTGTCGAATCGCGCGCAAGTCCAAGAGGCGGGCGACGTCGACGCGACTGAACCGCCTCAAGAGCCTGACGCGCCGCAACAGCAGTAGCGCTGCGTCGCAACCGGTTTTCAACCGTTCGCGTTTATTATGAGGCAGAGTATAAACAAGGGAAGGCGCGTACCGAGCGTATGCGCCTTCTTCTATTTCACCGGTCTTTGACATTAGGATTCTACCCCAATTTTGCGCGCGGATGCGCTTTGAGGTAGACGTCGTGGAGTTGCGCGGTGGAGACGTGCGTGTAGATTTGCGTCGTCACAATGTTTTTATGTCCTAGGAGCTCTTGAATGGAGCGGATATCCGCGCCGGCGTCGAGTAGGTGCGTTGCGAAGGTGTGACGCAACGTGTGAGGGGTCACGTGAGAGTCTAGGTTGGCGGCCAGAACGTACTGCTCGAGTTTACGCGCAACGCTGCGTGTGGAGAGGGCGCCGCCGTTCTTATTGAGAAAGACGGGCGAGGCGAGAAAGGCTTCCCATTTTTCACGCGCGGCAGGCGCAGTCCAGAATTCTTTCGCGCCGTGCTGTCGCTGACTTGGCAGGTTTTCCGCGAGAATATGGTCGAGAGGAAGATTGCGCCATTGTTCCTCGCGCTCTTGCCGCTGTCTCGGGGCGGGGTCGAAGAAGATCGCGAGGAAGCGTTCTAGTTCAAATTCGCCTTGCGCATGTGGAAACAGGTTGGGCGTAACGCGTCTTCTGGCTTTGAGATTCAGCCATGAGTTGCGAAGATAGACCTCAATGGCGTCGCGTGCGAAGGAACCCAGAAACGCGTAGCGTTCTCGTCTTCCCTTACCACGAATTTTCAAGAGTCCCTCGTCGAGTAGTAGGTCGGCGAACTGCAGCCCGACGCATTCGCTCACACGCAGACCAGCGGAGTAGATCGTTTCAAAGATGGCGCGATCCCTTAGACCTAACGGGTCGTTCGGGTCGGGTTGCGCCAGTAGACGGTTGAGTTCTTCGGTCGACAATACGGTCGGCAACGGTCTTCTCGTTCGCGGATTGCGTAGCGCCGCGGTCGGATTGCCATTTGCCCAGCCGTCACGCTCGCCGAAACGATAGAACCCACGTAGGGAGGCGAGTCGTCGAGCAATGGTCGATTTTGCAAAGTTAACCTGGTGCATCGCCACGACGTATCCTCTTAGCTCTAGCGCGTCGATCTGGTCGGGCCTTGGGCAGACTCCGTCGTGTACCGCCAGTTCGTATTCTATCCAGGCTTCTAGGTCTTCTTTATAGCTTTTGATGGTATAGTGAGAGAAATTCCGTTCGTTTTTGAGGTATTTGAGAAACATCTCAATTGGTCTTCTCAGATAGAAGTCGTTTACATTTTCAGAAGGGGGAGTGGGGTCTGCCATAGCCGTATATCCCTGCGCGCGTGCCTTTCGCGCGATTACGAAAAACCCCTGACGAAAAGTAGACTCTTCGTCAGGGGCGCCTGCAATTGTCAGCTGAAATGGAATTATTCCTGGGTTTGCGCGTCGTTGTTGTTGTAGAGCGAGGATTTCGGCGCGCGTTTGCCATGGCGCGTTCGGCGGATCATATCGCGCGCGAGTTTAAGTTCCGTCTGACGCTTTTCGCGTTGAACCTTCTGAATGAGCGCGGCGGCGTCGTACCATGAGAAGCTCAGCTGTGAATCAGAAGCGAACCGCCCGAAAGTCTCCAGTGCGGTTTCACGATTTTGTTCGTTGTAAAGGAAGACATAGCGTTCCTTGCCTTTGACCAACGCGAGGACATTAACTTCTTGATTCATAGCTCAACCTCACAGACGCTAGCGTCTATTCTAACGTCTCAGCAACAGGGGGGAAAACGGGGGGTGATAGCGCGCGTGGCGCTCGGGGGAAGTCGAAGAAACTGGTTGACGGTATTATCGTTAAGGTTTACCGAAACGTCCTTCTTTCTACTAAGACGTATCGACCGGCTATTAAAAAACTTGATAAAAAATTCGCGCAATTGTTTGGTTTACAAGAGTCGTAAAAACCCGGGGAATTAATAGCGCGTTCCTCGATTGGCGCGTCGGCGTCGCGCTTGGTTTGCGCGCGGCGTTATGTCTGCATTTTGCGACGTGTCGCTTCTTTTCAAGCGTCGTCGCCACGGTATAATGGCGCTACTGTAAAAATCGTGTCGAGATTTTCGGCTATGATTCCTATAACCCTTACGATTGCGTCAAAAGGAGCCACAATGACGTTGCGAGTCCCAGACACAACGCTTCGTGTACTCATGGCGGGCGACGTCGTCGGCAAACCTGGTCGCGATATCATTCTTGCTCGTCTTTGTGAGCTTCGTTCTCATTTTTCCCTTGATTTTGTCGTGGTGAACGCGGAAAACGCCGCCGGTGGATCCGGTTTAACGCCCGAGATCTACAATGCTCTCATGAACGCCGGGGTCGATTGTATTACCCTTGGCGATCATGCCTTCAAGCAGAAGTCGATCTATCCGGTATTAAATTCCAGCGACTCTCGTATCGTTCGACCGGCCAACTTTCCGCCCGACGCGCCCGGCAGGGGCTGGATCGTACTGGAAGCGCCCGCGACGGAAAAACGACCCGCTACTACGGTGGCCGTCGCCGCGCTCATGGGACGCGTCTTTATGAAGGAAATGGCCGACAACCCCATTCTTGCGGCTGATAAGCTCGTGGAACGACTCGCGCACACGCGCGTGCGACTGCTCGATTTCCACGCGGAAGCCACCAGCGAGACGCAAATGCTCGGACGCTATCTCGACGGTCGCTTCTCCGTGGTTCTCGGCACTCATACCCACGTTGCGACCGCGGACGAACGTATTCTTCCTCGCGGCACAGCGTTTCAGTGCGACGTCGGTATGACCGGGGCGTTTGAGAGTATTATCGGTCGTGATATCGAGCCGGTTCTCGACGCGTTTCGCACCTGTCGTAGCGCGACCTTTACCGTGGCGCGCGAGGACGTGCGTCTGAACGGCACAATTGTCGATATCGATCCAATTAGCGGTAAAGCGTTGGATATCAAGCGTTTAGAATTGCGCATGGACGAAGCGCTCCCCTGAGTTTTTTCCCCGGTGTGACATGCATTTGTTTTCTGCTTGTCGATAGAAATAAAAAGAGCGCCGTGCGTGGAATTTTACCACGTCGGCGCTTCTTCGTTGGACTCGATAAGAGAGTCTAGGCTTCTTTCTTTTGGCGTTTCTTTCTGAAGAACTCTCTCAATAAATTGGCGGCGTCCTCCTTTAAGACGCCGGCATGTAGTTCGGCACGCCAGTTTAATCTCGGGTCGCTGAGGATTTGGTAGAGGGAGGTCGCCGCGCCCGCCTTGGGATCCTCGGTCGCATAGACTACGCGTTGCACGCGCGACATGACCAAAGCGCCAGCGCACATCACGCACGGTTCCACGGTGACAAAGAGTTCCGCGTCCTCGATTCGCCATGACGGATAATAGATCGCAGCGTCTCTAAGAGCGAGCATTTCCGCGTGCGCGGTCGGGTCGCAGAGAGTCTCGCGACGATTGTGGTCGCGCGCAATAATCGCGTTTTGACAGACCAAGACCGCGCCGATGGGGATCTCTCCCTGTTCCATTGCCAGTTCCGCCTGATATAGCGCACGCGTCATAAAGAACTCGTCCCTTGGACCGTCTTGTGGCGTCCAGGTTTCAAGAACTAAATCGTCGCGCCAGTTTGTGACGTTCTGTCGCTCGTGGTCGATCGTTTCGGACATAGTCGACGCCTGTGCGTTTGCCGTGGTAAAAGCGCTCTGCGCGTAGAATCGCCAAGCGTCTGCGCGCTAGTAGTTCATATAGGCGCCTGAGTTATCAGCGGTCTGTGCATATTTTGTCGCGACATAAGGACCCGCGGCGGTTGCCGGAGGAGTCGGCAAAGCGTCTGGATAAGCGCTGACGTCTTGACTGGGAACGTTGGCGAAACTTTGCGTCGGCAACGCTCCGTAGTATTCCGTGGAGCCGCCGCCACAAGATTCACATTGACCGTTTGCGCTACTGACGCGCTCCATTCCGCCGAGAACCGAACCGCATCGGTACAGCTCGCCCATGCACTGGTCGCCACGCTCCGGAATAAAGGTCGGTTGGCAGTAATCGTAAGGCGCCATGCATGCACGACAGCCAACAAAACCAATGGCAAACGCCATGACAATACCCATAACGATCCAACGAGTCATCGGAAGCTCCATGTAATCTAACGTCTAAAAGCAGCGACCGCGAAGCACACGACTGCAACGGGTTGCGCTAAGTTTCTTTTCGGCGGTATAATTGGAATAATTAGTAAAATCGGAATAAAAATTCAGAAAAAATGCTTTCGGCTTTTTCGAGCCTGCCTGAGAGAGGTTGAGCAGAGCGCTTATGCATAGTGGTAAATTGGCTTGTGTCGTGATTTTTGACATAGGCGACACAATCGTACTAACTACACGCTCGTGGTTGAAAAAAGGCGTAATAACAGAAAAAAATCGTAGGTTGAGGAAAAAAATCTTGACGACGCAATCGTTCACTGGTTACAATATGACTGAATAGTCTCGCCATTTTGCGCGTTGCACACAGACGCGGTATTGCGACATTCTTTGTACGACGTTTGGCGAGCGACACAGTTTAGACCACGAGCCGCGCGCACGCCTTCTCGACGCGAAGCGTAGTGCGAGCGCCGGCGCTATGTTTCCGACCTTTTAGGTTAGGAACGCACGGGACGAGTGAATATGGCGAAAAAAGAAACCGTTTGGGGTATTGACGTAGGCAATACGTCACTAAAGGCGTTGCGTTGCCGTAAAGGAGACGAACCCGGAACCATAGAGGTTTTGCAGTTCGATTTCATCGAGCACAGCAAGATTCTGTCGCAACCGGGCGCAGACCCTAACGAAATCTTGGCAGAAAGTCTCAAGACGTTCCTTTCGCGCAATAGCGTCAAGGGCGAACGTGTGGCGATTTCGATTTCCGGTCAGAACGCGCTATGGCGATTTCAACCGTTGCCCCCGATCGACCCGAAAAAGGTCGCCGACCTGGTTAAATACGAAGTCAAACAGTGGCTTCCCTTCGACCTTGCCGACGTAATCTGGGATTACCGTCAGGTCGGCGGCACTGTGGAAGGGGACGTGGCGTTGGATCTGCATATCTTTATGTATGCGGTGAAACGCGAGGTTGCTAAGCGCACGTTGGATCGCTACGCTGACGCGGGTCTGGACGTGGACTGCATTCAAGGCGCTCAGGTCGCGCTGTACAATGCGTTCGCGCGCGATATGTACGACTACGACGCTCTTCTGGAAGAAGACATGACACAAATGCACGATTTCGACGTGGTGCTCAACGTCGGAACCGACTCGACGGAAATCGTCGTTACCAATGGCGTCGCGGTATGGTTGCGCAGTATTCCGGTGGGCGGCAACGCCTTTACCAAAGCGCTCACCAAGAATATGAAGCTAACCTTCTCCAACGCGGAACACCTCAAGCGTCACGCGGGCGAATCGGTCGATCAGAAGGCGCTCATGCTCGCCATGAAGCCGGTCTTTAACGATATGCTCGCGGAAGTCGACCGCTCGATTAAATATTACTGCAGTCTCAATAAGCAGGCGCGTATCCGTAAGATCTATGCCTTCGGTAACGCGATGAAACTTCCCGGTCTGAAGATCTTCCTTTCGAAGAGCCTCGGGCTTGAAGTGGTTACGCCCGCGTCGTTCAGACGTCTGCAAGGCGCGGAAACGCTCGGTAATAACGTCTTTAAAGAGAACGCGACGTCCTATCTTGTCGCGTACGGTCTGGCGTTACAACTGCTCAATGAAGCGCCGCTGGATATCAATTTGATACCACGCGAAGTGGTTAAAGACCGCTTACTGGAACGCAAAAAGCCGTGGGCGCTCGCAGGCGCCGCGTTGCTGAGTCTGGGGCTGACCGGTCAGTATTTTGTGACAACCGCCGGCTATAACGTGGTTCAAAAGCCGGAATTAGATTCCGCAGCGAAACAAGCGGAAAGCGTCGCGTCGCGCTCCAAGGATCTCATTAGTAAAGCGACGGCCGCGGTCACGGAATTCAAGAAGTTCGACGATATCGGCGTGAATCTCACCAGTGGGGTGGAAGGTCGTATTACCTGGATGGAACTTCTCAAGGCGCTTAACTCCGTTATTCCCGCGGAAGCGCCCAATAAAGAAATCCTCAGCGAAGGCGTCTCCGCGCAAAAACGCGCTGAAATCACCAAGCAGAACCGTATCTATATCAATAATATCGAGGTTCAGGATATCGAAGACCTGGGCGAATGGTTCGAACTGGTGCGACGCTGGTACTATATCGACGACGTAGAAGCGCAAGCTTTTGCAATCGACGCGACCGGTAAGCCTCTTGAACCGACCGAAGAAGACGTCGCCGCCGCCAGCGACGCGACCGATTCCGCCAGCGCTAGCGAGACCGCGTCGAGCGATGAAACCGCCGAATCGACTGAGTCGACCGAGTCTGACCAGTCCGGCGACGATTCCGACGCCGCTAGCTCCAGTAGCTCCGCTTCCTCTTCCGGCGATTCCGATAAGCCTACGGAATATGTCCCGAAATATACTCTCGAGGAAATGTTCCCCTTCGTGCCGGCCTCCGATGGTTCTTCCAGCTCCTCTAGTTCCTCTAGTTCTTCTTCCTCCAGTAGTTCCTCCTCTGGTAGTAAAAGCAGTAGTAGCAGTAGTTCGAGTTCTTCCAGCTCCAGTAGCTCCTCCTCCAGCTCCGATACTGGCATGGAGCCGAAGGCTCTCAATGAGTTCGTCTCTTCCGACGACGTTCGCGTTGCTGATATTCCGGCGCCGAGCGGACCGGGACGCATTGTTCAACTCACCGGCTATCACTACCACAACTCCGAAGATACCAACGACCCGGCGCGTGGCGCGGAATATTTGCGTCGTACGCTCCTGTATAACCTCAAGCACGGTTCGATTGAGTTGCCGATTAGCCTTGAACGTCAACGCGCAGGCGAAACCGGTTCCGACGTTGTAACCCTCAAAGAAATGGGGATTTACTACCCGGTGCAGGTCGACCCCGGCACAATCGACGACCACTTCCGCCTGCTCGATCCCAAAGCGGCGGCCGAAGAGCGTAAAAAGCTCCTCGACTCCATGGTGAAGCAACGTCGTCCTGGTAGCTCACGTAATAATCGTGGCGATATGGGCGGCATGGGCGGTATGGGCGGCTCCGGCATGGGCGGCGGCTCCGCCAGGGGTTCCGGCATGGGCGGCGGTATGGGCGGCTCAATGACCGCAATGAACAATCAGATCGCGTCTAACCTCTCGCCCGATAAGATCTTACAACTGAATCGTTACGACTTCATTATCCAGTTCGTTTGGATGGAGACGCCTCCTAGCGTTCGTGACGCGCGTCGCCTCGCGGCGCTGGAAGCGGAAAA
>JAUNMR010000078.1 GCA_030537455.1 Planctomycetia bacterium | reverse complement strand
AGGCGCGTCAAGAGCAGGCGCGTCTGGAGAAAGACCGCATAGAGCAAGCGCGTCAGGAACAGGCGCGCCGTCAACAGGAACTGTGCGAGCAGAGCGGAACCCCAACGTTCGAGTCGCACGACGTCCCAGAGGCGGACGATTCCGCGGAACCAACTCCGGCGCCGACGTCGGCGGTTTTTGATTTTGAGCCCTATCAAACGTGGCTTCGCGAGGAAGAGCTCTATGAGCCGTTAGAGGCTTATCATGGAATATGCCGCGTTAAGAGGCTCGCGAACTTTTTACTGCGCCACGATTATCCCATCGACGACCTCTATTCCCTCAACCTACGCCACATGAAGCGACTGGTCAAGCGCCTTAAAGAGGACGCCAATTTCAAGGCGTTCAATAGGCGTGAAAATGGAAATATTAAAGAGGCTTTGCGTCTGTTCTGCGTCTACGCCAAGGCGGTAAATGAAAGCCGAGCGAAAGCGCCCGCGACGCGCCCGACTCTTGCCGACGTCTCAGCAACGGCGATTATAGGCAATAATACAGGGCCGTCTGCGTCCCAATCGTCCACAAGCAATAGGCTCGTAGACTTTGCCCGACCCTTGGATGCGTCCAGCAGTAAGCCGACGCGCCTTGTCGTCTTCGGAAAAGAGATCCGCGTCGCAACCTGGAGAGACGTTTACCTTAATGTTGTTGAGGAAGTTTGGCGCCAGTCGGGTCTATCCGCGAGGAAATTCGTTGCGTCGCTCGAGGGCGTTCTGACGTTCAAACCTATAAGTCGTCCAGGGGAACAACGCTCCTGGGAGAACTATACGCTGGTTCTAGACGGCGCCTATCTCATTAAAACGCACGGGAGCGCGAACGATCTGCTCCGACGCATACGCAAGCTTCTGCGGACCACCGACACGCCGTACGACCGCGTGCTCATTGAGTACGCGCCCTCGGGGTCTGACCTTCCCGCGTCCTCGTGCGCTAAAAAAGTAGCCGTCAAGCGCTCGCCTGGCAATCGTATCTTGGATTTTGCCGATCTCACGCAGACGATCGAAGGCAAGCCCGTGCGCCTTGTCGTGTTTGGACAAGAGCTCCTTGTCAAGAACTGGCGCGGAGTCTATCGCCATGTGATTGAAGCATTCTATCGCCATTCTAGCAAGAGCCCGGAAGAGTTCATTGCGACGCTGGAGAACGCTCAGGACTTTGTACCCATTGACCATCCCGAGGGCAAACGCTTCTGGGCACGCTATGTGCTGGCGCTGGACGACGCCTATTTTATGAATATCCACTTCAGCGCCGAGGCTCTCCACAATCGCTTACGACGTCTTCTGCAAGTCACGGGCACGCCGCGTGGGCAGGTGTTCGTCGAATACGCGCCGGGCGTGCGCAAGCGCAAACGCCGCAAGACCGGCGTTACCCCCGAGGGGAAATCAGAACGGGACGCCGCGTTCCCACAAGAGTTGCGCCAGCGCGCCGAGGAGATCTTACTCTTGCGCTTCCCCAACGGCTATCGCGCCGACGCGATTGGCGAGGGACAATTCCGCGAGGAATACCGTAATCTATTCCACGCAGACCTGCCCGGGGAAATTGCCCCGACGGCGCTGGTCAAGGCGGTCGCGCATTGTCACAACGAGCAGTCCTACTACCGCTTTAGCGACCAAGCGCTCCAGACTCTGCGCGAGCTGGTCAACGCCGCCTTTGAGCGCGGAAATCACGTGATCTCCCCTAATGCGTTCTATGACAAAAAAGGAGCGCTCCTCGACGGACTGAACCTCACAAACGCGACGCTCACACGCAAAGCGCTACGAATCGCCATGCCGCAACTACAATACGACCAACACGCTTTCCTGCCTGCCGACTGCGACCTCTCGCCGGAGGAGCAACTCCAGCGCGACGCCCTGGGCGTAATCGGCGAGGAATACTCCTGCCCGTTGGCGCAGATGAAGGAGCGCTTGAGCTTTTCCGACCCGACCAGACTCAGTGTAGCAATGCGTCGTTGCGACCTCTTTGTGATCGAAGCGGACAAGACCGTCTATCAAGTCGCTAAGCTCCACATTGACCCCGACGACCTCAAAGCCACGCGCGCGGCAATTGAGGAGAAGTTGCGCAAGTTCGGCGTCGCGGCAAAAGACGATATCGTCGTTGCGCGCTCCATTGGAATCAACGGGTTCACGTCTGAACCTGCTATGCGCGAGGCGCTCTTTAAGCAGGCGCTCACGCGCGAATACGTCCTCTCCAACGACCAGATCGACCGGCGAGGTCAGGCGCCCGCGCCCTCCTCTGGCGGTAGTCAACGCAAAACTGTACTGATAGAATACTGCCGCAAACGTCAAACCCTGGAACTAGCTGAGCTCGAAGCCTTGGAAATAGAGCGCTTTAATAGCGTCAAGCTCAGTCTCTCGGTTGCGTGCAGCCAGATGATACGCGCCAATGCCACGGATTTCGTTGCTCGCGACGCGTTTAACGTCGACGTTGCTGAAACGGATCGTGCGATCTCAATGTTCCTCAAGTCTGGCGTAATGCCCCTGATGGACGTCACGAGCTTCAATTGCTTCTACAGCTTTGTGCCGAATTACCCGTGGAATCATTTTCTCCTAGCGGGCTACTGCGCGCACAAGAGCAAGCGCTACGACTTCATGGGATTCCACTTCCAGAACCGCGTCATCGGCGCTATCTACCCCAAGGAGCACGCGTTCAAGAGCTACAACGAAATCCTCGCCACGATTGCGTTTGAAAAGAAAGCCCCGACCTCCGCGAAGGAATTGCTCGACTTCCTCCTCGAAAATGGGCTTATCGCGCGACGTAACTTTCATGTCGACGACGTGATCGCTCTCGTCCAATCGCTTCGCTACAAACAAGGGAACTAAGGCTCGCTATGTACGCTTATATTCACGACCGAGAAACCGGCGGGCTATTACTCACTAATACCATTACCGATAAGTCCAATGAGCCAAGACCCGTTTATGCCAAGGAACTCGATATCCTCGGGATTAATAAGTTTTGGAAGTATCGACGCCAAAACGACGTCCCCTATATGTGGGCGGAAGCCAATAAATATTTTTACCGCGGGGATGTGATCTTTACACTCAGCGG
>JAUNMR010000017.1 GCA_030537455.1 Planctomycetia bacterium | reverse complement strand
ATAAGCACACGCCCGCGCATGAGCACACGCCCGCGCGCGTTCCACTCCTTGACCGCCTCGCGACGACCACAGGAGACCGGCGCGACCACCGTTGACGTCGACGCAAGCGAAAGAGCGCCCAACAGCGCCAAAGACGCCCGAAAACCGCCGTTTATCTTGACAACTAAAAAAACTACAAAAATTTACGCCCCGTAAATTCAGGCGCAGAAGACTCTTTTTGATAAAAAAATAAAAGAAAATAAACAAAATTTAGGTTGAAAATTATCAAAACTGCCGTTATAGTATACACACACAAGCGGAAACGACCGCAAGCAAAAAACAAATTCATCACTAACCAAAGGAGTTGCCACAATGACCAATAACGAAAACAAAAACCGCCGCGATCTGTTTGTCAAGATCGCCGCCGAATACGACCGCAAGATCGCCGACGCCCGCGCGCTTGCTGAAACCGCGGCGCGCCGCTTGTCGCAAGAAGTTGCGGCAGAAGCGGAAGACTTGCCGACCGCAAAAGTTAAGTCGTTAGGCGCTTGTCTGAAAGCATACGGGCGCGACACGTGGCGCAGTAACAAGGACGCGGGCGAATGGGCGATCCGCGCCGCCGTTAATACGTTGTGGCATGACATGGCGGCGGTTTTGGACGACTTGTATTGTTGCGAATCGATTGACCGGCTGCCCAATTTCTCCCGCGGCTGTTTTAATTGTGCTTGTGCCGTCCTTTGGGCGTTCTGGAAGTGGGACCCGTTGCGGATCTCCTTTGACCGCGCGTTAGGCGCCTTTATCGACGCGGTCGACCTTCTGGAAAATCGGGAAAAACGGATCTTGGAACAAGTGGACGCGCAAGAGCGCGCCGAAGAGTCGGAAGATCTGTATTACATCTACTAACCACAAACAACGATTGACCGCCGCTAATTCCGGCGGCGGTCCTTGGAGGGAGTCGAAACAATGACCACAAAAGAACGAATTGACAGTAACGAAACTTTGCGCGCCGCCCTTAGTGGTTACCGTGAGATCAAAGACATTTTGACGCGCTGGATCAAGCCGTCTTTTGAATGGGACGGGCTGGACCTTGAGCGCCTTGGCGACCACTTCAAAGAGCAGTACGCCTATTATCACGACGGCGCCGAATGGGTCGACCCGGACGCGGCGGACTACGACAACGTCGACGACGAAGACGAAGCCGCCCTATTATACACAAGCGCGGCACGCGCGGGGCTGTGGGCGCTTGCGGGGCTTGACTCGCTGATCGCGCGCTATTCCGAAGAAGTCGCGGACGACTACACAAGCGCGATCAAGACAGAGAAAGCGGCGTTAATGGCGCTTGCGTACTTTTACGACGATCTACGGGAGATCGTACCCTACGACGACGACGGCGCCGAATGGGTCGACGACATGGCGACCGCGCTTTATGCAACGCGCGCCGATCTTGCGCGGCATGCTTGCGCCGATCTGTGGCAGATAGAGCGGTTATTTGCGACCGTCGACAACGACTAACACATTAGACAACCGGGCGCCGCCGTCAATGGCGGCGGCGCCCCCCTAAAAGGAGTAACCACAATGACCAAAGAAGAAAAAGAGAATGCGCGCTATTACGCGCGCCAAATACAAACGGAACTTGTCGACGTCGCTTACGACATGGGCAATTTGGCGTTTTACTCTTGCGACTATCGCGCGATCGGGCGCGGATTCACTAGCAAAATCGCGCTGAAATACGGACCACAAGGGGACAACCTAGAGACCGGCGCCGAAGCGGTCGCCTTCCTTGCGACGATTAGGGACGGGGACGAGGAGGCCGCCGAATACCTAAGGACGCGCGCCGGGTTCCTGTACCTTGTCGCGATCTTGCAAGCGCTTGAAAAGTGGATCGAAACAGAACGCAAGCGCGAAGGCGGGCGCCTGTTGTGGCCGCTCAACCAGATCAACGGCAGTTTGCGGAACTTGCGCCGCGCGCTCTATCACTTCCAACAAGTAAGAACACATAAGGAGACCCACTATGACCATTTTTGACAAACAATTCGCCTACTATTTTACAATAAGTGGCGACGTTATACGCGCCGTAAAGGAGTGGAAAGATCACGCGCGCGACTTTGCCCACTGGTACGCATGCATAAACAAGCGGGCGCGACACGGGCGATCGTTCATCCCGACAGAAAAAGCGCTTGACCGATTAGGACGCATTGCGCGCGATCGTTACGAAGGCATGAGCGCGGACGCCCGCGTGTGGCTTGCGTGGCTTGTCGACGACACGCGGATTTTTGGCGCGCGGATCGATAACGCCCGGCTCCTTGGCGTGGCGATCGTCCTTTTGGTCGAAACGGTCGAAGAATGCGGCGTAAAAGGACTAGTAAGGACCACGATCGGCGGTTATCCCGTCAGGTATGCGGCGAAAAATGTAGAAATTATGGTGCTGGTCCTTGAAACTCTCGCCGAATTCTACGGACCGGCCGGACAACCGGCGCGCGATCTCCTGGAACACTGGCTACAAGTCGACGCCCTCTACTATGATTGTTATTGCGGACTGTAGCCACTGACAATAACCAACACACTAGACAACCGGGCGCCGTCGCCGTCAACGGCGGCGCCCCCCATAGAAGGAGTTGAAACAATGACCACAGAAGAAAGAGACAGAAGAGCAGAACAAGCGGCGCGAAGACTGGCGCCGGGTCTGGCGTACTTGCGGAGCCATATTGGCGATAAATTTGACCGGGCGCCGGACGCGCGCGCCCTTGGCGTTGAGTATCGACAAGAGCGGCGCGCCTTCCGTGATGAATTGCCGGGCGACTTTAAGGGGTATTGCTTGCCGTATCGCAAGCGCTGTAACGATCGCGATATTGCGGCCGGCGTCTGTTGTGTCTCGCTCTTGCAAGAGTATGCAGAAGAACTCGCAAGCAATAGCAAAAAACCGCTTACGCAGTGGACGCGAAAAGACGGTTCGCCCGTTAGTCTTGGCTATTACGTGGCGCTAGTACCTGTCTTGGCGGCGTTCTGTTGCTACTACTTGAAAACGTGGGAAGAAGGAAAGAGAAACGGCACGCCGTACGCTTGGGGACTGGCGTGCGTCGCTAAGAGAATCGCGGACGTAGAAGCGGACGCGCGGGCGCTGATCGCCGTTTTTGATCCGTCGTTTGACAGTGTGGAATACGAAACAAGCGACCAACAAGCACGGCGCCAAGAGCGCGCGGCCAAGCTAGAACAAGCGCGCGCTGTAGACTCGCGACTACGTGAAATTTGCCACGCTATGGCGTGACCGTCGACAATAACTAAAGCATTAGACAAACTGACCGCCGCTAATTCCGGCGGCGGTCCTTGGAAGGAGTCGAAACAATGACCAACAACGAAAACAAAAACCGCCGCGATCTATTTGACAAGATCGCCGCCGAATATGACCGCAAGATCGACCGCGCCCGCGCGCTTGCTGAAACCGCGGCGCGTAGCGTGGCTTGTGCTGTTTGGGCAGATTCAGAAAGAATGCCGCCCGACAGATTACGCGCATTAGGGGGCCAAGTGCTGGATTGGGATCCTTGGTTTAAACGCGGTCGTAAGGCTGCGACAAATTGGGCGATCAAAATCGCCGTCAATGAGTTATCGCGCGACATGGCGACCGCGTTCGACGGCTTGCGCCGTTATGGGTCGATTAACTGCTTGCCTAAGAGATCGCGCGGGGCTTATGATCGCGCGCATACTGTCCTATTGGCGCTCATGTGGTGGGAGCCGTCGCGGCTCACATACATTAGAGCGTTGGGCGCCTTTAATAACGCGGTCGACCTTCTGGAAAACCGCCAAAAACGACTTTGGGAACAAGTCGACGCGCAAGAGCGCTTGACAAAAAAAACGGCGGTCGATACTTTAGAGAAAGTCTAACCAACTAGACAAAATCGACCGATCACGACAACGACAAACAAACAACGGCGCCGCGTTCTCGCGCCGCCGTTGTTCTTCTGACCAAAGAAGACACAGAACGAAAGAACGGCAGAAAATGGAAAGCGGTCAAGAGCTCTACGATATATTTGACTTTGAGCAAGTAGCGCAAAACGACGGTCGGCGAATTACAAGGGAAGAGCGCGCGCAAGAGTTAGACGAAATGTTTGACACACTGCTAACTACGCAAAACGACTGGCGGCTAATTTCAAGGGAACAACGGGCGCAAGAGCGCGCGCAAGCATTAGCCCGCGAAAGACTCGCGAAAGAACAAGAGCAACAAGCGCGCGCCGCGCAAGAGTGGGAACGCAAAGAAGAGCGGCGGCGGCAAATGGAACAGGTGAACGCCGATTATGCGCGCGCTATGGAACGAAAGAAAGAACAAAACCGCCGTTTTGAAAAGGAACGGAAACGGCAAAAGACCGTTGAGCGCGTGGGCGCTGTGCTAGGGTTCATCGGGGGCGCGGTCGGCCTTGTTCTGCTTGCCGTTTTGTGGATCGCGGGGCTTGCCCTTATGGGCGCCGTGGCGGTCGTTGGTACGATCTTGGCCATTCTCTTGCCGGTCTTTGTACTCAATTCCATTGACTTTTAAAAAAACCTCTAGAACGCCCATATAGCGCGCGCCCGCGCAATAGGTGTAAATACTCACGGCGGCCGCCGAAAACGCAACAGAACGCAACACAGAACAAAATAGCGCATAGTCCCGCGTTATGGCGTTCTGTGTTGTTCTATGTAAAGACCACACACAACACAAAGAGCACACACACAAGCGCGCGCCCGCGCGCGCCGTGTTCCCGTGTGCTTGTGTCTGCTCTATCTCTGTGTCTCTGTCTCCTTTCGTCTCTGTCTCTGTGTGTCTCTCGCTACATCTGACCGCATGGAATAGGCAAAATCGCCCTTCTTCTCTCTCACGCGCCCGCCCGCGCCCGCTCTTTCAATTCACCACAAGAGCACAAGGACAAGCACAAGAGCACGAGGACGATCACGCCCGCGCCCGCTTACGGTCATTAATCCGCGCGCGTACGTCTCTATCTGTGTCGGAACTGCTCAAAGTACGCGACCGCGTCGACTCTTTCCCCCGGTCTGTCTCTCTCTGTCAACCGCGCTATTACCCGCCGCCGGTCTCTCGCTCCTTGTTCTGTCTCCCTAAGGTGAAACTGTCGCGCGAAGGCGAAACACTGGAAGGGAATTTAAAAAGCATGGCGCGCCGTCCTTGTCCTTGTGTAGTCTACCTAACCTATTAGGCATAATTGCCCGGGGGTTGACCGTGTGGCGGCGTCGACTCTTTCGCGCCGTTCACGCCGTCGACGTTGACCGCCTGATCGTCTCGCCTTCCGTGGCGCCGTGTCAACCGAATTGACAACCAAGAGCAGGGAAAGAGCGGCGCCTATATTCCCCGCGCGCGCGTGAAATAGCGCGCCGTTTGCCCCTTGGCGGTCGTTCTTGGTCTATTCTTAGGTAGACTCAAGCCCCTTGAGCGGTCGCTATTACCCCGCCATTTGCCCCGACTCATTACGTCGACTGCCGCCCGGTTTTCAAATATGGTCTTTAATTGCGCTGTATTGCCCCGTGTTGCGTCCTTAGGGGTCGCCGTGTGTGTTTATACCCATTGAGCGCGCGGCGCAATTTAGCGCGGTCTAGGCGGCGCTTTTAAAGGGCGCTACAATCAGCACGAAACAAGGGCGCCCCCGCGGGCGGTCTGTGGGGTTGATAACCGGCGGTCGGAATATCGCGCCGCCGTCGATATCTCACGACCCCCCCCCCCGTCAAGGACTAGTGACCGGAGGGCGCCGCGCGAGATTGCCCCCCTCCTCTGGGGGATGGGCAGTGAAATTGGGACGTACTTTTTTTACAACAGATTAGCCCGTGGAATTTAAGGAGGTTTAGTAATGGACGAGTATGAAGAAGGAGTAGGCGAGCTGGATTCGTATGACGTTAATGAAGTCATACGTGATCCTGGTCTGGCGGGCATGTATGTTGACGTTGGAGGTTCTACGGGCGAGCGCAGTCGTCTAGAGTTGGACTTAAACGAGATGTTTGAGTGGGTAGAGTCGGCGCGTTTTACATACAGTTTGAGCGACGACGAGTATCCGTTTGAGTTTGTTGAGCGATTCCACGCGTTTTACAAGGCGTTAAGTAGCGGCGTAGGGGACAGCGAGCGATTTGCATATGCGGAGCGAATGCTTGCGGAGTTAGACGGACGAGTGAACGAGCTATTATCGACGCCAGGCGAGAGCACAGACGTGTGGCGATTGTGGACGAATGCACGTCTTGAAGTCGAGCGTTGGGACAGACAGCACATAGCGCGCAAGCCGCAGTGGAGCATAGAGGACTTAGCGGATCAGGGCGTTAGCAAGCGTCAGATAGCGAAGATCCATGGCATATTGCGACCGGACGGGAGTCCAGACGCGGAGCGAGTGGCTAGGTATCTTGCTGGCGACAAGAGCGCATTGCCTGATTACGAGTCGGAGTTGGATTCCGACGCCGTAGCTACTGCAGAGGCTCTAGCGACTACGGCGTCAGATAAGACTGTCTCTAAGCGCCGTAAGGGCGGTCAGCGCGGTAAGAACTGAGTTTAGCGCGCTGAGAGGCATTTTGAGAGGAGGAAAGGAGTTTTATCGACAATGGGCATGAGGTTTGGCGAGGCTAATGCGATACCGGCGCCGACAATACGCAAGGCGACGGCGAATGAGAAGGAGTTTCTGAAGTCTGGCAATGAGCCTGGACGCGCAGTGTTTCAGACGTCGCCTGGACAGAAGCGTCCCAAGCGTCGTCCCATAACCAAGCTATCGGACGCGCAGATAGACGCGGCGACCGACCGTGTGATTATGGGCGAGCTGATATCGCGAGTTGCGGACGATTTGAACGTGAATCGCGACCAACTAGCGAAGAAGATTAAGACGCGCGTGGGCATGTTGTACATGAGGTTATGGCAACAGTCGACGGCGTACGACTGTTTACGAGCGGAGTTCATATTAAAGACTGCGTTACAGACGTTTGTAGCTAACAACGACGTTAAGGCTGGTCGTTTAGCTCTTGACGTCTTGGACTATCGAGCGCGGGTATTGAGTTTTGGGGCGGTGAATCCTAACGACGAGCCAGCGCGCGTAGCAGGCATGACGCGAGAAGAGGTGTTCAAGTCGATCATTGAGAAGCTATGATAGACCTATTTGACGAATTTGCTAAGGCGTCGCGAGTAGCAGAGCCGTCATCGAACAATCCGATGCGCGAGCGTTTTATTGCGCGGATAGTCGAGGAGCTTAAGAGCAAGTATCCGAAGCTCCCAGCACAGGCGCGCAAGCGTAAGCTAGAGCGCTTTCTGGAGCGTCCTGAGGTAGAGCGCATGTTGTACGATCTAGAGAACGTCGCGTTCTTTAAGTTTGTACCGCGTCCAGACGACCCAGCGAATTTTGACCAGCAACATAGTTTCTGCTACAACCGCGACGCGGTGTCGTTTTTAATCGGCGGCAACGCGGCGGGCACAACGGAGGCGGCGGCGTTTAAGACGGAGTTGTTTGTTCTTCAGCAACAGGAGGCGCCCAGACCGGACACGCCTTTTTGGATACTTTCGAACACATACCAGCAGACATGTGCGACGTGCTGGCAGGAGAAGCTCCTCGCACGCGGTCACATACCGGAGAGTGAAATCGACTGGAAGCGGGTATCGTGGATATCACGCGCCAAGGGCTGGCCGGAGAGCGTTCCGTTAAAGCCGTGGAGTAAGAATAGTAAGAACAATTGGCGTTTGGAACAAACGGCGACGCAGAAGACGCGCCGGTAATTCCTGCTCCACTCACAGAACCTGAACTAACCGACGACTGCGATAACAACGCTTGTCCCCAGATAATCGACGGAACGCGGTCAATACAGTTAGCGTCCTATGGCGAAACCGGACGTGAACGCGTTTATTCAGAAAAGAAAACGCGCTAAATCCGATAAGGGATCCAGCGCGCCTTCAACTTTCTGACACTATGCTTAAGCGTTAATTATTCCGCTTCTTTTTTCGCAGCCGCTTCACGACGCGCTTGCTTGGCCTTCTTACCGCGCTTCTTGATCTTCACGGTCTTTTCGGCTTGGTCGTTACGTTCTACACGACGTTGTTCCAGACGGGTCGCCTTACCAACACGATCACGCAGGTAATAAAGCTTGGAACGACGCACCACAGAGGAGCGGAGCACTTCGATCTTGGCAATACGAGGACTGTGCACGGGGAACTTGCGCTCAACGCCTTGACCGGCGACGATACGACGAACGGTGAAGGTTTCACGAACGCCAGAGCCGCTACGAGCAATGACGTCGCCATTGAAGATCTGAATACGTTCTTTATCGCCTTCGAGGATCTTGCAGTGAACGTTGACACGGTCGCCAATTTCAAACTGGGAAACGTTTTCTTTTTTGGCGCGTTCTTCCACCAAACGAATAAGTTCTTGACTCACGGAAATATTCCTTATGTAATTTTGTTCTCTATTGAGGAGCGCGTTAAAAACTTCCGAACTAACACATCGGACTAGAAAGAAGAACAAAACGACTTCATAGCTAGTAAGCTGTACGCAGTCTCACGCTTAGTTAGCGTGTTCGTTCAACCCGCCTCCTTGGAAACGCCCGGCGCGCACGACGTAGGTGGACGTCGTTAATTGCCAAACGTTGAATCGTCCAATAAATCTGGACGACGAAAAAAAGTTTTCTCTAGACGCTTCAGATCTCGCCATTTCTCAATCAGACCATGGTCGCCGCTCAATAGGATCTCCGGAACGGTCAATCCTCTATACTCTCGCGGTCGAGTGTATTGATCCTCTTCAAGGAGGCGATTTCCACTGGAAAACGAATCGACTACCGCCGACTGGTCGTCTCCAAGCGCGCCTGGGAGTAAACGCATAACAGAATCGATTATGACCGTAGCCGCTACTTCACCGCCATTAGTGACATAGTCCCCTATTGAAATCTCGTCTGGCTGAAGTATATCGATTACGCGTTGGTCGAAACCTTCATAACGTCCACACAAGATCGTGAGACGTTGCTCACACGCCAACTCTTCCACCACGCGTTGTGTTAAAGTACGACCTTGTGGGGTCGTAAGAATCACGCGCGACGGTCGCTGGTCGTAGGATAGAATTTCTTCGACACAAGGAACGACTCTGTCGACTTTTAACACCATGCCCGGTCCGCCTCCGAAAGGCCGATCGTCCATTGTGTTGTGTTTGTCATGCGCCCATTGACGCATATTGTACAAGTTGACCTCAAGGATTCCACGATCAATTGCGTCTTTGACAAGACTTTCACTTAGGTATCCTTCGAAAATATTAGGAAAGAGGGTCAAAACGTCAATACGCATTTAGGCAATCTCAAAGATCGTCGTATGACTTAAATCGTACGCGCACAAAGGCGCGCAAAATCACGGCAATTATTCAGCGGTCGCTTCAGTAGCGGTCTCTTCGGCATTTTCAGTGCCTTCGGCAGCGGCCGCGGCTTCTTCTTCAGCCTTAGCTTTCGCTTCAGCTTCTGCCTTAGCCTTAGCTTCCGCTTCACGCTTAGCCATGATTCTGGAGTTGATTTCTGCGGTCACGCGAGATTGTTCCTCCGCAACGGCGGCGGCGTCGCGACGTGCACGACCGGCGGACAAACGTTCCAAAGCGCTTTTCTGCGCTTCCAGGCAAACGCCTTTGGAACCGTACTTCTTAATCAAAACCGCGACTTTGTCGCTCGGTTGAGCGCCAACGCCGAGCCAATAATCGATACGTTCGCCCTTGAGAACGGCGCGCGCGTCGACTTCAGGAACCAACGGATCGTAGGTGCCAAGCTCTTCCAAGACGCGACCATCGCGAGGACGACGAACGTCGACGGCGACAACGCGGAAAAACGGTCGGTGCTTACGACCAAGTTTCTTCAAACGAATTCTAACAGCCACTTAAGCTCTCCTGTCAAAAAAGTGATTCGACTGTACTGTGTTCAGATTCAGTCGAAAAAGTACGAGCGAAATAAATCCCGTTTGAGCTAGGGGACGTCATTTGTCCAAAACGCCTCAAACAAATGACAACGAGCGATTTACTTCGGTTCGTAATTCCATGGCGTTTCCCAGTAAGTTATTCAAATGCCACACGCCAGAATCCTAGCGCGGAAATATTCTCAAAAAAACGACTACTTCTTACGCTTTTTACGTCGTTCCTTTTCAAGTCTTTTACGATTTGCCTCGCGTTCTTTCGCTGTGAGACGCTTGCCAGTTGAACCCTTTTTAGGCGGTCCTCCCATGACGCCAAAGGGATTAGACGCCGTTTGAGCGGTCATCTGCTGCAGCATTCTCATACGATCGCCAGCGCTGACAGAGGAAAAATTCTTAACCATGCCTGCCATTTGCTGGTGCATCTTTAGCAGCTCGTTGACGCGCGAGACGTCCACTCCAGCGCCCGCGGCGATACGACGTCGACGCTGTCCGTTAATGATATCGGGACGACGACGTTCTTCCAGAGTCATCGAATCGATGATACCGCCGATTTTACGCATTTCCTTATCGGGGTCGACGTCGAGCTCGCCCAGCAAATTGCTAATGCGTCCCATACCGGGAATGAGGCTCATAATCTTCGACATCGAACCCAGGCGCGAAGCTTGGCTCATCTGCTTGCGGAAGTCGTCGAGCGTGAAGACGCCCTTCTCCAACTGCTCCTGTTGACGACGCAATTCTTCTTCGTCAAACTTGGCGTTAGCAACGTCAAGCAGGGTCTTAATGTCGCCCATACCGAGCATACGACTGGCCATACGATCGGGATGGAATTCATCCAGCGCGTCTAAAGTTTCGCCAACGCCGATGAATTTAATTGGCACGCCGGTAATAGCCTTGACGGAAAGCGCCGCGCCTCCGCGTGCATCGCCGTCCATCTTGGTCAAAATAACGCCGTTCAATTCCAGAGCGTCGTTAAACGCCTTAGCGCTATTAACAGCGTCTTGACCCGTCATACCGTCGACAACGAAGTAAACCTGATCTGGATCTACTTTTCGTTCGATCTGCTTAAGTTGCTCCATGAGCTCGTCGTCGACATGGAGGCGTCCAGCGGTATCGAGAATAACGACGCTAGCTTGCTGAGCCTTGGCGTCGTTAATGGCGCGTTTGCACACGTCGACGGGATCTTTGGTTTCACGATCGACGAACACAGGAACGCCCAATTGACCGCCTAAAACTTCAAGCTGATCGATAGCGGCGGGACGTTGCAAGTCAGCGGCGACGAGGTAAGGCTTACGACCAGATTCAAGCAGGCGTTTGGCAAGCTTACCGCAGGTTGTCGTCTTACCGGAACCCTGAAGACCGCAGAGCATAATGACGGTAAGGTCGCGCTCATTAGGAATCGAGGGATCAACCGGTCCCATGAGAGCGATAAGTTCTTCGTTGACAAGGCGAACGATCTGTTCGGTTGGATTCAGAGCGCGCGACGTCTCGGTTCCGAGGAATTTCTCGAGCGTCGAATCAACAAACTGACGAGCGACTTCTACACTTGCGTCAGCCTCTAAAAGCGCCTGTCGAACCATTTCAAGACCTTCGCGTACGTTTGTCTCGGTTAGCCGACCGCGTCCGGTCATAGTGCGGAACGCGTCGCTGAGTCGTTCGGTCAACGATTCAAACATAATAGTACCTATATTCTTGTGTAAACGGTGGTCTCGAGTCCAAATCTCTGGCGCTCAAAGGCGAATTCTCACGTCCCAATTGCACGCCGTTTCTTTACGCGCGACAAAAAGGACATAATAATTTAAAGAATTCTACCCATTAACGTCGCTTTGACAAGGCGTCCTTATGATAATTTTTCCTATTTTAGCGCCACAGTACGCTACGACGTCTCGATTCGAATTTATCAACGAATGGGACTGTCGTCATGAGTCTAAGTTAAAAAGATTCAGCGGCGTAAAAAAGGACATTTGTCGCCAAGTAGAAAGCGCTACGTTGCGTCAATCCGTCACAATTACCCGACACAACGTTCTCTAGGGCGCAACTAACGTCGTCGGGTGAAAACAACAGAATCCAGCGTCCTTGACTCTTCACCCCTTTTAGACGCGGCGGAGCGTCGGTGAGAATGGTCTGACCTATTCCCTGAGCATTAACCTTTCTGTGGCGATACTGTAATTTTTCGATCTTGAAACCGCCGTATCTTCCAGTAAAAACTGGGTCGTCCGCGGGCACGTCTTCCAATTCTGCGTCGGGCAAAATCTGCGTTAACTCCTCGATAAAAGAATCGGAGAACTCTTTCGAAGCGCACACGGCGTTGACAAATAGGAACCCGCCGCGCTGAAAATAGTCGCGCAGACGCTCGCGTTCACTCTCGCTAAACTGAAACTGATTACGACCGTGCATAAAGAGCGTCGGGTAGTCAAAAAGCGCATCGTCGTCTGGTTTGATCCGTGGGACAAACAGCTGTGCGGGAACGCCAAGTCGGCTCCTCACGAGTTTCATGAGGTTCGGAATCGCACGCGGCGCGCACGTATTTCCGCCGCCACACTCCAGCACGCCGACAAAAAGACTATTATGAACGTCGGAACCCTTCGTGAGTTCCTCCGCCACGTCTGAGGAAATTTGATCCTTGAACTTGAGCTGACGATTCGTCGCATAAGCAAAGATGTTTTCGCCCAAAATAAAGGCCGCCTCGATTTCTGCAAGCGCCTTTTCTGAGGCGTGTTCCTCATGCTCGCCAGTACGCGTACGTTTCTGTGCCGCTTCCCAAAGACATGACAACGACGGTCTATCGTCAAAAACGCTCGGCGCACGCCCCTGTGCGTCGGGCTTGGGACGGTAGGAGGGAACGAACACGACGCTAGTTCGACAACCGAAATCAGCGCCGTAAATTGGACGCAAATATTGCGCCGGCAACGGTTTTTCGGCCGACCAAATTGGATGGTCCGGTCCTAACAGATCCAGCTCGCCATTCTCCGAACCCAATACTTGACGCATGAGTTCACGAAAGCCGGATTCAAAGGATAAATCGCCGTCGAGCGCCTCGGCAAAAATAAAGCCGCCCTGCTCAAGATATTCGCGCAAATTCGCGATGAATCGCGCACGCTCCGCTTCATTGTCCGGCAAAGGCGAGACTTGACCGTTGAGCGCAAGAATCGGTGTCTGCAGTAAATCGCTGACCGTCGCCTTCTTGGCGTCGATCGTTTGCCAGACAAGTTTAAGGTTCCAATCCTTCTCAACGCGTTGCGTTAAGTGCGCTAAGTCGTTCGGATGCTGATTCCATTGCTGATCCTGACCGTATTTCAACTTTGATACGAGGATCGGCCAGCGACCTTTGGAAAGAAACAGTAGCGCAAAGGACGTCGAGACGCAATTATTATTCCCCAAATCCTTCTGAGCCACCCAAAACTGGGAAAAAGCGCCTTTTCGACGCAAGAGTACCTCCGCGCCTTCACGGTACCAATCGCTCTGACCGACGAAACGATTGGCGGTGAGTCGTCCCACGCGTTCAAGACCATAGAGGTAGTAGAAGAAATACGACTCGCTCCCCTCGGCGCGACCTGGATTAGCGTGCGCTTTGAAATGTTTACCGAGCCAATTAAGACCGCGATTGATATGAGCGGCGATTGGATCGTCCACGTCTTGACAACATCGAATATTGTCTCCTTCCGCAGAGGCTCGCGCTGCCTCGCGCACGCCGGAACAGATTGCAAGCGCTGCAATTCCCGCACAGGTCATACTCCCAGTGCCATATCCGCTAGCGAAACCGGCAGGATTGAGGCTAGAAGAACGATACCCCCAGGAACCGTCGTCATTTTGCATACGCAGCCAATAATCTTCCGCGCTCTGCCAGACTTCTTCTTCGATATGCACGCCGACCAACTCCGCCTCGTACAATGCAAGAATGGCGAATTGGGAGTTTGAGTTGTCGGAACGTTCGGACGCCTGATGATCCCCTACGTACGACCAACCGCCGTGGTGTTCGTTTTGAGTCTTCATTTGTCGTTCGAGAAGCCATGCAACGTTCGCTTCGATTCTCTGGCGATCTTTTTCGGGGTCTGCCAAACAGAAAACCATAGTTTGTAGCGACACGGGATAGGTTTGATTCTGCTGAGCAGGGGAAAACTCACGCAAATAATCGAGCGCTTTGGCAATAGTCGGGTCGTCTTTATCGAGACCGGCAGTGAGTAGCGCCAGGGTACACAACGAGGTCGTGCCGGGTTTATAACCGGGATACTCGTCCCATTCACCGTGGGAACGTTGTTTATCACGCAAGAAATCGACAGCGCCTTTAATAGCCTCTTGCGTAGCCTCGGCGGTGAGTATTTCGCCAGACTCAGAAGTCGCCTCTAAAGACGAGTCCTGCGCCTGAACAGACATACAACACAAGAACGCGCATAGAAAATAGGATAAAATCGTCGCTGAAAGCCGAGTTTTTAAACAAAACAGATCGCTCAGGGATAAACACGATTTTACAGCGTTCATGAATTGCCTCGTCGTAAAAGGAAAGAACGCGCACAAGACCAACGTTCTCACGAGAAAACACTACCAAATGTGGTATGGATAATTATAACAAGACCGGAGAAAAATACACAGGGCGGGCTTAAAAAGAGTAGGCAATGCGTCGTGACGTCTTTACAGAAACGCGCGCGTAATAAAAAAGAACCGACGCACACGAAGGAGCGTCGGTGAAAAAAACATTTGCGCTATCGCAAATCAGGGCGATTCATTAAAATTCGTCTCGACGATCGTCGTATGAAGAAGGGTTCCTCGAATATCGCCGTGCTGAATCGTTGCGCGAACTGGCACGACGCTCGGTGAATCCGGTTTCCTCGCGAGACAGAGACAAAGAGGCGTCCGAATTATCGTCGGAAGCGTCGCGCTCTCTACCAGCGTATTTCTCTAACACTTCCGTCCGATAAATAGGCACATCGCCCGGCGCTTCTATACCGAGCCTCACCGTATTTCCTCGAACCTCAACGACAACAATACGGATATTGTCGTTGATGATTATGCTTTCGTTCACTTTACGCGAAAGAACTAGCATGCGACTTTCCTCCTAAAAATGCGCGGCGTCCTATAAGCGCTACATTATATCGAACCTAAGTACGACAATGCCACGAAAATAAACGCAAATCTGCGCCTATTGTCAAATTTTTTAAAAAAAATATCGCTTACCCATTCTACCTATTTTACTCTTAGCCTAATTAATGTCAATAACCCACTTTGTTTATTTCAATTTTATAGTCACGTTTTTTGTCGATAAACACTGAATTTTGAGCAATTACACTGATTGTATCGATTATAACGGCAAGCGCCATAGGGAACAACTCGTTACGGATTGACAAGACGTTTTGAAGCGCTACGATTGCCGTAATCTGAACCGGCGGTTTTACCGATTCGATTTGGCGTGTCGCCAGAATTATTGTCCTTACACAAGTTTTTCCCTTTGCGCCTAGACGTTGCATGATTGGCGTTTTCCAGAGTACGACGCCTGAAACGCTCCATTCCTTTGATAATATGACGCCACTTCAAGAAAACTATCTTCCCCTGGTCGATACGCACGCACACATTAATCTCGAGGACTTTCAAGACGACCGTGAGTCGCTCATTGCACGTTCACTACAAGGACGCCTCCCCCAAATCAAAGGACGACAGATTGAGGACGCATTGCTCAAACCGTTCATGGCGGCGATGGTCGTACCGAGCGTTGACGTCGAAACGGCAAAAGTCGCGCTAACCTTGGCAGAACAGTACGATTATATCTATGCCGCGTTGGCGATTCACCCGAACCATCTGGACAATAACGCGCCACAGTTGTGGCGTGATATGAAAGAACTGATTGAATCGGAATATGCTGACCATAAAACATCGCGCATGGTAGCGCTCGGTGAAACTGGTTTGGATCGCTACTGGGACGACGCGCCATTTGAAAACCAGAAAAAATACTTCCAGGAAACCATCGAGCTAGCTGACAAACTTGAGCTGCCTATCATTATTCATTCACGCGACGCCAACAACGACCTCGAAGGAATACTCACTGATTGTTATCAATCGAAGCGGCAAGTAGACGAACAGGGACGAGAACGAGCTTTCGGCGTAGTACATTCTTTTAGCGGCACGCCTGAGCAGGCCGAACGATTAGTTGAATTGGGCTTCTACCTCGGCTTCGGCGGCATGTGCACTTACACCAGTAAGCGTTTTGAGAATATCTGGCAAGCGGCGCGCGTCGTGCCGGTGGAACGCATTCTATTAGAAACAGACGCGCCGTTTTTAACGCCCGCGCCCTGGCGTGGAAAAATAGAACGAAACGAACCTTTGGCGGTCGCCTACGTTGCCAAGCGCCTTGCGGAATTAAGAAATACCACTGTGCGTGAAATCGCTACTGAGACGACTAAAAACGCACAAAGACTCTTTCGTCTACCCGGTTTACCGTCCAAACCAGTGGAAACCGACGCCAATAGTAGGGGTTAGAGAATCTGTATTGATTAAATCAAATTTTAAGTCTATTCTTGTGTGAAACGGTCATTCTGGCGGTTTACCCGTTCACAAAGCCGCTGTGGCGTTTAACACGCCATAAAAATCCCCTCCAACCCCCAAGGGTAGACGAATACAATGAAATTAACAACGACCCGGAAGCGAACGATATTTTCAACGATCGTCGCGAGCGTTTTGGCATTTTGTGTCGTAACGCCGAGTATGGCGCAGTCAACTGGGCGTACCGCCAATAATAACAATCGCCCCGGGCTAGGCGCAAGACTCGGGAACGCGATTAAGAACGAACAAGCTCAAAATCGTCAGAACCAGGCGCGCACTCAACAACCCGCTGCAAATCCACAGGTCAGAACCGGCGCTCCGCAACCGCCTGCGACCGCCGCGCAAGCGACAAAGCCCACGGCACAATCCCCTCAAATTCAAACTGTGAATTTAAAATCTTCGCAAAAAGTCGGTTCTGCCACGATGGTTGAGGTAACGCTGGAAGCGAACGGCGACGTCTTGCAAACGAACGTCGAAGGCAAGACGGAACGCGCCAAGATGGAAATCGTTGCTGGCTTTAAGTACGAAGAAATCTTCGATCAATATTCCGCCAACGGTACGCTACGTTCTTTTAGATGTTACGAAAAAGCCGGAATGAAGCGTAAGCTCGGCGCCAATGTAACGATTCCTCTCTTGGATCGTTCGCGTAAATTCATTGTCTCGGAATTCGATGGCAAGCACGTACGACTCTATTCCAGCGCCGGTCCAATGAAGTATGACCAGTACGCGTTGCTATCGGAACTCGCGTTCAATACAACGCTACTCGACAGACTTTTGCCCGGTCGCGACGTTAAACTCGGAGACGACTGGATCGTTGACAATGCAACGATCGCCGCGCTCCTGGGCGTCGACGCTATTGAGAACAATACCGTACGACTCACTGTCACCTCTGTCGTCGATAACTTTGCGGAAATTGAACTGTATCAAGTTGGTCAAAAGGACGCCAATGGCGTTGAAGCGCCGAGTACCTTGGTCTGCGCCAGCGAGGGCGCAAGCGTCGCGCTCGATCTGGAAGGCAAGTTCCAATTCGACCTCAAATCCAAAAGAATCACATGGTTCGGAATTCACATCAATGAGAGACGTTCCGAAAGCGTGGCCACTCCAGGCTTGGATCTGTCAGCGACCTTAAAGATCAATCTAGCGCCGCTGGACGCCCCGGAGAAACTTGACGAGGAAACAATTGCTCCGCTCAAAAAAGAGGTTCAAACTGACCAACTCAAACTCTACTACAACGCCCAGACTGCACCCTGGAAATTCCAGCATTCACGCAAATGGAAGATGATCTCCGACCAGGAGAAAGTTACCGAGTTGTGTTATCTGGAAAACGGAGAAGCCATTGCCCAGTGTAATATCCTATCGAACGGCAGGATTGAGCTGTCGACTAAACCGACGCTCGACGGGTACAAAGAGGAGATTCAAAAGAGCCTCGGCTCTCGATTTGCCGAGTTTAAACAAGAGGCGGCTTACGACGGTCCCAATGATTCGAGCGTCTATTATGTCGTGGCCGACGGCGCTTACGACGATATCCCCTTCCGTTGGGTCTACTATCTCATCACAGATAAAGACGGAAATCAAGCGACTATTATGTTTGAAATCCGAGCTGATATGCTAGAGCAATACGACGACTCGGGCAACGATATCGTAGAATCTTTCCGCTTATCGCCACGTCAAGGCGCCGGCTTGAAAGAGTCTCTGGAACAGCAAAATTCACAAACGAAGGAAGATACGACTAAATAACGTGATAGCTATCAATCGAGGCGCAGGAAATGGCAAAGGTCTCACCGAAATCGTCAAACGTTAAAACACTCAGCGCGAAGAAACGTCAAGAGCTCGCAAACGCGGTGGCAAAAAAACTTGCGACGATCTACCCCATGCCGTCGTGCGCCTTGATTTATCATAGTCCCTTCCAACTACTAGTCGCGACAATACTCTCGGCGCAATGTACCGATAAACGCGTCAACGAAGTCACGCCCGTGCTCTTTGAACGTCTGTCGCAGCCACGCGACTTCGCAAACGCTTCGCTGGAAACGATCGAAAATCTCATCAAGACCTGTGGGTTCTTTCATTCAAAGGCGTTGCATATAAAAGAAGCGTCACAAATGATTGTGGACTCTTTCGACGGAAAAGTTCCACAAACCATGGAAGAACTCGTGAGTTTACCCGGCGTAGGGCGTAAAACCGCTAATTGTGTCTTAGGGAACGCTTTTGGTATTGCCGAAGGGTTCGTGGTCGACACTCACGTAATAAGACTCAGCCGCAAGATCGGTCTATCGGAAGAAAAAACTCCTGAGAAAATAGAAAAAGACCTCATTAAGCTCTTTCCAGAGGAAGAACGTGTCGACGTCAGTCATCGACTCATCCTACTCGGTCGACAATACTGTATTGCACGCCGTCCCAAATGCGGAGATTGTCCCCTCGCACAAACGTGTCTGAAAAGAGACTAATTCCACCTCTCTGGGGGAAAATCCAATTAGCTTGGCTGTTGGATGATTCCAGCGGTTCTCATAAATCGTTAAAAGCCTTTATCCGCACCTGATTCCGATATACACCGGGGCAATCAAGTAAAGAAAGTCCTTATGAAAATTGCTGTAACTACTATCCTACTGATCTTTTCAAACTTATTTCAGACTTATGCATGGTATGGTCATCTTTCCACGATGAAAGATAAATTCTGGCTGTGGGCAGTGTTGTCCAGTTGGGGAGTCGCTTTTATCGAGTACATGCTCATGGTGCCAGCGAATCGAATTGGCTCCAACGTCATGTCGTTGCCACAGCTCAAGATTCTTCAGGAGGCGATTACCCTTTCGGTCTTTATTCCGTTTGCGGTCTTTTTTGCAAAGCAACATATTGGCTGGAATTATTTTTTCGCTGGTATCTGTATTGCGGGCGCGGTCTTCTTTATTTTCAGAACATAGATTGCCATACCACGTGCAATTCAGTTCATTTTCACATTGTTCAACAAGGAACTAATATGGCGCAAAATAACAACGATATCGACTATTCCCCACGTGCGTTAAAGGCGAAAGAAAACTTCGAAAATGGCTTCAACTGCTGTCAAGCGACGCTGTTGGCCTTTGGCGATCTGACCGGTTTAGATCCAGAAACCTCATGTAAAATCGCCTCTTCCTTTGGCGGAGGAATCGGACGTCTACGAGAAGTCTGTGGCGCCTTTAGCGGCGCATGTATGGCGCTGGGTATGATTTGTGGCTCAAACGATCCCAACGACAAGCAGTCCAAGACCAATCAGTACAAACAGATCCAAACCTTTGCGGAACAATTCCGAAGAGACAACGGCTCGATCATTTGTCGAGAACTTCTAGGGTTGCAGGAGAAACAATCGGAACCGACGCCAGAAACGAGAACCACGCAATATTACCACAAGCGTCCTTGCGCATTACTTTGCGCATACGCAACCCACACGCTAGAAAACCTTCTGGCTAAAGCAGACGAATAAGCGCGCCTACTTTGCCAACGCTACGAAATTGAAAAGGACGCGCGTTCATATTCCCGACCGTGCGTCCTTTATTTATGGCGTCATTCTGCTGAGGAAGCGAAGAACGCTATGCGTTTGCCTTCTCTTCCAACTTAGTACGGAGGCTCTTGAAGAGATTGTCTATCTCTGGAGACTGAATGTCTTCGACCTGACCGGCGTCGCATTTTGAGGCGACAGAGGGGTCAATCGGCATTTTCACGACCGTGTCAATTCCGTACTTTTTGGCTACGTTCTCAATGTGACTCTTGCCGAAAACCTCGTGACGCGCGCCACACTGTTCACATTGGTAATATGACATATTTTCAACCAACGCCAAGACGGGAACGTTCATCATTTCAGCCATTTTGATCGCCTTTTCAACGATCAAGGAGACGAGGTCTTGCGGGGTCGCCACAACGACAATACCTTTAATCGGCAAGGATTGAAAGACAGTCAAAGGAACGTCGCCGGTTCCAGGAGGCATATCAACATACATGAAATCGACGTCGGACCAAATCACGTCCTTCCAGAATTGCGTGACGGCGCTCGCGATCACCGGACCGCGCCAAATCACCGGGGAAGAGGGATCGGGCGTAAGAAGGTTAATCGAAACGGCGGAAATTCCGGTACGCGTCGTCGCAGGCGAAATGCCAAATTCGTTGGCTTGCAAACGTTCGGTCAAGCCAAAGGCTTTGGGAATTGAAGGTCCGGTGATATCGGCGTCAAGAATGGCAGTGTTATAACCGCTACGCTGCGTAGCACACGCCAAAAGGCTCGTGATCAGGGACTTGCCAACGCCGCCCTTGCCGCTTACAACAGCCACGACATTTTTAATAGCGCTCATTTCATGTGGCTCAACCTGTAAAGACTCAGGCTTTTCACGCGAGCTACAACTGGCGCTACAGCTTCCACAATTATGCGAACATTCGCTCATTTCGACTCTCTTTTGCTCTTTGAGGATCGCGTCGCTCACAAAGAGCAACGCCAAAACTCGTAACCTCGCGCAACCGACGTTACGAACGAATGGAACCGACTATAATGTCTTGTTCTCGACAAATTTTTTAATTTCGTATAGCAAACGGCGCGCCGTTTCTACTTTATTTCCGGACAAGCGCGCTAAGGATTCGCCTTGAGAATTGAGAATCTCGACCGACGAAGACGCGACATTGATTGCGCTGGGATCGTTCACGACGATAAGATCGCAGTGTTTGCGTTGAAGTTTTTGTAACGCGCGAACATGATGGTCGGAAGTTTCCAAGGCAAAAGCCACAAGCCATTGTCCGCCGAGCGGGTGAGAAACGTCGCGCTTAATTTCGCCCAGAGCCGCCATAACGTCAGGCGTTTCGCGCAAGCGCAGAAGCAGTTCGCCTGCTTGCTCAGGTTTGCGAATAAAATCGTCCTTGGTCATTTTCTCTTCCAGAACCGTAAAGGGACGATAATCACAAGGAGCCGCGGCGCCAATAGCGCCAACGCATTCAGGGAAAAAACGCACGGCAACTTCGCGCATATCGTCGGTTGTTATAACGCGTCGCACGTCTGCGCCCTTAGGATATTCCACCTCCACCGGACCGCTAACGACAATCGGTTCATATCCACACTCCAGGGCGGCGCAAGCCAAAGCGGCGCCCATACGACCGCTCGAGGCGTTAGTCAAATAGCGGATCGGATCCAAATATTGTCGCGTTGGTCCTGAAGTTATGAGTATCTTCGCCATCTTATCAAGACTATTTTTTCAACTGGTACGTCGAATCTTTCAGGCGTATATGACGCTCGCCTGGAAAACTGCGTTAAACTCCTTCACATTGAGAACTTTGCTCAACCCGCGGTTCCAGGCAAGTATATAGCGATAGCGCAACTCGTCAAGATACGCCCCACCCCTATCTTTTTTTGCAAAGTTCTTCTCATTAAAATATAGGAGAACAAGAAGCGCTTTCATTTGACTCCTATGCTTGACGCACGCTAACGGCTTTTGTCGCCCAACCCTAATCCAAGTAAAGGACTCCTCATGACCTGTTTGAATTCACCAGCTAAGCTTTTTCACGTTTTCTTCGTATTGGCGCTGGCGATATCGCCTGTCGTAGCGCCCGCGTTTACTTCAACTGTTCACGCCGAGCCCACCGTTCAGGAATCAACTCAAAACCAGATCGTCTACGATTCGAACGACTTTGATAAAACGGACGACGACACGGGGGCACAACTCGACTCACTCGAGCTCCAGAGCGCTACTACTTTGGACTATTTTTCTCTACACGACGACTCTGCGGAGCTGAAGGAAGTTGACGCCGACGTCATTGCACAAGATCCTCCGCTACCGGAAAACGCCACGATCGCCACGCAAGAGAACCAGTGGAAAGTTCTCATCGATCTACGGCATGCCTACGATTTCTCCGACTTTCCGTTGACGCTCGACGACACGTTCTATCATCGTATATATTCCTTCCATCGCGCCTTCGAGAAACTGGAGAATCGTGGCGTTCAAGTTGATAAATATCGCGAGCTAGACGAACCGATTACCTTGGACTTACTCAAACGGTACAACGCCGTGTTTCTCAACCTTCCTTCTGGAGATAAATCGCCTTTTTTAGTTTCAGAAATCTTTGCGTTTCGGGACTACGTCAGAGAAGGCGGCGGTTTATTTTTCATCGTGGATCACACCGACTGTTATTTCCACCAATCTCGGTTGACTCCGCTTTTTCATGAAATTGAAATCGCTCCACAATTTTACGGAGTATGCGATTCCAAGCAGAAACTCGGCAATGGGACGGGCTGGATTTACATGGACGCCTTTGCCTCTCATCCGGTTACAGAGAATTTACGACAAATCGCATTTCAAACAGGCGGGGGCGTCGATCCGAGATTTGCCGTCGCTTGGTCAAGCGACGAATCCTGGCAAGACGCCTCGTTACGACCCATCTACGGCGAAGACGACCTGGCATATTACGGTAATTTCAGTCATGACGACAACGAGCCGGTCGGCGCCTCCGGAGTCGTTTTGGCCAAAGAATTTGGAAAAGGGAAAATCGTCGTCGTCGGCGATCAGAATCTCTTCTCTGCCTTCTTTCTCCAGTACCTCGATATTTATCGCTTGTGGATGAACTCATTCGCCTGGTTGCTCGATTATCCAGAACTTGCCAATGTAGCAACCTATCTGGACGAAGCTCGTCAATCTCATTTCTTTGTCTGCTGGGAGGAGCTCGCTCCCAAAGCTAAAAGATTTGGCAACCCCGATGAGGACGGTTATTACCACTTATACACGAATCTATGTCGCCGTTATAACGTCTTTTGTATCGCAAATAACGACCCCGAATTCGATTCAAACGTTACGCTGATCCTCGGCAAAAATTCTTTGTCCCAAGCCGGGCTTGACTTTAGTACAAGACAGCTGGAAGGAGGCAGAGCGTTGATTATCATTGACCTACCCCAAGACGCGTTATCGTCTGAGAATTCTTGGGTCAATGTCGTGATTCGTCGCCTCAAAGACAAGGGAATCGAACTGAAGTCAGACCAAGATGAAAACGACGCTAAACTAATCAATCGTCAGGTGTTGTTGTTTTCAAATGGCGCTAAAGTCGTTGTGATTAATAATTTCCCCGGCTCCTATGACAACTCATCGGTTCCACGACCAGAAGCACGACTGCTACTGAGAAACCAAATGGAATTGGAGCGTTTATTCGACGTAATCAACGAACTCAATGCCGTTAAAGTCGAAGAATAATAGACAAGTCCCCCTACGGTAAACGTTCTTGACGTCAAGACATAAAACGACCTCGTTGACCTGAAAAGATAACCGCAACAATGCGGACTATCTTTAAGTTCGACGAGGTCGTTTGCTATAGCGCTAAAACAAAGACTTGTGGTCAATTGGCTTAATAATTAACGCCGTCCGAACTATTCGATAATCACCGGGTAGCCGTCGCTTTCCATATTTTCGTAGGACGCGCCTGTTCCATCGCCGCTAATTTCGACCGCTTCGTAGTGGGGATACAGCATGTGTTCGGAAAGAAACGGCAGTAAATCGGCTTCGGAATGATTCGGGGAGATCGGCACGCTCTCGCCAAATTGTCTGACTTTACTGGCGGTAATCACGGTCACAACTTCCTGAACGGCATAACGCAATGCGGGAAAGACCACGCACACTGCAATCAAAATACCAACAGCTGTCGAAATAAACATATCGGAGAGCCGCGCAGGCGCCTGTGCGTTGCGACCACGACGACGAGCGACGCCTGTTTGAGCTTGCGGAACGTCGTCGCCGAAGAGCGAGCGAAAACACGCGATTACAAGGCGCCCGACTAAAACGGGGGGGAGCGTCGTGACGTCAAAGACGAATTTAACCATACGACCGAATAGCCCAAGCTTAGGCAAACGCTTGGAATACGCCTGGGTCGAAATTGTCTTCTCTTCTTCCCAATAGTATTCGTCGTAGTCAAAGAGCGTGGGACGACGTCCAAGTAGCTCGGCAAGTCGTCTGTCTTCGGCGCTAAGGGTTTCCCCGAATTCTTCCTCGTCTTCATCGTCGCGATCGACGGAAATATAAGTCGCCAATTCCTGTGGGATAATAACGCCGTCTAGCCCAAAGTACGCGGCAATATCGTCCATGACGTCGTCGTACTGTGACTGGGAGGGAACCGGCGCGTTCGCAAAATCTGGCTCGTCGGCAAGAATTGGCTTATACGTCGAGACGTCGTCCGCAGACATTGAGGACGTTTCAGTAAGACTGAAGCCATCCGACGTCTCAGGCGCGGCAACTACCGGTTTAACAGCGTCTATTGTCTCGGCAGAGTCAACCGACTTGTTAGAAGCGTCCTGAGCAAATCGCGACGACCAAGCGCTGGGAATTAACGTAGGTTCATCAAGCGGGCGTAACGCAAAGACCGGCGCCAACGCGACGTCTTCTGACACGTCAAACGTATAAGGCGCGTCCACGACGCTGTAAAGACCGACGCTCTCCAGGAGCTGTTCAAGAGTAGTCTGAGCGCAGACCTCGTGTGTTTCGGGCATTTCGACCGACTCGCCGAGCGTTAGGCTCGTGTCGGTAAGCCAAGGCGCAACGACTTCGGAAACACACAAATTCTGCTTGCGTTCAACAGATACGGCGTCGTACCATGCGTCTCCTAACGCAGAGTCGAACGCGTCAAAAAGGTCATTCGGGTCAACGCCAAATTGAGAATAGGTTCGCCGATAAACGTCCGGTTCAACGCCCCAACGTAGCGCCAGCGGAGTTACGCCTTGACGCTTCGTGGCGGACGTAAAACCGATTGTTTTGAATATCGACTTAGTCTGCGCAAGTGTAAAACGATAGGGATTAAGCGCATACGACGCTGTGGGTTCGCCACACTGCGACCAAAAACGCTCGGTCTGACCATAGGGTAAGTACAGGGTAGAGGGCGCAGAGTCGCCGTGAACCGAAGTCTCGAAGGCGTCGGAGGTCTGAAACGACCCTTCAAAGTAGTCGTGCAACAATCCCCAAGTGTTTGTTTCTTCGACGTTGGAGTTGCTTTGACAAATAGGAGCATGCCAGGAAAACTCGTCCGTGGGCGAAGCGCTCAGTTCGACGTCGTCAAAACGATAGGCATTCACGTCGCATTGAACGTCAAACTGGGTCGAGTCATATTCAGGAGAGTCGCCGACATACGCCTCACAGAGAAGAAAAGCGCAGTCCCCTGTAGCTGTGAAGGAACTAGAACCGTTCCAATATTCCACGCCTAAGCCGAGAGAATCGACGTACCCGAAACCGGAACGTTTCGATTTACGTTGTTTATGGGCGCGTTTTTCGGAATCATCAACGCTCGTGGCGCGTTTATAGATCAAGTGTTCATGGTCGCGTCGCGACGGAGCCGACACGCGTTTGGGAATAAAGGTAAATCGACGTGAACGACGATTCTTCGGCGCTACGCTGGGCGTATCGGCGTCAAGCGCTGAAATTTTGGGCTCGACCGATAGATCCTGACCAAACGGAACGTTCCCTTGCAACTCAGAACTATCTCGAAGTTCATCCCGAGACGAGTGAGATTCTTGGGCGTCCTGCGACTCCACAGCAGGCGCATGAGAGTCTGGAGATGCGAAATCTTCGCTCGAAGTCGATGGAGCGCCTTGTGGCTCTTGGGACTCCGGATTGGAAAAGAGAGATTCTAATGGATAAAGCGAGACTCCAGACTCGGTAGGAAACGATTGCGTCGACGCGAAGGAGTCTCGCGATTCACTGGGCGCACGCTCCTGCAAGGAGAGTTCGCGACGCAACGCCTGCGTCAAGGCAATGTTGTCATGACTATATTGAGTACAATCACGTAACTGGGCGCGGAGCGTCTGTAACGTTTCAGCCACTGTAACGTCACGCTCAGCGAGCGCTTTGACTTCCAAAGCCTCATGCTCACTGAGACGTCCTAAGACGTAGTCGATTAAACGTTCGCGTTCCATTGCGTTCACTTATAGTCCGTCAAAAATAGCGCAAGCGCCCTTGTGCGTCTAGAAAAGCGAACGCGACAATTCAAAACGTAAGAACGCTGAATTTAGAGCATTGCGTTTTTCAAAGACGCGTGTAGTAACTGCCGCGCTTTTTTCAGGCGGCGAGACGCGGTGGCGTCGGTTAAATGCAGACTAATCGCCGCGTCACGACCGGTTTTGCCGTGGAAAACCGTTTCCACAACAACTTGGCGCAGTCTTTCGGGAAGATTAGCAATCGCATCGCGCAAGAGTTGACACGTCTCGCGCGCTTCTAATTCTCCGGCGGCGTCATTACACACGGGGTTGTAATCTTCGGAAGCACACAGGTACTTAGCCTCGACGTAACGCTCTTGTGAACGTCGCCAACGTTCATTGGCGCGCAAAGTGTTAATCGCTTGCGACGCCGCCACTTGTCGCAACCACGGGCGAAAGGGACGATTCAAATCGTAGCAGTGCAACTTCTGATACACGCGCATCCAAGTGTCTTGAACCACGTCGTCGAGCATTTCGACCAGATCGCCGTAGTGTGAACGCAGAAACGCCCTCAAAAACGGTGTGTTGCGTTCGGTAAGACGTTCAAAATACTCAACGTTACCCGTGATGTGATAGTTTCTGAGTAAGTCTTCGTCCGATTCGTTCACACACAGCTTGAATTCTTCGAATGTACCGGTCATTATCTCTCACCGCGACTGTAGACTATCTCTTTCACGCTAGATACGACGACGTCGTCGGCGCACAGTGATACAAGAGTAGCATACGGATCAAACTATACAAAGTTTTAAGGAATTCGTTAAAGAGCAATTTGCCGTTCTACGCCAAAAAAAATAGCAAAAGAACCTCGTCATGAGTCGTAAAAGCACAATGCAACTACGATGATTTACCATTTAATTTGGGAATACGCTTCGCCTTAGGGGGGAAAGACGGCGGAGCCTACGGCTAGTTCCCAGGCCTTTTCCACAGACGCGCGTTAGTTAACAGCGACGTGCGTCTCGAGGTACTTGTTAGTATGTCTGAACAAACAAATAATTGCAAAAATTTTTCACTTTCTGCCAAAAATCCTCTAAAGTTTTTCGGACAACCACCGATGGAACGTTTATTTCGGCGTTATTGTTTACACAAAGTCTATATTTTAACATTGTAACGCTACTACCTGAGACAATGATTTTAGCGCAGGACGTAGGCGAACGTCAGGCTTGGCGAGCATATTGAACTAGACGCCGAAGGAAATATTTGTTAGATTCACGCACGAGCACAGCGTAGCGACAATTACGCAACAACGTCGCTGCCCGTGTTCTACTTTAAGACCGCCCAATTAGCCATGAATCACGCACGAACGTCGCTACAATTATTAACCGCCTGCCCCATCGCCTCGCGAGTCTACCGACTTGGCGTCTGTCTCGTATTGTGCGGCGTCCTCCTGGGATGCAACGGCGTGCGTCGACGTCTCACGGTAACTTCAGAGCCCTCCGGGGCGATCGTTTACCTTAACAATAAAGAAATCGGTCGTACGCCGATCTCTCAAAATTTTACCCACTCTGGAACCTATAAGATCCGTTGCTATAAGGACGGGTACGAATCCAAAGAGGTCTATTACAAGGCGGGCACGCCATGGTATCTTTACCCTGGCTTTGATTTCTTCTCTGAAAACTTCACCCCAGGGGAACTACGCGATGAACAGCGTTGCCACGTCGAATTAACGCCAAAACGAGAGATCCCCGAAGACGAACTCTATGAGAAAGCGTCGCAACTGCGTGATGAAGCGCACAACGACGCAAATTTCAAGTTCTAACGCTTCATGACACACCATTCGCCGAAGCTATGACGATACGCTGATCCACGCCGTCTCAACACGGCGTCTGCCAACGCAACAATTGAAAGAACATTCAAAAGACGTCAAAATGGGAAAGAATTTAAAATTTTTTCAGACGTCCCCCTTGGCTTCTTTTAAAGATATAGTAAAATGCGCTCCAAACCTTGAACGAAGCGTTACGTTCGATAGCAACGTTACGCTCTGATCGGTCGGCTAACGCCCGCTGAGGTCGTCCACAAGACGGTTATTCAAGACGACAATTCGCCGAACGTCCATAAGACGACGTTGCATTGCGCTGGTTTTATTCTGCGCATGGTAGGTCGAGAGAATTCTCTTCTCTGCGTTTTTGTCGTGAGTAGTCGTCGCAAGGTTCCGGAGACGACGCGACTCGCGCTCTCTATGACTTGCGACCACTGCTAAGGTTGTTCTGTACAAGGTCGCTTTTGATTGATCAACTCTAGCGACACACAATGATCCAAACTTTGTTTTTTAAGTAGGTTGTCGTGATGAAAAACTCAATGACATTAACGCACAAGACTTATATGGCGAAAACCGGCGACGTCGAACAAAACTGGTACATCGTTGACGCCACCGACAAAGTCGTTGGTCGTCTGGCTAGCGATATTGCCATGGTTCTCATGGGCAAACACCGCCCGACGTACACCCCTCACGTTGACACTGGCGATTACGTCATCGTGACGAACGTCGATAAGGTCGTCTTTACCGGAAGAAAATGGGAAAACAAACGTTACACTTGGACCACGGGTTATACTCGTCTGCGAAGCGAATCCGCTCAAGAGCGCTTCGATCGTCAGCCGGAGCTCATTCTCCGCGAAGCCGTGCGTCGCATGCTGCCGAAAAATAAATTGGCGGTCAAGATGCTTGCGAAACTCAAGCTCTATACCTCCGACCAACAGCATCCGCACCAGGCGCAAAACCCTCAACCGCTCGAACTGGGTAACAAATAAGAACGCGCCCTTCCCTAATTTCTTTTGACACATAAGGATTGATACATTATGAAACGTGGCAATTACGTCCTTAAAGGCAATAGCCAAAACGATAAATTAGGCACCGGTCGTCGTAAGACCTCCGTGGCGCGCGTTCGCGTTCGCGCCGGTGAGGGTCGCATCAGCATCAACGATCGTGAATTCGAAGAATTCTTCCGTACGGTTCAGCTCCGCAACGCGGTTCTCGCTCCGTTGCTTGCCACTGATAAACGCAACTCCGTCGACGTCGTCATCACAGTGCAAGGCGGTGGCGTCAATGGTCAAGCTGACGCGTGCAAACTTGGTATCGCACGTGCGCTCAAAGAATTCGACCCCGGTTGCGAAGAAGCGCTCCGCGAGAAGAGCTTGCTTACACGTGACGCTCGTGAAGTCGAACGTAAAAAGTACGGTTTCCGCAAAGCGCGCCGTAGCACTCAGTTCTCCAAGCGTTAATTATTTCCGCCTGAGACACTTCTGCTTATCGATTTAGTCACACGAAGGTTCCTTCCTTGTAAGGAGCCTTTTTTTTTGCCCAGCGCCTGCCCTATTCTCTAGTTCCTCATGCTCCAGCTCTAGTTTTATCTCCTGAAGTCGGCAATTAATTATGCGATTCCTCTAACTCTAGTCTATTCGAAAAACTTTGCCTACTTAAATCTGAAGCAAAGTCAGCGCGCTTCTATCACGAGACGATTTTGCCCGGAATATCAAACCGAATGAGCTCCCCGTGGAAAGTAGGTTCAAGCTGAAATTAAGGCTTACATACGCAGTAGATCCTTTTCTTGATAAAAAAGGGTTCCTACACTAGTAGGTATTTGAAAATTGAATAATTTTCAGGTACAATAGAGGAGACAACATTTGACATATAGCCAGCTACGCAGACTACAGTCGTTGTTTCTGCTTTGCCGGTTTGTTCTTTACTGGGAGTATGTAAGCCAATGCTTCAGCCTAGCCAAGGAAGCGCGACAATTCGCCGCGGTCACATCGAAGGATGTACTTACTCATTGGTCGATAAAAATGGCGTAGACTTCTTTTATGGAATCTCGACGCCGATTGAGTTAGGCGATACTCGAACGCAAATTTTCTCTGCTCTCAATCAACTCAAAGGCGCGTTGGATGAAGTTGACGCGACTGACCAGATCTTAACATTAAATTTCTTCCTACGTGAAATCGGCGACAAGCAACTGGTGCGTGAAATTCTTCACGCGCATTTCCACGACCTCTTTGATCGTGCAACGACCTTTATTGCGCAAAAGCCATGTGACGACAAATACGCGCTGGTCATTGAAGCGGTCGCTGCGAATTCTTCCTTCTCTTCGGAGAATTCGATTCCCGTCACCGTCTGGCGTAAAGACGAAAAGACCACGATTCTCGAATTCGACGACCTTGCTTTCGGTTTCTTTGGCGGTTTTATTCCGGATGAGGAACCGATCGGCGCTTATGCGCGCTCATTTAGCGCCTTCGCCAAAATGCGCTCTGAAATTGAACAGTGTAACTTCCGTTTTCCGCAAGTCTTTCGCACGTGGTTATATCAGGGCAACATCGTCCTACCGGAGCGCGACACACAGCGCTACAAAGAACTCAATCGCGCTCGTTCCGACTTCTTTTACGGCGTTAGCTTTATCGAGGAATATCTCCCGAAGAACGTGAAACTCGGCGCTATCTACCCCGCTAGCACGGGAATAGGCGCTGACGACGTCGACGTCGCAATGAGTTGTGTGGCGTTACAAACCGAACGGGAAGACGTCATCGTCGTTCCAATGGAAAACCCCAACCAAATTTCCGCGTTCAATTACGCCCAGCGATACAGTCCTAAAAGTCCGAAGTTTGCGCGCGCTATGGCGTTAGCATATAACGATCGTTGCTCCGTTTACGTCTCCGGCACCGCGAGTATTGTCGACCAAACCACTGTTCACATCGGCGACCCAGTCGCTCAAACCAACCAAACGCTTGACAATATTGAGGCGCTTATCAGCGAGTCGAATCTCGCGTCTCATGGAATCACCGGTTTCGACGCCAACCTAAAGGATTTAGTCGTCGCGCGCGTCTATGTCAAGAACCGAGAACACTTTGACGTCATTAGAGAAGTATGTCAAAAGCGCATGCCAGAGGTTCCGCTCGTCTATACCTTCGCCGACGTCTGCCGCGACGACTTACTTGTGGAGGTGGAAGGCGTCGTTGCGTGTAACCCCACCGGTCAATGCTAATCACATTTGCCTCTCATCAGTTCTAATTATCCCAAATGCGTCGGCTTTTGGTCGGCGCATTACTATCATTAACCGAATAGCTTTCTCACCTATTACCACACAGAGCGCCTGAAAAATGAAATTTGACGATTCCCAACTCAATTTATTCTACACTCGCGTCGTCAAACGTTTAACGTCGAAACGAGTCTTAACAGATCAGCTCAATACGCTAGCATGGGGAGCGGACGCGGGTTTCTATCGTCAAATCCCTAAAATAGTACTCTTCCCCGAAAACGAAGAAGAAGTCGCCTTTATTCTTCAGAACGCAAACCAATTTGGCGTTCCTCTAACCTTCCGAGCAAGTGGCACCAGTCTCTCGGGTCAGGCGTCAACGAACTCGGTTTTGGTCGTTGTAGGACAAAGATGGGAAAAATATCGCGTCTTGGACAATGGCGCGCGAATCGTCCTTCAACCGGGTCTGCTCGGCGGTCGCGTCAATGCGATCCTCGGGAAATACGGCTATAAATTTCCGCCCGACCCGGCGTCGATAAACGCCGCGCGAATCGGCGGTATCGTCAACAACAACGCCTCAGGCATGAATTGTGGCGTGCATGCTAACAGCGAGCGCGTTATGCTCTCTTCGCGTATAATCTTTGCTAATGGCGATGTTCTCGACGTGGGCGACCCGGCGTCAAAAGAAGCGTTTGCAAAAAAGAGACCGGAATTTATCCGTCAAATCGAGGAACTTCGCGACTCCGTACGTGCAAATCACGCGCTACGCGAACGAATCGAACATAAATACCGCATTAAGAACGTAACAGGACTTAATCTCCGACCGCTTATTGCTTACGACGACCCCTTTGAAATCATTGCCAAACTCATCGTTGGTTCCGAGGGCGTTTTGGCGTTCCTGGCAGAAATCACTGTCAAAAATGAAAAGATTCCCGCGCGTTGCGCAAGCGCTATGATCTACACCGATACGCTCAAAGACGCCTGTCGAGCGGTACAAATCCTCAAGAGCGCTCCGGTCGTTAGCGCTGAAATTCTTGACCGAAAGGCTCTTCGCTCCGTACAAGACTCACCGAGCGTGCCTTCCTTCATTAAGGATCTCGGTTCCGACGCCGCCGCTACGTTGCTAGAAACCAAAGCCGAGACACAAGAGGAACTTAACGCTCAAATCGACCAGATTAAATCGGCGTTGGAAGGCTTTCCTCTCCTGTTCCCGGTCGAATTTACGGAGGATCCCAATGTTTACGGTCCCTGGTGGACGATGCGCTCCGGAGTCTTCCCGACGGTCGGAGGCGAGCGTGAACTTGGTACGACTGCGCTTATCGAAGACGTTGCCTTTCCGCTAGACGTCCTGCCACAAGCCACGGTTGAGCTACAGCAGATCATCGACAAATACGGCTATCATGACGGCGTTATCTACGGTCACGCATTAGAAGGAAACTTCCACTTCGTTCTGAATCAACGTTTCGATTCTCCTAAGGAAGTGGAACGTTATAAGAACCTTATGCTTGACGTGGTTGAACTTGTGGTCGACAAATACCATGGCTCGCTCAAAGCTGAACACGGCACGGGACGCAATATGGCGCCATTTGTCGAACGAGAATGGGGCGCAGACGCCTATGACGTCATGAAGAAGATCAAGCGCCTCTTTGACCCAAACAATATCCTTAATCCGGGCGTGATCTTTAACGACGATCCCGAATGCTATATCAAGGATTTCAAACCCTTGCCTGAAACGCATAAGATCGTCGATAAGTGCATAGAGTGTGGCTTTTGTGAGCCGAACTGTCTGTCGTGTGGTCACGCGCTCTCTTCCCGACAGCGCGTCGTTGTCAGGCGTGAAATCTCCCGCTTAAGACGAGACGGCTCCGACCCGACGCGCCTTAATGAACTATTGCGCGCCTACCGCCTGCCGGGCGAAATCCAATGTGCAGGCGACGGTCTGTGTTCCACTTCATGCCCCATGGGGATTAACGTTGGCGAACTGACACATGTGCTACGTGAAGAAAACGCGCCTATTGGTAGTTGCCACTGGAAGCTCGGTAAATTTGCCGCCAAACGCCTCGCCTGGCTAAAATCGTGTCTTCGCAAACTCTTGACGCTTGCGAAACTTGCTCAATTTATCCTTGGCAATAAGGCGGTCGTCGTTCTGGGAAAAGCTCTGCACAAATGCGGTCTACCTTTGTGGACCCCAGCGCTCCCCAAACCATTTAAAATCCAAAAGAGCAAGGCGTCTAAGACCGTCTTTGCCACGACGTCCACGACCACAAACGAATCCTCTGCCAATGCTGCTGAGGAAACTAAGTCGTTCGCATACGACGTCGATAAAGTCGTCTATTTCCCGAGTTGTATTAATCAAACAATGGGCGGCTCTGACAAAGAAGCGCCACTCTTTGAAACAACCATTAAGCTCCTCGAGAAAGCTGGCTTTACCGCCATTCTCCCGCCAAATTACGAAAACCTCTGTTGCGGAACAATTTGGGAGAGCAAAGGCATGCCCGACATTGCCGACGCAAAGACCAAAGAACTCGAAGAAGCCTTGTGGGAGGCGTCGAATCACGGTCAATATCCCGTGCTATGCGATCAGTCGCAGTGTCTGTATCGTATGAAACATATGATCGCCAAAATGAAACTGTATGAGCCGGTTGAGTTTATCGAAACCTTCCTAGTCGATCGACTCGACTTCCATCCGATCGACACTCCAATTGCCATTCACTCGACCTGTTCAACGCGAAAGCTCAAACTTAACGACGCGCTCATGCGACTGGCAAAACGTTGTTCCTCGAGCGCGTTCCAACCGGAAGAAGTCGGTTGCTGTGGCTTTGCCGGCGACAAGGGCTTTACTCATCCGGAAATCAACGCCTTTGCGCTGCGTAAACTCGCGCCGCAAATTCAAGAGCACAAAGCTGTTATCGGGTTCTCGACAAGTCGTACTTGCGAAGTGGGACTCTCTAATAACAGCGGCGTACCCTATATGTCAATCGTCTACTTAGTCGACCAGTGCACCACGCCCAAGAAGCGCTAACGACTAACCTTCGCCCATGCGAAGATCTTTCGTTTAAGCCTAACAATGCTATGGGGTACATAGCTACGATCCGTTCCGACCGGAGACCTCCTATGCGAAAGCCTTTCCTATCAGCCAATCTCGTGAGCGTCTTTGCCACGGCGCTTGTGCTCGTTGTGTCGTCTGGAATCTGTTCTCTTGCCTTTGCACAGCAAGAGCTTATGAGTTCGACGCCTAAATACACGAGCCTGCCTGGCGAAGAGTATTTTGACTTTGGCAATGAGCCGATTCGTTATATCGAAAACGACCGTGTCAAGTTGGGTTTCAATCTTGCCATCGGCGGCGCTGTCGTCTATTTAGAAGACAAATTGAACAACTCCGGCAATATGATCAACAGTTGCGACTGGGGTCGTCAGATCCAATTGTCCTATTATTCCGGACCGGCGCCCTTTATTGGTCCAAATGGCGAGGAACCCGCAAAGCAGTGGGCTGGACTCGGATGGAACCCCATTCAAGCCGGAGACTGTGACGGCTACGGCTCGCGCGTCCTGCAATTTGAAATTCGAGACGATTCCACCGTCTTCATTAAGACTCGACCAATGCTTTGGCCAAATCGCGGTCTTCTGGCAGAATGTCTGTTTGAATGCCTCTACAAGCTCACGGACAACGGTTTTGAACTCACCGCTACTATCATTAACAACCGTAGCGATAAAACCCAATACGGAGGTCGTAACCAGGAAACTCCGGCGGTTTACACGAACGCGCCATGGTACAAACTGGTAACCTACTTAGGCGATCGTCCATTTGAAAATCAGCCCGTCACGGTCATTGTCGACAAAAACGACGGCAAAGGTTGGCCTTGGCTAAATTACTACTCGCCGGAACGTTGGAACGCTCTATTAAACGAAGACAACTATGGATTAGGAGTCTATCAGCCCAACTCCACCGGTATTTCCGGAGGATATCATGGCGGCGATCCGACAAAGGGACAGCCGCTCGGTTCCACACACACTGCCACCGGATACATTGCGCCACGAGAGGTCACGATTCTTGACTGGAATCTCACGCGTTCTTATAAAACGACCTTTATTGTCGGGTCACTGGAGGAAATTCGCTCTACCGTCTACCGCCTTGCGAAACGCGATCTGTCTGCAACGCCAAGCTGGCGATTCGACGTCGATCGTCAGAACTGGTACTATCGCGATACTACCGACGAAGGCGCCCCCATTCAAGATTCGCTCAAAATCTATCTCAATGAGACGACGCCGGCACGTGCGGTTTCTCCTGAAACTTTCTGGAAAGCAGACGACGCCAAGGTTCTGGAAATCGACGCGGAATGCCTCCCCCTCGATGATAACAACGACGTCGCACAGTTTGGTATTCTCATTACCCCCTACTCACCCGCTGACGACGTCGACTATTTCTCCTGGTCAATCGAAGGAGTCGTCAACGCAACTGCCGACCGCGATGCGAAGCGCAAAACCCACCCCGTCTTGCCACAAATCAGCGCCTCTATTCCGGTTAAATTCGACAGTCAACGTCACGTCTATCGTCTAAAACTCGATGAACTCGAGAATTACAAAGGCGGTATGAAACAACTTGAAATCGTACTGCCACAACGTGCCGGTAAGATTCGTTTGTACCAAGTTCGCTTCACTAAGGATTAAAAACGTCTCATACTTAGCTTACGCTTTTAACCAATAATCAAGGGCGGCGCTTGTAGAACTTAAACGACAAGCGCCGCCCTTATTGTATTAGACGTCAAATGGTATTACGTCTGACGTCACTTCGTTTCCGCCACAGGCGTATACTCCTGGCAGGGCTCTACGTCCAGAAGCGGCCAGACCAGCTCGCCGCGCATCTGAGCTTCTTCGTCTTGGAAAGCGCCTAAACGTAAGGCGTTGGCGTCGAGCCAAAGAATGAACTTGTGGCGATCTTCGTCAGAAACAGTTGCCAAGTGATTCTCATCAAAGAGAATAGAGCCGAGCTTTGCCTCCGAGGCGCCGACACGACCTGGGCGTGAACGGGAACCGCCATGAGAACCAGTGTGCATTGTGCCATGGCGCATTGAACCGCTGTAATAGTACACATACGGGCGTAAATCCTCATGGTTCATCGACTGCAACGGCACGTCTTTCTCGACATGGCAACTGATACATTTCTCTTGAACAAGGGGCTGAATCAGACGATAGTAGTTAATCGGTTCCACCGATCCGCATTCCGGTTCAAGCTTAGACGGCGCGCGTTGGAAAGCGATAGGTTGAGACAAGTCGGCGTCATTGGGAACGCTTTCGTCTTGTGGTTCATGGCAACCGACGCAAACCAACTTCTCGCCGGGATGAACAAACGCGACTGAACGCATAGTCTGAACCGCCATATTATTCTCGTCCAACGCTTGAAAGATAAGCTGTTTGCCGTAAGGCGCTTCGAAGTAGACGCTACCGTCTTCCTCTACCGGTACGGTTCCCAATGGTATTCTTGGGGTATTTTCGGTCGCATAGCCAATAAAGGGCGTGTCCATCCAGGGGTTCGACTTCGGAATGACCTGTAGCACGCGCAGACGTTTAATCGGTCGATCCGCGGGAAATTCACGGTCGTGCAGGTTAATATTAACCACGCCGATCGTTGCGCTCTTGTCACGGTCGCGATAATCTTCCCCTTGTGCGGTCTGATGCGCTATCACCGGAGGTTTCACGCGCGGACGCAACGGAATCGGTTCGGAGAGTCTCACACGCGGGTCATAACCAATCGGTAAGAGTTCGCGCTCGCAAATTAGTTCTTCATTGCCATAGCGATCGAGTAAGACAAGGTCTTCCCAACTGTTACAGAGATAGAGGTCTTCACTGAGCGCCCAGGGCGCGCCATAGCGATATTGACTACGGTCGACTGTTTCCGATTCTGGAAAAGGTTCGTAAGGCGTAATGCGTTTGATTTGACTCATGTGATTGTCATTTGGAACGCGTAGATCCAAAAGACAAAGAGAGCCAAAACTTTCGCCATGGTGAGGAGCGGCGGTGAAGATATACTTATGTGAACCGGGAATCGCACGGAATTGCATTTGTGTCATCGGCAAACCCGAGGGAGCGTCGCTACAATCGCCAAAACGATGGTCGCCGTGAACGTTGTCTTCAAAAGTATCCCAGGGATACGGATAGTTTCCTTGGGGAGAACGCGGGTTACGTCCATCTGGCATACAGGTCCAGAAGGTGGAACCGAGGCAGTTCTCGCGATCGACATAATCCCAACGTGAGTAAACCAAAGCGCCGTTATTATCGACTGTCGGATGCCATTCGCTCGTTTCGAAGTAACTAATCGGATAGATATCGCTACCGTCGTTCTTCATGGAGTGCATAACGCTTGTGGTCACGCGTAGCGAGGCGTCTTCTCCAAAGCAACGTATAAACCCGCCGCGACGCTCAGAGCAAAAGACCAACCGTCCTTCGGGCGTTTCACACACGTCGAAATCGTTGTAAGAACCGTCGGTAAGTTGTTCAATTTCATCACTATCCAGACGTGTTTTAAAGATGCTCCACGTTGTCTCGGGCGTCCAAATCCAACGATGCTCTTGAGAATGATTCCAAGAGAAATAAATTGTTTCTCCGTCGTAACTTAGTTCAGGCTTATAGAACGAACCGCCAGAGAGGGTCGTGCCGGCGAGACGAGAGTGCAACGGCGTTGCGACCACCTTTTTATCGCCGATTAGATCGACAACACGCGGCTCATTCGTCTTCCAGTCGGAAACAGAGAAAATACCGCCGCCGTGTATCGTATTAAAACCGTAAACCTGGGTCGACATATGCCCGCCAATTCGGTCGGTATTAAAACGATTCGTCAAGCGCGATCCGGCATAGCATCCACGTGCGAGGAAGAGAATATCATTGAGATCTTCAAGCTCTTCCTGGGCAAACATGATTCTACGTCCCAATGCACGCGCGAGGAAGTAGTCGACGGTCGACTCTGGGGAACCGCTGAGGTACTCCGCGTCGTTGATAAGGGTCTGGACATGGGATTCCAGGCGTTCGAAATCATCAACCGTCGCGAGGAACTGAGCGTCGTCGTAATTGAAAGAGTCGGAGTCTAGCATGGCGCGTACGCGTCGTAACGTCGCCTGCACAGGAACCTTTTCTGTCGCGGGATAGACCAGCGCGTTCGGATCAAGGGTTTGTTCCGCGGCGCCGCGTGGCGGAACAATCTCGCCGCGAAGTTGACCTTGGAGCGTTAGATAATCTTCGCCCCACTTCGCCACGACGCCGTCGCGGAAGTCGCACGCCTTTAGGCTGGAAAAACCGAGTTCTTTCGCGCGTGCGTCAAAGGCGTCACGATCGAACGGTTCCACGGGAATTCCTTTCGCTGGCTTGTCATTGGGAGCGACCGAAATTTCCAGTGCGCCGCTGGGGAAGAGATGATCCAATGCTACGCTCTGTTCCGTCGACATTTCGTTTTGATATGATTCCGCAAGAGCGCCGGAAAGATCAACAGTTGTTTTCGTTGACAAGACGTCCAAACCTAAATCATAATAGGAGCTCAGATTAGAACAATCGTCGGGATCACGTGGAGACACGAGATACTTCGGCGTATCGGCAAAGCGTTCGTTCGGCAAGGGTTCCTGATTCGGAACAGTAGAAGCTAACGAATCAACAAGCGAACAGGTTTGTTCGCTCAGTGGAGTCTGTGGACTTCTGGTAAAATGGCTAAGTAAAAGAGTTTGTGCATCATTGTCAAGGGGAGACGTTGGGATCGTTTCCGTGGAAAACTCACGAATACCACGACTTACGCGAAGTTCGTCAATTAAACCGTTACAGAAGAGAGTTTTCTCCACCAAGGAACCAATTGCAAATCGCGCCTCTTCGCTCATAACGCCGTTGTCCCAATTGAGCGCCATACTACCGACGCATTCTCCATCGACATAGAGGCTAGCTTTGTCGACGTCAAGGGTTACGCCGATATAATGTGCGCGACCATCGACCAAGTTACGATTGGACGTCAAAGTTGTATCCCCTTGATTACCAGGAATATAGAGGGATAAACAGCCGCTTCCAGCAAAGGTATAGATTTCCCAATGCCGTGCGGAGGATTTTACGTCATTGGCGACAAAGATCTGAAACTCCTTGGCAGAATCGACGCGCCCCCAAAACTCCACAGTGAGAGGACGCGTATTGTATTCGGGGCGTCCTTCAATGATAAAAGACTTCCGATCCGGTCGCAACGCTGTGCCAAAGTCTGGAACAAAGGACGGGACAAGAAGATTCTCCGAAGCAAGATCGGGGATATCAACTGCCGAATCGACAACGCTTACGCGATGTAGCGTGGGGGGCAATTGCGCCAAAAGAACGTTCGTAAAAGTAAAAAAAGTTGACGCAAAAGCAAGCGTCGTAATCAACTTCTGCCGTGTAAGCATTAGTAGACGTAACATAAATTCTTAATCTCTATGTAGTGAAGACCTGTAACTGACTTACCAGGAAGACAAAAGCGTATCTCGTTATGGCAAGGAAACGACGATTACTTCAGCTCTGATACTTCGATAAAGTCAACTGTAACAAAATCTTGGGCGTCGTTCGTCAGTTTGAGGACAAATTTCTCGTGATCAACCTCGGCAAATGTAGCGGTACGCGAGTCGTTCACACAAAGGTCGACGATATTACCCAGAGCAAAGGCTTCCAAATTAATCTGACCGGATGTGAAATCAACGCGCTCGATTTTGACGTCATTTAGATAGACCGCTCGTTCGCTGAAGACCACGCGAATCGCACGATCCTTCGCGTAAGAGACCGTAAAATCACGAATATGATCAATCTGTTGCGGATCAAATTTCAGTGTGAGCGCCAAGTGGAACGCCTCTGGTAATTCGAAGTATTCGGCGTCTGCGAGTTTCTCTTGACCCCCTTTAATCATAGTCGCAAGGATTTCGGGCTTCATTTCCGGCACAAACTTCTCCCCTAACGTACCGTCGGGAAACTGAATTAGTTCGTGGAAAACGGCGCTTCCTCCAAAACCGCGTTCACGCGTCCAACCACAAATAATGCGTCGACCATCGCCGAAGGGAGCAGTTTTTGGCACATTAACGCGACCATTCATAAGCACGTCAGGGGACGCGGGTGACTCATACGGCCCCAATGGGGATTTCGAGCGCTTGTAGTAACCGTTTAGGTGATTGGCGATCACGTAGTAATAATCGCCCCAGTGGAACCAGTCGGGGCATTCGGGCTCGCCCAATCGGTGTGTGTAGATTGGATCAACAAGGGTCCAGGTTTTAAGATCGGGTGAGACGGCATGAGCCCAACATCCTTTGCCGCGGTAACTTGTCGTGGCAAAAAGATGGAATGTTCCGTCGTCAGGATCTTGAAAAACGACCGGATCGCGCGTGCCGAAACCATAACCGTCAGGCAAAAGGAACAGTGGTCTTTCGTCCTTTTGGAAATGGATTCCATCGGAACTGCGCGCCTGGTAAAGAACGCCATACGTAGAATGCGTCTGACCGTCGGGGGTCGTGTAGTCGACCGCACGATTGGCATAGTACGCGATATATTCGCCATCGTGATAGAAGACCGAGCCGGTACAGATCGAGCCTTCGTTCTGGTCGTCTATGGCAAGGACAAATGGACAATGCGTCCATTCTTTTAAGTCGCGTGACGTCGCTTGGATCCACTGATGAGCGCCCAATCCGTTCTTAGCGCCGTGACGATTTTTATCGAGTAAATATAGGAAATGGAAGACGCCGTCGGCATAAAAAGGCATACAGTCGCCAACGCCAAAGTTATTGGGCGGCGTCCAGTATTGCATGGAGTCGTTTTCAACGCGTTCGGTAATTTGACGTTTGTCGACGCGTTCTTGACCGCCACAGAGCGCAACGATTTCTTCGTCAGTGAGCGCATGAGTCCATATCGCCAGGGTATCGACCATACCCTGAAAACCGGTTCGTACTTCTGCGTCGGGGTCTATGCTATCAACCTGCGCGCCTAGTAGCGCGTCGACGGGATTGGCGCGCACCTGACCAATCATGAAGTCTTCGTCATACTCACGACCGTCGACATAGAGCGCGACCTTAGCGTTATTGACACGAAAGATCACGTCATGCCAGACATTTTTCGCTTCGGACGGGTTTAACATATCGTTGACAGGCGCATTACAACGCAAAAGACTACGATTGCCAGTCGTACCTAATTCTGCGCCAACGGCGTCATCGAGGAAATAGAGGTTGAAAGAGAGGTTTTCATGACCGCCACTCTTGGAAAAAAACGGAGCATTGAGCCAAGTTGACTCATCCGCCATGACACGAACATAGAAGGTCGCTTCACGTCCGGTGAGAGAGTTGAGCGTCGCGTTGGTCTGCTCGTCGAAGGCAATCCAATCGCCTCGTGGAATCCGTGCGACCAAGCCGTCGCCGCCACGTTGAAGGGACTCTTCACGCGCAGAAGCCTCTAACGCCTGAGCGAGTGTAACGCCTGGGGACGGACTCAATCGAGTATCTTGCGCCTCGCCAAAATGGAAGCATAGATCCGCAGACGCCAGGGTCTGCTCGGGCGTGGAATCGTCTGCGTACGTATGTAACGCTAAAAAGGCGTGGATAAACGCAAACCCGACCAGATAGAACCATGGGCGCGAACTGTTCAAAAATCGTGGCGTCGACATAACCAAATCTTTCTATAATATTGCCGAACTAATCATGCGCAAACGAAACAATCGAAAATATACCCTACGAACTCATGACTTGAGCAAGGATGCGAGATCTTCCGGTTCACCGACGCCTTCATGGGTTGGCTCGATAATCGGAAGGTCGCCGTTGGGAAGGAAATCAAAACGTTCCAGGCAGACTTCACGTCCCCAACCGCCGCGTTTTTGAGGCTGGATAATGCGGTGATACGCGATGTAGTTATGCCCGTTGGGTAAGAAGAGGAAGGAATGGTGACCGGTGCCGACGATATTCTTTTCGGGTCGTTTTGACAGAATAATCGCGTCCTTCTCGGGGCTACGAAAAGGTCCGTAAGGAGAGTCGGACGTGGCGACCCAAACCTGATAATTAGGATCGCGCGTGTCATTTTTCGACCAGGTCAGGAAATAGCGACCGTCACGATAAAAGACGTAAGTTCCTTCAAAGAAATTCTCCGGCGTAATATCGCGTTTGGTATCAAGCTTCAAGGAGATCATATCGTCATTGAGTTCGCACACGCACAGGTAGGAATTGCCCCAGTAGAGGTAAAATTTACCGGAGATGGGATCGGCGAAAACGAAGGGGTCGATCTCCACGCCACGTCGTCCTTTAGGTCGCAAGTCGTGACCGACAATCTCGCCTTTGTCTTCAAATGGACCGGTCGGGTCGGTTCCCACCGCAACGCCGAGTTTTTCATTGGCGCAGTAATAGAAGAAATAACGATAATCGTCCCCGCCATAATGACGCTCGATTATCGAGGGCGCCCAGAATTTCTGGGTTTCCCAATGGATATTCTTTGCCTCCAGGACAAAACCTTCGTCGCGCCAATGAACAAGGTCGTCGCTGGAATAGGCGCGAAAACCGCCGCTGGTCGTCGGGTAAAGGTAGGCGCGACCCGTTTTATGCGAGCCGAGAAACTCTGGATCCGCCGCTACGCCAGGAAGAATGGGATTATGATACGTCGGCGTGGCGTCTGCGTCGGAGACAGACGCAAAATTCGTTGCGAGCGGAGAAAGACACAGAACGCCAGACACGGCTGTCAAACGCCTAAGCGCCGAGCGACGCGTTATTATATTCGATTCGGTCTTAAAAGAGGAGTCAATCCTATCCATTTCATTCTGCCTTTTGGTTTGTCGAGTAAATGCGCACTAGCGCAAGTACTCGTGACGAAAACGCCAAATATACACATTTACTACTTAATAAGGTCTTACATGTGCCAATAAACACTATTTAGCATTTTATCGACGACAACCCTTTATTTCTCATTAAGATTCCATTAAAATAAACGCAGTTAAGCGTCGACTATTAGAATTGTATCGCAAATAAGAACACGATACAAGGATAGGGTTTGCGCCCTGCTATACCGTATTTACAGACTTCCTTGCTTTTTTGCTTTAAAGGTTGTTCACTCCTCTTGACTCTTTGTAAATATATGTTAGATTTATTAAGCGCTGCTGCTTCAGAAGGATCAAGTTTATGCAAGAATCACAAGATGAAGTATTGGCGGAGTTCACTCGTGTTTGTCGCGGATTAGGCTGGAAAATGACGGCGCCACGCTACGCTGTTTACCGCTTTATGCGCAGAAATACGGAACATCCGGTGGTTGACCGTGTCTGGAACGCGGTAAAACGCGATCTTCCAGCAATCACTCGCGAAAGCGTTTATCGCATTTTGAACGACTTCGCCGAAGCCAAATTGATTGCCGTGCTAGACCGCTCCGACGTCATTGCGCGGTTCGACGCTGACGTCACAAGACACGACCACTTCTACTGCGAAGTTTGCGGTAGAGTTTACGACTTCAAAATCGAGGAACTTCCGGAACTCGCGGCGCCACACGTCTCGCTCATCGGGGAGGTACGACAGTTAGAAACGCGCGTGCGCGGCGTGTGCTACGACTGCCTGCGGAAAGAAAAGACAATAAAACAAGACAGAACAAAGAATACGCTAATGCAAGACAACTAAACGTTACTTGCACGGCGTTAACACAAACGCAAGCGGCGTTGTCTCAACGTTGCTTGCAAATCTAAGGTAGCCATTGTTTACAATATATTATCGCGCTTTTTGCGCGGTTATTGTATTGTTCGTTATGTCGCGTGATTCTAGGAGACATAGGAATTGCGCGGCGCACTTCCACGCAGACGCGCAATCGCAGCGCGTCGTAAATACTAGCGCGAAAGGATATTTCTATGTCAGCAACTAAGAAATTTGTCTGCAAGGTCTGTGGATACGTTCACGAAGGCGACGCCGCTCCGGAAAAGTGTCCGCAATGTGGCGCTCCCGCCGCGAAGTTCGAAGAAAAAGTCGAAGCCGCTGGCGCTCCCTCCTACGCAACCGTACACGCCATCGGCGACGGGAAAGTTGACGACGCCGAAATCATGGAAGGTCTCCACGCTAACTTTACCGGTGAATGCACCGAGGTCGGCATGTACCTGGCCATGAGCCGTCAGGCCGAACGCGAAGGTTACCCGGAAATCGCTGACGCTTTCAAACGCTATGCGTTCGAAGAAGCGGAACATGCCGCAAAATTCGCTGAACTCCTCGGGGAAGTCCTCGTGCCCTGCACTAAGACGAACCTGAAGATGCGCGCGGAAGCGGAAGCTGGCGCTTGTGACGGTAAGTTCCAACTCGCCGTCAAAGCGAAGAAACTCGGTTTCGACGCCATCCACGATACCGTTCACGAAATGGCCAAAGACGAAGCGCGCCACGGCGCCGGTTTCGCTGGTCTGCTCAAACGCTACTTCGGCGAATGAGACGCACAAAAAAACTATGATTGAGCCACAACTCTAATCGACGTCTCTGCTTAAGTCCGAGTTCACCGTCGTGCGCTCGGACTCTTTCTTTGGGGCGCTAATCTTGTATATCTCTTGATATCTATGCTACGTCACGGTACAATTTGGTATCCGATAGACGATTTATATGTCGCCCATAAACAGAGGTTCTTATGTTTATTTCACCTAAAAAAATCTGCTTAATTCTCACGCTTGCCGCTACGTTGCCGCTAGCCAATCTAACCGCCACGCGTGCAGAAGAACCGACGGCAATCAAATCGGTTATTACCACGCCACTGGAACCAATCGCCGTTGCAACAAATGGCGGCAAACACGCCACGCGAGTTCAAACGCTCATTCTGCCGCAAAACGCTAAACTAGAACAAATTAATCTGACTGTTTCTAACCCAGCGCTGGTCGACCGTATTGAGGCGCGAATCGGCTCAACAGTGATCGGCGAGGAGGAAGAGGTCACGGAAAAGACCGCGGTCGTCGTCGACGCCGAAGTCGTCGCTAAGGCGCTAGAGGGCGTCCAGAATTGCGATCTTTGGCTGATTCCAAATTACCCGGTGGATATCGACCAGAAGCTCTGCGTCAACGTTACGTCCTGTCAGCTCAATGGGGTCGACGCGCCCTGCGAGCGCCATGAATTGGAATATCGTCTCGCGGCGCTCGTTCGCGAGTCGGGCTGGGATTCCGTCGCACGATATCGTATTCCGGGAATTGCGCGCACGAACAAAGGAACGCTCGTAGCGGTCTACGACGCACGATATAACGGCTGGCCGGATCTGCCTGCGAATATTGACGTTATGTGCAGTCGTAGTTTCGACAACGGCAATACCTGGACGCCAATGGCGACAGTCTTTGATTTTCACGGTCAAGACGAGGCGCTTGAGGGAGTCGGCGACCCTATGATTCTAGTTGATCCGACCAACGATCGCATCTGGGTCGCCGCGCTATGGGCGCACAACGGTAAATCGACTGCTGCGTCGGAACCGAATCTTGTCTTTGGCACGTCAGGGCGACTCGTCCTGACCTATAGCGACGACCAGGGTGAAACCTGGGCGGAACCGCGCGATATTACCAATGACGCCGCGCCTAATAGCTCTTGGCGTCTGCTCTTCCAAGGACCTGGCAACGGGATCGCCATGCGAGACGGAACTTTGGTCATGCCAGCGCAATTTATCGACAAGGACAAAGTTTGGCATTCGACTCTAGTCGTAAGTCATGATCATGGCGAAACGTGGAGCGTTGGAACTGGCGCTAGAAAAATGACCTGCGAGTCGCAAGTCGTCGAACTTAACAACGGCGATATTATGATCAATATGCGCAACTTCTCCGGTCATGCACGTTCCGTTGCCACAACCAGTGACTTCGGACAAACCTGGCAAGAGGATCCGTCCTCTTGCAAAGCGCTCATTGAACCGATCTGTCAAGCCAGTCTCATTCGCGTCTTCTCAACCGAAGACGGCGACGACGCCAATCTTCTAGCCTTTATGAATCCCAATGACGAACGCTCCCGTATTAATATGACAATCCAGTTGAGTGAAGACGAGGGTCAAACCTGGCCTCGTGCGCTCACGCTCTATCGCCCCGGAGGCGCTGGTTACTCATGTCTGGTCAAAATTGACGTCGCTACGCTTGGCGCACTCTACGAAAATTCCTCCGGCGGTCTAATCTTCCAACGCGTCAAACTTGAAGAAATACCCCAACGTTAAGTCGAGACGCTACAGCGACCAATCGTATCGAATGATACCGCATTGCAACAAAGAGGCGGCGCCCAATGAAAAAGGACGCCGCCTCCGCTATTTAAAGATACGATCTAAATACTATCGTAAAAGAACTTTGATTCAGTTAAAACGACTTACACACGTGTGTCGCTCAATCGTCGGCGGGCGATTCGTCTTGTAATTTACGCCAAGCGACGAATAGCAACAGGCTTGAGACGAGCGCCAGAACCGTCAGTGTTGCGCCGAATGCCGTTTGACCGTAGAGAAACGCGCCGACGGCAAAGAGCGTGGAATAGATCGCAATACAGCCGACAAAGCTACACAGAATCCCCATCGGGACGGGCCATTTATTCTCCTCGCTCTGTAGCGATACGCCGTCTTTGGCGGCGTCGTCGTAGACCTTCTTCCAGCCCGGTCCGCTCACAAGCGTCTTACGAACAAAGGAACGTAACGTTTCCTTGGAGTCGGGCGGAGTCAGATAGGTCACAATGATCCAGCCGATCGTTGTAAGCGTAACGCTAATCACAAGTTGAATACCGTTATTACTTAGCCAAGAATTGGCAAACGCTTCCTCGGACATGTAATGCAGACAGATCTTCGCGTGGAAGAGTTGGAAGTAAATGGCTATCGGGAAGGAAACGCACATGGCGGCAATTTCACTAAAAGCGTTAATGCGCCACCAGAACCAACGAAGTAAGAAGAGCAGACCGGTACCCGCGCCGATCGATAGAAGAATCTGGAACGCCCCCAAGGCGTCTTGCAACAAGACGGCGAGACCACAAGAAACGATCATTAGAATGACGGTCCAAATACGTCCAATACGAACAAGCTTTTTTTCCTCGGCGTTTTTATCTATGAAACGCTTGTAGAAGTCGTTGACCATATAGGAGGACCCAAGATTAAGGTGCGTGGCAATGGTCGACATATAGGCGGCGAACAGAGACGCTATGACAATACCGAAAATACCAGGGGGTAGTAGCGTCATCATAGCGGGATAAGCCAAGTCGTCGCCCATTTTAGATTCTGCGATATTGGGAAATGCAGCGCGTAGCGAGTCCAAATCGGGGAAAACAATTAACGAAGCGAGCGCCACGATAATCCAGGGCCAGGGGCGAACTGCATAGTGGCAGATATTAAAGAACAGAGTCGCGCCGACAGCATGGGAAGGAGTCTTAGCAGCGAGCATTCTTTGCGCGGTATAGCTACCGCCGCCCGGTTCTGCGCCGGGATACCAAGCGCTCCACCACTGTACGACCAGTGGTACAAAGAGCAATGCAATAATCGCGCTATTGTCACTAAAATCAGGGAGGAACGAGAGTTTACCGGCAACCGCTTCGTGTGAAAAGAGTTGCGATAACCCGCCGACCTCCGGCAAACGTACCGCGACGATCGCTGCGGCAATGCTACCGAGCATGGCGACAAGAAAGAGAACAAAGTCTGCCCAAAGAACCGCGGAAAAACCGCCCACTGTCGTAAAGATTACCGTCACAGTTCCGGCTATGAGAATCGTGGCATATTGCGAAAGACCGAGCATGACGCCGAAGATCTTAATTATCGCCAACGTTACGCTCGCCATAATGAACGTATTGACGATTAGACCAAGATAGAGCGTACGAAAGCCGCGAACAAAAGCGCCAGAAGAACCGCCGTAACGCATCTCATAGAACTCGATGTCGGTCGTTACGCCGGACTTACGCCACAACTTCGCGTAGATAAAGACGGTTATCAGACCGGTCGGTAGAAAAGCCCACCAGACCCAGTTGCCAGATACGCCGTTCTGACGAACAATATCCGTCACTAAGTTAGGAGTATCGGCGGAAAAGGTTGTTGCGACCAGGGAAAAACCGAGCAACCACCATGGCGTAGAACGACCGGACAAAAAGAACTCGTCGGAACTACTGCCGGCCTTACGCATCGTGCGCACGCCGATCAGGAGCGTCGAGAGAAAGAAGAAGATTAAGACGACATAATCAATTCCATGAAGGTTTGACACGACTTTTCTCTCTCTATTGTAACTGGTTAAAACACTTGAAGATACAATTGAATTGACGCATAAACGTCAAACGGCGCGCGCTTGAAACCTCGCGCGCGCCGCTGTTGTTGCTATAACGGTCGAGGCAACCGTTAACGTTGCGTAAGCGTCTTCACAGCCGCATTTGTGACACTAGCGTACATCGAAGACATAAAAACCGGAACCAACGTTATACAGTACGGCGTCGTCAACGCGTTCGCCGTCGTCGAGGTAATCCCCGCCAACCTCTGGCAAGATCTTCTGATTCTCTTCACAGGGAACGTAAATCTTCGCGGTGGTGTTCGGTGGGATCATGACCATAAGTTGCAATGTCGTCATGTCGTCGTCCCATTTCCACGTGGTCGCAATCAGCCCATAGGGGGAATTAAAGACGCCGCCAACTGATTTGATCGGATCATGACCGGGCGCGGTAATCTCCGATTTACGGCACTTAGGGGCAATCACAATCTTCTTAAAGGCCACTGCGTCAGGTTCGAAGTTAGCGCTGACGACGTCAGGCGCTCCGGCTAACTTAATACCGCACAGAGACTGGAAGTACCAAGCGCTAAAATCGCCAAACATAATGTGATTGCGCGAAGAACCTTCGCCCCAATCCTCCCAAAGGGTGCCGGCGCCGCGATGAATCCAGTCGCTCATTGCCGGGCGTTCTTCTTGTAGCATGAGTTGCAACGCCAAATCTGTGCGACCGTGCTCGCTGAGCGTACGTAAGATGTATTTAACGCCTAAAATTCCGGCGTCAAACCTTCCGTTTTCACGTTCAATCGCCTCGACAAGTTTATTAAAGACCTTGACTTGTTCCTCTTCCGGAAGCATTTGGGCAAAGCCCTGATGGAAGGCGCAACTTTGGGACGTTTGGCTACCAATCGAATAGACTCCGTCGCCTTTGTAAAGTTCGCGATTATACGACTCGCTAATCTTTTTCGCCAACTCGGAATACTTTTGATAATCTTCGTCCTTACCAAGAAGTTTAGCGGTTTGTGCTACGATTTTGGCGTCGACGAAATAGTAACCGGTGGAGGTAACTTCCGTAGGCGTAGAGGTTTTCGGCGTGACCCAGTCGCCTAAACCATGATTAACTAGACCGTTCGCCAATTCGCGCGAGGTCAGATAATCGACATAGAGCTTCATGTGATCGTACGCGTCCTCGAGGATTTTACGATCGCCGCGATAAAGATAGACATACCATGGAATCAGAACCAGCGCGGAGTCCCACGCCGGACCATTACCCCAGGGGTAACCCCAGTCGCCGGACGGCACAATACCCGGCAGATTACCGTCGGGTCGTTGTTCGTCGCAAAGGTCGTCGATCCATTTTTCGTAACCAAGCGTATTTTCAAAGTTATATTGCGCCAATTCGCAGGCAAGCTGAGCGTCGCCGGTCCAGCCGTTCTTTTCGCGATGAGGACAATCGGTCGGGTAGCCCGCGACGAAGTTGTTACGATAGGACTCTGCCATCGCGTTTTGCAACTTATTCAGTAGCTCATTAGACGTTTCAAATTCGCCGACCTGATCGAAATCGGTATTAAGGCGCATGCCGACAAAATCAGTTGGCTTCGGAGCCTCGCGCAACCCTGTCACCTCGATGTACTGATAACCGTTGTAGGTGAAGCGCGGTTCAAAGAACTCCTCTTGAGCGCCGGAACAGAAGTAGAAGTCAGTTTGGAACTGTCCCTTCATACCAGTCAAATAGGCAGGCGTACCCTCCATGAAATGCTGGTCGATATCGTGTCGTTCAATCTTACCGTCTTCAAGGACGCGCTCGGAATAACGGAATCGCACAACGTCGCCCTCGTGTTGACCGGCGAGGCGAATCCTCGCCCAACCGGCGCAGTTGCGTCCCATATCAACCACCCAAACGCCAGGTTCTACTTCTTTAACGGCAGTCGCTTCATACGAATCGGTCGCCTTAGTCGGTCGGACTTTTTGAGCCGTCATCTTGGGCTCGCCCAACGGGGCAGGCACGATTTCCGCACGTCCGAGAATCTCGCGAACCCAGGAGCCATTGACGATTTCGCCCTGACGTACGCAATCGAAGACGATGGGACTGGTCGTATAGTCCCAGGTATCGTCGGTTGCGATGGTCTTAACAGAACCGTCCTGATAGGTGATCACCAGTTGCGCGAGCAAACGCGGAAAATCGCGCCAAGGAGCGGCGTCGAAATTCCACGTGACGATCGAACGAACGTCGTACCAGCTGTGTCCGAGAATAAACTGAAGTTCGTGAGAACCCTTAGCGTCGCCTTGGAACGTTTCGGTGAGATCGAAAACGTTATAAAGCAGACGGCGGTCATATCTTGTCATCGAGGGGGTGAGCAGTTGATCGCCAAACTTTTCGCCGTCGACATAGAATTCGAACAGTCCAGGCGCGCAAACCGCTAGCATAGCGCTCTTGACATTTTCCCCTACTTCAAATTCCTTATGGAATGCAGGAGAAAGAGTTTCGGTACGACGACGAAGTTTACCCCAGGGACCGAGGTCGAGGGATTCCGCAGTCGGCGCGTTATTGTTAAGTTGAACAAAGCTCTGATAGCGCGCCTGAGCCCAGTTGGAGTCGTCAAAATCAACGCTATTCCAATTCTCGCCCCCTTCAATCGAGGATTTCCAGGTGGAGTCGGTACCGACCGCGAGAACTTCTTCGACAGGTTTACCATAGCGATTAGGCGTCGACAAGTTGCCGGGCACATTGGTCTTATCAAGACGTTTGACTTCAACCTTAGCGACAAGCGCCGTAGGATAAAGGGAGCCGTCGCCGAATTTTGTACCGTTAGGACGTTTCGTGTCATTGGACACGACAATAGCCACGACGTTCTTACCGGCTTTGATATATTCAGAAATATCAATAGATCGCAATTGATCGGGATTAAAGACCATACCGATGGAGAAACCAACGCGCTGACCGTTGACAAAAAGTTCAAACTTTTGGCAAGCGGCATAGTAGAGGGTCGCCATTAAGTTCTGCTGAACAATATCGTCTTCTGGAACGTCAAGTACAAAGCTCTTTCGGAAGAATTCTGTGGCAAACCCGCCGTCGGTCTCTCGTTCTTGAGCGGCGGCGATCCAACTGGCGCCGGATAGATCGACGTCGGGACGCGTGTCAGCGGGCGTGGCAATCCACTGCGCTTGCCAATCGTCTTGCGACATAATGCCTTGAACCCAATGATACGATTGGCTCCACTTACTCGCTTGATCCTGTTCGTCCCAGATACGAACCTTGTAATAATAGGTTTGTAAACTTTTGAGCGCTTCGCCCGCATAGGGAACAAAAAGCGATGCGTCAGAATCGACTTTACCGGAGTCCCAGAGGTCGCCCTGATCGGAATCGAGAAGTTCCTGAGAAGACGCCACCAAAATCTGATAAGCGCTTTGGGAGCGATTGTAAACTTCAGAAGCGACGTTAGGTGTGATCCAGGATCGCCAAGAGAAGCGCGGCGTGGTTGTGTCCAGACCGACGGGCTCGTGTTGCGTTTCAACCGTCGCGTCAACTATCTCAAGGGGCGAAGCTCCTTGAACGTTCGTAAGATGGGTCATGCAAAAGATTGCCACGACAGTTGTCAGAAGGCGAGCGACCCAATGTCGTATTTGCGTATGTACTACCATATGGTTCACCATGGGGTTATCATATATGAGCTAACGCGCTATAGTAAATTGCGCGCTTTAATCTCTAAATACTTATTGATCAGCGCGACCATCGCGTCATTGGGCGCGACGTCCAGCGTGAGCGCGCCACGATGTTCCATGGAACGAATGAGCGAATGACGCCAATTTAAAATATCAGCCGCAACGCCCGCGCGATAGATCAAATCCACAGGCGTAACGCGCTCTTGTCGAACGCCTTCATAAAAGGCGCGCTCAATTTCCTCTTGTGGCGGAAGGCGTCGGTACTGACGCTCAGTTAAACTCAATTTAGACGTAGCCACGGCGCCTGTTTCTTCGACAGATTCGTTGGTAAGTCCAAAGGTCTTATCGAGCAAGTCGAGAGCGTTAAAGAGAGAAGCTTCTTGCAGAAACAGCCCAACGGGCAAATGTTTACCAACCAGACGCGTCAAATGGGTTTCCACTTGTTCGCCGTTACGCTGGTCAATCACATTGGAGACCAACACGACCATGGAACGTTTGCTCAAACGTTCGGTTAGATAACTGAACGCACGATCATAACGAGATTCCACGCGTTCCGGAAAAATATCAAAAACAGAGCGGATCAGTGTATTAACGTGAGAAATCCCGCCACGTGGCGGTACATAAAGGCGCACTTCATCGGAAAAGATCAGGAAACCGACTTTATCCCCTTGCTTGAGCGCTATATAGGCAAGCGCAAGGGAGGCGTTGAGCGCAGTGTCGAAATAGGTCACGCCGTCAGAACTATTCATTGTCATACGACCGGAGTCGAGCGCTATGACAATCTGTTGATTCTTTTGCGTTTGGAAATCACGTACCATGATTTTCCCGCGTCTGGCAGTGGCTTTCCAGTCAATAAACTTATACTGGTCGTCTGGAGTGTAATCACGCAAGCGTTCGAAATCACCGTCCTGACCGACGCGACGAGCAATACGCAGCCCCAATAAGCGAAGATCGCGTTCCAGACCGAACATGCCCAATTGATTCAATTGACAAAGGTTCGGATAAACGCGAAAGGTCGTGTGACACGGAAGGTTACGATAGGAACGCCAAAACTTTAAAACGCTGAGCAACCGTATGGCGACGAAGTCCAGCGAGTAGGCGCCGCGCCGTTTCCAAACAATGCGATATGCGAGAGACAGACCGACGCCAGGATCAAGTTTCACCGACGCGCCGCGAGAATGAATACAGTCTTCGCTACACGCGTCGTCAACCTGACCGCTGAGATACTCTTCGAAATTCACCGCGCTCATCGTTGCCATCGCGTCGCACTTGTCGTCGGTATAATCCAGAACGACAGCGCGATTGGAGCTATTATTCAAATGCAAGACGACGTCGTGAGGCTCTTGTAACGAAGCGATTTCATCAGTTTCACGCACGGCGTTCAGACCGCCGCCCGATCTGACAACGAGCGCTAAGTCGAAGGTCAGAGCACATAAAACAAGCGTGTCAAAGACGCCAAGGATCATTTGGAACCTCGGGGCGTCTTGAACCAAGACGAAATTTACGAAGGCAAAAAACGTCAAAACGCCAACGAGGACAATCATTCGAAACGTGGGGTAAGTCTTGAAAAGCGCGGCGACTACCACGAAATACAGAATTATAAAGACAATAACGGCGTAAAGTGCATATTCGCGAACAAAATCTTGTAAAAGCGACGTAAGCACAATGACTTCCTCTGTGGTTTAAACAAGATAGACGACGCGTTATTAGCCGATTCATCGACAAAACCCACGTCAAACCGGTAACTACGCCAATTGTAAAGTCTCATGCGCTTCAAGTCAATCATTAATTATGGAAGAAAAAGAAAGGGAAAAGAGATTTGAATTAGCTGTGTGCCGCTGATAACGCCAAGCGAAGAAAGAACATAACCTCATCCATTATGGCGGTGAAAGTCAGCAGTGTAATCTTGAATGCATCGATCCTCTTACGCCGGTTTCTCAGATCAATCGCACGACAAGTTCTGATTCTTGTCCTTAATGCTCTATCTTTTTTACAGACGCTAGTTAGACGCAAACGAAAAGCGCATTGGGACAACCAATGCGCTTTCTATAATCATGCTACTTAATCGCGAAAGAACGCCGGAGCCTTAACCTCCGATCGCGAATAAGAAACTAGGCAAGAGCGGCTTTAGCGACTTCGACGATCTTATCGAACGCAACAGGATCATTCACAGCCACGTCGGCGAGCATTTTACGGTCGAGCACAACGTTCGCTTTCTTAAGACCGTTAATGAACTGGCTGTAACGCATTCCGCGCATACGCACTGCAGCGTTGATACGAATAATCCAGAGCTTGCGGAAATCGCGTTTTCGCGCACGACGGTCGCGCGTTGCGAATACTTCTGCGCGCAAGACCGTTTCTTTTACGGTACGCAAAAGCTTACCGCGACCACCGCGAAAACCCTTCGCGCGTTTGAATAAGCGTTTCTTAGCGCGACGACGCGCTGCGCCTTTACTTACTCTCATTGTATTGTCCTTTATAATTCTTTTGACAAGTTTGAATTCTTAACAAAGAGTTCGCGAACAAACTTATCATTCGACGAAAACCAGGCCCCGAGGCGTTCTCGGCGTTGACAACCCGTTTTCAGAAACCGAAAGAAGAAACGCTCGCGACGCGCTTCATCCTTCGGAACTCGCAGGAAGAGTTCCTAACGAGCGACGCCGATCAATAACCGCCCTTACCGAGCGCTTTAATCAGACGTTTCTCTTCGCATGTCGCAACAGGGTCGGTTCCACGAAGGTTCCGAACGCGCTTGCTGGTCATGCGCCAAGCCAAGTGGCTCGTGCCGCTGTGACGGTGTTTAACTTTTCCGTTGGCGGTAACGCGAAAACGCTTGGCAACTCCCTTATGGGTTTTAACTTTAGGCATGATAAAAACCTTTATTCGTTAAAAAAAGTTGCGTGCTAGATGGCGATCGCGTTCGACTAAACGCTTAACGACTTGTCACGATCAACGCGCTCACACACGCCGACCGCGCCATCCACAATAAGTTTGTGTCATTCTACACGAATAACCTGTTTTAACAAGGGGGAAAGTCAAATATTATCCTGTGTTTTATCGATTTTGTTCATTCAACCGCCCAGTAGAGCGAAAAGAAATGCATGATGCTACCGGCCAGGACAAAAAAATGCCAGATCGAGTGCATCCAGCGCACGCGCTTGAGTAAGAAGAAAATACAACCGAGAGTATAGCACAATCCGCCAATCCAGAGCATATGAAAAGACGCCGGGGGAATAGACGCATACAATCGGTTCGCAATCAGCGCCGCTAGCCAGCCCATAACTAAGTAAAGCGTAAAAGTAAAGCGTCGCGCCTTTTCGCCGTAGACGCAGTATGCAATCACGCCAATCGTCGCCAAGGACCAGATCATTCCGAAAAACCACCAACCGTCCCAACCATAAAGCGGTCCGAGACAGAAGGCCGTGTAACTGCCCGCTATCAGAATAAAGATCGCGGTATGGTCAAAGACCGCAAAGAGCTTCTTGACGCGCGAGGGAACAAAGGAATGATAAAGCGTCGACATGAGGTAGAGCAGAATTAGCGAAACGCCAAATATCGTATAGCCCACCACATAGCCGGCGACACAATCAGATGCGCCACAAGCTCGGATGATTAGTAGCACCAGCGCCGCGATCGACAGTAAAAAACCGATACCGTGCGAAATTGCGTTGACTATTTCTTCGCCAAGGGTATACAATTTGGGAAAAACCTGATTCTTCGGCGTTAATATCTCGTCCATTTTCGTCTATAGCGCGAAACTTGGGGATGGCATTTCTAGCTCAGTACGACGCGACGTGTGCGTCAACGTGGAATTGTAACCATTAGCAAACACTCGTCAAGCGCAGAGGAATTCACAAGAAATAAAAAAAGCCGACCATAAAGCCGACTTTTAAAGCGGAGGACACGGGACTCGAACCCGCAACCCCAGCAAGGGGCGCCTCATTTCCAATGAGGTTGCTAGCCATTCGCTTATCCTCCAAATGACGACTGCCATTCTAGCGCTCTTTATTTCAAACACAAGGGGGAAATCTTTATTTTTGCCAAAAAAGAACCGCAAACGTTCAAAGATTCCACGTCAAGTTCATCTTAAAAAAGAAAGATTAGCTCTTTACAATATCGTTGAAAATAGTTACCCTTGCGACGAGTTCCTCGTCATAGAGGACAGCGATGCGGTATTTTGACAATGCTCCATGCGCGCTATACAGACGCATGGACGACAATGGCGTTCAGGATCATCATGAAAAAAACAATCGTCCTTTTGGCGTTCGGCGCCGTTATTCTTTCGTTCTTTGCGACAACGACGGTCAATGCGCAGGGTTTCGGCAATTACGTTGCGCCAGGAGCTACACAAACCGGCGCCGCTGTCGCGCCCCAACCGCAAATTACGCCGAATAATACCGGAGTAACCGCCGCTACGCCGACTAACGTCGTGAATGTAGCGCCGACCACAACGGTTACGCCCGCTACAAGCGTGGCGAATCCCAATACCACGGCAAACGTCGGCGCGCCTCAGGGCGGATATATTCCCGCAGAAGTCTCTAGCGCCATTGCTCCACCGCCGGAAAATTTTAAGATTACCGAAGCGGAACAAAAGCAACTCGACGAATTCCTCGCACGCTGGGAACAGTTCAGTAAGAACGTTAAAAGAGTCTCCTGCGACGTGCATACCAAGCAGTACGACGACGTTCTCCAGCCAAATAGCAAGAAGCCGATCTCACACACCTGGGGACAATTCCGTTATATCGCGCCAAATAAACTCCTATACCATGTTCGTGGCGAATTTGTACCCAGCGAAACCGCAGAAAGCGGTGAAGAATGGAAGGAATCACAAAACGAACAGAAGATCGTCTTGACCGGTAAGGCGCTGGTCACCTACGACTTCCAGAAAAAGGTTGCCACTTTCTTCCCCGTGGTCGCAGATGAACAGGACATGGATCTTTCCGTCGACAACGGTCAATTCCCCCTCTTCTTCACCGCCAACGCTAATCTTCTGAAAAACCACTTCTACCTGCGTATTAATACGCCCAAAGGTAAAGAGCAGAGCCAAATCTGGTTGGAAGCCTACCCGCGATATGCTCGAGACGCGGAGCAGTACCAGGTCATTATTGTAATTCTTAACCTCAAAGACTTGCAGCCGACCTACATGCGTCGTATCAGCGCAAATGGCAAAAGTAAAACGGACTTATCCTTTGTCAATGTCGTTGTCAACAAGGGGCTTTGGAATATCGACGGCGACGTAGCGCCCGGCTGGACCAAGGAAGTTCGCGAAGAAGAATACTCTATCATGCGTCAAGGATTCCTCTCCAATGACGGCGTTCAATATGCGACGTCGCAACCCGCCTCTGCTGGCAATACTGCGTCGCAACCAGTTGCCACTGCTCAACCAGCGAAGGGCGCGCCAACTACACGACCGGTCGCTAACGCCGCCGCGGGAAGCGTCGCTCAACGTACTCAACAGCGTGTAGCAACCACAGGGACGTCAACGTCGGCAGTCGCTCCACAGCGCGTTGCCAATACCGCCAACGCCGCTGAGACCGCGCCTCGTGCCGTCAATGGCAACGGTCGCTACTAAACGCTCGTCCTGAAATGCGTCAAATACAAACCGCACAGTGTTGTATATAAACAAAACGCCGTCGACTTTGTGATTTTTGTCGACGGCGTTTTATTCTTAAGACAACGCTCTTGAAAGCGTGGCGCTAACCAAGAGCTTACATTATTCTAGAGTTTTTTACGAACAACACGAACGGCTTTGCCTTCCACTCGTGGCAGCGAACCAACTGGCAGAACGTCGCCTTTTGGGGAAAAACCAAGTCGTTCTTTCAGGCGCTTTTCGACCACATAACCGGTCACGCCCTCTTCAGCTTCCACAAGGATATGAACGTCGGTCACGCCGTCCTTTTCTTCCATGATAATTTGGTATTCAGAATGAACGCCCGGGATTTCCAGAAGCGCTTGTTCCACTTGCGACGGGAAGAAGTTCACGCCCTTTACGATAAGCATATCGTCGGTACGACCAGAGATCAGGTCGAGTTTGAGGTGAGTACGACCACATGCGCACTTTGAGCGTGAGAGAATGCGCGTGAGGTCGCCTGTCTTAAAGCGAATGACCGGGAGCGCCTCGCGCGTAAGACTGGTTACCACAAGTTCGCCGACTTGACCGTCGGGAAGAACCTTCTTGGTAACCGGATCAACAATTTCGCAGTAGTAGTGATCTTCCCACACGTGAATACCTGAGTGGTCACAACAGTCCATGCCGAGCGTGCCAACCCCGCCCGTCTCGGTCATGCCGTATATATTAAAAACGTCGATACCAAGGCGATTATGAATCTTCTCGCACATTGCCGTGGTCACGGTTTCCGCGCCGAAGATACCGATCTTAAGGTTCGGCAAATCAACGCCCATCTTCTCCATGACTTCAATGATACGCGCGGTATAGGAGATAACCGCCGTAAAGACGCGAGTATTGAAATCGCGCGCCAACCTGATCTGACGTTCGGTATTACCGGAGCCGGTCGGAATGACAAAGAGTTCCGCGGCACGTGCGCCGTGATACATTCCAAAGCCGCCGTTAAAGAGTCCGAACGAAGGCATAATCTGCACGGGGTCGCCCGGTAACGCGCCAGCCATACGATAGCAACGCGCCATACATTCGGCCCACTGATTGAGATCGTAAATCGTATAAGGCATAACCACAGGCGTGCCAGTGGAACCACTGGACATGTGCATTTCACGAATCTGTTTTTTCGGTACACAACACATCCCCAAGGGGTAAGTCTCACGGAAGTTCGCCTTAGCGATAATCGGTAATTTCTCGACGTCTTCCAGTCCGCGGAAATCTTCGGCGACGACGCCGGCCTTCGTATAGAGATCGCGCATATAGGCGTTGTTCGCCATGACGTAACGCACGCGATCCTTGAGTAACTCGTTCTGACGAGAAATTAACTCGTCTTGTGACGCCGTCTCTTTGTCCGGATTAAAATACAGTTCTTCAGTAGCCATGATTCTATTACCACTATTGACCCAGCGTCCCGAAGCTGTACTGACAATCGGCGCAGATTCGGATCTACGCAAACACAAAGGACGCAACTGACATAATCTAGTATAACGACGCTAGTATGATGGTTCAAATAAAAACATAAAAATTACTATAGACTTTTTACGCCGTCAATGTGCCAGCGCTCTTATGTCATGAATCGCGCTGTACGTCAACTTGTAGCGACTAGCAACGCCGATACAATAGGGATTGTTAAGCGATTGTTTATCATTGCGAATCGGAGCTGATTAAGCAAAGGAATAGAATGTTCGACGCAATACTCTTAGCGACTTATGGCGGTCCGGAGAAACTTGAAGACGTCGCGCCCTTTTTGGACGCCGTCTTACAGGGTAAAAAGATTCCACCGGCGCGTCGTGCGCTCGTGGAGCAGCGGTACCGTCGCTATAACGGTTTGAGTCCGGCGCCTCAAGCGGCGCGCAATTTGCGAGACGCTATTATATCATGCCTGAGTGAACAGCAAAGTTCCACGCGCGTTTACCTGGGGAATCTCTATACCTCGCCGACCCTTGTGGACGCCAGTCGTACGCTTCTCAAAGACGCGCCGAAGAACGTTCTCGTCTTTCCATGCAGTCCAATCGGATCCGCCCCTAGTTGTCAGCGTTATCGACAGGCGGCGTTCCGCGCGTTACATGAGGCGTCTTCGGAGCTTCCCTCCGCTCCGCGCATCGTCTTCGCCCCTCCCTTCTGTGACCAAGAGGCGTTCCAACGAGCCTTTGCCGACGCTATCCTCAGTGAACTTGCATGGTGCGAATTAGACGAGTGTGGTCGCAATGGTTTTGACGTCCAGAAGCATCTTCAGACGTCTCCTAAGCGTCTGATACTCTTCACCGCCCACTCGATTCCCCAAAACCTGGCGAACTGCGCACAGTATAGTCGTCAACTCATTTGTACTGCACGACATATCATGACGCGTATTCTCACCGCTGTTAGCGCGAATGGCGACGCGCCCGAAACGCTACGACAGACAATCTCTACGCGCTATCCCCAAACGTTAAACCAGTGGCTAGAGCGCTTTGAAGACCAAGCCCTTATTGACGCCTTACAGGAATCCTTAGCACAACGCGCACTAGAAATGACGCTTGCGTACCAGAGTCGTTCCGGTTCGCCACGTGACGTATGGATCGAACCAAGCGTGGAAGACGCCGTACGACTGTATAAAGACGCCAATCCTTTATTAAAAGACGTTATCGTCGTACCCATCGGGTTTTTCTTTGAAAACATGGAGACAATTCACGACCTGGACGTGGAATTAAAAGAGGTCTGCGAGCAACTCCAGTTAAACTATCGCCGTGCGCAATGTGTTGGCGCGCAAGAGATTATGGCGAGGTTTATTGCGGAGCTTAGTCGCCTCGACGTCGAGGATTTTTCGGAGTCTTCATGTCTGCAGGAAGAATGCCGACTCCAGTGCCGCCTCGATACATAGCGTCAGATCTAAATTAGAACCTATCAAGTTTTAGCGCTATCGTGTGGCGTCAATGTGACAAAAAAAGGAACCGCCCCGTATGGATAATCGGTTCCCTTTTTTTGTTCGTCACACAAGTCTGTGAAAAACAGCGAGACAAAGGCGACAAGCGCTTATTCTTCGGTTTGCTGGGAATCAGCCGGTTCCAGAGATTCGTTTGACGCTTGAGGCTTTGTCGGCTCGGGACTTGGAATGTCATAGGCGACGCTCATATTAACATGTTCGACCTTGCCGCCGTCTGGATTGGTCAAGGCGTCACTGAGAGTCTGACGCTGTACGCTCGCAAGCGCCTTATATTTCCACTGAGCTAGTCTATTACCCAATTGTGCCGCGCGAGAGTACCATTGCGTCGCCAAGTAGAGGTTGACGTTTGTGCCGATACCTTCTTCATAGGCATGAGCCAAAGGCAGAAAAGCGCTGGCGCAATTGAGCTGTGCGCTTTTAAAATATAGTTGAAACGCTTTCTCTACGTCGCGCTCCACGCCCAAACCGTTGGAGTACATATACGCAAGGTTGCAACACGCTGTGGCGGAATCTTTATCGACCGCCTCTTGGAGGAGTTCAGCGGCTTTCTTGTAATCGAGCGCTCGACCGCGACCGCTCAGATACCCCATAGCAAGATTGGCGAGCGCTTCAAGGGAACCGTTTTGCGCGGCCATTTCGAATAAATTGCATGCTTTTTCAGGGTCTTCTGGGACGCCTTCGCCGTGCAAATAGCAACGACCGAGGGTATTCTGCGCGGCGGCGACGCCCTGATCGGCCGCTTTTTGGAACCATCGAATCGCCTGCGGTAAATTCTTCTTTACGCCAATGCCGAAATAGTAGGCATTACCGAAATTATTCTGCGCGGCGCCAAGACCTAGCTCGGCCGCCTTACGATACAGTCGTGCGGCAAGGGACGCGTCAGGACGAACGCCCACGCCGTCTTCGTAGCACATGCCAAGATGATTAAGACCGACTGGATCTTTCGCGTCGGCGACCTTTTTAAAGAGACTAAATGCTCGCTTTTTGTCAATTGTGACGCCGTGTTCACCGGTTCGTAAACGCCACGCTAATTCGCACATCGCGCTTGTATCGCCCAAACGCGCGAGCGTTTCCAATTCATCTGTATCCTTAGAGGTATAATCGGGTTGGTCAGTCTGATTATTTTCGACCATATTTTTATCCTTTGTGCCTAAACAATTCAGACTCGACGTTCCAGGGGGAATTAGAAGTCCAATCGTGTTAAACAAACGCGACTCAATTGCACAACGGCGTCGTCGTTGAGCAACAAAGTCGCGCTGGATTAGTACATACAAACGTACGTTGACGTTAGAGGCTGTTCAATATCATTCCGTGATACCAGGAAAGACAAAGCCCTTACAGAATTCGGCGATCTCCGCGCGAATGACAGGGGCGATTTCGTCGACTTTTTCGATATTGGAGCAGATGCGCGCGATCCAAGCGGCGACCTTCTTCATATCGTCTTCTTTCATACCGGCGCTGGTGAGCGCGGCTGTGCCCAGACGTACGCCACTGGTCTTGAAGGGCGAACGAGTGTCGCCGGGTACCATATTGAAGTTCGCGATAATACCACACTTTGCCAAGGCTTGCGAGGCGTCTTTACCGGTAAAATCTTCATGGCGGAAGTCGAGCAACAGGAGGTGAGTTTCTGTACCGCCGCCTGCGATCGGACGACCAAGCGCTTGTAATTCGGCGCAGAGCGCTTGCGCGTTTTTGACGATTTGTGCGCCATAAGCTTTGAACTCATCTGTCAGAGCGTACTTAAACGCGGTCGCCATACCGGCGATTTGACTCAGGTGAGGTCCGCCTTGCAACATCGGGAAAACCGCACGGTCGATCGATTGCGCAAGATTCCACTTGCTTTCGGCGTGATAGAGCTGATGATAACGGTCTTCAACCTTCGACATAATGAAGCCGGCGCGCGGTCCGCGCAACATTTTGTGAGCGGTGCTGGTGACGACGTCGCAGTATGGCACTGGATCCGGATGAACGCCGGCGATGATCAGAGAATTGATGTGAGCAATATCGGCGACCAAATAGGCGTCGACTTCTTTGGCGATTTCGGCGAAGGCGGCGTAATCGAGTTTGAACGGATAGGCGCTCATACCGGTCCAGATCAATTTCGGACGTTCGCGCAACGCAATTTCGCGAACCTCGTCCATATCGAGACGACCGGTCGTTTGGTTCGGTCGATACGCGATTTGTTGGTAGTCTTTACCGGAGAAACTCACCTTCCAGCCGTGGGTGAGGTGACCGCCTTCGGAGACCGGAACGCCCATGATCTTATCGCCGACATTGAGCAACGCACGATAGACTGCGCAATTAGCGGGCGAGCCGGAGTACGGCTGAACGTTCATGTGTTCGCATCCGAAGAGTTCTTTACCGCGAGCAATCGCGAGATTTTCGAGTTGGTCAGCGTATTCGTTACCCTCGTAATAACGAGCGCCAGGGTAACCTTCGGCGTATTTGTTGGTGAAAATTGAACCGCAAGCTTCGATAACGTCAAAGGACGCGTAGCTTTCCGACGCGATCATCTTCAACGTGGAGCTTTCCATCTGCGCTTGTTGACAGATTAAATTGTAAACCTCAGGGTCGTCGTTCTTAAGGTGAGGATAACGCTCAACGCTCATTTAAATCTCTCTTTTGCTCAACGCAACTGTTGAAAACCTTCTCTTGAATGGTAAGACGCAATCGCACGCGTCGCATAACGTCGACAACGACGCAACGCACACAATACATTCCGCTATTATAATGTAAAGTTTAGCGTATTCGAGGGGGGGTAAGCGGACGAAGGAGTTAGAACGACTCGATCTCTTCACCCAGGAGCGCTTGACGTTTAAGCAGGTTGAGGAAAAGACGCGCGTCCTGCTCGGTCACCACGCGAGAATCATAATGTAATCCGAGATTAAGCTCGTTGGCATAAGTAAAAGCGACGATTGCAATTGCTGTTTTATAGCGAATTGGCGAGATCGGTTCCAAATGTGTCAGTACGACGTCGCCAAGTACAATTTGTCCTTGGTCATTATGCGGAATCGCGGAGGAGTTTAACACGCGTCCAAGGTTTGTCAAAACGCCAGTCGCGCGACAGGTCGGCATTTTAAGGAAGAAATCGAGCGAACCGGGCAAACAACGCAAAACTTTCAGCGCCAAAAGAAAGACGTAGCGTTGATCGCGACGCTTGACCCACTGCATTTCACGGTGGATTCCTTCGAGCAAGCGTCGATAGGGGCGTTTAATCTGTCGTTCGGTACGATCAATAAAGACAGTCGACACAATATTGGTCAACGGGATATTCTCATGCTCCTTTTGACGCATATTAATCGGGGTCATCACGCGGTTTTTTCCCCTGGGCGCGACAACGCCTTTGGCGTGGCGCCATTGTGTGGTCGTCTTATAATAGTCGCACAGTAACAGATCGTTAACGGTGACGCCATAGGACTTAGCGCGACGGATATATTGTGCGGTTTCTTCCTTTGTAAAAGGCAAAGCGATACTATGCGGGGCGTCCTTTTCCGGCGCGTTCATGTCGGGTCGCGTCATGGAAACCAGGGGTTTAGGGGCAACAATCGCCAGTTGCCACGTACTGCGCATGGTATGGAAATAGTTGCGCAAATAGCTTTTGAGCGACCAACCGACAGGATATCGTAGTTTTAATTTATCGACGTCGACCGGCGCCAGCGGCAGGTTAGGATCGATTGCGCCGACCTGCTGACCATAGAGAAATAGAATATCGTGAACCAGATTCATCTGCCCCATACCATCGGTGTTGCTATGATGAATCTGCAGAACAAATCGGGACCAGTGTTCGCTTGGAGATTCAATAACAAAGAAGCGCACAATTGGCGCGCGCGTGAGATCGAGCGGCTCGGTCTTGGGGTACCCCTGGGAGTTGAGCACGGTGGGATTGGAGTCGTAATCGATCCATTCGACGCGAAAGTCAGTCTTTTCCACCGTCCAGAAGAGTTGACGACCTTGGGACTGAAGGCGTCCAGAAATTAAGGGTTGGCGCGTGGCGGCGAGACGCACGCTCTCCTCTAACGCTTGCCGTTGTAGCAGACCGTCAAAACGCAGAACCAGCACAGTGTCCATTGGATACGCCATACTGGTATCGCGCGCCATATATTCTTCAAAAAGCGCTAAGGGATACGTTTGCATATTCCTAGTCTCTTATCAACGTCATTGGACGATACCTTTTCGACGTAGGAATGCCGACGCTATGCACGACAAACGTTAGTCTGTCTGAAAGAGCGTCTGGAATTCGTGCGAGGAGACGTCTAGAAAGCGCAGAGACTGCAAAGACGACCCGCTCGATTGAACGACGCCCCCCTTGTGTATGCGCAAACGACTACGGTCGACAGGCGCAAGCGAAACGACAAAGACTTGAAGATCGCTAACGTCCAAAGACTCTGCCTCGCTGACAAATTGTCCTAAACGGTCTGTGGCACATGTGGTGGCAAGCGCTAAACGCGTCATAATGCGACGCGCCGAGTCAGCCCCGCCAATGGTAAGTTCATTCCATTCCGCACTCGGAGGTAAGAGTTCAACAGCGTCGTTATCGCCTTCGTTGTCGACGTCCTTCGTCTTCCGAGCGACGGTATCGGCGTTCATGGCAAAGAAGACGCGTGAATCGTCCTGCTGACGACGCGTCACGACGGTCGCGAGGAAGGAAACCGCTTGCTCTGCCAAATCCCAACGTCTCGACGACGAAAGATTCGACGTCGGATCAAGGTATAAATCTAAAATAAAAACCAGCGCGCGAGTTTGACGTTGTGCAAAATCGCGAGATTGCAAACGACCGTATTTCGCGGTCGCACGCCAAGCGATCATACGTTTGGAATCACCAATGCGCCAATCGCGAATCGCGACAGTCTCATCAGGCGCGCGCGCTGTACGCGACATTGCGACGGAAGTTTCTTCCGTCTGCGCTCCGACATACGCGTCCCAAGAGCTGGTTAATTGTCCAATGCGAGGGAAAACTAAAATCTCGCTCTTCGCTTCGAACTGTCGCATTTTACGAAAGAATCCGCACGGAAAGCGTGTGGAAAGCGACAGCGCGCTCAGACGCCTCAGACCGCGACGCGTTGCTACGCCGATATAATATTCCCTAACACGCTCGTTGGCACGAACGCACGGAAAATATACAACCGGACGTAAGGTCTCGGCGCCCTGATGTTGCGCCGACTCCTCAACCTTACCGGAAGTCTTCTTCTTAGACTTATCGTGTTTTTTCCATGAGCGCTTAACGCTTTTGTTCGCTACGTTGGACTCTTTACTTGACACTTCTGAGTTTTGCGAGGACTGTGACGTCTGTAACAATTCCGGCGCCTTAAAAATTGGGAGTTCTTCTTCCCAGACGTCCTCTACGACAATGCACCATGAGGGCGAACGGGACTCGGAGCCGTCCGCTTCAATTTCGACATAGAACGGTTCATTTGCGTATATCGAGTCTGGCAGTCGTCGGCTCACACGGAGATTACTGATAGAAAAAACGCCAAGGATTCGGTCAAAGAACAGGTACCCGAGAAACATAGCGCCGAGCGCTAACAAGAGATTAACGCCACGTGCCGCCGCATTGAAAAGCAAGAGTAGACCGACCGCCATGACAATCAGTCCGTCTTGAACCAATTTTGGCTTGACACGACCAGACGAACGTTTGTCCTGACGCTTAAGGACAAAGAGTTTTAGCGTCTTGGGGATGGCGTCGTGCAATTCTAAGGCGTTTTTGGGCGTGCTCTGGTCTTTCTGAATGTGGAAAGGAAGTTTCATCTACAAACCTTTTCGACGTGGTCGATTTCTTCGACCGGCGCAACAAATATTAACGCCTGTTAACGGGTTGGCGTGCGAATCGAGAGGGGGAAAGACGCATAGCGTCACGGTGGTCATTTGCCGGCGCAGATATTTAGCAGTGAGATCGCGGCGTCGGCAAGTTTATCGGCATTGGCAATAGCGCGCGTTTTCAGATCGATCAGATCGAGAACCGTTTGAGGACGTTTTGACGTCGCTCCCAAAAAGGCGCCGAGTTTCCACGCGATGCTCTTTGACTCACGCGCGACCTGAAGCGCTTCCTGGCTCTTCGCTTCGCCCTGTGGGTCATATGCGGCACGCAAGGTCAAAAAAGGCACATTGTGCGAGCGACACGCCTCTGCAACGCCCCAAGCGCTGTGGTCATATGCAACGGCGTCGGCGACGACAAATTCGCGAGCAGTACTCTTAGAACCCTGCTTCTTCTCGACGCTCACGAGGGCGCCTGTAGAAAAGCGTTGCAAAAAGTCACGCGATTTTTCCAGAAGTTCCGCAGATGGAGTCGGCGCAACTAACGATTCTTCGCACGTCTGTTCTGGAAAATTGGACGTCGCGTCAAGAGGCGTATCGACTCTAAGCGGCTGTTCCTGGTCAGTCGCAGTCTCTGCGAGCGTTGGGTCGTCAAAGAGCGGAAGAGATTCCCCGTTCTCTTGAATGAGACGTTGTGGCGCAAGAAGCGCGCCGGGAGGGAGACGATCTGTCAGAGGCGTTGCAAATCCAATAGACACAATTCTCTCGGGCATAAAACGGAGAATCATATCGATCGTACCGAGTCTCGACGCCGCCAAACCGTCTCCGGTGGCAAGCATAATAATATTGCAATTGCGCCATTGCCCGGACCAATAGGTCAATTGGTCGAAATGGGTCGACTTGAAAACGCCGAGCTTATCAATGAGTCCGACAAGTTCACTCTGCTGCGAGGCGACAACGCCGAGATGATAATGTGGCGCCGACTCCGCGCTAGACTGACAACCGGATCTAAACGCGTCCTTAAAAAGCACGCCTTCGTAATTGCCCAGATCGCCAGAATCGAGCCGACGTTTAATCTCTTGTGTGGCAACGCTTTGGGCATTGCTAAGCGTTTTTGTCATGACCCAATTGAGAAAATAGCGTGATAAGAATGGAGACGGCGGCATAATCGGCGTTCTAAATCGATACCTAGAGTGGAAAGAGTGAGGCAGGAGCGTATAAAACGAGCCGTTAGAGCGTTATCGTTTCGCAAACCCGGCGGCGATAGCCATTTGCGCAATCTCGTTAGCAATTTCATCCGGGCGTTTGCCTTCCGTGTCGACGATAAGCCGACTAGCAGCGGCATAAATCGGCTCGCGCGCGGTCAGCACGCGTCGAACCTCCTCGAAGGGCGAACTATTAGCAGTGAGCGCGGGTCGTCGCTCGCGCGTGGCGGCGTCGCCGTGCATACGCCTAGCGATTGTTTCCGGAGTAGCGGTCAACCACACGACGATCGAATTATCACGCAGACGTTCGCGAGTGCGTTCACGCAGGGGAGCGCCGCCGCCGGTTGAGACGATAAGATTGGAGTCACAGGCGAGAATTTCCGCCAGTATGTTTTCCTCAAGGTCACGAAAGACGTGTTCGCCCAGCTCCGCAAAGATCGCAGCAATGGTTTTACCGGTCTGACGTTCAATCAAGACGTCGCTGTCGACCTCATCGATTTCCAGTATAGTCGCCAGTGCAGAGGAGATTGTCGTTTTACCAACCGCGCGATAACCGATCAAAGCGATTTTATTCTTCGGTAACGTAGCGTTCAATCAAATCGACTCCTTGAAACGTCAAGATAACATAATGACAAAAAAGGCGACAGTCACGGCGCAGAGCTATGACGTCGCCGAAAATCTCGACAAATTCGTCATGAATAGGGACAATTAACGTTGTCCGTCTTTCTTAACGAAATCGCCAAAGGCCGAAAGGATACGGCGCGTAATCGGACCGGGCTTACCGTCGCCAATGGCGCGACCGTCGACGCCGACCACTGGAATAAGTTCCGCGGCGCTACCGGTCAGGAAACACTCGTCGGCGGTATAGACGTCATGGCGCGTGAAAGCGGTTTCGCTCGCTTCCAGCCCGAGTTCCTGGCAGATTTCAAGAACGACGTTACGTGTAACGCCTTCGAGAATACACGCATTGATCGGCGGTGTGCGCAACTTGCCATTCTTAACGATAAAGATATTATCGCCGGTACATTCCGCCACGTCGCCCTTGTGATTGAGCATAAGAGCCTCTTCACATCCGGCGTAGTATGCTTCAATCTTCGCCATGATGTTATTGAGATAATTCAAGGATTTAACACGAGGATTGATGGAGTCGGAAGGATTGCGAATCGTACTGGCCGTGACGATTTTAATACCTTTTTCGTAGAAGTCGGCGGAGTAAAGAGAAAGCGCCTGAGCGATCACCACAACCAACGGGTCGTGACAGAGATTCGCGTCAAGACCAAGGGTGCCCTCGCCGCGTGTAACAATCAAGCGAATGTAGGCGTCGGTGAAGTTATTCGCGCGTACAGTCGCATAAATCGCCTCGATCACCTCTTCCTTCGTCATCGGAATCGTGATATCAAGAGTCTTTGCCGAGTCCCACAAACGGTCGATGTGTTGCTTTTCGCGGAAGATCTTCCCGTTATAGACGCGAATTCCTTCGAACACACCGTCGCCATATAAAAATCCATGATCAAAAACGCTAACTTTAGCGTCTTCGCGGTCAACCAACTGACCGTTCATAAAAATTTTAATCGACATAATTAGCCTTTCGTCTCGCAAAAAACACGAGTCAAACGCAAACCGGCGTCGACGACCCGTCGTGCGCGCGAGCTATGCGCTTTCATGATTTATTGTATCGACATAAACGCCATTCAACAAGCGCCTAAACAGACGCAAACAAGAAAATAGGTTTTTTAAAACACTCGCTAACGTTCAAGCGACGGCAGACCGCGCCTACTCCACAACGTATGCGCCGACGTCGTCAAGGTAGACTTCTCCGACGCCACTGAACGCAAAGCGCAGACGCGCAACGCCCTGGTTGGTAATCACACGATAAAAGGCAAACCGTTTCCAGTCGGTCGCTTCGGTAAAACGCAGACCAAGCGCACGACCGCCCTGATTATCGTAGATTTCCAGACCGTCCACGGAATTTTCTATCTTTTTAGGAATCTTAATCCACCCCTGGATGCAGACAAGACGCCCTACCTGGCTCTGGATCGGTACCTCAATAAAGACCAAAGGCGTCTCTACTTCGCTAGGCGCGAGAGACTGAGCCTTAACGCCGACTTGAATGTGCAGACCGCGCTGACCTCCATGTGCAGAAATCGTGTCGAAAGTAACGTTTTGCTCTAGGGAGTCAGAGTATTCTGTGTAGTAAAACCAACCGGACTGATTCCAGTAGGCAGTGTTCTCCATATCGCCGCCATTAATGAGGTTAATGGTGCTGGGACGAAGTCGACCGGAAAGTAATTTGTCATAGAGTTCGAGATATTCCGGCATATCGTAAAAGGAAGTCGACAACGGCGTGACAGGTCGCGCCACTTCGTTTTGAGTTGCGGTCGTCCAGTATTGTCGTTCGATTTCACGGATCTGTCGCGTCGATTTTTCTGCGGTGAGATACGCTTCAGAGGCGTCTCCGCGCGCCAAAAACGTTTCCGCCTGAGCAATGAGCGCCTCAGCGCGCGAGACTACGTCCGTTTGAGAGGGCGCAGACGGCGCAGACTTCGGGAAATACCCGTGCTCTTCAATGTATTTCAAACGATAAACCGTTTGTTCATAGAGGTCGACACGTTTCTTTGCAAGACCAATCGCGAGGGTCGCCATACGTTTGCCAAAAAGGGGCGCGCGTTCCGCGGTCTTTTGGCTCATTGCGTCGGACTGCGTAAAGAACAGCAACGACTCCAGCGACGCTTGTTCGACGGTAAAATACGACCCTCCGGCACGACGTTTAGCGTTTACCTTACGCAACGCGCCGGGCGTAAGAAGATCGGGAGAGTAGCCCTCGCGAGTGGCGACAAGCCCGGACCAAGAAGTCGTCGCGTCGGAACCCATGACATATTGATTGTTCGGCGCAATCGACACGGGCGTCACGAGAATCGAACGCTTGGTACGCGAGGTAATTGCGCCAAGAGTCGGCGAAGTTGTGGAGACGAACGATTCGTCTGGTTTGCCCATCGTAAACCAAGGCTGAATTAATTGCAGTTCAAGATTTATCAGTTCCAGCGCCTGCGCTCGATATTGTGTCTTAAGATCCTTGGAGTCGAGACGCGAGTAGGACTTAAAAAGCAGCCCGTGGCATTCCGCAAACATCGACAAGCGTACCAACTGTCGGATCTGTTCATATGACGCCACGCCAGGCGATTCGTCCACCTCGCCGAAATATTGACGTTGCAAGGTCGCCGATGGATCGCATTGGGTCTGAATTGTATTCCAGAAGACGGGTCGCGAATTGGTGGACAGTCGTTTATATCGTACGAGCCACTGTGCATAGTCGTTCATATCGAGCGAGGTCAATAGCGGGGTACGATCCAGAAGTGCGACGTCGAGTCGACCGTCTTGTAGATAATCGTTGATAGAAGAGTACACCGAACCGATCAGCGGGCGATTTAGCGGGTCAAGCGCGCGAATACGATCGACTCTGGCTTTAAAGAGTTCCAGATCCTTTCTCTCCATACTAGCGCCAACATTCCACATGAGGACGGGGTCATATGCGGAGCTAGCGCGCGCACCGCCGAAGACGTTTGCGCGTTCAATTTGTCGTTCTTCGTAATTCTGCGGCTTAGCGGCGACATAGAGTAGGGACGCCTCCTCGGGACGGGAGCGCTTCACAGACGCTTTGTAGGCGTTCCATTGATTTTGACTGATAGTCTGTTCAGCGGTATAAGGCGGCGGCGCGATGATCCATATTCCTACGTTATTAGCCTCTTGTAATTGACCGGCGTCGGGCGGATTGTGCATCCACACGGCGTTAAAGCCAAGGTTCTTGAGGAATTCAAAGGACTCGCCTTGATACTCAATAGCGCGAATAGAATAGGCCTTACCGTCAGGAACTGACTCTAAAATACCGTTTTTAAAGTGAACGTTGGCGACTAATTTACCGTCTTGACCGACGAAGGCTTCTGTAATGGCGTCTTCCGGGTCGCTAAGCGTACCGCTACCGACAATGAGCGCGTCGTCCTCATCTGGCGCGTCAAAGGCGTCGCTTGCCAACGCCTCACTAACGCTAAACGCCGCGTTTGAAACACGTTCCGCAGACGAGAGCGAGTCCTGTACAAAGTCGACCTGACCGACGCTGCCGTGTGGTTCAATGTCGCTGGCAATCGGCTGGAGAGAAGATCGCGTCGAGACGTTGAGGTTAGGGCGTGAGACTTCATCGCCGAATTTTAACGCTTTACGAGTTTTTTCTTCCGCTAGTTTCGTGTCGATACCAAAGGGTTCTTTACCATAGAGATCGGAGTCGGCGTTGAGGTCGTAACCAAAGATAGGGGTCTTTGATAAGAACAATCGTTGACCCAAAAGATTGACAGGGTCGAACGTACCCGCGCGTTCCGATCTTTTGAGCGTCTCGAGATCCGGACGTACGTGCTCGGTGACGGTGAGATTGTCAAGCCAAAAAGAGTAACGACCGGAACGCGCTTCGCTAATCACAAGAATTTGGCGAATATACGCTTGTTCGGCATCGACATGCAGTTTATGTTCGCCTCGGATCGCTTGCACGACCTCTTCGAGCCCCTTGTCGAACCCTTGACTGAATTGTAACTGTTGCCATTCGCCGGTTTTCACATAGGTTTGCCCTGTCACGATCGCGGTAATGGGACGATCCGTATCGGGTCGTAACGAATTGGGAAAGACAACAAGAGCCGCGAGAGACGCCCCGGGACGATCACTACGAATCCAGACGGAAGGATCCGCCTCGCCATAAGCACAGGGGTAGTCGACATAATGACCAAGCACAACAACCCCGGGCGTTTCTACTTGATACTGAATATATTCGGAGCGTTCACCCTCCTGAGCGCAGTCGTCGACACGAGAATGCTTCTGAATCTTAACAGCGCCGTCCTGATAGAGAAATCGCCAACTCACGCCATTGGTTTCGAAATCCTCACGCCACGATGGCTCGCGCAATTCCGTATCCAACCCGGTAGAGTCAAGAAGATAGCCGGTGAAGCCGCTTGGTCTGTCCCGATCTTGTGCAAAGACGCACGTCGCGCAAAGGAACAGCGCGAGCGCGTAAATGATACAAGCGTGTGACGGGCAAAGATTAACGCGTCTCATAATTATTACGATAGGACTCCAAGTCACAAAGAATCGTACTGCGTCCATACAGTCTAAGCGTCGCGAAATCGCAACGCGGATTCGCCTTTACTCTACCATTTAACGCGATTTTTCGCAAGAGATAATTCCCAGCTCCTACCCTATCGACTTGCCTACCGGTAAATCGCAGATATAATTACAATGACGCTGGATCAGTCCAGAGCAAGAGCACAGAACACATGTTCAAGAGCTAGGCTTTCTGCGCTTGGCTTCTTTTCAACTCGTCTCTTAGACACAACGGAGCAGAACTGAAGATGAAAGATTTTTTAGAGTTAGCGAAAGACAGATACTCCGTACGAGCTTATTCCGAGAAACCGATTCCCCAAGAGGTTCTCGATAAGATCATCGAAGCCGGCATGGTAGCGCCCACCGCGACAAACAATCAACCGCAACGAATCTACGTGCTTAAGAGCCCCGAGGCGCTTCAGAAGATTCGCGCGCTCACGCGTTGCGCATTCAATGCCCCGGTCGTCCTACTAATCGCGCTCAATAAAGACGAGCAGTGGAACAATCCTCTTGAGAACTCTTATTTCTCAGGTCAACAGGACGTCAGTATCGTTGCCACACACATGATGCTCGCCGCCTGGGATCTTGGCGTCGGGTCATGCTGGGTCAACTACTTCCCGAACTCTGAAACCGCGCGCGCCTTTAATCTTCCCAGTCAAGAAGAACCTATTCTGCTCCTGCCCCTAGGCTACCCGGCGGACAATTCACATCCATCGCCGCGTCATTCCGCGTCGAAAAGCGTGGAAGAAATTGTCAGAACCCTCTAACCACACGTACCGACGATAGACGAGTAGTTTTACAGGATAGGAAGATGAAGGAACGGATTCAGATTACCGACTACCTTGCCCACATACTCAAAGCGTTGCCACGTGGAATCCTTTTGAACACGCAGGGCGACAAGTTCAATTCGATGGTCATCGGCTGGGGGAATCTCGGAGTAATTTGGGGAGTGTGGACCTTTGTAGCGTACGTTCGCGAGAGTCGTTACACAAAAGCCGTTCTCGACGCGACCGGCGAGTTCTCCATTAGCGTACCTCTGGACGCCCCTATTCCTCTGATCACACGAGTGTGTGGCGCGCAATCTGGTTATAACGTCGACAAAGTCGCGCAAGCCGGTCTCACACTCGTGGAGCCGAATGCCATTAAGACGCCAGACGTCAAGGAATACCCGCTAACGTTGGAGTGTCGCACGCTCTATACCGAACGCCAAAACTTGGCGTTGCTACCGGAGACGATTCGCAAACAGATGTATCCTGAAAACGTCGACGGAACGGCTGTAGGGGCTAATCGCGACCCGCACACTGCATACATCGGGCAAATTGTCGACGCTTACATTATTAAATAACGTCTGCTCTAACCACCCGACGTCGCTTGCAAGTCGTCACGTGCACGACGTTTCCTAGAACGGTCTCGAAGTATAAACTTGCATTTTCCTGCGATACGTAATATAGAAGCAGTTTCATAACTTCCCCTGAAAACGTTAATTTTCCAATCGACGCCCTCTCAGGAAACGCAAGAGTTTTTTAAGCTTGGTCGAAGCCCACAGATAATACAAACTAAAAGCTATCACGACCGCTTGCGTTATGTTACGGCGTTCATCACCGGAGTCGCCCGCCCAACGTACGTGTAAACCGCAGGCTCTAGCCTGACGAACGCTTCCAACGAGGAACACAGAAGCGCAAATTCCGCCTATGACTTACAATACCTCCCTGAGTGTTGAGGCATTCACACAGACTCCAACTATTACCGACGCCTAGCGCTTAGCGTTCA
>JAUNMR010000045.1 GCA_030537455.1 Planctomycetia bacterium | reverse complement strand
CGGGGACGCTACGCCAAACCGAAAACAGAAACACAACCTCGGGAGTAGTCGAAATGATTTCTTCAGATTCAACGTTTCTCGAGGAATCGCCGGTCGTTAAAACCGGCGAAGCGTAGCGAGCCTTGAAAATATTATCGCGCGAAGCGCGCCCCGCGCCATTTTGGGCGGGAGGAAGCCGTCTGGCTTTAGCCTGCAGACAACGGAAAGCTATGCGTTCCGCTTGCGCCAGCGTTCTGACGCAACTCTTGATCGCCTAACGAACCCACCCGGTCGTTAATCATTGACGCCTTGAACCGGGTAAAACTAAATTGCCGTCTCATCCGCTTGATACGCCTTAATATCGGGTTTCTATTCGTAGGGTCGCGGTTTCGCTATTGCTTCTTCTCTGCCACGCCTCGCAACGTGAGACTTGTAATTTGCTATCGGATTGGTCGGTAATTACGCTCCATGGGACTTTCACCCAAGATTCGGAACATGCCGTCATACCGGCTTGCCCCGCTATGTGGGCGGGGCGACACGGGCGTCGTAAAAAAACGCAAGCGTTCGTGAAAACAATTAGTTCATTTAATATGCAGCAGCTTCTAGTTCTTCACCTGGCGTCTTCAATGTCACACGGTAGGCGTCTGGAGCAATTACACTTGTCTAAGCTTAATAAACTCGCCGCTTACAAGCGTACTGGTCGACAGAGTCAGTCTTTCTTAGCCACGGGAATATAAACCATCTTGAGTGGAATCATTCTCTGATACTTTTCATCGAGGTCGTTATAGTACTTTAGGATCAAGTCGACCAGCTCCGTACCGTCAATGCCACGAATTCTGGGATTGTCTTGCAGGAAGCTTTTTGCATTCTTTTTGTAGTTCGATAGGGTAATGAACAAACCGTAATCGCCATCTTTCAAAGCGCCTTTTAGCGCATGAATGAGGGTCTCCTTGATATCGGCGTCCTGACTTTTGACTTGCACGACAATTCTCGGGGGCAACTCGTCCTTATAGGCAACGATATCAATACCACGATCTCCCCCCTGTGAGGAAACCTTTGTACGATATCCCATCGCCTGTAGAAGGTTTGCCACGAATTCTTCCAGAGCGTACCCCTTAAGATTGCGCCTGAGTTCCTTCAGTACAAAGTCTTTTGTACTCTCGATAATCTCCTCGGCGGTCGCGCCGACAGTTTCGTCGTCTCCATCGACGCCATAATGAGGTTTAAAGTCTTTATCCAAAGCGTTTAAAAACTCTTCGGCATAGTTTTTGACCATAAAGAGAGTCATTGAGGCGCCGATTTCGTACAAAGCGCCTTGTGAGAACATCGTTCTCGGGATATGTTTCAACCATTTCACCGATCGCATCTGCACAAATTCGGGCTCGTTAGGATCGTATTCATAAGAACCTGTCACCTCGCCGATATTGACCATACGATCACTTTTCGAGGGAAAGACGACATAATCCCCAATCTGTATTTCGTGACAGAATCGAAACAACATACCAGTTTCGAGGGGGATAGCGCCTTTTTTCGCGTCGGGGTACGTCTGCTCGTACTTTGCCTGAAAAGATTCACGATTAGGCGAGATTTGTGACAAATCGCCCATCTTATGCCAACCTATCGCGATCTTTTCTTGTTTCCGGAAGAGGTTTTCGTCCCGCGTATGGATTCCCCAGACTCTCTTTTCCAAATCCTGCATACTCAAACCTCACAGTTCGATGGAATGATCGTAAAAAACAAGCGAACCTCATCGCCTTCTGTCGACGAGAAGGGGGCTTTAACACAGCGAGGGGTTCCTAGTGAGTTAAGCCTTTTTAGCGGCGTCAATAACTTCCTTGGCGTCTGCGACGAAATAGAAGGAGCCTAGTAGGCACAGTATTTCATTTTGACGATTTGTTCGAGCGCAGTAATCGGTGAGGAAGGCGCGATAGTCCGGGGCAACGCGCAACACGGAGCGAATAGCGGCGTTTTCATCACAGTAGTAATCGAGTAGGTCTTCTGCGGCCTGAATCATTTCAGCGAGCGGTGCGGCTCTTGGGGCTTTTGCGCGTTCAGTGAGAATGATTTCATCGGCGCGTGCGAAGAGTTCCGCGAGCATACCGGGCAGGTCTTTTCCAACAGTAGAGGCGAAGAGCACGGAGATTTTTTTGTCGGGGTAATGTTCTCGTAGCTGCCTCAAGACGGCGGCGACAGAGGCGCGATTGTGAGCGCCGTCGAGGATAATCAAGGGTCGTGTGGAGACGACCTGAAATCTCGCAGGGACGTCGAGTCGTAGCAGGGCGGTAGCGATATCTTTTGGTTGTACGGGGAAGTTTTTTATTAGATTAGGGTTTGAATCGTTGAAATCGTTGTACTTAGAGGGCAGCTTATCGCGCGTTGCCATGATTTCAACGACTTTCAAAGCGATCTGCAGGTTCCACTTTCGTATGGAGTCGAACGGCGGGGTTGGCAAATTTTCCACGCTTGGCTGTAGCGCTTCGATCTGATAGAACGGCGCGTTGCAGCTAAGCGCTTTATTTCGAATAACCTGCTTAACACGCGCGAGTTCCTGTGGGCGCACGAGGGTTTCGTCGTGCGCCAGTAGCGCAAATTCTTCTTTTTTAAAGACGGATTCGTCAAAGAGCGGCAGGAGTTGTTCGTTAAGTTCGGGGTTGTGTTCGTTTTTTTTCGAGGTTTTATTTTGGGAGTTCTTCTCTTGTGGGGGAATATCGGGATTCTCTAGGTCGGCGAGTTCCTGCAAGGCTCGCTGTCGTAGGTCTTCCCTTTTTTGTTTGATTTCCTCGAGTTGCGCCAGTACGCGCTCGACGTCGGGATACAGGAACTGTGAGAAACCGACGCCACAGACGACCGGGGCGTCGCTCTTAATGACGCCGGCTTTTTCGGTAGCGATCGCTTCGAGGGTATAGCCGAGTTGTTCACAGTGATCGTAGCTAATACTAGTAATCACGGAGACGTCCGCTTGGCAGACATTGGTGGCGTCGAAGGAGCCGCCCATACCGACTTCGAGAATGGCGATCTGGACGCCGGCGCGTGCAAAGAGCGTAAGCGCAAGAATGAGGGACCATTCGAAGAAGGTAAATTCCGGGGGATTAATCGTGTCGTTTGAGCACAGAGGACTCGGGTTTGACTCTTTGGCGTTATCGGTCGCGCTCGCCTGGATTTGGTCGTGCGTTTGGGTAGAATCGACCTGCTCTTTAATTGTTTTATCGTCTTGAGTTACGACGGCATTTTTGAATTGATCGGCGTATCGTTGCCGATAGGCGGCGTCGAAGGATTTCCAACGTTCGGTTAGACCGAGCATGGTTTCGGCGAAGAAGGTTTTATCGCATGGTTTTCCGTTAATTTGAAACCGTTCGAGAAAATCATTAATGTGCGGAGAGGTAAAGAGTCCGACGCGATATCCAGCGGCGCGCCAGATCTTATCGAGGTTATTACAGACGGAGCCTTTGCCCTTGGTACCGGCAACGTGCACAATGGCAAATTGCCGGTCGGGATAGCCTAGGTAGTCCAGGAAGTCGCGCAGACGCTTAAGGGAGAATTGCATCTGCGCGTATGGCACGCTTTTAAACGTTTCATAATTAGTCCGTTTGAACAAGAGTTTTTTTGCTCTTTGAAATAGGACGTTTTCATTGTAACGCATAGCGTCGTCCTCCTTACCTGGAGCGAAAGTTCGAAAAGGAAAGCGAGCGTATCGCTTACTTATCGAGCGGTTTTGTCATACGCACGACGTCGAGCGCTTCGTTGAGGGAGTCTTGGTCGAGCACGCCCTTCTCTTGGCACAGTTCACGAATGGTCTTGCCCTTTTTGAAGGCTTCTTTCGCGAGCGCGGCGGCGACTTCATATCCGACGTAGGGGTTCAGACCGGTCACAATGGAGAGGCTCTGTTCCACGGCGGCTTGGCACTTTTCACGATTGGCTTGGAGGTCTTTGAGGCACTTATCGGCAAAGGTTTCCAGAGCGCCGGCGAGAATGCGCGTGGTATCGAGCGCGACGTCGGCCATTACCGGCATCATGATATTGAGCTGGAACTGACCGCCGGAGACGCCGGCGACGGCGATAGCGGCGTCGTTGCCAATGATCTTGGCGCCGACTTGCATAACGCTTTCGCAGATGACGGGATTGACCTTACCGGGCATAATGGAGCTGCCGGGCTGTAGATCCTTGAGAATGACTTCGTAGTAACCGCAACGCGGACCGGAGCCGAGCCAACGGATATTATTGGCGACGTTAGAGACGGAGACGGCGACGGCGCGTAGAGCGGCGTGCGCGGCGACCAGGCCGTCGCGTTGCGCGTTCGCTTCGAAGTGGTCGACGGCTTCACGGAAGGGCACGGAGGTTTTTTCAGCGAGCAGTTCGGCCACGGTGGCGCCGAATTTGGGGTCGCAGTTGATTCCGGACCCGACGGCGGTGCCGCCACAAGGTAGTTCGCACAGTTGGGAGAGCGCGAACTTGGCGCGTTCAATGGCCAGTTCAAATTCGCGGGCGAAACCGCCGAACTCTTGTCCGAGCGTCATTGGGGTGGCGTCGGCGAGGTGTGTTCGTCCGATCTTAACGACGTCTTGCCACTGTTGAGATTTTTCTTTGAGAATAGCGCAACATTTCTGTAGCGCGGGAATAACGCGGTCGTTGATTTGACAGGCGACGGCGACGTGAATGGAGGTCGGGAACATGTCGTTGGTCGACTGACCGCAGTTGACATGGTCGTTGGGATGGATCTTCTTTTTGGGGTCGAAACGATCGTACCCGGCGATTTCCAGCGCACGATTGGAGATCACTTCATTCGCGTTCATATTAGTGGAGGTGCCGGAGCCGGTCTGATAGACGTCAATAGGGAATTCGGCGTCGAGTTTACCGTCGGCGACTTCCTGAGCGGCGCTTGCCATGGCGTCGATTTCAGCCTTTTGTAGCGGCGCGCGACCGGACGTGAGTCTTCCGAGCTTTTCGTTCGCGCGCACAGCACAGAGCTTGACCAGACCGAGAGCGTGAATGAGCTCGGGCGCTATACGTCGGTTGGAGATCGGGAAGTTGTTGATTGCGCGTTGGGTTTGAGCGCCGTAGTACGCAAGTTTCGGGAGCGAAACGTCGCCCATAGAATCGTGTTCGACGCGAAATTCAGTCATGTGATTACTCCGATGATAGTGTGTAAAAACCAAAGAATACGAGCGCGAGGCGACAAGAGCGATGCGCGCGCGGTTCTTTTATTAGTATGTCAAGCGTCCGATAAAACGACAAGTCGGACTCACGCGCCCGACGCGTTGTGTCAACGCGGCGTAGGGAACGATTTCCATAGACCGAGCGAGGCTAAGCGCTCTGGCGTCTGGCGTTTAATTTACTCCTTATTATATCGATAATCTTTTCCTTATAATATCGACTTGAAAATTTTTTTCATTGAGACGGCGTTCATAATTTTAGCGACGAGTCTTGCGGCGGTAAATTCGGTCACGACGTTATTTCCACCCAGTGGGGCGGTTTCGACGACGTCGGCGGCGACGATATTTTTTTCCGCGGCAATAGCCTCAATGATTTTAACGGCGCACCTCCAGTCTAGCCCACCGGGTTCAGGGGTGCCGACGCCCGGGGCGACGCTGGGGTCGAACGCGTCCATATCGAAGGTCAGATAGACGTTTGTGGTCGCGCGCATGAGTATTGTTTCGACAGTCTGTTCGAATCGTTCGAAGACGTCGTCAGGAGTGATAAAATTATCGACCTGTTTTGGGAACCGAATCAGATCCTCTTCCGAGAAGCTCCTGACGCCGATCTGAATGAGATGATCGACCGATTCTAACGCGCGCGCCATCACGGAGGCGTGTGAATACTTTCCCCCGGGATGGTACTGGTCGCGCAGGTCGCTGTGAGCGTCGAACTGAATGACAGTGAGATCTTTAAAGGTTTGCGCGGCGACTTTAATGAGCGGACCGGAAACGGAATGATCGCCTCCCAGAGCAATCACGAATCTCTCGGGGGAGTAGAGTTTATTGTTTCGAACATAGCGTTCGATCGTTTCCATTTGCAGCGCGGGCGAATCCTGCGGTGGAATCGGGTCGTGGGTATAGACTCCGAGTCTCCAGAAGGGTCGACGCGTTTTTTCGTCAATATACTCCATTTGATCGGAGACGTCGAGAATGGCGTCGGGACCGCGCACGGCGCCGGGGCGGAAACTAACGGCTCCTTCGAAAGGAATCGGCAGGACGTGGAAATAGGCGTTCTGCGGTTGTATAAATTCCTCGGGGAGGGATAAAAAGGTCTTTTTGATCATATCGGCGCAACGTTAAACGACGGCAAATTGCGCGACGCGCGCGGCGTCAGCGCGTCGCGTGTCGACTTTATAAAACTATTATGCGGAAAAAAGCGATTGCGTCAATCGGACGCGCAAAAGAGTAAAAAAGTAAGGCAGGACGCCCAAAAAAGATATGTTAATCTTGCAATTGACGTCGTGGCGTTAGATAATATGGACAGTTCGGCGTTTGCAAGAGGTGCACACGTCGTTCGCCCAGGCGCGTACGCCTCTTTGAGAGATCCCACAGAGTTAACCAGAGAGAATCGATAATGAAAACCAACGTCGCTTTAATACGTAGCGTCGTAGCGTTAATTCTCACGCTTACGACTTTTGCGTCATTTGCCGCAGAGTATAAAGGACCGATCAAACTGCTGGCGAGCAAGGACGGTACCACGCTCTATAGTCTCAATATGGACGCGAAAGAGATCGCGACGATATCAGTGTCAGACGCGAAGGTAACAGGCACGATTTCCCTCCCGCTGACGCCGAACGACATGTGTCTGAGCGCAGACGAAAAGCGCATGTACGTCGGCATGGGGGACTACCAGGGTAAGATTTGCGTCGTTGATTTATCGAGCGGCGCGATTACCAGCGAAGCGGTCGTGGGTCACACGCCCTGCGGTTTGTGTCTGTCTCCTGACGAATCGACGCTCTATGCGTGTTTGCGTTTCGAGGCGAAGTTGGCGAAGATCAAGACGAGCGACCTGAGCGTTGAGCAGACGTACGACGCGTTACACGAGCCTTGCGACGCGGTGATAACGCCCGACGGTAAATCGTATTACGTCGCGAACTTTCTCCCCCTGGATCGTTCCGACGGAGCCAATGTAGCGGCGGAAATCACCTGTCTGGATACCGCAACGGGCGAAACCAAAAATATCCGCCTGCCTAACGGTAGCTCTAGTATGCATCATATCACGCTTTCACCCGATGGGAAATACGTGTATACCACGGCGATTCTTGCTCGTTATCAACTTCCGACGACCCAGGTGGAACGCGGATGGATGAATACAAACGGTTTCAGTGTGATCGACGCGGAAAAACGCGAATTTGTGAACACGGTGCTCCTGGACGACGTGGACTCCGGCGCGGCGAACCCCTGGCCGATTCTGGTCACGCCGGACAACAAGACGATTTGCGTCGGTATAGCAGGAACTCACGAACTGTGCCTTGTCGATTCCGAAAAGACGCACGAGAAACTCGCGTCCCTTCCGAAAGACGCCGAGGAGGCGAAAGAACGCGGTCTGAGTAATACGACGACGGCAGATCAGGTTCCTCAACTTTTGGCGTTTTTGGTTGGGCTGAAGCAACGCATTAAGCTCTATTCTCGCACTATGCCCTTTAAGGGACCGCGTTCGTTGGCGATCATTGGGAATAAGGTCTACGTCGGAATGTATTTCTCCGATAATATCGTCGTGGTCGATCTTGACGCGCGTCGTCCAAAGGCAAAGGAGTTCGTGCAACTTGCGCCATTGCCGGAGATGGACGCGCAACGTCGCGGCGAGTTGGCTTGGCACGACGCGACGCTTTGCTTCCAGAATTGGCAGAGTTGCGCCAGTTGCCATCCGGACGCGCGTTCCGACGCGTTGAACTGGGACCTTCTCAACGACGGCATGGGCAATCCCAAGAACGCCAAGGGCATGCTCTTCTCACTGAAGCTTCCTCCGGCAATGTGGCACGGCGTGCGTGTGAATGCGGAAAAAGCAATTCGCACCGGGTTCCAATTCATTATGTTCTCGAACGTTCCGGAACAGACCTATCTTGACGTGGAAGAATACCTTAAAAGTCTCACTCCTCTTCCGAGTCCATATTTAGTCAACGGGGAGCTGAGCGAAAAGGCGCTACGCGGTAAAGCGATCTTTGAGGACGAGAAATACGCCTGTGCGCAATGTCATAGCGGGGAATACTTTAGCGACCAGCAGATGCACGACGTCGGCTCGCGCGCGGATTATGACCACCGCGACGATTTCGATACTCCGACGCTACGTGAAGTGTGGCGCACGCCCCCCTATATGCACGACGGTCGTTACGTCCACTTGCGCGACGTCTTTTTGGACGGTAAACATGGCGACGCTCTCGGCGACGTCGACGAGTTGACCGAGGAGCAAGTCGACGACCTAGTGGAATATATCCTGTCGCTGTAGTTCAGACGTCAAGTCGCGGCGCGCAAGCATCGCGTCGTGGTAAAAAAAGAGGACGCGCCCAAGATGAGGCGCGTCCTTGAGAGATCTCGCGCGACCGCTCGCTGCGGTCGTTTTTTTTATCACGTGTTACACTCACAAGCCTGCTGTAGTTCGAACTTTGGCGACTTGGCGTCTAGTCGCGGCGCATGGGGTCGACCCCATGATGAAAAGTACGGTATTCCAGGGGGATGGGAACCGTAATCGCGAAAAGTCCCCGGGGACGATTCGCAGTGGCGCTCACACCTGCCACGCTATGCGTTTATGCGTCGCAACGCATTGTTTTGGTCGTTTGGGCGATTCAAATTCTGAATCAAGTTGGCGTCTGGCTAACGCCCCCCATTGGGCGAGGTCTATAAGAGGGGCGAACGGAAGTCGTCGCATTTAGCCTTGACACGTCGACCCACGCAACATTCGCATCTTGCGAACATCCCCTGCGTATTCCGTCGCGTCTTTAACCTCGCCCTCCGGGGGTGAACTTACAGTGGTAATTATATCGTGTTCTCTTGATCGTCCAAAACAGGTAGGACGTCAGACGTCCGACCTGAGGCAAAAAATGGAAAATTTTTGTGTTTTTTTGGTCGGAATTAATGAAACCGAGATTTGCCCCGGCGCCGTGGGCAGAGCGCAAGCGCGACGGGACGGGTTTTAAAAATTCATTTCGTCGGCGGTCAAAAGCGCGACCATTTGAGAATTAGCGCCCGTCTCTTTGGGATCGAACCCTCGGCTACGCCCTTTTGTTTGCAGATAGAACTGAATCAGTCGTGGATTTCCGGCTTTAATTTGCTCTAACGCCTTTGCCTCGACGAAATCGAGCATGACGTCGTTGACACGAGCGACTTGACTTTCGAACTGCTGGTCGTTGATTCTCCACTGGCAGAAGAGGTCGAAGTCGACCTTTGCGCGCGCACAAGCGACAACGGCGACGCCTAGCGTGTCATTTAGCGCGCTAATAACGTCTTTCTTCTTTTGTTCGATCGTTCTATTGTCTTCTAGGTCAGGCGGTTGCGATTGCGTAGCTTTTTTGAGCGCAATCTCAGCTTCTTCGTCGAGCGCCAGCATTGTGGTTTTACACTTGCCAGCGCGCGACTGGTCAGGGGTCGTTTGTTTGCACGCAGGGGGAGCTTTTGTTCGTGCGGGTCGCGGTTCAATTTTCTTTTTGGCAGTGGTCATTTTTCCTCCTTTTGATTCGTAAGGGGCGTTATATCGTCGCTTTCTTGTGTCTTTGGAGTTGAGCGCTCGCCGTTGGGTTGTAGCGCCCCCCTCTCCTCTTGGATCTGTCGTACATTGTCGTCGTATGAGGGCAAGACGCCGGGCGCGGCGCGCTCCAGAAAGGCGTAGGCGCTGCGATTGGAGAGCGCGCGCGTTTCATAGTTGGTTTTAAGTAGTTCCACGGCGGCGTCCATTTGAAATTCCGCGCCGAGGTATGTCACGTCGGGCTGATATGAGATCCGCTGACGGGTCTGCTCCACAGTGGCGCCGGACCAAATGGAGGCGAAGCAGAGCTGTTCCTCAATGGCGCGCGCTCCGGTACGATCGATTGCGGCGACAGACACGGTGCCGGCGGTTGTGCGTATTCGTAGCGAGTCGCTGGAGGAATTAGCGCCGGCGTGCTCAAGGAGGTCGCGTATGGAAGTATAACGCAGCACGCTCTTTAGTTCCTCTTTTGCGTTTCTCAATTCAGCGAGTCCGCGTCCGGAAGTTTCTAAAATCGAGACGGTCACGGGCGCACCGCCTGAGCTTTTGGGCCACACGACTCCACCGAGCCTCACGTCGTTGGATTCGCGCGTGGCGTTGCATACCGCAAGGGTAGGCGTGGCATGGAAATAGAGCCCCATTTTGTACCAACTATCAACGACGTAGTTTTCAATTGCCAGTCTTGCAACGTCGAGATAGGGCGGTCGCGACCAGTTCTGAACGCCTAGCCGTTCGACATTGCAGACGGTAAATGGAATAAAATCAAGTATTTTGCCCTTAAAGTTCGGATAGACCGCCATGCGCTTGTCGGGTCGTAGCAGTTCGAAATTCCGCCACTGTTCCTGGATGGCGTCGCCCTGAAAGATTGCGACGTAATACATTCCGCGACGGTCGAGCGCGAGTAGTCGCCACTTGGGGTGAAATCTCCAGGTCTTCTGATCGGGGTCAAATAGCTTGGTCGATTCGTCGAGTAAGACCCATCTCAGAGCGTCGAACTGATTGGCGCGTTCGTGCTCCACTTGACCGTCTAGAATCTTTCTTGGGTCGTATTCGACAATCTTGAAGCTCGGGTTCAGACCGGCGCGGTCGGTTTGAACGTCGAGAAGCATGCCGTATCGACCGTATAGAATCTGCGCGAAATTCAAACGGTTTTTTAGTCCGGCAAGACCGTCGTTAAAGGCGTTGCCCCAGTCCTTGAGCTTAACGACCTCTGGCGCGCTCTCCTCATCGCAAGTCATGCCAAAGCGCACGGTCGCCGGATTACGTTGCATGAGTCCGACGACGTCGTCGATTATGGGACGAAAGAAGTTCTCGTAGGTGGCGATTTTACGCCGAAAAGCATAACGCGAATGGTCGAACTGCACGCCGCGAGTGTTCAATTCCTCACGTTCCAACGGCTGAATGGGGAGATATTCCAACGCGTTTGGTCCGAATTTAACGCGTTGAGCGCCGGCGTAACAGTCGTCGACGTAACGCCACAGCGCGACATGTTCCTGATAACGTTCGTTCATGGTTCTATTCCTGTGGTGATCGCGCCGTGAAAAAAACGCGCGCCGTGGGTATAATCGCAAAGCCACATGAGGTTAGAACTAAAAAAGCAAAAAAAAGACCAAATCAGCGCTCAGGAGCGCTTGCGTTGTTTACAGACAAGGCGCTGTCAAACGCCGTCTTATCAATTGTGCGTTTCTTGTTATAATTAACCGCGTACTCGACGCCTTACAGCCCGGCGCTCAAGGGCGTAAGGCGCGGGATTAACCTGGTATAATCGTTCACACCCCCAACCGCAAAGCAATCGCCGCCATGGACGCTAATAAGACCGCCGCCAACGCTTACCCCGAACGCATGAAGATGGAATCCTCCGACCTCTACGCTCAGAACCTCGCGGCGCTTAAAGCGCTATTTCCCGGCGTTATCGCCGAATCGCGCGATCCCGACGGGGAGCTAAGAGAAGTTGTCGACTTCGAGCGCCTGCGCGAACTTTTCGACGGGGTCGTCGTTAAGAGACCACAAGAGGAACGCTACGAGTTCAATTGGGTTGGCAAGAGCGAAGCGCGCGCGGACGCCTACCGCCCGACCCGCAAGACCCTACGACCCTGTCCAAGCGAAAGCGTCAATTGGGACGCCACACAGAACCTCTATATCGAGGGGGACAATCTCGAAGTCCTCAAACTCCTACAGGCGAGCTATCTCGGCAAGGTCAAGATGATATACATCGACCCGCCCTATAATACCGGGCATGACTTTGTTTATCATGACAATTTCCGACAGTCACAGGAAGAATACGACCGCGCCTCCGGCAAGGTTGACGAAGACGGAATACAGCAGTTTACGGAAAATACAAGTTCCAACCCTCGATTTCATTCCGATTGGTGTTCGATGATCTATCCGCGATTGCTACTTGCGCGTAATCTGCTGGCGGAAGACGGAGTAATCTTTATCTCCATTGACGACAATGAGGTGGAGAATCTCAAACAGATTTGTAACGAGGTCTTTGGCGCTGGAATGTTCGTCGCCCAAATCCCGTGGAGAAAACGAACAGCAAAATCCGACGTTCCATTTGGAATTTCACAAGATTATGACTGGATAGTTGGATATGCTCGCTCAGATTCGTATAAGGCAGGCATTAGCAACAATAACAGAAAGTATTTTGAAACAGACGATTTTCCAGGACAACCATGGCGAATACATGATATGTCTACGCAACGAACAGCGACCGAACGTCCAAATAGTAATTTTACCATTGTTAATCCTAGAACCGGCGAGGAATATCCTGTTAATCCACAAAGGGTTTGGTGTATAACAAAAAAAGATTTTCAAAAATACTTGGAAGATAATAGGATTATATTTCCTGGCGATTATCCATTCCTAAAAATAAAAAAGCCCGTTTTGCGTTACTGGAAAAGTGACGATATGCTTAAAGCTGGCGCCGACTTCGGAAAAGTTGCTGTTAGTACTAAACTTCCAGACGAAATAGGAATGTCACAAGACGGGACGAAAGAAATCGTTCAACTTTTCAAGTCTAAGGTTTTCAGTTACCCTAAACCTTCGTCGCTGATCACGTATTTTTTGAAGATAACTACCTCAACTGACGACGTCATTCTCGACTTCTTCTCCGGTTCCGCCACAACCGCGCACGCTGTTATGAAGCTCAATGCTGAAGACGGTGGCAATCGTAAGTATATACTGGTACAGTTACCTGAGACCTGTCCCCCAAAATCAGACGCCGCGACGTCCGGCTTCGCCACGATCTGTGAAATCGGCAAAGAGCGTATCCGTCGCGCGGGCGCGCAAATCCTCAAGGAGCGCCAGACCGCCCCGAGTCTCTTACAGACAGACAGACAGACAGACAATTCGGAATCGCTACAATCCTCACAATCTAGCGATTTAGACATAGGCTTCCGCGTATTCAAACTTGCGGAATCGAACTTCAACGACGTTTTCTACGACCCGTCGCTTCTCACCAGAGACCTCCTCACCGCGACGGAAAAGAATATTAAGGAAGATCGCACCGACCTCGACCTGCTCTTCAGCGTGGTTCTCGACTGGGGATTGCCCCTGTCGTGCCACTATTGCGTTGAGACCGCGGGCAACGCTACGATTCATGTCTATAACAACGGCGACTTAATCGCGTGCTTCCAGGAGAATATTTCAGAGGAGGATATGATCGCTATAGCCAAACGCAAGCCGAAGCGCGCGCTCTTTCGCGATTCGTCCTTTGCCAATGGCGCCGCTAAGCTCAATCTCATGTCGATCTTTGAGCAATTCTCGCCCACGACAACGGTGAAAGTCCTGTAAGAGCCAAGGAGTCGACGTCATGCAACTGCAATTCAAAACGCAAGACTTTCAGGTCGACGCCGCGGAGGCGATCTGCAAGATTTTCCAAGGGCAAGCGTATCAGGGAGGCGATACGTCTAGTTATCGCGTCGACCAGGGTAACGACCCGACCTTTTTCGGCGGAATAGGTTATCGTAACGCCCCGATTAGCCTGAGCGACGAGCAGATCCTCACGAACCTACGAAATGTTCAAATCGACCGCCATCTCAAACCGTCGGAGAGTCTCGCGGTTAATGCTCCTGGCGTCGGAAAGCCTAAGAAAAAGCGAAGTAAAAAGGCAACAGTTGAAGAGTCCCCCGACGTAGCGGCAAGCGGCGCGCCTGAGATCGCGCGGAAAGAGTTAAAGTATAACTTCACCGTCGAAATGGAGACCGGCGTCGGGAAGACCTATACCTATATCAAGACAATGCACGAGTTATACCGCAGGTACGGCTGGCGTAAGTTCATTGTCGTTGTGCCAAGCGTTGCGATTCGCGAGGGCGTCTATAAGTCCTTTCAGATCATGAGGGAGCATTTCCAGGAACAATACGCCAAGAGTCCAGAAGACGACCGACCAGGCGCGATTATTAGCCCTTGCTTTATTTACAATTCGGGCAAACTCGAGGAAATACAAAGCTTTGCGGCAAGCCCCTATATCAGCGTCATGATTATTAACGCGCAGGCGTTCAATACCCGGGAAAAAGCCAGCGGAGTATCCCTGCGTATCTACGAACGTCTCGACAATTTCGGGAGTCGACGCCCCATTGACCTTATCGCCGCGACGAACCCGATCCTCATTATCGACGAACCGCAGTCGGTAGAGGGGGAACAAACGCGCGAAATGCTACGCTACTTCAACCCGCTCATGACATTGCGCTACTCCGCTACGCCAAAAGAGCAGTACGACCTGGTCTATCGTCTGAGCGCAATCGACGCGTACAATAAGAAACTGGTCAAAAAGATCGCCGTGAAGGGAATCCACGAGTCGAACGTCTCGCCGACCGGGGCGTACGTTTATCTGGAGAGTATTAATCTGAGCGAATCCGCGCCGACCGCGACGCTGGAAATTTACGATAGAAAAGCGTCTAAGCCGCGCTTCAAAAAAAACCTTAAAAAAGGCGCCGACCTCTATCAGACGTCGAATGAGTACGAAGGCTATAAGGGCTATGTGATCGAGTCAATCGACGGTCTCGAAGGCGTGGTACGCTTCCTCAACGGCGTAACTATCCGTCTTGGCGAGGTCGTTGGCAAGGCAAACGAGGAGCAGTTGCGCCGTATTCAAATTCGCGAAACAATTGAATCACACCTGGAAAAAGAACGCGAACTCTACCGCGCCGTGCCCGGCGTTCGCGAAGGCGTTAAGGTTCTGTCGCTCTTCTTTATCGACGAGGTCGCGAAGTATCGCGACTATGACGACGACGGAAAGGAACGAAACGGCGTCTATGCTCAAATCTTCGAAGAGGAGTACGACGCCGCGGTCGCCAGCTTCCAGGCGAAGTTTGGCGAGGAGCCGTACCTGGAGTATCTCCGTTCGATCGAGACAAATCAGACGCACGTCGGGTATTTTTCCATCGATAAGAAGAATGGTCGTCTGACCAACTCGAAAAGCAAAGGGAAGCGCAAGGGTCAGCGCGCGGAAGAGACCGGCTCCGACGACGTGGACGCCTACGACCTTATTATGAAGGACAAGGAGCGCCTGCTCGAGCTTGACGCAAAACGCTCCCCGGCGCGGTTTATCTTCTCCCATTCCGCCCTGCGCGAAGGCTGGGACAATCCCAACGTCTTTCAGATCTGCACCCTCAAGCAAAGCGCGAGCGAAACGCGCAAACGTCAGGAGGTCGGGCGCGGTATGCGCCTGTGCGTCGACCAATCGGGCAAGCGCCTCGACTTCGACGCTCTTGGCGACGACGTCCAACGCGTTAATAAACTCACAGTTATCACGAACGAAAGCTACGCAGACTACGTCGACGCCCTGCAAACGGAAATCGCCGACGCCTCGCCAGATATCCCCAAGCTGGTCACAAGCAAACTCTTTGAAGGCAAGGTTCTACATTCCAACACGAACCCAAAGAGAACTATAACGATCAACGACATTCTCGCGGAAGATATCGTTCAAGAGCTAAAAGCGCGCGGTTACGTCGATTCAGAAAGAAAACCTACAGAAGCGTTCTACTACGCCGTTAAGAGTAGGTCGTTCCAATGCGACGCGGTGGAAAAGGAGTATGTGCAATCGGTGAGCGAGGTTCTCAATTCCATCTATAAAGCGCCCGAGATCGAAAATGACAAAGGGGCGACCGTTGAGATTTCGATGAATCCTGATCAATTTAAGCGTAGAGAATTTATAGAGTTGTGGGAACGAATCAATGCCAAAACCTATTACCTCGCTTCGTTCGACTCAGAGGAAGTGATCGAAGAGGCGATTAAAAAGCTCAATAAGGAGCTCAAGAGCGGAAAGAGTTATTACCAGGTACGTTACGGCGAAATGACGCGGATTGAATCGAAAGAGGCTCTTGTCAGTGGCAACGCGTTCGAACAGACAGAAACTCACACCGTAGACGTTAGCGCCCCCTCGCGTAGCGACGGCGGCGTTAAATACGACCTTGTCGGTAAACTCGCGGACGCTACCTGTATGACGCGGCGCGAAATTGTCAAAATTCTCGAGAAGATAGACGAGGATAAACTAAAATTCTTCCAGAATAATCCGGAACAATTTATTGAACAAGCGGCGCGTCTGATTAATGAAGCGAAAGTCACTGCCATCGTTGAACATATCAGCGTCAGCTATCGCCTATCCGGCGAGAAGTACGGCTGTAACGTACTTTGCGAGCCAATTCAGAGTGAACACAGATTCACCGCGCCGTACCTCAAAACCGGCGATAGACCGTTCAAAAAACACCTCTATACTCGCGTGCTTTGCGATTCCCAGGTGGAACAACGATTTGCCGAGGACTTAGAAAGCGCCGCAGAAGTCGTCGTTTACGTCAAACTTCCCAGAGGTTTTTATATTCCAACGCCCTATGGGAAATATAATCCCGACTGGGCGATCGCCTTTGACGAAAACGCCGACGTCAAACATATCTATTTCGTTGCAGAAACCAAGGGCTCGACGGACTCGTGCAATCTTCGCCCAACTGAAGACGCCAAGATCAAATTTGCAAAAAAGCATTTCGATGATATTGTAAAGGACGTCCAAGACGAACGTCGGCGCGTTCAATACGAGGAGGTTACTACTTACGAAGACTTACTCAAGTTCGTAAAGGGAGCTGTACGTTCAGAAGAGCCCCTCGTCGTTCAGGACGACTCGCCTTCCCTCTTTTAAACGGACTAACCGCGCTCACGACCGCTCGTCCTTTTTATCCGCAGCCCAAGGCTCCTGCAGGGCGGGTAACGCCCGTGGCGTGAAAAAACGCAGGGCGATCTAGATAGCGGATTGGTTGTTTTGGTCGGGGGGTCAGCTGGGCGTAAAATAGCGCGTCTGAACGCTGGAGCGGCTGTTTTTTTTTATCCGGAGGCTAAAGCCTCCGGCTGGGCTCCCCTACGGGCAGGTCGCCACGGGCTTTGCCCGTGGCGTGAAAAAACGCAGAGCGGTCTAGATAGCGGGTTGGTTGTTTTGGTCGGGGGGTCGGCTGGGCGTAAACTATGGCGTGTGAGCGCTTACGCGGCTGGTTTTTTATCCGGAGGCTAAAGCCTCCGGCTGGACTACCCTACGGGCAGGTCGCCACGGGCTTTGCCCGTGGCGTAAAAAAACGCAGGGCGATCTAGACAGCGGGTTGGTTGTTTTGGTTGGTGGGGCAGCTGGGCGTAAAATCGTGCGTTTGAACGCTGAAGTCGTTGGTTCGTTCTATCC
>JAUNMR010000077.1 GCA_030537455.1 Planctomycetia bacterium | reverse complement strand
CATGTCGGTTTCCCAACTGAAGCGACTGCCGACTTTTAGACGATACGAGGCGTCGGTAAAGTCTTTATTAAACGAGGTCGACGTCAAAAAGACGGAGGCTTTTTTCGGTTCGCTCAGGTTTATCGCGCGGAAGTTTACGAGCGGTTCAATTCGCGTGTAACCCTTGTCGAAGCGCGCGCCAAATTCAGTTTCCAGAAACCATTGCGAGGTTGTAAAGCGATTGTAGCTATCGGTTTGGAAATAATGCTGCTTCTGCCAGGATTTCGTCGCACCGATGACGACGTCGAAACGCCACATGGCGTCGAAGATACTCATTCTGGCATAGCCGGAAAAGGAATCGAGTTTAGAATTGTAATTGCCGGAGTTAGGGGAAATTTTACTCTGAACCGCCTGCAGACCGTATCCCCAAATGCAGTGTTCTAGGAACTTCCAGTCCTGGCCGAGACCTCCGCCCCAGGAGGAGACGTCGAAGCCGGAATAGTCGTCCCCGTCCCCTTGGCTGTCCTGAGAAGCCCACGCGCCGGACATATAGCCGACAACGCGACCGCGTCTGGGCGAGATTGCCAGGTCGGAAATATTACTGGCGCGATAGATCGTGTCTTGAACGAGGATATTTTCGGCGTCTTCGTCGTTATTAAGTCGCCAGTGAGACGCTAGTTGTTCCTGTAGCGCTTGGAACATTTCGGACTGAATGGATCGGGGCAGGGGATCGTAGAGGCACGGTGGGTCGCTTAGCGACGCCTGGTCATGGTCGAGTGCATAGAATTGGTCGAAATCGCATGACTTTTCGATTTGTACGTCAAAGAGAGCTAGGGTTTTATCCGTCATGAGCGACGCGCCCGGGAACGGATATTGCGCGTCGGCACGGCAGGGCTGTAGCGTCAGACATAGCGCGACCATTGACGCGAGCAATAGCGACAGTCTGTGCGCCTTGATCCTTTGCGCGTTCATAAGGTCGTCTGACACGATAATCGTTCCCGGCGATTGAAATTCAAGAGAGTATTTTGGGGGCGTTTAACGTCTGGTCGTGGCGTGGTTAGCGACTCTGGAGTCGGCGTTGAGAGTACGGTTGGGATTAGCGCGCGTGACGTCGTCGTCTCTCACGGGGCAATCAAAGACGGCTTGTGCGACCATCGACTGATCGTTGTTGTTTTTGGAGGCGAGGAATCCCTTTTCGTTTTTATCGAACCCAAGAGTGACGGAGTGCATTTCGTGCGGACTCAGTAGCGCCAGGTAGGCGCCTCCCTGGGCGCTCACGCCTAGTTCTGCAAAAGCCCCAGCCTGATCGCTTGTGGGGTCGTCCGGGGTGGTTTGTACCTTCTGTCCCATGAGCTGATAGGCGCCGACGCGACCGGCATAGAGCGCGTTTTGTGCGTAAATCGAACCGTCGCGTATTTCTAGGGTCGCCTCGCTCGTACTAGGGTTGACGAGCGCAAGATTGTCGGTAACCTCTAACGTTTCAACCTCTAAACGCTTGATTTTGACCGTTTCCCCCTCGGCGTCGTCCTGAGTCGCGTTCTGACCGCTTTGAAGGTACCAGGTGGTTCCAACTGCGGAAACTACCCCTAGGAGTACAGAGAAGGCGCTGTTTAAAAAGTTACTTGCCATGTGACGTTCCAATTAACGTTGACCAACTGCGCTAAAAGAAGCGAGCGGTGGCATACGGTCTTGGGTGATGTACTTACGCTGAAAGCGCCGACGTCGACGTTCCAAAAGGGCGTCGACGCGCCGACGCGTCACTCTACATAATTCGAGCGATTCACACAACGTCAAAAGCGAGCCTTTCTGTTGGCGCTACAAGCAGACGGTCGGCGTCGTTTTGCCAGTAGCGCTTGCACGACTTGGCGACGCGCGCGCCCTTTTAAGTCTGACGTAATGGGTTACAATGTCGTAAAAGTTTTCACGCCTTCAGGCGTTTCATACCGCTGGCGTGGACTTCATATGAGGATGGCAATGAGCGAACGACGAGATAAAATTTTACGTTTAATTCTCATCATTCTGACCTGGGTCTATTTTTTCTACATGGCGTATATGCTCCTGACGCCACATCCTGGAACCCCCAAGGCTTTCACTCCGCTGTCGAGCGTCTTACACCTTGGCGCGTTCGGTACGCTCGGTCTACTGACGGAGCTTTCTCGTCGCGTTTGGCGCGTTCAGCGTTGGTATTTGCTACTGTTGGTTTGGAGCGTCTTGTCTGAGGTTCTTCAGATCTTCACGGGTCGTTGTTTCGAGTGGGGTGATATCGTGCAAAATATCGTGGGTACGAGCCTTGGTTGCGGCGTTGCCATCTGGATAAAACGCGCGCTTGCACGCTTCCTCACGCGTTCTGTCAGTCACGTCGGCGAGGGCGCTGTGGCGATTCTGGTTCGTCCGCCCATGCGTTTGAGCGATTTGGCGACGGTCGATTGGAGCACAGTGGAGACTTTAGCGATACGTCGGTCAGAATATGTCGTCGCGCCGGGCGCTCTGTGTTTTCCCGGCGGAGGCGTGGAGCCGCACGAGACTCTGGAGGAAGCGGTCTGTCGCGAGTTCATGGAGGAGGTCGGCATTGCGATTAACGTCAGCGCGCTCATTACGACGTCCTTTACCCCTAGCGGTCGCGTGCTCAATTGGTTCTTTGCAGAAACGCGCGAGCCGAACCCCGAGATTGTGCCGACGATTCAGATACTGGAGGTCGCCAGCTATCAGTGGACGCCGCTGCCAGAACTTATTGCTGATCCGAGTTTTCTCGAGAATAATCGCGCGATCGTCGAGCAGATTCTCTCCGGCGCTCTTCACTGGGACGTACAAACGTCCGGTAAGTGACGTCGCCTAGGCGTCACGACGTCTTTAACTCATATCTACTTTAAGGCGCAATTGTTCGCCTTTTTTATTTCTTCATGAGGTTCGTTCTTCAGGGAAGAACAGATCACGCTGACGTTGAAGACGTTTTTATTGGTTTTAATGATTCAGCTTAATGTACCAGTCAGGATAGGAGTATGGGAATAATAGGAAAAATTTTCATTCTTTTTGCAAATTACGGGCGTCAATGAAATTAAAAATGGTTAGAATATGTAAGATAAACAAACTGTACCAAGAGGTCTGCTCGTGGCATTCTCAACGGGCTTTTAAGCTCGGCGTTATTGACATAGCGCCTTCACGTAGCCTCCTCGTCTCCCCCTCAGAACACGTTACAACGAAAGGCGCATACATGAAGCGGTTTTTATTATTGCCCGCCTTTGTATTAGC
>JAUNMR010000076.1 GCA_030537455.1 Planctomycetia bacterium | reverse complement strand
GCTAATACAAAGGCGGGCAATAATAAAAACCGCTTCATGTATGCGCCTTTCGTTGCAACGTGTTCTGAGGGGGGAAACGAGGAGGCTACGTGAAGGCGCTATGTCAATAACGCCGGGCTTAAAAGCCCGTTGAGAATGCCACGAGCAGACCTCTAAGTACAGTTTGTTTATCTTACATATTCTAACCATTTTTATTTTTGTTGACGCCGGTAATTTGCAAAAAGAGCAAAAAATTTTTCTATTATTCCTATGCCCCTATCCTGACTGTTACATTAAGTTGAATCATTAAAACCAATACAAACGTCTTCTGCGTCAGCGTGATCTGTTCTTCCCTGAAGAACGAACCTCATGAAGGAATAAAAAAGGCGCACTATTGCGCCTTAAAGTAGCTTTGAGTCAAAAAAGACACGACGCCTAGACGACGTCACTCACCGGAAGTTTGCACGTCGCAGCGAAGAGCGCCGGAGAGAATCTGCTCGACGATCGCGCGATTATTCGCGAGAAAACTCGGATCCGCAATAAGTTCTGGCAGAGGCGTCCACTGATAGCTCGCGACCTCCTGTGGCTGAATCGTCGGCACAATCTCGGGGTTCGGCTCGCACGTTTCGGCAAAGAACCAATTGAGCGTTCGACCGCTAGGGGTAAAGGACGTCGTGATGAGCGCGCTGACGTTAATCGCAATGCCGACCTCCTCCATGAACTCGCGACAGACCGCTTCCTCCAGAGTCTCGTGCGGCTCCACGCCTCCGCCGGGAAAACACAGAGCGCCCGGCGCGACGACATATTCTGACCGACGTATCGCTAAAGTCTCCACTGTGCTCCAATCGACCGTCGCCAAATCGCTCAAACGCATGGGCGGACGAACCAGAATCGCCACAGCGCCCTCGCCGACGTGACTGACAGAACGCGTGAGGAAGCGTGCAAGCGCGCGTTTTATCCAGATGGCAACGCCGCAACCAAGGCTCGTACCCACGATATTTTGCACGATATCACCCCACTCGAAACAACGACCCGTGAAGATCTGAAGAACCTCAGACAAGACGCTCCAAACCAACAGTAGCAAATACCAACGCTGAACGCGCCAAACGCGACGAGAAAGCTCCGTCAGTAGACCGAGCGTACCGAACGCGCCAAGGTGTAAGACGCTCGACAGCGGAGTGAAAGCCTTGGGGGTTCCAGGATGTGGCGTCAGGAGCATATACGCCATGTAGAAAAAATAGACCCAGGTCAGAATGATGAGAATTAAACGTAAAATTTTATCTCGTCGTTCGCTCATTGCCATCCTCATATGAAGTCCACGCCAGCGGTATGAAACGCCTGAAGGCGTGAAAACTTTTACGACATTGTAACCCATTACGTCAGACTTAAAAGGGCGCGCGCGTCGCCAAGTCGTGCAAGCGCTACTGGCAAAACGACGCCGACCGTCTGCTTGTAGCGCCAACAGAAAGGCTCGCTTTTGACGTTGTGTGAATCGCTCGAATTATGTAGAGTGACGCGTCGGCGCGTCGACGCCCTTTTGGAACGTCGACGTCGGCGCTTTCAGCGTAAGTACATCACCCAAGACCGTATGCCACCGCTCGCTTCTTTTAGCGCAGTTGGTCAACGTTAATTGGAACGTCACATGGCAAGTAACTTTTTAAACAGCGCCTTCTCTGTACTCCTAGGGGTAGTTTCCGCAGTTGGAACCACCTGGTACCTTCAAAGCGGTCAGAACGCGATTCAGGACGACGCGGAGGGAGAAACGGTCAAAATCAAGCGTTTAGAGGTTGAAACGCTAGAGGTTACCGACAATCTTGCGCTCGTCAACCCTAATACGAACGAGGCGACCTTGGAAATACGCGACGGTTCGATTTACGCACAAAACGCGCTCTATGCCGATCGCGTCGGCGCCTATCAGCTCATGGGGCAGAAGGTACAAACCACCCCGGACGACCCCACAAGCGACCAGGCTGGCGCTTTTGCCGAACTAGGCGTGAGCGCCCAGGGCGGCGCCTACCTAGCGCTACTGAGTCCGCACGAAAAGCATTCCGTCACTCTCGGGTTCGATAAAAACGAAAAGGGATTCCTCGCCTCCAAAAACAACAACGACCAGTCGATGGTCGCACAGGCCGTCTTTGATTGCCCCGTAAGAGAAGAGAACATCATGCGCGCTAACCCTAACCGTGTTCTCAACGCCGACGCCAGAGACGCTAACCACGCCACAACAAGACGTTAAACGCCACAAAATACTCTCTTGTTTTTCAATCGCCGGGAACGATTATCGTGTCAGACGACCTCATAAACGCGCAAAGGATCAAGGCGCACAGACTGGCGCTACTGCTCGCGTCAATGGTCGCGCTATGTCTGACCTTACTGCCCTATCGCGTTCACGCGCAATGTCCGTTCCCTGGCGCCTCGCTAATGGATGATAAAACCCTAGCGCTCTTTGACGTACAAATCGAAACACCGAGCGATTTCGACCGATTCTACGCGCTCAACCATGACCAGGCGACGCTGACCGAACCACAGCGCCTCTACGAATCCCTGCTCCACTCGCTCCAGCGCGAATTGTCCCAAGAGCTTCAGGCACAACTAGAGTCTCTCGAGCGACTTAATAACGACGAAGACGCCACAAGTCTCCTCGTTCAAGACACAATCTATCGCGCCAGTAATATTTCCGACCTGGCAATCTCGCCCAGACGCGGTCGCGTTGTCGGCTATATGTCCGGCGCGTGGGCCTCACAGGACAGTCAAGGGGACGAGGACGACTATTCCGGCTTCGACGTCTCCTCCTGGGGCGGCGGTCTAGGGCAGGACTGGAAGTTCCTAGAACACTGCATTTGGGGATACGGTTTGCAGGCGGTTCAGAGTAAAATTACCCCTAACTCCGGTAATTACAATTCTAAACTCGATTCCTTTTCCGGCTATGCCAGAATGAGTATCTTTGACGCCATGTGGCGTTTCGACATCGTCATCGGAGCGACGAAATCATGGCAGAAGCAGCATTATTTCCAAACCGACAGCTACAATCGTTTTACGACCTCGCAATGGTTTCTGGAGACAGAATTTGGCGCGCGGTTCGACAAGGGCTATACGCGAATTGAACCGCTCGTGAACTTCCGCGCGATAAACCTGAGCGAACCGAAAAAAGCCTCCGTCTTTTTGACCTCGACCTCGTTTAATAAAGACTTTATCGACGCCTCGTATCGTCTAAAAGTCGGCAGTCGCTTCAGTTGGGAAACCGACATG
>JAUNMR010000075.1 GCA_030537455.1 Planctomycetia bacterium | reverse complement strand
GCGCCCCGCCCAAAGGGCGGGGCAAGCCGGAGGCTTTAGCCTCCGGATAAAAAAAACCAGCCGCTTCAGCGTTCAGACGCCATATTTCGCGCCTAGCTGAATCACCGACTAAAACAACCACTCGCTCTCACGACCGCTTGCGTTTTGCTACAACAGGCGTCACCAACGTCGTCCAGACCAACGTACATGCAAACCGCAGGCTCAATATGCTGATAAAACAAACACACGACGGGATGGTACGAGGGCGCGGAGCAGAGTCCGGCGCTGGCGCAATACGTAAAATGAGCGACGTCAATGAGTTAAAGACATGGATCAATAGCTCGGGGGCGACGAATTGTGTGACGGCGCGTCGTGGCGCAATTACATACGATACACGTTGTTTCGGTAGAGTCAAATTTGACGAGCGCGCAGAACCACGGCGGAAATCACGTCCAACGCTTGCCACTGCAGAACGGACGTGCTATTTAGAGTAAATCGGTTCAATAAGACGCCTTAGGCGGTAGCGCTTTTATCCGCATACTAAAGCCTGCGACTAGACGCCCTCCGGGCGACCGACGCGAGCGCTGCCCAAGCGTAAAAAAACGCAAGCGTTTCCCTGAGAGGGCGACCACGGGAATATTAGCGCTAACAGAGATAGTCATGAAACTACTTCTAATACTCGCTAACTTGCGTTGACTTGACCTGCGCACGAAAAAGGAGTCGCGCGCCGGTTCGCTGAGCTACTAGGGCGCGCGACTCTCGCGGGTTTGGCGTCTGGGTAATCCAGACACACTGGGCGCTTACCTGTTCGGAGCGTTACCTTATCTCTCCGAGCTAGAGCGAGCCGGAACCCGTAGTTGTTGTTCCGGTTCTCCGGCGTGTTGTTGTTCCGGTTCGCTGACCGGCAGTTCTTGGCGTTGTTGTTCCAGGAGCCGCCGCGCAAGACGCGGTTGGAGCCGCTTTCGGTAAGTTCCCATTTCAGTAGAACACAACGTCGAAACGTCAGCCCCACTAAAAGCGCCAACGACCAACGCCTATCGCTGAAGAACACAGCGACGTAACGTCGGCAAGTCGGCATGGCTTGTCCAGTCGAAGAACTCTCTGACGACTCGACTGGTTCTTATCGTCAATTATATACTAACGATAACATTTCCAAAGGCATTCACAAAAAAAACAGCCCCACCAAAAGCGCCAGCGACCAAAGGGAGCGGGTTATGTACAATCGCGCGGCTAGCGCGCACTGGGATCCAGCGGTCTACCGCTGGTGGAGAATGCGCCGTCGGTATGCTAGGGAATCGGCATGACTGGCCCATTCGAAGAGGGAGCGCATACAGCATGAGAATTCAAGTTCATCGATCTTATGCTCACGAAACCTCTTCGTAAGGAAATCGCTACGGCGTCGCAGACGCAGACGCGCGCGACTTGAAAGCGCCACGTGACCGTTGGAAAGTTTAAAGCCTAAAAAGGTCAGACCGACGGCGCTCTGACGAAAGCCCTTTTCAACGAGAGCGAGCTTGAGGTTATCGTGCGCAAACGCCACAATGGCGTCGCGAGCGGCGCGCAGACGCGCGCGGTCGCAGTCCCAGAAGACCAGATCGTCCATATAGCGCACATATCGCGGCAAGCGCAGTTCGCACTTTATATAGCGATCGACCGGCGTGAGATAATGATTCGCAAAGAACTGACTTGTGAGACTGCCGATCGGCAAACCTCGACCGTGGTCGGTTTCATAGGCGTCGATAGCGCCGGAAAAGGCATGAAGGAGCAAAGGGTCTTTAAAGCGACGCGCAAGCAGCGACTTGAGAGTCTGATGATGAATCGACGCAAAGTACCTACGCGCGTCGAGTTTAACGAACCAGGGGTACGCGCGACAGTTGCGCGACGCGAGCGCGACCGCGCGGAACTGACCCTTACCGCGCCGACAAGCGAAACTCTCATCGAGCTGGCAGCGGTCGAAGATCGGCTCGCAGATATTAATCAACGCATGATGCGCGATCTGATCCGCCAGGGGAGGAACGGAGATTTCGCGCTCCTTCGGGTCGAAGATCTTAAAGTGACGAAAGGCGCCCCAGTGGTAATCGCCGCGACGAAGCGCGTCGCTTATAGCGTTGAGGCGCTCGACAAGATTCTCCTCGAATCGAATAACCGAACGTTTCTGACGTTTGCCGCGAATCGTCTTACGCCACGCCAAAAACATATTATCGGGCGTACAGATCTGTTCCATAAGACGACCGTAACGTTTCATAACGATTACCTTGGGTTCCTAACGAATTGGTAAACAAGACGCTTGCGTTAATCAAGATAAGCCCTTGACCGTCCTGCCTCGGTAAAGAGACCAGACGCCGTAACTTACTACAGACCAGTCTCAACGCTCCGGTCGCTTATTCGGCAGGCTTTGAGTCGCCGGCGCCGCCCTCGTTCGAAGACTCGGCGTCTTTTGTCGCAACCTCGCGGGGACTTTCAGAAGAGCCGCGCTTACGGCGGAAAAATCGCGCGTCTTTGGGCTTACTATAGAGCCTCTTTAATTCTGCTTCCGGGGGCAATGTGCGCGGCGTAGGATCTAGCGTGCCATTCTGGAGCGCTTTTTCGATCTCCTCGAGAATAATTACGCCGAAACCATCGGCAGTCGCTGGTCCAATGCCGTTAATTTCTATGAGTTTGCTTTTGCTCCGTACGCGCAACGCCACCGCGCAAGCAATAGGATAATTCAAGCAAATGTTAAATTCAACAAGACCACGTTCACGAGAGAACGCCGCACGACGTTCGCGAAGCGTGCGGAATACTGAAAATTCCTGTTCCGTCAAAACCAGCATGTAATCAACAGTGACTTTAACATTTTTCGAGTCGTTGCCATTAGACGAAACGGCGTTACTCGCGACGCTCGACGACGGATTTACTGTTCTTTCGCCTAAATGAGTCACACTGTAGAAAATAACCAGATAACCATTGTAGTGAGAGGGATATTCGATGACCTGCTGAATCGTATGACTCTTGAGAAACTCATTCAAGAGCGCCAACCCTGGGGTTGGGTCGAGGGAATTAACTTCGAATAAAGCAATTTCCATGATTGACCTTCATTTCTAGATGGGTTATAATAAAAGTCTATGACGGCTGTTTTTCAACGGACGCCTGTTGCGAATGCGTAAATTTTCGGAAGCGCCCTCGCGCATTTTCGCGCACGGCGCGAAAATGCGCGAAAAAAATTTTTAGCAGGGGGGTAAACCCCCCGTGCATAAAAATTTTTGGAAGATCG